>CAWHAC010000006.1:0-1013288 GCA_963827125.1 uncultured Verrucomicrobiae bacterium
GGACCGGACGCCGGAACAAGTGCCGGAGTCCCGGAGCAACGACATGCGGGAAGAAGCGCGGCTGAAAAGTCCGGCGGCGGCTCAGGCGCGGTGCGCCCTCGGGGGTGCCACCGCAGTCGGAGCGGAACGCGGGGCGCTCGCCGCCGCCCCCGCTTTCCCCGGCTCGGAGCAACTAAGGGAAAGCAATGGTCGGCGGTGTCAGCCGGCTTTGCGGACCTCGTAGGCAGTCAGGGCGTCCTCAACGTTGGCCAGGATGCGCTGCTGAGTGGAGCGCGGCAGTTGGCTCACGCGTTCAAAGACCTGCCGGGCCTTGCCGGTTGGGCCTTTGCCGCGCTTGGGGCCTTCGTTACGGCCAACAAGTGAATCCACGCTGACGCCGAGTTGCTCCGCGAGCGCGGACAACTGTGCTGCCTTGAGGGCGACGGCCGAACGTTCCCACTGTGCGATCAGGTTGCGACTGATGCCGAGTTTGGTGGCGAGGTTGTTTTGCGACAGTCCCGCCTCCTGCCGGGCACGCGCGATCCGCGAGCCGAGAAGGGATGCTTGTTTGGTTGGAGGGCGTCCGCCGGGCATGGCGAGATTATACGGACCATCTGCCAGGTTGTGAGAAAGCGCTTGCATAGATGTTAGAAAGTCTCACAACTGGTCGGCGTGTCAAAATCTTTGAGAAGGTGCTTGACGCCCCTCCGGAAACGAAAGGCCCGGCCATGCCGATGATCCCGGACGACGACCTTGAGAAACTGAAGCGCTCGGTTGACCTTGCGGCCGTGATCCGGTCGCGCGGGGTGGAGCTGAAACCGCAGGGCCACGACCTGGTTGGCCTGTGCCCGTTTCACCCAGACGAGCACCCAAGCTTGCGTGTTACAAACGCCAAGGGCCTGTGGCGGTGCATGTCGTGCCACGCCACGGGCAACGTGATCCAGTTCGTGCAGCGCTTCGACGGCGTTTCCTTCCGCCACGCCTTCGAACTGTTGAAGAACGGGGCGGCCTTCAGCGGCGCGCCAGCCGGCCAGCCGGTGAAGAAAGCGACCGTGCCGCGGTTGCCGGCACCGGTCGCCGCGGATGCCGACGACCAGGCGGCGCTGCGCCAGGTCCTCGACTACTACCACGAGCGCTTGAAGGAGAATCCGGCGGCACTGGCGTACCTGAAGAAACGCGGCATCACGGCCGAGGCAATCGACACGTTCCGCATCGGCTTCGTCGATCGCACGCTTGGGCTTCGGCTTCCCCAGAATAACCGCAAGGAGGGCGCAGCGATCCGGGCGCGACTGACGCGGCTGGGCATCATCCGCAAGACCGGGCACGAGCACTTCCGCGGGTGCGTGGTCTTCCCGGTGATCGCGGAGAATGGCGAAATCGGCACGGTGTACGGCCGGGCCATCGACGCGCCGACGAAGGAGGGCCGGCACCTGTTCCTGCCCGGTCCGCAGCGTGGGGTCTGGAATCCGGCCGCACTGCGTTCGGCGGAGGTGATCGTAACCGAGGGCATTATCGATGCCTTGAGCTGGTGGTGCGCGGGCTTCCGCCACGTGACGACCGGCTACAGCGCGAAGGCGCTGCCGGAGGAACTGCTTGACGCGCTCATCGCCGCCAAGGTGGCGCGGGTGTTCCTCTCGTTCGACCGCGACCCGGCCGGAGACGAGGGCACAGCCGCGGCGGCGGCGCAGCTCGCCGCCCACGGGATCGAGGCTTTGCGGGTGATGTTCCCGCCGGGCTTCGATGCGAACCGCTACGCCCTGGAGGTCACTCCTCCCGAGAAATCCCTCGGTGTCTTGCTGCGCTCGGCGCTCCCGGTCGATCCGGCGGGCAAAGTCTCTTCGCGTGTGCCCGCGCCTTCCTCCTCTTCTTCTTTAGCTGCTAAAGCGGCTGAAGCTGCTCCCGCTGCCGCGGCGCCCGCGGAATTACCCGAGCCGGTCGTGCCATCGCCGTCTCCGGTGGCGGCTAAAGAAAAGAGCCAGGACGTGCCGCCGGGTGCCGCGGCGAACAACGGCGTGCCGCCCACAGCGACGGTGCCGCCGTCGCCGGTGGAGGTACTGAAGCACGACGCCGACGAAATCGTCCTTGTGATCGGCGACCGCACCTGGACGGTGCGCGGGCTCGCGAAAAACACGGGCTTCGAGTCGCTGAAGGTGACGCTGCGGGTAACGTGCGCGGAGAAGTGGCACCTGGACCAGCTCGACCTGTGCGTCGCGCGGCAGCGGCAAAGCTTCATCGAGACGGCCGCGGCCGAGACGCTGCTCAAGGCCGAGCTCGTGAAGCGCGACCTGGGCCATGTGCTGCGAAAACTGGAGGAACTGCAGGAGGCGCGTTTGAAAGCGGAGTCCGCGCCGAAAAAAGCCGGGCCGGACCTTCCGGCGGCGCTCCTGGAGAAGGCGCTCGCTTTCCTGCGCGATCCGCGCTTGTGGGACTTGATTCCCGAGCACGCGGCCTTGTGCGGCATCGCGGGCGAGCGCGGCAACGTGCGGCTGGGCTACCTGGCCGCGGTCTCGCGGCTGTTGGAGCGGCCGATCATGATCATCATCCAAAGCTCTTCGGCGGCGGGCAAGACGACCTTGATGGACGCGATCCTCGCCTTCATGCCGCCGGAGCGGCGGATCAAATACTCCGCGATGACGGGCCAGTCGCTCTTTTACATGGCGGGCACGGACCTGCGGCACAAGATCCTCGCCATCGTCGAGGAAGCGGGCGCGGAGAAGGCGAGCTACGCCTTGAAGCTCCTGCAGTCCGAGGGCGAGCTGCGGATCGCCTCGACGGGCAAGGACCCGCACACGGGCCGGATGACGACCCAGGAATACCGCGTGGAAGGCCCGGTCATGATCATCCTGACGACGACGGCCGTGGACTTGGACGAGGAGCTCTTGAACCGCTGCCTCATCCTGACCGTCGACGAGGGCCGGGAGCAGACGGCGGCGATCCACGCGGCGCAGCGCCGGGCCGAAACGCTCGCGGGTTTGGTCGAGGACGAGCGGTGCGCGGCGGTGACCACGCTGCACCGCAACGCGCAGCGGCTCCTGCGCCCGCTCAAGGTCGTGAATCCCTACGGCGAACGGCTCACGTTTTTGGACGATCGCACCCGCACGCGCCGGGATCACAAAAAATACCTGACCTTGATCCGCACGATTGCGCTTTTGCACCAGCACCAGCGGCCGGTGCGCACGATGACGGAGCGCGGCCAGCCGGTGGAGTACATCGAGGTGACGTTGGACGACATCGCAGCGGCCAACGCCCTTGCGCACGAGGTGCTGGGCCGCTCGCTCGAGGACATGCCGCCGCAGACCCGGGCGTTGCTTGGCCTCATCCAGCGGATGGAAAAGGAACGCGGCGCGAAGGCCGGCCCGTGGCGCCGCCGCGACCTGCGAGCGGTGAGCGGCTGGAGCGACACGGCCTTGAAGGTGCATCTGGGCCGCTTGGTCGATCTCGAATACGTCGCGACGCAGCGCGATCCCGCGCATCTGAACGGGCTTGTCTACGAGGCCTTGTTCGACGGCGACGTGACGGCGCAACGGCCGCACTTGTCCGGGCTCTTGGACGTGGAAACGCTGCGCAACGCGCTCTACCCGGAAAATCGGTCAGGGCAAAACAGCAGTCGGTCAGGGGTCGGTCAGCCCCTGGTCAGGGGCCAGTCAGGGGTTGGTCCGGGTGGCGAAAACGCCGCAACCGCCGTGGCAGCGGATGCTTCCGCGCTTACGGCTGAAAAAGCGCCCGAAAACGCACATCAGGACCGCGCGGAAAATGCAGCGTAATCGTAACCGTAGGGCGTACCTGTTCGATGAAGACCACCGAAGCCGTCAGTCTCGAAACTGCCATCGCGCGCCACCTGGCGCAACTGCATGCGCTCGGCTACACGGCGGCGACCCTGGCCTCGCGCGCGTGGCACCTGGGGCTGTTTCGGCAGTGGGCTGGGGAACGCGCCGTCGCGCTGCTCTGCGAGGTGACCCCGGAGATCGTGGCGCGCTGGCAGCGGCACTTGAGCCAGCAGCGCAAGCCCGACGGGCAGCCGCTTTGCTCGCGCACGCAGCGCACGCGCCTGGAATCGCTGCGCCTGTTCGGGCGCTGGGTGCTGCGAGAAAAACTCCTCGCCGAAGATCCCGCCGCCGCGCTCGTCCTGCCGAGGGTGGGACAGCCGCTGCCGAAGGCGTGGCTGTGGGCCGCGCAGGTCGAAACGATCCTCGCCTTGCCCAGGATCGACGGCCGCCGGCCGGCCCCGGCACTGCGCGACCGGGCGATTCTGGAAACGCTCTACTCGACGGGCGTGCGGCGCATGGAGGCAGTTCAGCTCAAGACCCCGGACGTGGACTTTGCCGGCGGCGCAGTGTTCGTGCGCCAGGGCAAGGGCAAGAAAGACCGCGTTGTGCCCATCGGCGAGCGGGCCCTGGCGTGGATCGAAAAGTACCTCGCCGACGCGCGGCCGAACCTGGCCAGGCCCGGCGACGAGGCCGGCCCGCTTTTTGTGACCGAACAGGGCGCACCGCTTACGGTCCGCTATCTTTCCGCCATGGTGACGCGCTACGTCACGCGGGCCGGGTTCGCGCACGCCGGTTCGTGCCATCTGTTCCGCCACACGTGCGCGACGCTCATGCTCGAGCACGGGGCCGACATCCGCCACGTGCAGGAGCAGCTTGGACACGCCTGTTTACAGACGACGCAGGTTTACACGCACGTCTCGATCCGGAAATTGAAGGAAGTCCACGCTGCCACCCATCCCGGAGCGAAGCTGTCGCCGCCGCCACGCGCGGAAGCGGCGCAGTAGCTTCTTTTCCTTAGCTGCCCGCCATGTCCGACCTTGCCGAGTCCGCCGTTTTACTCTGTGCTGGCAGCCGCTCGCCGGACGCACGGTGCGCGCCGGAGCCGCGAGCCCTTGCCCAACCCTTCACGAAGGAAGAAACACGCTTTAACGCCCGTTTCCGCGCCGTCTGACATGGCGCCCGTTCCTTGACTCGGATTGGTGTCCGGCCCTCGCGCCGCCTCCGCCGTCCAATCTTCTGCGGCACGCCACCCGCACCCCCCTTACGATGCGCCGGCTACGGCTCGCCTAGAGCTGCTCGTTCACATGAACGGCCGTATCTATGACCCGCTGCTGGGAAGGTTCCTTAGCGCGGATACACAGATTCAATTCCCAAATGACCTCCAGAGCTACAATCGCTACAGCTACGTTCAGAACAACCCGCTCAAATATATTGATCCGACGGGATTTGCGCTTACTACAACGGTCGATGACAAGGGCAGGACTGTTTATAGCATAGACCACAACAATCCCGGAAATCCTTATGTTACTGGCAGCAAGCCTGGTCGGGAGTCTTCTTCCTCTCAGGTGGACAAACAAGGTGCGCCACACGGCATTATTGCGACTGGCACTGATGGAGCACTCAAGATCAGCCAAGCGAGACAGGCGTCAGAGAATTTCCTCGATCAAGGCACTAATTATCAGGGCGATCCGGTCAAGGATTGGCGAGACGGACAAAATGGCCAAGGGGAGGCATTAGCAGCGGGAGCTGCGGCTGGATCTAAAGCCGAGCTCTTGGTTGCGTCAGCCAATCCGGAGGGAGCGACAGCGATGGTGGCGCAAGGGGCTAGGGCCGTCGATGCGGTGACCGACGCGGCTGAAAATCCGGCGAAGACCGCCCTTGGGTTGGCCGCCAAAGTCCTCCCGGATGGAGGCGTTAAAAAGACCGTCGAAGCGGTCAACAAGGTGGTAGAAACAAAGGATAAAGTGGAGAACGCGGTCGATACAACAAAGACCGTTGTAGATGCGGCCCAGAAGATTAAGGATTCGAAGAGCCAACCACCACCACCTCCGCCACCACCGCAAGATCCGAATAAGGATCCCAACAAGAAATGAAAATCACTGCTCCAAGAATTGGCCCCTTGGTTTTCGTTATGAAATGGATTCTGTTGTCTTTGCTTCTCCCGGCGGCGTCCATGTCATCTTCGGAGGCACAAAAACAGAAACTGAGCGACTGGATGGCATCGTATTATCGTTCGCATGATCTGTCCCGATTTGATGAGTTTTGGAGCCGTTCTGTGGGACGAGGAGCATTTGATGCAGACCCGGCTTTCAGGGAGACCTTGATCGGTTTCTTGTCCCCGATTCTTCACGAACATTCAGAACTATTGAAGGGGCGAATCGACAGCGTTGGGCAGTTTCCCGAGAAGCAACGTGATGCCGTACGGCTCTTGCTTTGGCTGATCGATACCGATTCTTCTCGTGAGTTGCTTAGGCGGAATGGAGATTCCGATATGTTAGCCCACTCACCTCCGCCAGTTGAAGACCGGATCATCTCTAGCGCTAACGATATCGATTTCTGTGAGGGATGGTTTTATGCGACCGGGGACACTAGTGTACTCC
The DNA here is from genome assembly GCA_963827125.1 of uncultured Verrucomicrobiae bacterium. GTDB lineage: Bacteria > Verrucomicrobiota > Verrucomicrobiia > Opitutales > Opitutaceae > Fen-1467. Next base: position 6,347 of record CAWHAC010000006.1, read on the forward strand.
GACCAATTCTTAAATTCGTAGCTAGATCAGAGTGGGATAAAACGGATCAGCGACCCGACATTGGAGCGCGGGCTTTATGGCAAGTTTGCCGCGAAGACGCCCGCGCAAGGGCGTTTGTCGAAGAGTTCCTCGAGACCGAGAAACTGAATGAAAACGCGAGAAATGCGCTTCTATTTGCTCTAGGCAAAGTGGAAACGGTTCGATTGCCGCGCCCGACTGCAGTCCCGGGTAGCCCGGGGAAAGACCAAGCGGGGTCAGGTGAACGAAAATAGTCCCGGCCTGTTCGATAACCGGTCGCTTGATGAAGGAACCCGGTTTCAGAGGGATTAGGCGGAAGCCTTAAGTTGACATGGGGTGGTCAGGCGGGCGCTGAGGGCCCAACCTGACAACCGAGATGACAACAGACAATCCACAGTCCACTCCAAGCGCAGCGGCCTCGCAAGGCGTAAAACTGTACCGGCTGATCAAGCTGGGCGTCGATGTGCACTGGCGACAATACGTCGTGGTGCGTCAGATCGACGGCACCTCGCCGCAGCCTCCGCAGCGTTTCTCCCCAGAGGAGTTTATCGCGTGGGGAGGCAATCCTTAAGGGGTCGGTCTCACCCTTTACCTTGCCGCGCGGGGGCAATCCTTAAGGAACCGGTCGGACGGGGTCAGGTTTTGTGGTTTGTGGTTTCGCCGTTCGCTAACCGGGGCCGATCCGAGGGGGGCATGTCTTACCCTTTACCTCGGAAAGACCGATCCGAGGGGGTCGGCATTTGTGGTTCGTGATTGACGGTGGCAATTCCAGCAGCGCGCGCCCCCGCCGACGAAGTAACTGCCCGCCTACGCCAAGGCTCCTGCGCGGCACGGCCGCCGTCCACGCCCAAGAAAGCTTTATGCCGCATCGGCTCCCTCCTACGCTCTCTGCGGAGCTTCGGAGGGCACGCTCCGCCTTCACCGGCGTTCAGTTCTCGCTGACGCCGAGGTGCGACATAAAGTTGTCTTGGGCGCTCCCGGCCAGCGCGGTTTCGCGAGCCGGCCGGCCCCCGGCCCCGGTTCAGCCTGGCGGGACCGATCCGAAAGGGTCATGTCGTACCTTTTACCTCGGCAACACCGCCGTCCAAGCAACGCCAGCAAGCGCGCGCCCCCCGCCGACGAAGTCACAGCCGCCGTTTGCGCCCAAGTGGCATTATGGTGCATATGCTTTTGTCCGCCGCCGTTCGCTGAGAGAGCCGGAGGGGGGCAGGTCTCACCCTTTACCTCGGAAACACCTCCGACCAACGCCAGCAGCCAGCCTTCGCCCGGCTACGGCACGGCAGGCGCGCGCCCCGCGCCGACGAAGTAATTGCCGCCGTCCACGCCCAAGAACTTTATGCCGCATATGCTCTCTCGCCGGGCTTTGGGCGGCCCGGCTTTCGTGCCTCGTCGTTCGCGGGGCTCACTCCTTGGCACCGCATTTGCGACATAAAGTTGTCTTGGGCGCTCCCGGCCAGCGCGGTTTCTGCGAGCCGGCCGGCCCCCGGCCCCGGTTCAGCCTGGCGGCTCCGGCTCGCTCCACCGGCTGGCCCTCCCGGGCGGCACATCAGCAGGGGGCGCGCGCAGCAGGCCCCGCTCCGGCTACGCCTTCGCTCGCAACCGGCCCGCTTGGTGGCGGGCCTTCTTTCACCGGCTCCAGGACGGACGGCGGTCCCGCGTGGACCAATCCGAACACGTCAGGTCTTGACTCTTGACAATGGCTGCATGGCCGGCGAGGGTGACCGGGCATGAGCAGGCCGTTGCGAGTGGAATTTGCGGGCGCGTGCTACCACGTGATCAACCGCGGCAACTACCGGCGGAATCTGTTTGCGGGCCGGGGCGCCGCCGAGGCCTTTGAGCGGACGCTCGGAGAAGCGGCCGGGCGGTTTGGCTGGCAGGTGCACGCCTATGTGGTGATGCGCAATCATTTTCACCTGGCGGTGGAGATTGCCGAGCCGGACCTGAGCGAGGGGATGAAGTGGCTGCAGGGGACGTGGATCCGGCGCTACAACGGGTATCGGCACTTGGTGGGGCGGCCTTTTCAGGGACGCTACAAGGCGCTCCTGGTGGAGCCGGGCAATGCGTTCGGTCAGGTGTGCCACTATATCCACCTCAATCCGGTGCGCGCCGGGGTGGTGCCGGCGGCGAAGGCGATGGAGTATCCCTGGAGCAGCCTGCCAAAGTTCGCCGGGAAGGACCGGTTGGAATGGCTGGACGGTTCGACGGCCCTCGCGGCAGCCGGCGGCTTGCCCGATACGGCGGCCGGCTGGAGAAAATACCTGGAATACCTGGAGTTCCTGGCGACCGACGCGGGGGCGCAGAAGGAATTGGCGGCGGCCCGGATGAGCCGGGGTTGGTGCCTGGGCGGCGCCGAATTCAAGCGGGAGATGAGGCGCGAGGCAGCCCAGCGGGGCGCGGACCTGGAGCGCTATGCCGGTCTGGAGCCCGAGGAGGCCAGGCGGGAACGCGAGGAGACATGGGGGAAACGGCTCGCGGAGCTCGCCCGGGCAGCCGGAATCGACCTGACCCGGTTGCCACCGAGGAAATCCGACCCTGGGAAGGCATTGCTGGCCGCCGCAATGAAGCAGAGCACATCGGTCCCGAACGGATGGCTCAGCGAACGCCTAGGGATGGGGCAGCCGGCGTCAGCCAGCCAGTTTGTGCGACGCTACCTGCTGGGCAGGGAGGGCCGGGAAAAGGTCGACCGCATCCTGTCAAGAGTCAAGACCTGACGTGTTTAGGTTTTCGCAAAAGGTTTCGGAACCACGAACGTCTGTGCGCTCGGCTATCGCGCCGACGGCGACAAGTACGCCGCGGCGAAAAAAGTGCGTTTTCCCAGCAACGAGCTGATCGAACACCGCTAGGCGTGCGGGCGCAGGCAAGGCTGCGCCCCTACGGACATGGCGGCCACGTCGGACAAAGGCGGCGCCGCCGGGTCTCTTTTTGTTTCGCCTGGGGGCCGCGAGTGATTTTCCTGGTTGATTCATGGGATTACTCGACCGGTTCACCCCGAAGAACGCCCCCCGTCCGGCCTCGGCGCCGGGCTCCCGCCAGCCGGAGGGGCAGCCGGTTTCAAAGCCGTCCCCGGTGGCGGCCCCGCCGGAGCCCGGGACTTCGGCGCCGGCCCCTTCACTCACGCCGCCGGCCGCGGCAGTGCCGGCGATCCCGCCTGCGCCCGTCGCTGGCGGCGTGCAGGCGCGCATCGAGGACGCGCGCGCGGCGCTCGCCAGGAGGGACCGTGCAGGCGCCGTGGCCATCTACGAGGAGGCGCTCGCCGCCGCCGGCGATCGTGAAGACGTCCTCTTGACCGTCTCCGGCGATCTCGGAGTCAAGGGGTGCAACCGGGAGATCATCGACCTCATCGCGCCGCGCTACGATGCGCGACGCCATGGTTCCGCGACCGGGATCAATCTGCTGCAGGCCTACCTCGCGCTCCGCGATCCGGAGGCCGCGCAGCATGTGCTCGCCCTGCTTTTCTCCATCAAAGAACCGGGGCTGGAGGAACGGCTCCTCGGTTTTTCGAATGTGGTCGATGAGATGTTGCGGCTCGATGCCGCGGGAATGGCGTCGCCGGCCGCGCCGGTCCGCGACCCGTCAACGGGAGGCACGGCGGACGACGACCAGGCCCGCAAGGTCGAGCTTGTCAACATCAGCAGGCCCATCTGGTCCTATGGGTTGGAGGAAATGGGCGGTTTGCTGCCCCGGAAGGAAGGCAGGGTCCGCCGCGTGATCTTCGGGCAGCTTGCGGTGCTCGGTGTGGAGGACTTTGCCGAGGTGATGAAACGGCCCGAGGAAGAGCTCGGCCGGCTCTCCCGCGGGATTCCCCTCTGGCTTGCTGAAACGCTTCTTTGCAGCGCCAATTGGACCGCCTCCGCCTCGGCCGCCACAATGAGGAGGGAGCATTACGGGCTGTTCAACGCCGAATGGACGCCCGAACACGTCAGCCAGTTGCTGGAAACGGCGAAGAACGGGATCGATTATGTGTTCACCGGCTTTTTGCGGCAAAGATATGCGGACTACGAGCTCCTCCTGCGCCTGTGGGAGGTGAAGAAATTCCGCGAGCGCAAGACGTTCACGGTCCGCTGGACTCCCGGGACCGCGGACAAGGCGCTGGCGGAGTTCCACGCGGAATGGTGCGCCTTCATGGAGTTCGAGGCCTGCCCCGCCGGCCAGGGCATGGCCTATGTGCTGCCGCCGAACCTCCGGGACTACATCGAGGCGCTCGGCGCGGGCCTGACGCTTTTTCTTGTGGAGAAACGGGTTCTTCCGCCCGCGCAGGCGGTCGTGCCGGGGGAGCTTGCCGGCCGCCTGGGCGCCGGCGCCGCGCAGTCGGAGCTGGCCTCGCTGCTGGCGCTGAGCCTTCATGCGCGGTCCCGACGCCTTGGCCTGCCGGATCTTGCCCTTCCGACAATGCTCGCGGCAACGCCGGTGGTGGAGCAAGCCCGCCAGGCGTGGGCGCTGGAATAGGGGAGCGGTCCCGCAGGCGGCCCCGCCGCTATTTCTCCACGGTGAAGGAGACGGTGTACTGCGTGTCCTCCCAGATCAGCTTGATCACGCCACCGGCTTCCGGGCCCTTCTCGATGGCCATCGTGAACTGGTCGACCGGCTCATCCGCCGCCTGCTTCTTCAGATCGACGCGGGCGAGATCCTGTTTCTCGTCGTACTGCATCCCCCACTGCCCGAGTTGCCGGTTCACGATCAATTTCGCCGGCCCGTCGGCCTGCGGCAGCGTGTACAGGGTGTAGGCGCCGGCCGGGATGACCGTCCCGCCGAGCACGACCGGTTTTTGCGTGATGAACAGCGTGGCTTCGTCCGCGCCGGTGCGCCAGACCTTGCCGAAGGGCACCAGGGATCCCCAGATCTTGCGGATCTCCCCGCTCTTCGGATTCCTGGAATACGGCCGCCCGTAAACAATCATGATGCGGTTGCCGTCGACGACCGTGCTGATCGTCTCGTGGGGGCTTATGCGCTTCTGCTGTGCCGCGAGCGGCAGAGTCCCGATGAGGGCGATCGCCAGGGAAAAGAAGGCCAACGTGAATCTGCGCATGGAATCTCCGGGTTTGGTCCGAGGGTCAGGGTCTTGCAGGGCGGGGCTGGCGCACGATCCGGCAGCAAACGGGCGGTGTCGTTGCAGAGGATTGCACCATCTCATCACAAGAAGATAGCAGGATTCTTCCCTCCGGCAAGCCTGTCCCGCCCCGGGAGGGCCCGGAGCTTTGCGTCCTCCGGCTGCTGTTGAAAGACGGCCGGGGGCCGTTTCAGGGGCTCGATCGGGTCTCCTGCGGGTTGGCCGCCGGAAACTGGGCCAGCGCCTGTTCCAGGTTCCGGCGCGCCTCGACGAAATCCGGCTTGATGCGCAACGCCGCGGCAAACTGCGCGATCGCCTCCTGCAGGCGCCCGGCGTGAAAGAGCGCCGCGCCAAGACTGTTGCGGGCGAGGACGAAATCCGGCCGGATCCGCACCGCCTCCTCGAGCTGGGCGACCGCCTCCGGCGTCCGGTCCGCCTCGAGAAGCGCATTGCCGAGATTGTTGCGCGCCTCCACGTAATCCGGCCTGATCTGCAGCGCGGCTGTGTATTCGGCGATCGCCTCATCGAACCGCCGCCCTCCCAGGAACGCGTTTGCGAGGTTGTAATGCGCCTCCTCGTCGTCCGGCTGGAGCTGCAATGCCGTCTGATATTCCCGGATCGCATCAGCATCCCGGCCCTCCTTGAGCCAGGCGTTGCCCAGATTGTAGTGCATCTTCGCATCGTTGGGCATGAGTCGCAGCCCCTCCTCGTAATGCTCGATCGCCCCGGTGGCATCGCCGGACTCCAGCAGGGCGTTGCCCAGGTTGTTGTGGGCCCGCGCGTAGGTTGGATCGATCTCCAGCGCCGTCCGGCATTCCTCGATCGCCTCCGGCAGACGGCCCATCTGGCGCAGGACATTGCCGTAGCTGCTATGAGCTTCGACGTAGTTTCGTTTGACCCGCAGGGCCGCCTGATACTGCCGGATGGCATCGGGAAAACGTCCCGCCCTGTCCAGCTGGTTTCCCAGCCGGCAGCGCTGCACCGCATAATGGTCAAATCCCTCCAGGGCGTTGAATCCCACGGAAAAAACCAGCAGGAGCACCCAGACCGCCCGGACCGCCATGCGCCAGTGCGGGCGGGGCGCCAGCACCCGCTCCACCGCGAAGATCCCGACGACCGCCAGGAATACCAGCGCGGGAAGAAACTCCACCTCGTAACGGCTGCAATTCCCATAGAACAGGCACAGGACACCGGCGCAGATCCCAAAGAGGGCCGCCGCCGCCGCGATGATTCCCCGCAACCGGGCGCGGTCCGCCGCCGCCCGGCCCCACCACGCCAGCGGCGCGGCGAGCGCGAACCAGACGACCGGGATGTTCGTCAAAATGCCGAAGGGATCTTCCACCGGCGCATGACCCGCCGGCAACACGGGCGTTGCGATCTCTTTGACAAGCGGAAACTCCCGGGTCCACCGGACCGGTTCCAGGAAGTAGACACAGAAATTGAACCAGAGAAACCGGAGGCTGAAATGGGCGATATTGTCCTGGCGATCACCCGCCAGCTGGTATCGCTGGCCGAACTCGAAGGGATTGTCGAAGCGAAGGTCGTTGTAGACCATCAGCCCGAACAGACAGAGCGCCAGGGGCGCCGCCGCCGCCGCGAGCAGCGCCCACGGCATGCGCCGCCGCCCGGCTGCCGCCGCCTCGTTCCAGGCAATGACAACGGGCACCGGCAGAATGGCAGCGCCGAGAAGCAGGAAGGGCCGCGCACCGGCCGCCAGACCCAGCGCAAGGCTTGCCGCGGCCACCCACCATGCCCGCCGCTTCGGATCGGCGATCGCCCGCCAGAGCGCTCCAAGCGCGAGCATTTCCAACGCGAAGCCACAGGCCACCGCCACTTCCCAGAACTCCGCCCGTTGAAGCAGAACCGGTATGCCGGTCGCAAGGCCCAGCGCCAGCATCCCCAGCGCCACGACGGCCACGCTGACCTCGGGGAAGAAGCGCCGCCCCAGCGCGCGCAACAGCGCTGCGCCCGCGAGGAACCCGACCGCACAGAAGATCGCCACCGCATGGTGGTGGAACAGATAGTGACCCGTAAGCGTCCACGGCCAGAACAACAGCAGGGCGGGGGCAACCCCGAAGTAGAGGTACAGCCGCCCCTTGTAGTAGCTCATGTCGTGCAATCCTCGGCCCATGCGGTAGCGCTCGTTCGTGACCGGATCATAGGGATCGGCCAGGGTCGCCAGTTGCGGCGGCGCCTCTTTGTCCAGGCTCAGCTGCCCGCGCTGAAATCCCCGGACGAGCAGGTTGTAATGGTTGTCTGCCGCCGACCAGCCGGTCAGTTCGGTCACGCTCCCGGAAGCCATCCATGCGAACAACCCCACCACCGCCGCGCACACGAGCCCCAATGCGAGGATCCGGATATGTTGAGGTTCCTTCGGGAGCATGCGGGTGATCCGGCGAGACAAGGCTGAAGAGGCCGTCAGGGCAAGATCATGCAGGCGGGGCGCCGCTTCCGGAGCCTGTCGCGCCAGGGGTGTCGCGCATTCCCGCCGCGGGCGGGCATGGCGGGGGGGAGCGGTTCAACGAAGTATCCGCTGCATGGACACGACAGGAAAGGGGAGGAACATCATGCAACATCGGAGAATATTCGTTGATTGGTCTGCCCGGATCAACGCAGGACAAGGGATTTCAACCTATTTGACGACAATGGGCCGTCCTGGTGACAACGGCGCGGAGGCCGGGCGCCGCGGGCCCATCTCCCGATTGACGGCAGCGTCTGGGGCGCGCAGGCGTGGCACGGGCATCCTGCCCGTGCCTGGAGTTTGGCCAATTCGGGATGCCTCAAGCGGCGGCCTGCTCGACGGCATGACCAAGGCTGAAGGAGCCGTGCCAGTCCGCCATCAGATCGGGACGGGCGGCGAGCTGGCTGCGTAGCGCGGTGATCAAATCGAGGCAGGAAGGCCGGCTCGAGGGGCCGCGCCACCGGGGCAGGTCGGGCAACTCCCCGCCGCGTTGTCCCCCGTAGGCTTTGATACCGGCGAGCAGCAACAACGCGTAGGCGGCCACTGCGAACGCCGGCTGGCGGGTGACAGAGCGATCGTTCCACACCTGCGCCTGCCCCACGCCCATGACGCTCTTTTCGTCGCGATGCGCCACTTCGATTTGCCAACGGTCCAGATAGGCCTGGATGAGCACCGGGGCCGGCGTGGTCAGGTCGGTGGTGAGCAGGTAGCCGGGTTCACGATACAGCAGTTTGCCCTGCGGCGAGCGCCGGTACGGCTGCGGAGCGAGCACAATCAGGCGCAGCGGCCGACGCCGCGCCCCGTTGCGCCAGTAGACTTCTCCGCAATCCTTGTAATGCAACGGATGTTCTTTCGCCCCAAAACGCGCCGTCACCTCCTGCCAGGGTACCGCTGGGTCCGCGCGCACGCTTTCGGGCGTGAAGGTCAGCACATCATAGAAACGCTGGCCCTCTGCTTGGTGCCGCCGGCACAAGACCGCATCTTTGCGCGCCCGGCACAACAACTCCACCCCCGCGATCGGCTCGACCAGAAAACGTCGCTGGCAAAAACTGCCGTCCAAAGCCACCAACAGCGAACGTTGATTTGCGCCATGCTCATCGAGAGAGTGCCGCAACGCGACGATCTCCGCCCGCGCGGCGAGCGCCGCAGGCGAGCGCTTCTGTTCCTTGCGATAGGCGGCCCATGCCGCTTCGTCGGCCCGCTTCCCCGGCTTGGGCGGCACCGGACTTTCGGCAAAAGCCACCGGCACCGCCCGGGGGGCCGCCGGGGAGCACGGCACGATGAAGGCCAGCTGAAAGAAGCGCACGGCACGCACCAGATTGACATGAAACGGTGGCGAAAGCGGATCGCGCGTCCAATGGGCGAGCTTAACGTGGCGCCCGGCCCGCACCAGATGCGTGTAATCGCCGGCCACCACCAGTGGCCCCGCACCCGGCAATGCCAAGACCTCGGTCACGACCGGGTCAAACAGCGCCCGCAGTTCCCATGGGCTGCGCGAGAACACCCGGTAGTCGCTGCTCCAGGGCTTTTGCTCCCGCCCGACCGCCCCCAGCGCGCGCGTGATCGTGCGCAGCCCCAATCCCACCAGCAGCCCCAGCGCCAAGCGGCGCGCGCGATGACATACGCGCTGCTGGGAGAAGACATCCTCCCAGCGGGCCACCAGCTTGAGCCATTCAACCAAGAGCATCGGCACGCAAACCAAAGGTGTTGGGCGCGGGCTTCTCGAAGCGGTCGCCGGCGGCCACCTTTTTGCTCAGAGCGGAGACCAGCGAATCGCGGGCCGGTTGCACGCCGTAAGCTTGGGCGATGGCCACGATCAGGTCGTTGACGTGCAAGGGCGCTTTCGTGCGCCGCAGCACTTCGAAGGACATATCTATATTAGATAGACCTTGTGGACCTGGGCGCACCGGCCTCGGTCGGGGGCCGCGCAGCCGCCGGACGGCTCGCAGTTGAGTGTCCAGGACAAGTTCAAAGGCGGCCAGGATCTCGTCCCGCGGAGTGGATTCGGATTCAGGCATGGGATCACCGTGCGTCTTCAATGTCTGTCTGTCAACACAAAAAGATAAACAGACCTGGCTTTCCAGTCCGACAAACCTCAGCCGCCCCTCACAGAGCCACCCAGGCCGCCGCTTGAGGCATCCCGAATTGGCCAAACTCCAGCCACGGGCAGGATGCCCGTGCCACCACGCGCGCCAGACGCCGACGACAATCCGGAGATGCGCCCGTGCTACAGCAGCTGTCCTGGCCGGTAGTCGGCCGCGCCCTTCACCCGCCTGGCGAGCGGCTGGGTTTCGCTGACGAAGGCGTCGACCTGGTCCGGCGCCGCGCCGACATAGCGGTTGTTCTCTGCAAAAACGGCCCGGAGCTGTTTCTTCCCGAGCCCGATCCGCTTGTCGCCGGCGAGGCGCGCCAGCAGATCGGTCTCCCCGTTGGTGGCGCCCGATCGCAACGCCCGGGCCGCCGCCAGCGCATGCTCCTTGATCGCCGCATGCGCCACCTCGCGGCCGGCGCCCTGCTTGACCGCCTCCATCAGGATCGTGGTTGTGGCGAGGAACGGCAGGTTGCGTTCATTTTCCGCGGCGATCGCGGCGGAAAAGACCTCCATCTGCGCCAGCACGGTCAGGAATGTCTCGAACAGCCCGTCGATGGCGAAGAACGCGTCGGGCAGCGCGACACGGCGCACGACCGAGCACGAGACGTCGCCTTCGTTCCACTGGTCGCCGCTGAGCGCCGCCGTCATCGCCACATGCCCGCCAAGGATGACATGGAAGCCGCAGATCCGCTCGCAATTGCGCGCATTCACCTTGTGCGGCATCACGGACGAGCCGACCTGGCCTTCGCGGAATCCCTCGGTCAGCAGGCCCTGTCCCGCCATCAGTCGGATCGTGTGCGCGAAACTGGCCGCCGCCGCTCCGAGCTGATAGAGCGCCGAAACCACGTCGAAATCGAGACTGCGCGGATAAACCTGCCCGACCGCCCCGAGCGACGCCCGGAACCCGAGATGGCGCAGGATCCGGCCTTCGAGCTCGGCCACGCGGTCCGCCCTGCCGCCCAGCAGCGTGAGCTGGTCGAGCTGCGTGCCCACGGCCCCTTTCAGGCCGCGCACCGGATAGCGCTCGATGAGATTCTCCAGCCGGTCCAGGGCGACAAGCAGCTCCTGGCCGAACATCGCCACCCGCTTGCCGAAGGTTGTGGGCTGTGCCGGCACATTGTGTGTCCGGCCGGTGATCATCAGATCCCGGTGCGCACCGGCCTGCCGGGCGAGCGCGAGAATCGCCGCCACCGCCTTGAAATGGACGACCTTGAGCGAACGGAAGATCTGCAGCTGCTCGACATTCTCCGTCAGGTCGCGGCTGGTGAGCCCGAGGTGGATGAACTGCCGGCCCGCCAGCTCCGAGAACTCGTCCAGCCGCGCCTTGACGTCATGCAGCGTCACCCGCTCGCGCTTCAGGATGGACTCGATGTTGATGACTTCCTTGACGCGTTCATAATCCTTGATCGCCTCCGCCGGGATGGGAACGCCAAGATCCTTCTGGGCCTTCATCACCGCGATCCAGAAATCCCGTTCGAGCAGGATGCGCCCCCGGTTCGACCAGATGTCCTTGATCGCGGGCGAGGCGTAGCGCTCCGCCAGGACATTCGCGATCGGCATCGGCGCCGCGGGCGCTGCAGGGTTGGAGGTTTCAGCTGCGGCCGGGGCGGAGGCGTGCTCCGGCGCCACAGGCGGTGCGGCCGGACTGGACGACGGGGTCTTCACGGTGAGGTAGGACGGAGCGGGAGCCGTAGCAAAAGCGCCCGGCAATAGCTACTGAAAAATCACCATGCCGGCGGCTTGACGCTGAATTGGCGGAATCCTGGAGATTCCACGTTCGCGGCGGCAGGTCCGGCCGGCAATCCCCCGGCGGCTGGGGTTTCCCGGAGACGCGGCGCCCCGGCCTCCGGAGGCCCGCAGCAGAAGGCGCGCCGGGGCTCCCGTTCGCAGGCTCTTCCGGAATCTCCGGCCGGGGAGACAGAGCCCGGACGTCACGCCAAACATCGCACCACCATTTCCCGCAGGACGTCCTCCTCTTCGGCGGGCCGGTTGACGAGCTCCTCGAACGCCGCAATGAACTCCTGCTGGTTGTCGATCAGCCGCCGCAAGGCGGGCAGTTTCGCGTCACCCGCCAGCTTGCCCAGATACCACGGATGCTGCGTAAACACGTTGAACGTACTCTTCTCGGTTGCTCCGGCGAAATGTCGGGCGTAAGCCGCCGCCGCGCGTTCGAACCCCGCCTTGTCCAACCCCCGCGCCCCCGCCCGCACTTCGCCCGTATCGAGTAGCACGCGGAGCTGGATCAGGAGGCGGTTGCGTTTCTGCAGCGCGACGATCATCGGCCGGGCGTCTCCGCCGACGAAGAAATGCTGTTTGAGCGCCGCCAGCGTCCGCGGCAGGTTGCCCTGGCTGAACGCCTCCGCCGCTTCATAGAAATCCCCCTCGGCAAAATTGGGCGTCAGTTCCTCAACCTGGCTCTCCTCGATCACTGCCCCTTCGCCCACGTAGGTGCTGAGCTTGTGCACCTCCTCGACAAGCAGCCGGGTGTTCGTTCCGATCTTCGCCAGCAGGAGCCCCAACGCATCCGGCGTGATCGTCGCGCCCTGGCCCGCCACCTCGGCCAACGCCACTTGTTCCAGGATGGCGCCGCCGTCCGGGCCGTCGGCGCCGATGAACCGGTAGTCAGCCGTCGTCTCGCACCATTTGATGAACGCCCTCCGGCGGTCGACCGGCGCGGCGGTGATCACGACCGCCACCTCGTCCGGATTCACCGCCGCCAGCAGCGCCTGTAGATCCTCAACCTGTCGCAGCGTGCCCTCGGCCCACCCCGTCACGGAGTCGGCAAGAAACGACACGTCTTTGAGCCAAACCACGCGCTTTCCGCCAAACAGCGAGATCGTCTGCACGGACTCCCGAAAACGGTTCACCGCCGTTTCGACCTCGTCGACATTGTTGGCGAGCCCATTCAGCACCTCCCGCGAAAACTCGTCCGCCACATCCGCTGCGAGCGCGTCAAATCGCTTCCTGCCCAGCCGGTCGGCCAGGAAGTCATCGGGCCCGCAGATGAAGATGAAGGGTTTGGCCGCCATCGCACTCTGGTTTGCCGGCGAAGCGCACCGGGCGCACGAAAAAAATTCGCACGATTCCGCCTGACGGTTGTCTCAAGCTGCGTCATAGGAACCCCAAATGCCTTTCCCCCGCTTACTGCCGGTCTGGCTCGTTATTTCCGTCCTGGCGGCGCCGCTTGCCGCGGCCGATGCCGCGGGACCCGCCCCGGCAGGCGCCCTGCCCGCGGACAAGAATGCGGGGGCGCCAGCCGCGGATTCCTCCGCGTCCGCCCGCGCGGCAGCCCCGGCAAAACCCGCGGCCGCCGCCCCCGCCGGGGTTGCAAACCCGGCGGACGATGGCGGCATCCCGGCTGAGATCGTCGCGCGGGCCACGCCGAAATTGAAAAAACTCGTGGAGCGCCAGGACGCTCTCCTCGCGGCCCTGGAAAAAAGCAAGGGGGATCAGGACGGCGTGAAGAACGAGATCCAGACCCTGATCTTCGACTACGATGATCTGCTCAGGATGTATCCCAATTTCGCGCCGGCCTATGTCACCTACGGCCTGCTTCTGGGCAAGGTGGGCATGCGCCGCGAATCGGTGTCGCTGCTTTTGAAGGCCAATCAGATCGATCCGAACATCCCGATCGTAAAAAACCAAATCGGCAACTACCTGGCCGAGGAAGGTGAACCCGTCGAGGCCGCGAACTATTTCATCTCAGCCATCCGCCTTGCGCCGGACGAGCCGCTCTATCACTACCAGCTGGGGACGTTGCTGGCCGAGGCGCGTGACGATTTCCTGAAGAGCGGCCTCTGGACGCGCGTCCAGATCGACCGGACTATGCAGCAGGCCTTGCGGCGCGCAGCCGAGCTGGCCCCGAAGAATTACGCCTTCGCCTACAGTTATGCCCAGTCGTTCTACAATCTTGCGGACCCGGACTGGGAGGAAGCGCTCAAAGCCTGGGCCGCCCTTGAAGACCAGGCCTTGCCCGGACTCGAAAAAGAGACTCTCCGCCTCCACACGGTCAATATCCTGATCAAGGAGAAGAAGTTCGACCGCGCCCGTCTCCTGCTGGCCACAGTGACCGCCGAACCCCTGAAGGTTCAGAAACAAAAGCTGCTCGACCAGCTTCCGGCAAACACTGAGAAGTGAGGGCTGCGCCGGCCCGTTCCCGGCCCGGCGCATTCCTGATCATGTCCCTTCTCCCCAAGCTCGAACGCCACCTCGGCCGCTTTGCGATCCCGAACCTCTCGCTCTACCTTGTCATCGGGCAGGTCCTGTTCTGGGCTCTCGCGCTGATGGACGGGTTCGATCTCGGGCGCATCGCGCTGCTCCCCGTGGCGGTGCTGGGCGGCGAGGTGTGGCGGCTCGCGACCTTCGTCCTGGTTCCGCCCAACGCCCATCCGGTCTTCATTGCGTTCGCATGGTATCTGTTCTACATCATGGGCACCGCGCTCGAGCACTCCTGGGGGGCGTTTCGCTACAATGCCTTCCTCGGGGCCGGCTGGCTGCTCACCGTCGCGGTGGCGTTCCTGAATCCGCTTTCCTATGCATCGAACCTGTTTCTGGCAGGGAGCGTGTTTCTCGCCTTCGCCTGGCTGAACCCCGATTTTGAGCTGATGATCCTCTTCATCCTCCCGGTGAAGATCAAGTGGCTGGCCCTGATCCAGTGGCTTGGCTACGGTTTTGTCCTGATCTTCGGTCCGTGGCACGCCCGGCTGCCGGTGCTCGCGGCCACCGGCAACTTCCTCCTCTTCTTCGCCGGCGACATCGTCAGCCGGATCCGCACCGGCCGCCGGCGCATGGAGTTTCAGGCAAAGGTCTTCGCGACCGCCCCGGACGGGAACGAACCGCGCCATCGCTGCCGCGTGTGCGGGAAAACCGACGCGACCAACCCCCAGATGGATTTCCGCTACTGCTCGAAATGCGCCGGCAACCAGTGCTACTGCCCGGACCACATTTTCAACCACGAGCACGTGCTGGCGGATGAGGACGCGAAATCATGAATGCAATCCCTTGGGTAGGGGCGCGAGCTTGTCGCGCCCGCGGAGAAGGGCGCAGGCGAGGCTGCGCCCCGTCCATCGTGCCCCGGCATGAGAAACAAAATGCCTGAACCTGTTTTCGGCGGCAGTTGCGCCACGCTGGGGGACTGGCTCGCCTTCGCCGAGGCCGAATACGCGCGCCGCGGCGTTGTTCTCGGCCAGGTGGCGGCCTCGGCGCACGATGAGGCGCTCTACCTCCTGCTCCGCACGCTGGGCCTGCCGCTCGACAGCGACGCCGGGGTGCTCGCGCACAAGCTCACCGCCGCGGAGCGCGCCGCGGTGGCCCGCGTGTTCAGGCGGCGGTTTATTGACCGCGTGCCGGCAGCCTATCTGACCCGCGAGGCTTTCCTCGGCGAACACCGCTTCTACGTCGACGAACGCGTCATCATCCCGCGCAGCTATTTTCTCGAGGTCATCCCGCAGCTCGACCGCTGGCTCAAGAAATCAACGGACGTGACCCGCATCGCCGATGTCTGCACCGGCTCGGGATGTCTCGCCATTCTGCTGGCGCACGAGTTCCCCAATGCGCGGGTTGACGCGATCGATCTTTCCGGGGCCGCGCTCGCCGTCGCAGAAATCAACATCCGCGAACACGGCCTGGCCGGCCGCGTGAAGCTGCACCGCAGCAACGTCTTCGCCCGCGTGCCCCCGGCGCGCTACGAGATCATCGTCTGCAACCCGCCCTACGAGCCCTCCGCCCTCATGAAGACGCTGCCGCCCGAGTTCCGCAAGGAACCCCGCTTCGCGCTCGATGGCGGCAGGGACGGCCTCAACGTCATCCGCAAGCTCATCGCCCAGGCGCGCGACCGCCTGGCCGACGCCGGCCTGCTGCTCATCGAGGTCGGCGGGCTGCGGACCGCCATGGAAGCCTCCTTCGGCCGGTTGAAGCTCCACTGGCTGCCGACGCAGGACGGCTCCAACTGCGTTTGCCTGATCAATCCGCCGTTTTGTTGCTGAGCAGTTTTTCGCAGTGGCGGTCGAGATCGGCCAGGCTGCCGGCACACGTGGCACTGCCCACCCGGGCGACCAGCTCGGCGGCCCAGGCCTCCTCCTCGACCTGCTCGGCGATGAACCAGTGTATGAGCACCTGGGCTGGGTAGTCCCTGGCAGCCACCGCCGCCTCGTACACGGTGTTGATCCCCTGGGTGTTGGCGCGCTCCATCGCCTGCGCCTGTTCCGCCACTTGCAGCAGTGTGGCGAAATCCTGCCTGGGCTTGGGCAACTCCGCCAGACCGGGCGTCACTCCGCGATCGATCAGGTGATCGATCATTTTTTGGGCGTGCCCGCGTTCCTCGCCCGCCTGCTTGGCAAAGAAACCGGCAAAGCCCTTGAGGGTTTGCGCAGCGCACCAGATCGACATGGCCTGGTAGGCGTGGGCGGCATCAAGTTCCTGGTTCAGCTGGCGCTGTAATTCGGCAACCACTTTGGCGGGGATTTTTGACGTGGACATGGTATTTTTTGCGTTCTGTGGGCCATTCTTGCACGATTCGGCCTGAATCGCAACGCCACCGCCCCCACAAGGATCGCCCCGCGGTTGGCGGAAGCCGAAACGGGATTCCGGAACGCCTCTCCCGCGCGGCTTGCGGGCCGTTCGCCGCAGGCGAACCCTCAATAGCTCGTCTTGTCGAGCTTCACCTTGCCGCGGAAGATCCAGTAGATGCTCGCGCTGTAGGTGAGCACGAGAGGCATCCCGATCAGCGCGATCGTCAGCATGATCCCGAGCGTCTTCCCGGAGGAGGCCGCGTTGAAGGCCGTCAGGCTGTGCGCCGGTTCCGTGTGGCAAAACACGAGGTTGGGATACATCCCGATGCCAAAGACCGCCATCAGGCCCGCCATGGCCCCGCACGACGAAAGAAAGGCGGGGAATTCACGCCTGCGGCTGACCTCCCGCGGTATGTTGGCCACGGCCAGCATCGCGGCCACCGGCACCGCAAACAACCACGGCTCCCGCCGGAAGGCCCCGGTCATGTGCGGCACAGTGAGCAGCGTCGCGAGCGTCAGGATCACATAGCAGATTATGAACGCTGCGATCAGCGGATTCACCCACCTCCGCACCGCCGCCTGCAATTCACCCTCGGTTTTGAGCACCAGGTAGATCGCGCCGTGCATGGCGAAGAGCGCCACCGTCGTCGCAGCCATCAGCAGCGCGTAGGGATGGAGCAATCCCGGAAAGCCGCCGGTGAACTCGCCGCGGGCGTCGATCGGCACGCCCCATGCGATGTTGCCCATGGCCACACCGATCAGGAGCGCGGAGACGAAGCTGCCGCACGCGAAACCCGCGTCCCAGCAGGCCCGCCAGCGCGGCGACGGGCGCTTGCTGCGGCACTCGATCGCCACCCCCCGGAAGATCAGCGCGCACAGCAGCGCCATGAACGGCAGGTAGAAGCCGGAAAACACCGTTGCATACACCGCCGGGAACGCTGCGAACAGCGCGCCGCCGCCCGTGACCAGCCACACCTCGTTGCCGTCCCACACCGGGCCGATGGCGTTGAAGAAGACCCTCCGCTCCTCGTCGCGCCGCACCACCAGCAGGTGCAGCATGCCCACGCCGAGATCGAAACCGTCGAGGATGGCGTAGCCGGCGAACAACACGCCGACGAGCGCGAACCACACGGTATTGAGGTCGAGCGGGCCGAAGTTCATCTGTCACCTCCCGCCGCGGACTTGAAGCCCAGCGCCCATTTGCCGGCGGGCTGCAGATCGCCGCCGTCAGGCCCGTGCTGGATCTTGTCGTTGAGCAGATAGAGAAACACCCCGAAAAGCAGCAGGTACACGACCATGAACATGACCATCGAGGCCGCGACCTGCCGGGCGGTCACCACCGCGGACAGTGCGTCCGACGTGCGCAGCAGGCCGTAGACGATCCACGGCTGCCTCCCGACTTCCGCCGCCCACCACCCGGCCTGATTGGCGATCTGCGGGCCGAGGACGGAAAGGGTCAGCAGCCAGAGCAGCACGCGGGATTGTTCCAGCCGTCCCCGCCACCATGCGATCGCCGCCCACGCCGCGAGCCCGATCAACGCCATGCCGACCGCGACCATGAGATGGAAAAGCTGGAAACTGAAATTCACGGGCGGCCGGTTGGCCGGAGGGACGGCGTCAAGGCCGGTCACCGTCTTCGCGGTGTCGCCATAAGCCAGCCAGCTCAGCAGACCGGAAACCTCCGGCCCGCGCGTCCGGCCGCCGGCCTCGTCGACCCAGCCGAAAAGGTGCAGCGGCGCCTCCGGCCCCGTCTGCCAGAGGCCCTCGAACGCCGCGAGCTTCGCCGGCTGGTTGCGTGCCACCCCCTCCGCGCTCAAATCGCCCGTTCCCAGCGACAGGAGCGACGCGACCACCGCCAGGCCGAGCCCTATCTTGATTGACGCCAGCGCGAAATCCCGGTGGCGGCGGCGCAGCAGGTACCACGCCCCCACGCTGACCATCAGCCACGCGCCGGCCTGCCACGCGCCCGCGAGGGTGTGGCTGAGGCGGTCCATCGACGAGGGATTGAATACCATCGCCCAAAAATCGGTGATCTCCGCCCGCGCCTTCAGCCCCTCGCCCACGATGTGAAAGCCGGCCGGCGTCTGCATCCACGAGTTCGCCACGACGATCCAGATGGCGCTGAAGTGGGCGCCGAGCGCCACCATGCACGTGGCGAAGAAGTGCAGCCGCGGCCCGATCTTGTCCCAGCCGAAGAGCACCACCGCGAGGAATCCGGACTCGAGGAAGAAGGCGAAGATGCCCTCGGCTGCGAGCGCGCTGCCAAAAACGTCGCCCACATAGCGCGAATACGTGGCCCAGTTCGTGCCAAACTCGAACTCCATCACGATCCCGGTGGCCACGCCGATGGCGAAGGTCAGCGCGAAGACCTTCGTCCAGAAACGCGCCATCTGGTGGTAGAGCGGATTCCGCGTCTTCAGCCATATCCCCTCGACGACCACCAGAAGCACCGCCAGGCCGATGCTGAGCGGCGGAAAGAGGTAATGGAACGTGATCGTCAGCGCGAACTGCAGGCGCGAGAGCAGCAACACATCCATGGGCACCACCATGCGCCTTCAGCGCCCGGTGACAAATCCGGATGCAAGAAATCGCCGGGGTCTCCGGACCGGCCTGACCATCTGGCGGCGAAAGTGATGAACGGCATCCTGGCGGTTTGGGCGGCCGGCCTTTCGGACGCCCCGGACATCCCGGGTTGCCGCCGGCCCCGCACGGGCGCAGAATTGCCCGGGCGTTCCTCGTGCCGCACGCGTACCTGCAGGTGCTCCTGCTGCTGCCGCTGCTCGGATTCTTCAACAACGGCATCTTCAGCGGATTTCCGATCTACCTCCCGGAGCTGTATCCGACGCGTATCCGGGCCACGAGTACAGGATTCTGCTTCAACGCCGGCCGGATCCTCGCGGCCGCGGGCCCGCTCGCGACCGGCTGGCTGGCCGCCGGGCTGGGGAGCTCCGGCCGCGCGGCGAGCGCCGTGGCGCTGGTCTATCTCGCCGGCCTCGCGATCCTGTGCTTCGCGCCGGAGACCCGCGGCCGGCCGCTGCCGGAATGACCCGGCCGGGGGGGCGCGACAAGATCGCGCCCCTGCCGATCGAGGATTCGCCTGGCTCTTGAGCCCATCCGGACGGGTGCAGGCTTGTTGCGCCCGCTGCCGCCGGCGAAACAAAAGGTCTTCGCACGGTGAAAACCTACTGGTTCACGTGCACGACCGTCGCGGGCGGGAAGCCGTTGAAATAGGTCGACGAGGCGTGGCTGTAGGCGCCGATGTTCCGGCTGAATACCAGATCATCGCGCTCGAGATCGGGCAGGTTCTCCGCCATCGACACGACATCGAGCGCATCGCAGGTCGGGCCGAAGACGGAGCAAAGGCTCGTCGGCCCCTGCTTGAAGGCCTCGACCGGATATTTGCAGTGGTCGAAGATGACGCCGGAATACGTGTGATAGACGCCGTCGTTGATGTAGTAGCAGGTCTTTCCGTCGCGCACGGCCTTGCCGATGATCTTCGAAACCGCGATGCCGGCGGTCGCGACGAGGAAGCGCCCCGGCTCGGCGAGAATCTGGATGTTCGGCGGGAAGAGCCGGTTGAGTTCGGTGTTGACCACCTTCGCCAGCTCGCGGAACGGCCGCACGCTCGCATCGTACGGGGCGGGAAAGCCGCCGCCGACGTCGACCAGGTTCATCTTGGTGTAACCCCGGTCCTGCGCCTCCTTGAACACCGACGCCGTGAGGCTCAGCGCCTGCACGTAGTTCTCGAAGTTCGTCGTCTGGCTTCCGACGTGGAAGCTGATGCCCTCGACCACGAGGCCCGCCTTGTCGGCCTCGATGATGAGATCGACCGCCTCGCCGGGCGAGGCGCCGAACTTCGAGGACAGCTCGACCATCGCACCC
This sequence comes from uncultured Verrucomicrobiae bacterium, assembly GCA_963827125.1. Lineage (GTDB taxonomy): Bacteria > Verrucomicrobiota > Verrucomicrobiia > Opitutales > Opitutaceae > Fen-1467. The sequence continues at coordinate 26,356 of CAWHAC010000006.1, forward strand.
GTGTTGGGCACCTTGAGACGCAGCGCCAGCCCGGCGTTGGGCGCGTGCCGCTTGATCTTCCGGATCTCCTCCAGGTTGTCGAAGGTGACCAGCGGCTTGTACTGGTTGAGCTGTTCGAGGGTCTCGGTGGCCTTGGTCGGATTGGCGTAGATGATCTTGTCCCAGATCCAGTCCTGCCGCTCCTTGGCCGGCAGGTCCTTGATGTTCTCATGCACGATCATGAACTCGGGCATCGACGCGACGTCGAAGCTCGATCCCTCCTTGTAGAGCGTGTGGACGATGGCGGGATCGGGGTTGGCCTTGACCGCGTAGTAGATCTGGATGCGCGGCAGGTAACGCCGGAACTGGCGGTAGTTCCTCCTCAGCGCGTCGTGATCGACCACGAACAGGGGCGTGCCGTGTTCCTTCGCGAGTTTCTGCAGCCGGGTCAGTGAGATCATGGTTGTCCTTTCGCGCGGTGATTGGTGGGACTTGGTTCTTAAGCCGTAGGGGAGCGATCCTGTGCCCGTCCGGAGGGCTTGTCGAACAGGCAGGGCTGCGCCCCTGCGTTGGTATGTGGCGCAGGCCGTGAGTCACTGTTTGTGTCAGAAGATTGTCAGTCATTCCGCCGGCGGGCCGGCGCGCACCGTTGTGCGGCTCACCTTCCGTCCTTGATGAGAAAGTTCTTGAACTGCCACGGATCCTTGAAGTCGAGGTCGGGTTGGTTGTAGCCCTTGAACCGGTTCCGGTAGTCGCGCAGCGGCGTCCAGTCGGAGGATCTCGAGATCCACCGGCCCAGATAAGGCTTCGAAATGTCGAGAATGAATTCGTGCGGCAGGTCGTCGGGAAGGCAGACGCCGGACTCGGGATTGTCGATCATCCACATCGTCGCGGCGACGACGGAGATGGCGACCTGCATCGTCGTGGCGTTCTGGTGAGGAACCCGGCGGCGGGATTCCCCGATGCTGAGGTCGCTGCCGATCCACCACGAATTGTAGGCGTGACCCATCAGCAGCGCGCCGAGGATGTCGGAGCCGCTGGTGATCTCGTCGTTCATGATGCGCTGGTTCGCCTGAAGCCTGTAGTCGTGGCCGCGCAGCTCCTGCAGCGAGATGATCGCGTTGTCGCAGGGGCAGTAGGCGTAGTGCACCGTCGGGCGGTAGACGGCCCTGCCGTTCTCCCAGACCGTGAGCCTGTCGGAGATCGAGAACGACTCGCCGTGGCGCACGACCATGCCCTGGATCGTGTAGTCGGGCACCCACGAGCGGACCCAGGTGTTGATGCCCATGCGGGCGAGGCAGATCTGGTTCCCCGGGCCTTCCTTGTGCTGATAGGCGAACGCGGGCAGCTCCTTCTCGTGCGTGCCCCAGCCCATCTCGGCGGTGGTGGTGCCCTCCTCGCGAAAGCCCTCGATGCTCCAGGTGTTGACGAACTCGCCCACCTGTTTCGGCACGTCGGAGATCTGGGTGTCGCGCTCGCTGCAGTGGATGACCTTGACGCCGATCTTCTGCGCCAGGGAGTTGAATTTGCGGTCGGCGATGAGCTGGGCGACCTCCTCCGCCTTCCGTCCGCCCAGCTTTTGATCGGCGAGCAGGCTCCGGCCGATGTCGATCAGGCCCTGTCTGGCGAAATGAGAGATGAGGCCGGGGTTGGCGCCGTGTTCAATGACCGCGGTCGGGCCCTTCACCTTCCATTGCGCAACCATGCGGCGCAGGTTCATCTGGCGCCAGTAAAGGGTCTTGGTGGTCGGCTTGTCGTCCGGCAGGCCCTCGTAGGGATCCCACAGCTCGGTGGAGGTGTTGACGTACCGCACGCCGTGGTCGTGGCACCATTGGAGGATCTCGAGCGCGTCGATGTTCCAGGCCAGATCAACCAGGATGTCGCCAGCCGAGACGTATCGTCCGAGCAGCGATCCCATGTTCTCGCGCGTGACACGGTCCCGGACGAAGCTGACGCCCTTCGCCGTCCACTTCCTGAGCTTCTCCGCACGGTCCTCAAAATCCATGACCGTGACGTTCTTTGCCGGCACCCGGATGAGTTTGAAGACGATCGGCAGCGTGCATTCGGCGACGGCGCCGTAGCCCACGAAGAGGATCTTGTTCGTGAATTCGACCATGATTTCCGTCAATTGCCTTGCGAAGATGGGAGCGGAGGGGAGCGTTCGGGGGCCGGCGGCTCCGCCCGCAGGGAGTTCTCGATGAACCCAGTTTGAATCGCGCGCGAGTGCAAGAGTTTTCCGGGACGGCGCTGAATTCGTTCCCGGTTGGAAGCCGGGTCTCTCCCCTGCAGGGGCGCACTTGGCGTGCGACCGCAACGAACGGTCGGGATACGGGCGCAGGCGAGCTGCGCCCCTGCACAACCAGAGCACTCGTCAGCCCAGCCCCGCGATCTCCGGGAAGCCGAACCAGAGGTTCATGATCTGCACCGCCTGGCCGCCGGCGCCCTTCATCAGGTTGTCGATGGCGGAGGTGATCACGAAATTGCCCGTGCGCGGATCCAGCACCGCGGACATGTCGGCGCGGTTGGTGCCGGTGACCCAGGCGGTGTCGGGGGTCTCGCCGCTGGGGAGCAGATGGACGAAGGGCCGGCCGTCGTAGGCCTTGCGCCACGCGGCGTAGAGGGCGTCGATGGTTGCGCCGGGCATGGCGGGGACGGTGATGGTCGTCGCGATCCCGCGCCGCATCGGGGCGAGGTGGGGGTTGAACTGGATGACCGTCTCCGCCCCCGTCTGAAGCGCGAGCTGTTCCTCGATCTCCGCGAGGTGGCGGTGCGCCGTCAGCCCGTAGGCCTTCGTGCTCTCCGCGCGCTCGACATAGAGGTACGCCTCCTCGACCTTGCGGCCGGCGCCGCTGACACCGCTGCAGGAATTGGCCACGATGTGCCCGTGCGAAACCACGCCCGCCCGCAGGAGCGGGACCATCGGCAGCAGGATGCTCGTCGGATAGCAGCCGGGCGCCGCGATGAGGGGAACCCGCTTCCACCCGTCGGGGGCGAGCTCCGGGAGGACGAAGCGCGCCTGCGCCAGCAGTTCCGGCGCATGATGTTCCCCGTAATACCGCGTGTACGTGGCGAGGTCGGCGATCCGGAAATCGGCGCTGAGGTCGATGACCTTCTTTCCGGCGGCGATGAATGCCTTCGCATAGGTGGCCGCGGCCCCATGGGGCAGCGCGAGGAAGAACAACGCGATGTCGCCTGCAGCGAGGGCCGCGGCATCCGAGTTGACAAACCGCAGCCCCCGGTCGAAGCCGCGCAGCGCGGGAATCACCTGCGCCAGCGGCTTGTCTGCGTGCTGGCGCGACGTCACCGCCCCGAGCGTCACCTCGGGATGGTCGAGGAGGATCCTGACAAGCGTTTCGCCGGAATAACCGGACGCACCGACGATACCGACTTTCATGTCGACAAGGATTGAGAATTAGCTGGCGGGAATCGAGAAGTTTTGGCCCCGCCAGGTTTTGGATTCGCCAAAACCTGGTTTCGACCAAAGGTCGAAAACAGGAGACAACACCAACAGTCGCGGCTTTTGCCGAGCAAAAGCCATCAGGTTTCAGCCTGCGGCGGAAACCTAGCGCTTCGAGAACTGGAAGCGCTTGCGGGCGCCCGGCTGGCCGGCCTTCTTGCGTTCCTTCTCGCGCGGATCGCGCGTGATGTGACCGGCCTTCTTGAGGGCGGCGCGGAGCTCGGGATTGAATTTCTGGAGCGCCCGGGCGATGCCGTGCGCCACGGCCCCGGCCTGTCCACTGATGCCGCCGCCGGTGACGTTGACGGTGACGTCGAACTTTTCCCGCATCGCAACCGTGAGCAGGGGCGAATAAGCCTGCTTGGCGAAATTCTCGTGACTGAAGTAGTTTTCGAAGTCGCGGCCGTTGGCGACCAGCTTGCCGGTGCCTTCGACAATACGGACGCGGGCGGTGGCCGACTTGCGGCGGCCGGTGGCGGAAAATACAGCAGTGTCAGCGCTCATGAATGGGTCAGATTGAGATCTTCACGGGGTTCTGGGCCTCATGCGTGTGGGTGGGGCCGGGGAACACCTTCAGCTTCGTCAGCATCCTGGCCGCAAGGCGGTTTTTCGGCAGCATGCCCTTGACCGCATGTTCGATGATGAACTCGGGATTCCGCTCCCGCATCTGGGGGACCGTGCGGAAAATCTCCCCGCCGACGTAGCCGGAGAACGTCATGTAGCGGTTCTGTTCCTCCTTCTTGCCCGTGAGCGCGACCTTGGCCGCATTGATGACGATGACAAAGTCCCCCGTGTCGGCGTTCGGCGTGTAGGTGGCCTTGGTGCGGCCGCGCAGAAGGTTGGCGGCTTTAACAGCGAGGCGGCCCAGGACGACCCCGTTGGCATCGATCAAATGCCATTGAGGTTGAACCGTCCCCTTCTTGGCGAGAAAGGTTTTCATGTGCAGAAAGGGTGCCATAGGTAGGTTTTCGCAGGGGCGTGTCAACCCTTTAGATGGAAACGTTGCAGCAGCGGTCAAATCCGGCGATGCTGGTTTGAATCCACCTGCCGGCGCCCGCGGCCGCGGGGGATTGCGCTGATTTCCGCAGCCTCCCAGGGCCCTGGCGCCAACAAAGAACACCCATGCGACTGCCTGACCCACTGATCGATATCTTCCGCGCCGTCAGCGCCGTCGGCCGGCCGCGGCTCGTCGGCGGCGGTGTGCGCGACTGGCTGCTCGGGATCGAGCCGAAGGACCTCGACATCGAGGTGGCGGGCGCGGATTTTGAATCGCTGGTCCGCGTTCTCGCTCCGTTCGGGGACGCCGATCTGGTGGGGCGCAGCTTTGGCGTCGTCAAGCTGCGGCTCGCCGGAAGGGAGTACGATTTCAGCCTGCCCCGCCGCGAATCGAAGACGGGGGCCGGCCACCGGGGGTTTGCGGTGGCACCCGACCCCACCCTGTCCGACGCGGAGGCGGCGGCACGGCGCGATTTTACGATCAATGCGATCGCCTGCGACCCGCTCACCGGGACGATCATCGATCCGCACAACGGCCGCGCCGACCTTCAGGCGAAGGTCCTGCGGCACACCAGCGCGGCGTTCGTGGAGGACCCGTTGCGCGTGCTGCGCGCGATGCAACTTGCGGCGCGGTTCGATCTCACCCTCGCGCCTGAAACCGCCGCGCTGTGCCGGACCATCGTCAGCGCCTTCGGTGAACTGCCCGTCGAGCGAGTCTGGGGGGAATGGGACAAATGGGCCGTGAAATCAACCGTGCCCTCGCGAGGAATCGCCGTTCTCGAACAAACGGGCTGGCTCGCGCATTTCCCGGAGGTCGGCGCGATGGCCGGCGTGCCCCAGGAGCCGGAATGGCATCCGGAGGGCGATGTTCTCACCCACACCCGGCACTGCCTGGATGCTCTCGCGGGGCTTCCGGAATGGCGCCAGAGCGAGCCGCCCAGGCGCCGCGCCTTGATGCTCGCGGTGCTCGCCCACGATTTCGGCAAACCGTCCACCACGGTGCGCGTCGACCGGCACGGGGCGTTGCGCTGGGTGAGTCCCGGTCACGAGGAAGCCGGCGGGCCGCCGGCGGAGGCGTTTCTGCGCCGGATTGGCGCGCCGCTCCAATTGATCGACGGGGTGCGTCCGCTGGTGCTGCACCATCTGGCCCACCATCGCGGCCAGGCGGAATTCACCGACAGCGCCGTGCGCCGGCTGGCGCGCAGGCTCGCCCCGGCCACCATCGATGAGCTGTGCATCGTCATGTGGGCGGATCATCTGGGCCGTCCGCCGCTTGTTTCGGCGGAAACGGAGGACCGCATCCGGACGCTGCGCGAAAAGGCGCACGCCCTCGCGGTGCGGGACGCCGCGCCGCGCCCGCTGATCCTCGGCCGGCACCTCGTGGAACTGGGGCAGGCTCCCGGCCCGGGTTTCAAGCCCATCCTCGACGCATGCGCCGAGGCGCAGATCGACGGCGCTTTCTCTGATGAAGCCGGCGGCCGGAAGTGGCTCGCCGAACATCTTCCCGCGCTGCGAGCCCGGACGGGCGGCGCACGATGACAGGAAAACCTGCCTGCCCGTTCGACAAGCCCTTCGACACCCTCAGGGCCTTGAGCCCGCCTGCGGTGCGCTTGCCGAACCCGTCGAAACGGCTTAGGGTCCCGAGCGGTGTCGAGGGACAGGCGCCCTCCGCCGGTCCTCTGCGTCCCGGACAATGACGTAACGTAATACGTGACGAAGGACGCCCGTATGGAGGCGTTTTCTGCGCCGTCCCGGCCACGACGTAACGTAATACGTGACCAATACCGCCCGGCTGCGGGCGCGCTCCGCCAGTCCTTCCCGCGCCGGCCATGATGTAACGCAATACGTGACGAAGGACGCCCGCTTGGAGGTGTTTTCCGCGCATTTTGTCATCATCCGACACGTTTGCTCCAGCAAGAGGCCCCAGCGATCGCAAAAGACGGGGAGGTTTGCCTGCTCACGCCGCGGCGGCGGAGCTTGCAAGTGAAGGTATCATCGTTTGTAAACAGACTCCTACGACAATGTCCGCGGCTCGCCCCATCACGAAGGCCTTTCAATGGGATCTGGCGCGCCAGGTGGAACGCCTCGACTTCCTGCTGAAATGGCTGCCGCGCTATGCGGAATGGGGTTATGAGGAGCTCTACCTTCATATCGAGGATGCGGTGGAATACCCGAGCCTGCCGGAAGTGGCGCGAAGCGACGCATACAGCTACAGACAATTTGCGCAGCTCGTGGAGGCGGCGACCGCGGCCGGCATCCGCGTCGTGCCCATCGTCAACCTGCTCGGCCACACGCAATATCTCATCAAGACGCCGGAGCTGCGCGACCTGAACGAACTGCGCGAGGCCGCGGGCCATCCCCTGGCGCGCGGGCAGGTCTGCCCGCTCCATCCGCGCACGCTGGAGACCGCCGGGAAGCTTCTGCGCGACATGGCCCCGTTCTGCACCGCCGGCAAGGTCCACGTCGGCCTCGACGAATCATTTCATCTCGGCAGATGCCCGCGCTGCCGGGCGGATGTCAGCCGCCGCGGGCTCGCGGCCCACTTTGCCGGACACGTCGAACAGCTGCATCAACGGACCGCCGGCCTCGGGCTGCGCATGGGGATGTGGGCGGACATGCTGGCGCTGCTGCCGGCGGCCATTCCGCTGCTTCCGCGGGATGTGATCGCCTACGATTGGTACTACTACCCGTTCGCCCGCCGGCCGCGCGTGGAACTCCGCAATTTCGCCGAGGCCGACCTGGCCGCCCCGTTGCGCGCGCGCGGGATCGAATACTGGGGCTGCCCGATGAACGGCGCATTCCGATACGAGCCCCTGCCGGTTTTCGGCGAACGCCTGGCGAACCTCCTCTCGTGGTGGACGCGATGCCGCCGCGTGGGCGCCGGAGGATTCCTTGTCACCTCATGGGAGGCAAACCGTCTCGCCATCGAGCTGACGATGGCCGTCGACGCCGCTGCCGCCAGCCTCTGGCTCGATCCACAGGTCGACGACCCGGGCGAGATGCTCGCGAAAGGCTTTGCACGGGTGTTCGGGGGGACGCACACCGGCCTTCGCAGTCCTTCCGCCGGCCGGCGGGTTGTCCCTGCGTCTGACGGCGGCTGGCGGCGCCTGGCCCGCGCCGCCCTGGCGGGCGACAAATACGCGTTCGCGGGCTACCATCGCTGGCAGATCAACGACCGTTGGGATGCCTGCCTCGGGCGCGACGGCGTCGCGCCATGCGAGAACGAACTGAACGCGGTACAAGGCATTTGTAGGAGCCTGCTTAAGGGCGATTCCGTGGCACAGGCATCTTTCCCGTGGCCCCGCAATCACGGGCAGGACGCCCGTGCCACTCAAGGTCTTCGCCTGCGGGCGGGCGCCACCAGGCGGAGCCCGCCGGCGCTCGCGGCGAGCCTGGCGTTCAGAACCTACCTGGCGCAACGCGACGTCTTCGTGCGGCGGGCGGCGGCAGCGGTGTTTCAGCTGCGGCGGGAGATTGTCCGTGGCGAGGAGCTCGTGCACTGGCCTGAAGATGGAGGCAGGGCAGAACCGCTGGGCCCGCCGATCGAACGGACAGCCCGGCCTGCCCGCCGTAGCCTTGGCAGAGGTGGGCGGTCCGTCCCCACCCGTCTGGCTGTTGTGCGATCATCGATGATCCAGCTTCGCGCCGAGGCTTTTGCCTTCACCGCTGCGCTCCGCCGGGGCCGGGCCGCCGCCCGGGAGATGTGGCGCCGCTCGCGCGATCCGCGGGTGCGCGGGCCAAATGAACTCATGATCGAACGGGATGCCGGGCGCCTGCGCGACTGGTGGAAATGGCTCGGGCGGGTTGAACGCAACCCCGATATCGTGTGGCGGGCGACCCCGATGTGCGGCGCATGGCAGCTGATGTTCACGGTGCACCATTTCGCGCCGGCGCTCCAGAAGGTGGTCGTCGAACAGCGGCAGGCGGACGGCACCTGGGTGGAGCTTTTCGGACTGCACACGATCGCATTTCGGGCGGCGGCGGCGAAACCGAGGACCCGGATATGCCGTGAATTCTCGGTGCCGATCGCAGCCGGCTGCGACGAGGCTGGCGCCGGGCTCCGCGGCCCCGGCAGCATTGCGCTTCGCCTGGCCGTGCGCGGCATCGGTCAGGTGGCGGTCGGCAACGTCGAATTGACCGACGGAGTCGTTGCCCTCCACCCGCGCGGATGGCCGCCCGGCAGACGCAGGATCATCGGCCGGCCGGCGCCGCGGCGGGGGTTTCCGAAAGCGGAGTTTGAGCAGAACGCCGGAGCCGTGCTCATCGCCTCATGGCAGGGGGCCCCGGGGCGTCGGCGCCCCTGTCGCTGACCGTTCCGCCCGACCGCCGGTCCCGTCATCTCATTGAGCAAGCTCTCGACTGACGGGTGAAATTCTCCCATTCAATATGCGCGTTGACCCATGAAACTGTTCCCACCTGCGCTTGCCCTGATCATTTCCGCCGGGATGGGCGTCACCGGACGCTGCGCTTCCCAGCCCCCGCCCCTGGAGGATTTCTTCAAAGATCCCTCGTTCGACCAGATCGTCATTTCCCCGACCGGCAAGCGCGTCGCCGCCCTCTCGAAATGGAAGGAACACCTGAATCTTTATGTCATCGACCTCAAGACCAAGCGCCCGACGCAGCTCACCGGCCTCGACACGATAGACATCACCGGCGTCCACTGGGTCGGGGACGACCGGCTGGTCTTTTCCACCCGGGATGACGGTTTCCTGACCGGCGGACTGTATTCAATCGACGCCGACGGGAGTCATTCGCGCGTTTTGGGAGAATCCATCCAGCAACAAGAAAACGAGGGCAAAACCATTATCCGGGAAACAAGCTTCCTGGACCGCTATTGCAATTCCACCGACGAGATTCTGGTCCTTTCGAACGAACGCCGGCTCTTCGACAGCGACGTTTATCGGATGAATGTGCACACGGGTGCGAAGCAGATGGTCGCACGCAACCCCGGGCATATCGAGCATTGGGTCGCCGATGGCACCGGGGCGGTGCGCGCGGGATTCGGCGCCGAAGGAAGAGATTTGTTCCTGATCTACCGGGACACGGCGGATGGGGAGTGGCGGGAAATCAAACGATGGGATTTCATGAAGGGAGGGATCGAACCGCTCGCCTTCGATCAGGCCAACAAACTGTTGTACGTCCTGAGCAGCCTCGATCGAAATACCGATGCCCTCTGCTTGTACGATCCGGCCGCAGGCAAGATCGAACGGGAGCTGTATGCCGACAACACGTATGACATGGAGACCGTGATCCTATCGCGGTCCGATCGTTCGCTTCTCGGCTATCGCTTCCATGGCGAGAGACCTGAATGGGTGTGGACCGATCCCGCGATGAAGAAGCTCCAGGCGCTGGTGGATCAGGAACTGCCGGGGACAAAGAATCTTTTCTTCAGCCGCAGCGAGGACAATGCCTGGGTGGTCATCGACGCATGCAGCGACCGGGATCCGGGCACATTTTACCTTTTGAACACCAGGGGACTGACGATGGAGAAGCTCGTCAGCCGCATGGGATGGATCAAATTCGCCCAGATGGCGGAGATGAAACCCATCCAATACCAGGCCCGCGACGGCATGACGATCCATGGATACCTGACCCTGCCGGTGGGCATGGACCCGCACAGCCTGCCGCTGATCGTCAACCCCCATGGCGGTCCGTGGGTGCGCGATGAGTGGGGTTTCGACCCTGAGGTGCAATTCTTCGCCAGCCGCGGCTACGCCGTGTTGCAGACGAATTTCCGCGGCTCAACCGGCTATGGCGGGAAATTCCTCACGGCAGGTTACGGACAATGGGGCCTCGCCATGCAGGATGACATTACCGACGGTGTTCGCTGGGTCATCAGCCAAGGGATCGTCGATCCCAAACGCATCGCGATCTACGGCGCGAGCTACGGGGGCTACGCCGCCATGGCTGGACTGGCCTTCACGCCCGAGCTCTACCGCTGCGGAATCAACTACGTAGGAGTCACGGATATCGAGCTGCTGTTGAAAACGATCCCCAAGGCGTGGGAATCGACCCGCGCCCAAATGGAGGCCATGACGGGAAACGCCAAGCGCGACCGCGAGCGGCTCAGGGCCACCTCGGTCCTGCTGAACGCCGACAAGATCCGCGTGCCGGTGTTCTTTGCCTACGGCGAGCTGGACGACCGCGTGGACATGAAGCACGCGACCAAACTCGCGTCCAAACTGAAGGCCAATCACATCCCGGTCGAATGGATGGTCCGGTCAGACGAAGGGCACGGCTACCACCATTGGGATAACAAGATCGGGTTCTACCGAGCCGCCGAGAAATTCCTCGCCCGGAATCTCGCCCTGGGGCCGGTGGGCGAAGTCGTCATCGGAAAGCCCGAGGTGATCGAGATGCCCGCCAGCGACAAGCGGTGACCCCGGGATCCGCCGCAAGCGCGAGGATGGTCGGAAACGGCCGCGGCTATTTCACCCGCTTCACCTTCACCTGCGTGCCGTAGCCCTCGACCTGCAGATAGAAGACCCCGAACAATCCTTTTCGGATGATCACGTTCGGCGACTCCAGGTTGACGGCGAAAATCCCGGGCTCGGCCTGCTGCCAGACCTGGCCGTTTGCCAGGTGGAAAAGCGTCCTGCCGGTCCAGCCGGGGAACCCGCCTTCGATCCGGCTGTGAACTTCTTTCGGCACCTGCTGGATCTCCTCGATCCGCACATGCAGCTTTTCCTCCTGGCCAAAGGCGTCCTCGCCATGCGGCAGCGCCGCCTGTGCGCTCTGAGTACGAGCCTCCCCCGCACCGGGAACTGGCACGGCCGTTGAATTGCTCGATGCCGCCGGGGCGGTCGTAGGTGACAACAACCGCTCGCTCAGAAAGGCCAATTCGGCGGGAGTGAGTTTCTGCAGGCCCGCGCGTTGGAATTCCTCCGGCGTCAGCACATCGCGCAGCGACTGCGCCGCCGGCGCAGGCGCGCCCAAAGCCGGAGCAGCGATCCCCGCCATGATCGCGACCGCAGCAAACAGCCTGAGACTTTTTCTCATGGAGCCGATACGAGAGACTCGCCCTGGCCCAGGCAAGCCTGCACCGGCCGACAGGACGAGGCATCGATGGCGGGGAGTTCTTCATGGACAAAAAACCGCGCCTCCGGGAGAGAGGCGCGGTTTGTCCAAAGCATGCCCTGTTTTTTCAGTACTTCATTTCCACGCGGCAGTACCAGAACAGGGGGGCCGCGTCGTTGATGCCATTCGTCGTGCCGGTCACGTCGGTAAAGTCGACCGGCGGCTTCGAATTGAAGGCGTTGTTTACGCCCACCGTAAGCTCATAGTGGCGGAGACCCCTATAAGTCACCGACACGTTCTGGGTATATTGCGCCCTGATGTTGTAGTTGTACCAGAGATGAGCATCGCCGTTGGCGAGGGGACTGGAAAGCCCCCAGTCCTGTATGTCGGCGTCTGCGCTGAAGACGCGGCGCCCGCGATAAACACCGAAAAGTCTCACATCCCAGTCGCCCTTGTCCCACCTCAGATCCGCAGTGGCGTTCCAGCGGGCGGTGAGATACGTTCCGACCACATTGTCGCCGTCGACATCGAGTCGATCGATCCATGTCGACTGCACCTCGCCGAAGATATTGCCGATATTATGGGTCTTCCACAGATAGCTGGCCGAAAGGTCGACCCCGCGATATTGTCCGGTCGAAATGTTGGTGTACGTGTCCTTCAGGTAGACGATCTTATTGTCGTCCGGATCCCGCACCACTTTGTCGGCGAACAACGGATTTCCCGCGGCGGCCTCCGAGAGGAACTGATCGTACCCGTAATAATCCGTCAGCGACGCCAGCAGGTTCTTTCGCTGGAAACGGAACCAGTCGACCGTAACATCCAATCCCTTCAGTTTGCCCGCCGGCTCGATCGATAATCCGCCATAATAGGTGTCCGTGAGCTCAGGTTTGAGATTGGGATTTCCACCCGTCAGGACCTTCAACTGGTCATAAGTCTGCGTGATCGGATCAAAGATCTGGCTCGCTGTATAGGTGGTGGTCGAACTCGTGTAGAGATAGGCCAGGTCGGGCGCCTTGAACGATTTGGAATACGAACCGCGCAGGATCAGCCAGCTGAGAGGCCGGTATTTGAGTCCCACCTTGGGGCGCACCTGTTTTGCGAAGCCCTTGTCGCTGTATTGTTCATAACGGCCGGCCAGCTGCATCTCCAATGTCTGCACAAGCGGCACATTCTTGAGGATGGGAACATCGGCTTCGGCATAGACCGCCGAAAGATCCCGGCTGCCAAAACTGCTCGTGCCTTCGTCGCCGCCAACAATGTTGCCCGTCGCGTTCAGGTCCGTCCGGACGTTGGCAAATTCCTCCTGACGGTGTTCGGCGCCGATGGCGAGGCCGATGGGGCCGTAGGGCAGATTCGGAAACACGTGTCCATTGGCGGAGATGTCCAGGTTGATGTATTCAAGCGAGGCCGAATTCGGATTCTCCACGTCCAGGAACTTCGCCATGGCCGGTTCATTCTCGCCGAACCAGTTGTAGTAAACGCGGCTGGCCTGCGGCGTCTCCGGGTTCCAGGTCAGGCTGCCGTCGCTCAAACGGGTCAAACCCATCAGCGCTTCCTGCAGGCCATAGTCGGTCACGTCATTCATGGAGACGCTGTCGACGGTATTCTTGGAATACATCGCACCTGCTTCCCAGGACCAATCTTCAAGGATCTTTCCACCGGCACCCACAACGAGCCGCGGCGTGTCGGAAGTCGTTTCAGAATAGCGCGGACCCTCCTCGATCAGCCGACGACGGCCCGTGTAAATGTCTTCCCCCCACGGATTGTACGGATTATAGGACGGAATGTGCATCCCATCGGGGGTTCCCACCGTTCCGGAGGTCAGCCCGTTTGAATCCTCAAGGTCGGCAGGAGTCGAAGCCGAATAGTTGTCCGATTCATTGCGTGCGAACGAAGCCTCGGCAAACGCATAGAGCTTGTCCGTGATGTCGTACTTCAGGAACGAGTAGCAGGACATTTTGCGGGACTTCGGAAACATACCCTCTGCCTCCATGAAATTGTACGGGTTGTCGCCCGGAACCGCATCATCAACCGTCGGAGTGTTCGTGGGTGACGAGAATGTCATCGGTGTTCCGTCGATCACAACATAACCCGGATAGCCGCGGCTCGACCTGTTGTCCGCCAGGCCAAACCATGAATCCCGGACCGGATCGGTGAGCGTCACCCCCCATTCGTTCGACAGGTCGGCGGACAAATCCGCGAGATACGCTTTTTCCGACTTGTACCCCATCTGCTGCCAGCCTGTTGCGGACCAGTAGGGACTGCCGCGGCTCGCAAGATCCGTCTTGTCCGCGTTCGCAGAATAGCTGAGATCGCGGCCAAACACCGCGTTCTGGTCTTCGTAACTCGCAGCAACCATTATGCTGGCCTTCGCCGACGTTGCGCCGCTGACAACCGTACCCCTCTTGTAGAAGCCATCCGTGCTGCCATAATTGCCGACTTCCACGCTGGTGTCGAAACCCTCGTAGTCGCGCCGCAGCTTGAAGTTGACGACGCCCCCAACGGCATCGGAGCCGTAAATGGCCGAGCCGCCGTCCTTCAGGATTTCGATACCTTCCAAAGCTTCCATCGGGAGGCTGTTCAGATCGAATACGGTCTGGAAGCCGTCAAACCCGGGTGAAGCATAAGGCACGGCGCGGCGGCCGTTGATCAGCACGAGCGTGGTGTTGTTGCCGAGGCCGCGGAGGTTGATGGTGCTCACACCCGGGGTGAAGCTGCTGCCCGCATCGACCGGGGTGAGGGCCTGGCCGCTGTTGAACGGCAACGCGCGCAGCGCATCGCCAATCGTGGTGAACCCCTGGGTCTCGATGTTCGCAGCCGAGACTTCGATCACCGGGCTGACGGTTTCCAGATCGAGTCGTTTGATGCGGGAGCCCGTCACTTCGAACGTCTCCATCTTCACCACCTCCTTGCCATTCTCATCAGTCGTGGTCGTGCTCGATGTCGGGGTCGGGGTTGGGGCAGGAGCGGTCTGGGCGACCGCGGGATATGGCAGTGCGATGCCAAGGGCGAGGGCAAGCAGAGCCTTTGCCTTCCTTGCGGGAGCTGGATTCATGGTTTCTTATCGGTTGTTATTCGGTGGCGTTGAGACGAAATGCTGACGGGAATCGAAACAATTGCACGATCGTGAAAACACATGGTCGCATAAATGCATCTTGCGCGACCTTGAGCACTTGCATCAAAAACAGGAATCAGGCGGGGCGTTCGTGCGTACGTCCGCCCGCTCGCCATCGTCAACGTCCCGTTCAAAAGTCTCCCTTGTTTCACAAAGATTTAACAGTCGGCGGCCAACAGTCTCGTCCGGTCGCAGGATTTGCAGATCAAACGCAGCTTCGAGCGGTCGCTCGCGCGAACGCGCGGCCTCCGCAAAAAGCAGCGCAGGCATCAAGCGCCGGAGGATCCCTTCGCCGCCGGGCGGGATTTTGACGGGCCCTGGGCAGAAGGAACTACGGCAGCCGGGTTTCCTCGACCTTTTTCGCCTGCGCCGCGCGAAAAGCATCCAATGCCTGCGCGATTTTGGCGTCACCCAGCGCGAGGATGGCGGCGGCGAAAAGCGCGGCGTTGGTCGCCCCCGCCCTGCCTATGGCAAACGTCGCCACCGGAACCCCCCCGGGCATCTGCGCCATCGACAAGAGCGAATCGAGCCCTTTGAGCGCCGCCGATTCCATCGGCACACCGAGCACCGGCACCGGGGTGAGCGCCGCCGCGATGCCCGCGAGGTGCGCCGCCCCGCCCGCCCCGGCAATCACCACCTTCAAACCGCGATCGCGCGCTGACAGCCCCCATTCATACATCAACTTCGGCGTGCGGTGCGCGCTGATCACGCGCTTCTCGTAGGCAATGCCGAGGTAGTCGAGCGTCTGCGCCGTTTGCTGCATGGTCTCCCAGTCCGACGCGCTGCCCATGATGATGCCGACAAGTGGGGTGGTCATAAGCTTCAGGCGATAGGCTTTAAGCTGTAAGCCTCAAGCTCCGCAAATGAAAAGGAGGGGATCGCCTCCCTCTGGGTGCATCTGCCGATTGACGGTGGCGCGAGTGGCATGGGCGACCTGCCCGTCGCAGCCTTCGGCGAAGGCCGGGTCTTGCCCCTGTTGGCCGGCGCGCGTCCACGGGCAGGATGCCCGTGCCACAACTGCGCGCGCCAGACGCTGCCGTCAATCGGGAGATGCGCCCCCTCCCCCATTTGCCTGGCGCTTCCGCCTTGCGGCTTGTCGCCCGCCGATCGGAGCCGATGGCTCCGGGCCTGCCGGTTGCCGCTTCCTCAAATCAGGGAAATCCCCTTCGGAACCACCACAACCGTCGTGCCCGCGATCTTGTCATGCCACGACTGCTTCTCCTCGTCAAAGGCGACCCAGATGAATCCGAAGCCCACCACCACGAGGGAAAGGAGGCAGCTGAGCGCCCGCACAATCGCGCACGTCCAATCCAGCGGACGATCATCGAGGCGCACGACTTTCAAGTGACAGATGCTTCCACCCACCGTGGTGCCGCGGAGTTTCCACATCACGGCGCCGTAGGCTGCCAGAATGAGCAGGAACACGCCCCAACTGAAATGCACGAACGGAGTCAGCTTGAGGATGATTGCGCAAAGAATGACGTCGATGAGCAACGCGGCCGTCCGGATCCAGAATCCGGCCCGGGGAAGCGTGGCGGCGGAGATCAAGGGGGAAACGGCGGCGGCCGCAACAACAGGCGGGATCGCGCCGGCCACGGTCCCGGCAGCGCTGCCATCCGCAGTTGCGACAGGAGGCGCGGATTGTGGCGGAACGGCGGGGGGCGGGACCGCCGGGGCGGCCGGGCCGGGCTTTGCGCCATTTCGCCGCATGGAAAGGATCAACGTGTAGATGACCGTCCCCAACCCGAAACAACCCAGGAGCATCGCGACGATGAACGCGACAATCGGAACCGTGTAGAGCAAGGCCACAATGATCCCGCCGAAGATCACGGACACGGCGATGTGCGCCCCTGCGCCCGCACCCAGCAATCCGGTGAGACGCCGCCCGATCCAGGCGAGCATGGAGGCCCTGCCGAAGCATTTGGCCGCAAAGAGCCCGATCGAGAGGAAGGGAATCACCAGGAGTCCGACGCCGGTGATCGCAAGCAAAAGGAACACCAGCGGCATCGCCAGCATCGTCAGCAGCGCTGCCAGGATGACATGGCCGGGCCGCTGTTCGAGCATGTCGGCGCATTTTGCCATCCCTTGCGGAAAGACCAGGGCCAGCAGGGCATACAGGCCCAGGAATCCGGCGGCGACCAGCCAGGCCCAGGCGGCGCCAGGAGCAAAAGAGAGCAGCCTGCCCTTAAACAACGCCGACGTGACCCAGGCAAAAAGAGGCCGCACCACCGGCACATGGATCTGCTGCATCTCGCCGTGCAGAACCGCGGACGGAGCTTTTTTCAGATCTCCACCCACCAGGACGATTTCGCCGCCGACGTCGGCTTTGGGCCCCAGGGTGAGATTGCCTGCCACACACACGACCTGGCCGCCCACACGACCGTTTACGATCATGTCGCCGCCGACAGCCACGGCCTGGCCGCCGACGGATCCGTTGATGGTCGTGGTGCCCAGAACAGAAACCGCCTGCTCGCCCACATATCCGTTGACCGTGGTGCTGCCCCAGACGGAAACGGCCTGTTCGGTGGCCTCGCCGTCAACGGTCGTATCGCCGAAGACCGAAACCGCCTGGACCGCCTTTTCGTTTTTATACACCGCAACGTCGTGAAACACGGAGACGCGCTGGGATTCCATTCTCTCAACGTGATGCAGGCCCGCAGGTTTCTGTGCGGAGTCCCGGGCGGCGTCTCTCGATTGAGCGCCACTTTCGTCGGCGTTCTCCGCCGAGGCGGCGTCGATCCGCCGGAGTCCGGAGGTCGAGGCGTCGGCAGCCGGGGCGGACCCGGCCGCCTGCGGCGCAAGGGAAGCCGCGCCGGCTCCAGCCTGGTGGGTTGCCTCGGAAGAAGCGTTCGTGGCGGCTGACGCGCACGCCGGAGCCACCGCGGCGGCAGGGGCGGGCATGGCGGATGGCGGCGCCGGTTGCGCCGCCGCAGGCTGTGTGGCGGCGGCGGCAGGCGCCGGAGAGGGTGATGAGGGCATGTCTTCGCCCCGGATGACTGACGCCGGGGTCAGCGCGATGGCGACCACTGCGCCCAGAATGATGAGAAGATTGCGGTGTTTCATTGTTGGAAAGGCCGGTTGAGGTTTGAAAGAAAGGGCTGGGATATGAGGCATTGTGGCTAGCGGCTGGCCCAAAGGGTGCGGTAGGCGGCGGCGCCAACACCGAGGAGCATGACATAGAGGCCCGCGACAAATGCGGCGGCGCCATAGAGCCACCACGCAGGGATGTTGTGCCCGATCATGGCGATGAACTCGGCCAGTCCGCGCTCAAGGCCGATCAGGGGGCGGACCAGGCTGAACACCGGCGCGAACGCGCGGGCGAACTGCGCGGCGCCGACGCCTGCCGGCAGCCTCGCTCCGCCCAGAACCACCAGAATGCCCAGGGCGCCGCAGGCGAGGATGAAAAGAGAGCGCACCCCCTGCGGCCAGTAACTCCACGACTTGTGCCACCAGGGGATGGCTGCGCGTGCCTCCATGGCGGCGCGCACGCGCATTTCGAGCGTGGCCGGCGCGCGGCGGTCGGGAAGGGAGCGCAGCGTCCGGTGGATGAATCTCTCAAGCTCGTCTGGAGTCATGTGGTCTTTCATGGCGCAAAAGTTACATTTCGAATCCCTCGCGGCTCGCACCGCTGCGCTGCAGCGCCTTCGCAAGCGCCTCCCGGCCGCGCAGGATGTCGGTCTTCACCTTGCTGAGCGACACCCCGAGTCGCTTCGCGATCTCGTCATAAGGCAGGTCCTCGAAATGGAACAGGACGAGCGGCACGCGCTGATGCTCCGGCAGTCTCGCCAGCGCCCGCTCCACCCATTCGCGGCGGTCCGCCTGCCCCAGTTCTTCGAGGAAGTTCTCCGGGGAGGGGAACTCGACCTCCTGCTCATCCTCGTCCTCGTCGCGCCGGGTGATCTCTGAGAAGAAGCGCCAGCGTTTCCGGTAACGCTGCAGATGGTTGATGCTGAGATTGGTCGTGACGGTCTTGAGCCAGCCTCCCGCCGTCTCGCTGGCCTGCAGATTGTCCCAATGCTCGAACGCCTTCAGAAACACGTCCTGGGAGATGTCCTCGGCCTGCGCCTCGTTCCCAAGGAGCCGCACGGCTGTCGTATAGACCATGTCCTGATAACTGCGCATAAACCGGGTGAAATCGATCGGGGCGGTCATGCCCTCTTCGGTAGCTTGCACTGGAGTGTCTTTGTTCATGCGCAGAACACATCTCCCCGACATTAAGTCGCACAAATGCGCTGGATTTGTCGCCCGGCCACGCGTTGGCCGACCGCAAAAGCACCAATGTCAGAGAGCGCACGGGCTGCCAAGGGGATATGCGCGCGATGGTTTGGCCCGCAGAGGCGGCGGACCCGGTGATCCCTCCCGACATCCGGCTGCATCATTGCGGCCACGGCTCTCCCGCCCGGCCCGCCGCCCGGGCGCGGTCATTGACAGCGGACGGTTTTGCTTTGTGTCATCCGGCCGGACCGGTCCATCCTGTGCGGAAAGCCAACCGGCCATGAACAGACTCTGCACGTTCGGCGGCGCGATCATCGGCAGTTATCTGGGCTGGTTCATCGGCATGCGCGTCGGACTTGGAACGGCGATCGTCCTCAGCGGAATAGCCGCGCTGGCCGGCGTTGTGGCGGGGTGGAAACTGGCGCAGCGGCTCAAGTGACCGGTGTCGGGCATGCCGCGCGAGCCTCGCGGTGATGATCCGCCCTGGCATGCTTCACGGGCGCTGGATGGAAGCCGCCACCCTTTTGCTGCGTTGGCGGATGCCATCGGGATGGCGTTTGGATGACCCGGGGATGCGCCGGCGGCGTTTCTACGCCATCGCATCATCGCACTGCCACTTTGGCCACGTCTTCCGGATATACTGCTGACACTCCTCCAATATCATGCGGATGAGCGGAGTGGGCTCTCCGTGCCACAAGGCGACCATTTCGACCGGGTCAAATCCATCCAAGGGCAGGGTTCGGACGTCCGGGTGGCGGGAAACTCCTCCCATATCCACATTGACTCCGATGCCATAGCCGTTGGCCACGTATTGTCTGATCGCATCCAGCGAGCTCGCCTCGATGGCCGGCGGCCAGTCGATCCTGCGCCGTCGCAAGCCTTTCTTGAACAGGCGGCTGATGATCTCAACGTCTGGAAGCGCGATCAATGGCTGGTCGACCCTGCGCCGGGTCCACAGCTCCCCGGCGGTCTTCAACTTTGCCTTCCTGTGGACCAGGAGCACCAGCGGCACCCGCATCAACCGCAGGCAACGCAGTCCCGCCGGCGGCCGATTCTCCAGGGGCGCTATGGCGAGATCGATCTGCCGATCCTGCAGCCACGCCTCCAGTTGAGGCGTGAAACCGGACCGGAGGCTCAGCCGCATTCCCGCGTGCTTTTCGACTATCAACCCCATGACCGCCGGCAGATATTCGCGCAGCATCAGCTCGGACCCGCCGATCCGGACGAGCGGCTTCGACCCCTCGCGCAAGCGCGCCGCCATCATCTCGATGTTGTCAAAAAACGGCCGGATATAGGAATACAATTGCTCGCCCTCCGGCGTCAGGCGGAACGGATTCCGCTCAAAAAGTTTTCTGCCGAGGTCCTCCTCGAGCAACAGGATCTGGCCGCTCACCGCGGGTTGTTGAATGCCGTAGGGAATATGCCGCACCGCGCGACTTATGCCGCCATGCCGGGCCACATAATAAAACAGCTCCAGATGATGAATATTCACCATGTGGCCCTACGATGGGAAGGCGGGCATGCCGGCACAACGCCATTTCGCACATCAATCTCAGGCAAACCCCAGGGTGTGCCCTCGCAGGGCTCGCCCGCCAATTCTCCTGATTTGCCTCCCCTTTTTCGTCTGTCCCTTTCGCACTCCCGCGCAAAAACCTCTTGCCTGCGCCTTTTGCCACGCCTTGCTGCGTTCCACCGGCCCGCCCCTTCCACGCTTTCCTCCGATCTGTTTTCCAGCATTCTTTCGCCCGTTGCGAACAATCTCTTCCTCGCATTTCCCGCACCCGCATCCTAGTCAATTCGACCGACATCATGAGACAGGACAGTTCTTTCCCGGCTGCTGAGGCCCGCCTTGCCGGCGGCTCGTGCGCCTGCGCGCGCCCATCGGCGTCCGGGTCCGGTCGCCCGGACCGGATGATGCGCCGGGGCAGGCAGTCGCAGAGGCTGGCTGGCGGACTGCTCTTTTTGATCCTCGCCGGCAGTGGTTGTTCGGTGAATCGGATCGCCGTCAACAAAGTCGGCGATGCGCTCGCCAACGGCGGGGGGACCTTCGCCTCCGACAACGATCCCGATCTCATCCGGGAGGCGACGCCGTTCAGCCTGAAACTCATGGAAAGCCTGCTGGCGGAGAATCCCCATCACCGCGGCCTGCTTTTCGCAACGTCCAGCGGCTTCACGCAGTACGCCTACGCATTTGTCCAGCAGGATGCGGAGGAACTGGAGAGCCGGGATGTCCAGGCTTCGCTTGCCCTGCGGTACCGCGCACGCCGCCTTTACCTGCGGGCGCGCGATTATGCGCTGCGCGGGCTGGACGAAGCGCACCCGGGGTTCACCGGCAGGCTGCGCGCGGACCCGGCGGCGGTCCGCAGCCTGCAGAAGCCGGATGTGCCGCTGGCATACTGGGCGGCCGTGTCGTGGGCGGCGGCGATCGGAATCGTCAAGAACGACACCGATCTTATCGCCGAGCTTCCCCAGGTCGAAGCATTGATCGACCGGGCCCTCGCGCTCGACGAGAGTTACGATCACGGGGTAATCCACGGTTTTCTGATCACGTACGAAATGAGCCGGCCGGATGGCGAAGGCCCCCCGGCGACGCGTGCCCGCCTCCATTTCGCCCGGGCGGTCGAGCTCACCGGCGGCCAGCAGGCCGGGCCCTACGTGAGCCTGGCGGAGAGCGTTTCCATCGCCGAGCAGAACCGGAAGGAGTTCGAGTCGCTGCTGCACAAAGCCCTTGCGATCGACGCGGACGCCAGGCCGGAATGGCGCCTTGAGAATCTGGTGATGCAGCGCCGCGCCCGCTGGCTGCTCAGCCAGGTCGACAACCTGATCGGCAGCGACACCCAATGACCATGCCCTCCGCCTGCAGACTCTTGCGGTCTCTTCGCGCCCTCCGCCAGGACGCGGACCACGCTAATGGCCATGCCGCT
Organism: uncultured Verrucomicrobiae bacterium; assembly: GCA_963827125.1. GTDB lineage: Bacteria > Verrucomicrobiota > Verrucomicrobiia > Opitutales > Opitutaceae > Fen-1467. The sequence goes on from CAWHAC010000006.1 coordinate 48,059, forward strand.
CCATCCGCCCCTCCCCGGTCGCGGATCACCCGGCGCGCCGCCCTGCCGGCAACGGGCTGGTGGCGTTTGCCGGCCATCCCGGCGGTCCTGCTTCCGGCCGTGATGCTCCTCATCGCACCGGTTCAGGCGCAGCCCGTCGAAACCAAATACGCCACCATCCTGCCGCGCGGCGTGGGGCAGGATTTCGTTCTGACCAAACTGGAGCAGGACTGGCGCGAGGCCGCCGGGGGAGCCGTCATTCTGCACCGATCGCCGGGCGGCCAGAAAGAGGGCGAATCCGGGATCGTTCGCAAGCTGCGCTCCGACAATTATCAGGCCGCGCTCCTCTCCGTCAACGGCCTGTCGGAGATCGAGCCCGCGGTTGTTGCCCTGGAGAAGATGCCGCTCGCGTTCCAGAACTGGGCCGAGGTGGACTTCGTCCGGGAGAAGATCCGCGGCAAGCTGGAGGATCGCCTCGCCGCCCAGGGATTTATCGTCCTGTTCTGGGCCGATTCCGGCTGGGTCAATTTCTTCTCCGTGCGCGAGGCGGAAACCCCCTCGGATTACCGGAAGCTGCGCCTTTTCGTTTGGTCCGGCGACGAGCCCCAGGTCGCGGTCATGAAGTCGCTGGGCTATCAACCCATTCCGCTGGAAACCGACTACGTGCTATCGAGTCTCGCCTCAGGCATGATTGAAGCCGCGCCGCTGCCTCCCACCTTCGCCCTCGGAATACAGGTCCCGACCGTCGCGACGCACATGCTCGAGCTGAACTGGGTGCCGATCGTCGGCGCCTTCATCATCAGGCGTGATGCCTGGGACAGGATCCCGCCCGGGCTGCAGGCGAAGCTGCGGCCGCTGTGTGAGAACGCAGGCACGGAGCTCCGCGCCGAGGGACGCCGGTTCCACAACGATGCGGTCGCCACCCTGCGCAAGAGCCCCAGGATGCATGTGCATACGCTGACGCCGGGACAACGGGCCGAATGGCAGGCGTTCGCCCGGGAACTCGGGCCAAAGGTGCGGGGCACGATGGTGCCGGCGCCGATCTACGACGAGGTGCAACAATTGCTGGCCGGATATCACGCCGCGCACCCCGCCGCGCCCTGACCAGGAAGCCCCCATGGACGCGCCGCCCTCCACCGGACCCGCCCCCGTCGTTTCTTCTCCGCCCCGAGGATGGCGGCTTGCCCTGCGGCGGGCGGAAGACTCCGTGGTGGTCCTATGCCTCGCGGCCATGGTCCTGCTGCCGTTGATCGAGGCCGCGCTGCGGCGGTTGTTCAACACCGGCGTGGCCTCCTCCGCGACCCTCGTGCAACACTGCGGGCTCGTTCTCGGCATGATGGGGGGGGCGATCGCCGCCCGCGACGGCCGGCTGCTTTCGCTCTCGACGCTCAACACGGTCCTCAAGGGCCGGACGCTGACGGTCTCCCGCATCTTCAGCCATGCGTTTGGCGCCGGCATCACAGCCGTCCTGTGCGCAGCGTCGTGGCGGTTCATGCAGGAGGAACGCGCGGCCGGCAATGTGCTCGCCTACGGCGTGCCGCGATGGGTTGTCGAGACCTGCATGCCGGCCGGATTCGGCCTGATTGCGTTCCGGCTGTGGTGGAGCAGCGCGGGCCGGTGGAAGGGCCGGAGCATCGCCGGTGTGCTGGCGATCCTGATTGTCGCGCTCGGCGTGTGGCCGCCGATCCCGGCGCCCCACCTGGTGCTGCCGGCGCTCCTGCTGTTGCTCGGCGCCATTCTGCTGGGCGTGCCGGTCTTCGTGGCTCTGGGCGGCGCCGCGGTCATTCTGTTCTGGGGCGCAGGAGAGCCTCTTGCGGCGATGCCCATCGAACACTACGGACTCGTGGTCAACGCCACGCTGCCGACAATCCCGCTCTTCACGCTGGCGGGCTATTTCCTCGCCGAAGGCGGCGCTTCGCGGCGCCTGGTGCGCGTCTGCAACGCGCTCGTGGGCCATTGGCGCGGCGGCCCGGCGGTCATCACCGCCCTCACCTGCGCGTTCTTCACGTCGTTCACCGGCGCCTCGGGCGTCACGATCATCGCGTTGGGGGGATTGCTCATGCCCGTGCTCCTCGCGGCGCGCTTCTCCGAGCGCAACGCCCTCGGTCTGTTGACCGGCGCCGGATCGCTGGGGCTTCTTTTTCCGCCCTGCCTTCCCCTGATCCTCTATGCGATCGTGGCCCGGGTGCGGATTGAAGCCCTGTTCCTCGGCGGGATCCTCCCGGGAGTGCTGCTCGTGATCCTCACGATTGCGCTCGGCATTCTTCAGGGCCCGAAGGATCCAAGCCAAAGGCCCCCGTTCCGCTGGCGCGAGGCGGCAGCGGCCATCTGGGAGGCCAAGTGGGAGCTGGTCCTGCCGATCGTGGCCATCGGCGCCCTCTTCGGCGGTTTTGCAACGCCGGTGGAGGCCTCGGCCCTGACCGCCTTCTATGCTTTCGCGGTGGAGGTCTTCGTCTACCGGGATTTGAAGATCTGGCCCAATGTGCCCCGGGTGATGATCGCGTGCGCCCTGCTGGTCGGCGGCGTGATGTTGATCCTCGGCGTCGCCCTGGGCCTCACGGACTACCTGATCGAGGCCGAGGTCCCCGACCGCCTTGTCCAGTTTGCCCACACCTCCATCCACAGCCAGTGGGTGTTCCTGCTTGCGCTCAACCTGTTCCTCCTCGTGGTCGGATCCCTGATGGAGATCTTCGCCGCGATCATCGTCGTCGCGCCGCTGATCGTTCCCCTCGGCGAGGCGTTCGGTGTCAATCCGGTTCATTTGGGGATCATCTTCCTGGCCAATCTCGAGCTGGGCTTCCTCATGCCGCCGGTCGGGATGAACCTCCTGCTGTCCTCGTACCGTTTCAACAAATCGATGCCGGAGGTCTGCCGATCGATCATACCCATCCTCGCCGTGCTGCTCACCGGCGTGCTCCTGATCACCTATTTCCCGGCGATGACGACGTGGCTGCCCGGGTTCTTCGCGAATTCTCCGTAGGCGCCGCCGGCACGCTTTCCTTCCTAGAACAGCGACTGGGCGGCGACGCCGACAGCGGTGATCGGCCCCTGGTCGCTCAGGCTGTCGACCGCCCGGTTGACCTTGCGCATGGTCCCCTGCGCGTCACGCAGGAGGGAATCGTCGTTGATCAGCCTGCCCAGGGTTCCCTGGCCGTTGTTGAGCTTTTCGGAGACTTCCCTGATGTTTTTTAGGGTGAGCTTGATGTCGGTACCGGCCTGCTCGTCGTAGACCAGGCTGCCGATCGCCCCCTTGCCCGATTTCACCTGGTCGATGATCGACTGGGCGTCCGTGAGGAAAGTCCGGGCGTCGGAAGCCGCGTTTTTGATCTCCCCGACCGAGGCAAGAAGGTCGTCGTGAAGCTTCGAATCGTTCACGAGTTTCCCGATCGTGCCCTCGCCGCCCCGGATCTTGGCGGTGATGTCCTGCAGGTTCGAGAGGGTCTCGGTGAGTTTCGGGCCGTTGTCGGAAACGAGCTTGTCGAGCTTCTTGAACAGGCCGCCGCTGTCGCCGCCTCCGAAACTCTTGCTGAAATCGCCCATGACCTGTTCCATGTGGTCCCCCAGGGAGCCCAGTTTGGCGATGACCTCGTTCATATCGACGGTGTTCATCGTCTTGATCTCGTCGCCCGGCTTCAGGCTGGGCGCTCCGGCCGAGCCCACGGAAACCTCGAGGTGGTTGGTGCCGAGCAGGCTGGAGGTGGCCACCGTGGCAACCGCGTCGTCGGAAACCTTGATTCCGGGTTGGATGCTGAGCACCGCCTCGGCCTTGAGCCCCGCCAGCCGCGTCTGCCGCACGGAACCGATCCTCACCCCGGCTATCAGAATCTCATCGCCGTCGTGAAGTCCCTTCAGGTTGTCGAACCGGGCGATCAGCGTGTAGCCCTTTTGTTTGAAGAAGCGCCCCCCGTTGAGCAACTCGTACGTCACCCAGAGCAGGGCGAGGCCCAGAAGGAAGAAAAGCCCGACGCGGACAGTTTGCATGCGGTTATTCATGGTCATTCTCCAGTTGTTTGAAGCGGGGATTCCCGAGATTGATGGCAGGGTTGAGGAAATTCGCTATGGCGGCGTCCGCCGGGTTCTCAAAATCGGCGACGCGGCCGACAGCGCGGATCCGGCCCTCCATGAGGATGGCCATGTGATCCGCGATCGAGACGGCGAGGCTGCGGTCATGGGAGACGACGACCGTCGTGACGTCGATCTGCTCCCGCAGCGCGGCGATGATCTCGATGATCGTGGCCGACATCACCGGATCGAGTTCCGAAGTCGGCTCGTCGTAGAGGAGCAACTGGGGTTCCATGACCAGCGCGCGCGCGATGGCCACCCGTTTCTTCATGCCGCCGGACAGCTCTCCCGGGTACTTGGCCGCGGAATCGCCCAGCGACAGGATCTGCAGCGCGTGCATGACCCGGTCGCGGATCTGGGCCTCGTTGCCAAACCGGTGCTCCCGCGGGTAGAGAGCGAGGTTGTCGTAGACCGTCAGCGAGTTGAAAAGGGCTCCGGCCTGGAAGACCATCGCGAGGTGGATCCGGTCGCGCGTCAGACGATCGGCCGGGTCCAGGTCGCCGATGCGAACCCGGCCGCTGGTGGGCACTTCGAGACCGGCGATGTGCTTGAGCAGAACGCTCTTGCCGGAGCCGCTGGGGCCCATGATGACGAAGATCTCGCCCGGTTGCACCTCCAGGCTGATGTCCTTGAGCACGGGCGTGCCGTCGAAGCTCTTGTTGAGCTTCTCGATGGTGACGCCGATCGTCTTTTTTACCGGGGGAACGGAGGGGCCGGCCATGGCGGATTAGATGAGGACTTCGGTGACAAAGTAATCGAGCACCAGGATGAGAATGAGCGAGACCACGACCGCCCGGGTGACCGCGGCGCCGATCTCGCGCGGGCCCCCGCGGGTGTTGAGGCCGATGTTGCAGCAGACCAGGACGACCACGAATCCGAAGACCTCCGATTTGACCAGGCCATGGGTCACATCCTTCATCTCCATGAAACGTTTGAGCGCGGCAAAGTAGGCGTCGGGCTCGACCGAGATGAAGCCGGTGTATTTGCAGACCAGCGCGCCGCCGTACCAGCCGCAGAGGTTCGCGATCGTGGTCAGCACGGGCATCATGAACAGCACCGCGACCAGGCGGGGCATCACCAGCATGCGCTCGGGGGGAATGTTCATGGTCACGAGGGCATCCACCTCCTGGTAGACCTTCATCGAGGCAAGTTCCGCGGTGATGGCGGAGCCGACGCGGCCCGTCACCAGGATCGCCACCATCACGGGGCCGAGCTCCCGGACCATCGACATCCCGACGAGCGTTCCGATGAGCTGTTTTGCGCCAAAGTCCTGCATGCTGTAGCCGCTCTCCAGGGCAAGCACCGATCCGATGAAGAAACTCAGGATGGTGACAATCGGCAGGGTCGTGTAGCCGATCAGGTAGCATTGCTCGATGACGCGGGGCAGCTGACGCGGCAGCGTCCTCAGGTACCTGGCGGAATTGACCGCCAGCAGCAGGGTGCTGCCGATGCCCTCGAAGATGGCGAGGAGTTGTTTCATGGTGAAACGCCCATTGCAGCCTTCTTATCCGGTTTGGGGAAGAAATCGAACAGGAACAGCCGCCAGCGGCCCTTGGCCGCGTCGCGCCTGATGCCGACAAGCCCGTTGACCAGCGCAATCCGCCCGCTCCCGGCGCCGGTGTCGGTGCTGAACAGCGGACCCAGGTGGAACTCGCGGCGGAGGGGTGAGCGCCGCCATGAGACTGCGTTCCAGAGCAGCGAAGCCCGCGTATCGTCGGGGGCGGACCGCTCGTATCGATAGATTGCGAACAGGGGCGAGTAGGCGCGGCGCACGGGCTCGTTGTGCTGGAAGAACACCTCCAGCGGGCTCAACAGCTGGAACTGGCGGCGGCGCGCGCCGTCATCCCAATAACTGAAGAACGGCCAGAGATGCTTCTTTTCAGCCGCCGGAAGCGCGGGGTTGGCCGCACTGCGTTCGCGAAGCGACCAATAGAGGAAATACAAAAACTGGGTCTTGTTCTGGGCAATGCCGGCATCCGTCCATCGTTCACACCGGACGAGGGGCCAGAGCACCCATTCCTTGTCGTCCCCCTTGATGTTCGAATGCGTGTAGAATGGCGCCCAGCGGTTGATCCGGCGGTCGTCGCCCCGTCCCTGAACGAAAATCGGCCAAAGCAGGCGGGTTTCATCGTAACGGTACGGCGCCGTGCGGCGGGTATAGCCGAAAAACGGCCAGACATAGGTCTCGCTCAGCGCGTCCGCGCTTTCGTCGCGGGCGTAAAACGGAAGCACGCCCAGATTAACTTCCGGCCTGGGCTGCGAAAGTTTTGATTCGTTCTTGTAAACCAGCGGCCAGAGGCAAAAACGCTCGCGATGGTCGCCGTCCTTTGCCCGCCAGCCCACCAGCGGCCAGAGGGCGAACCCGTGATTCTCGCCGCCGCGGAAGACCTTGATGATCGGCCACGGCGTCGCGGTCGTCGTGACGCCTTTTTTCTCGAATCGACTGTAGAACGGGAAAAGCGTCCAGGAGATGCTGTCGAAGCCGAGACGGTCGATCACCGCGCCCTGGATTGGAAACAATGCGTGATACGAGGTGGAGGGATCGCCGGTGTCCCGGGAGAAGTAGAACGGCCAGACGTCGAGCCTGCGCTCCCGTTCGCCCGGAGGCGCGGACGGCTTGGGCTGCTGGGAATTGACCATCTCGAACAGGCTCCACCGGACGCCGGTTGCATCCTCGCGGCGGCTCAACAACGGATAGAGAAAATCGCTTTCGGCGGTCCGGCCGGCGACGTCATTTCCGTACACGAAGAACGGCCTGAAACCGCCACTGCTGCTTCCGTCAGCGGAGGTCTGCCTGAAAAACAGGGGTCCGGCCGCCTGCCAGGCTTGTTCCCGCCCTCCAGGCGGCTTGTCCGGAGCCGCCTGCTGGACAGCCCATGGCCAGGAATTGCATTCCTCCTCCCCGGCAGCCGGGGCATGGCAAAGGCCCGTCAGGCCGAGGAAGGCGATGATCTGGCGAGCGTGCATGGAGTGATGATTGAGCGGAACCGGAAAAACGAGGGACCAGGCCCGTTGTGGGCGGGCAGCCGTTTTTTCGCGCGGATAAAAGGTTGTCAGATAACCCACCGGTCCGTTACCTGCAATTTCTATGTTGTTACCTCTGGATGAAGGGGAAGTTCCGTCAAAAAAGCGGAGCGGGCGCGGCGGAGGAACATCCGGGCTCGAACGGAGGCTGCCATGCGCATAAGCGGCGGAATCGCCCGCGGCGTCCGGCTTGCGGTGCCGAAAGGCGATTGGGTGCGGCCGGCCACGGATGGCATGCGGCAGGCGGTTTTTTCGAGCCTGGGCGCACGGGCGGCGGGGGCGTTCTTCTGGGATCTCTTTGCAGGCAGCGGAGCCTACGGGCTGGAGGCGCTGAGCCGCGGGGCCAAAGGCGGAGTGTTCGTCGAACGAGATTCGCGGGCGCTGGCATGCCTCAAATCCAACCTGGCGGCGGTCTGCAGGAGCATCGGCCGCGAACTGGAGACGGTGCGCATGGCGGAGGCCGATGTGCTCCGCTGGATCCCGGCCGGATCGGAGGAGGCGGCTGACCTGGTTTTCATCGATCCGCCCTACGAGATCATCCCGCAGGCCGCGCCGGTGCTTTTCCCACGCCTGATGCGGGCGCTCGCGGACAGGCCGGACGCGATGGTCCTTTTCGAGATGCCCGGTGAACTGGACCTCGCCCCTGAAGGCTGGAAGTGCGTGAAACGCCTGGGAAAGGGCGCCCATCAGCCGACAGTTGCTTTCTTCCGCCGGAGCTGAGGGCGGATTGGTTGTCGTCGTAGCGTCGCCGCTCAGCCGGTCCGGATCGGGTTTGCTCGTTGGCCGGGTTCCGATGCAGGGGAGACGTTCCGATGGCGTCATGCACAACAGGCCCCCAACGGGGATTCGAGTGCGTCAATGGCGTTGCGTATGATCCGCGACCGCCTCGCTCATGCGTGTGAGGGCTTCCTCCAGGGTTGCGCGGGAGCAGCCAAAGTTGAGGCGGAGATACGTGCCGGGATCGGCTCCGAAGTGGCGGCCATCGGACAGGCCGACTCCATGCCGCTCGAACTTGGCGACGGGGTCCGCAAATCCGAGAGAATCCACGTTTAGCCAGGCAAGATAGGTGGCCTCGATCGGCGCTTCGACCCGGATGCCCGGCAACTCGCGTGCAAGGTAATCAAGGAGAAAGTTCCGATTGCCGCGCAAATAGTCCAGGAGCGCGCGGCGCCATGGTTCCCCGTAACGGTAGGCGGCCTCGCAGGCGGCGTAGCCAAGGCAATTCACCTCCGCCACAATGCCCGCTGCAGCGTGGACAAACTGACGGCGCAGGGTGGCGTCGGGAATGATCGCGAAGGAAGTGCCGAGCCCCGGCAGATTGTAGGTCTTGCTCGGTGCCATCAGGGTGATGGTGCGCCGCGCGATCTCCGCCGCGAGAGTGCCCGCCGATACGTGCGGAAGGCCATCCATGACCAGATCGCAGTGGATCTCGTCCGAACACAGCAGCAGGTGGTGCCGCAGACAGAATTCGGCGAGCCGCTCGATCTCGTCGCGCCGGAAAACACGCGCGATCGGATTATGGGGATTGCAGAGGAGAAAGATCCTGGTTTGCGTTGTGACCGCCCGCTCAGTAGCATTCCAATCAATCTCCCACCGCCGCCGTGTCGAATCCAGCGCCAGAGGCACCGTCGTCACGCGACAGTCCTGATTGACCGGCGCCGTCAAGAACGGCGGATAAACCGGCGTGTGACAAAGCACACATTCTCCTGGCCGGGCAAAAGCCCGTGCGGTGACGTTCAAGCCGACCACGAGTCCGGGCAGCCAGACGAGCCAGCATGGATCGATGCTCCAGCCATATCGGGTGTGCATCGCCCCTGCAATCGCATCGACCGTGGATGACGTTGGCCGGGCGTAGCCGAAAACTCCGTGCTCGACGCGGGCGTGCAGTGCGGAAATGACCTCGGGCGGCGAGCGGAAGTCCATGTCCGCGACCCACAATGGGAGAATGTCCCGGCCCGCGTATTTCTGCCATTTCTGTGAATCCGTGCCGCAGCGGTTGGCGGGGGTGTCAAAGTCGTAGGTCATACGAAGGAGTGGAATCGTAAGCCTCGGACGGTCCACGCCGCAACCCGAGACGCGGCGCGATGGATTCTCCCGATCCGACGGCACATCGCAGGCAGAACTGGCCCGCCCTGGCTTCGGTCCCAAGGAGCCCCGCCATCCACGCCATGATCAAAGAACAACGGCATTGGGTTCAGAGCGCTTCGGCAAGGGCGGCGATGATCTCGTCCACCGGTTCGCTGCCGACGGAAAGGCGCAGCAATTCCGGATCGATTCCGCTGGCGGCAAGTTCGGCGCGACCGGCGGCGGTTTCCACCAAGTCGTAGTGCGCGTTGTAGATGAAGGGCGAGATGAGCGAATTCTTCATGCCGAAGCTCGGACCCTTCGGCAGGCGTACTGCGTCATAGAATGGCGCCAACGGCGTCTTCAGTGTGAAACTAAGCATGCTGCCCACCGACTCGCGCGAACGCGCAATCCGGAGGTAGTTGGCGCGGGAATCTGGCGACAATGCCCAGTACACGCGCCTAACCTTCGGATGCGCTTCCAGCCAGGTGGCGATCTTCGGCGTGACGGCATTCAGTTGCGCGACGAAGCGCTCGAAATCGCCGATCTCCACTGCCAGCCGGGCGAGATCGCGCGGGTAGACCGGCTCCAGCCAGCGCGCAACGCCCCGGCGCAACGCTGCCGCATCAGGGCCGGCAGGGTTGACCACGACGAGGCCGGCCATGACATCCCCGCAATTGGCCGCGAACTTGGTCAGGCTGTTCACCAGCACGTCGGTCTGCGCGAGCACGTCGACGCAGAAGAGTGAGGCGATGCTGGGGTCGAGGATGAGTTTGGCCCCATGACGGCGGACCAGGGCGGCGAGCGCCGGCACATCGGGGGTTTGAATCAGCGGATTGGTGGGCGCCTCGGCAAAAAGGCCGGCAATCTGCCTGCCCTTTTCTGAAAAGAGCCGTTCCAGCGCGCCGAAATCGCCGACATTCTGCAGGTAAATGTAATCGCGCGCGGGATCGGTCGCGAAGCGCTTGAGCAGGGCCGTCGTGTCGCGGTAGAGCCAGCCCAGTTGCACCCAAATCGTGCGACCCCGGGCGGCCTGCAATTCGCTAACCGCTCGATAGGCGGCGTAGATCGCGTTCATGCCGCTGCAGGCCGGAAACAGGTCGGCGTCACCGGCTCCGGGGAGGGCGCGGCGCAGCACGCGTTTGATCTCGGCCACGGTGTCACCCGCATACAACACCTCGGGCTCGGCGGTGGCCAGAACCCCGAGCCTCACGAGCGCGTCCTCGGCTGCCCGTGAACCGAGAAACATGCCCGTATTCTGGAGAAAAGTCTTTGCCGCGGCAAAATGGTCGGAATTCTCGGGGTGGGTCACTCCGCACAGGTCTCCATCTGAAAACCGACGAATTTGCCCTCCCTGACCGGCTGGCATGAGCGCAAGGTGCGCGGCGAGTTCCGCGGCACTGCGGGTTGATGCCGTGAGCCAGAGGGTTTGTCCGGTCAGCCGGTGGCGGCGCAACAGATGACTCGCAAGCTGGCACAGACAGGGATGAAGCACGAACCGAGGGTATCCTGAGGCGATATGTTGAACGACGGCCGGGTCTCTCTCCTCGTAGCCGATCATGTCCTTCATCGTGGGCAGGCTGCAGGACACAGCATGAAGGCAGTCGGGGATGCGGCGGCCGAGTGGGATATGATGAAAGACTGACACGGAAGTGCTCAAAAAGACGGATTCCTTGCGAAGCGCAGCTTAGGTCCGCCGGACTCCTGCGCAACCCCGGGCCGAGATCATGACACAGAAAGTGGACAGGTGCATGAAGCTCTTTTCGTGGGACGTCAAAGGTGTCCCGTCAGCCCTGAAATAGCGCCCGACCAAGCCGATGACGGCGGCGAACATCGCGTTTGGAACCGGGGTGCCCGAACACCGTGGCGGGTGGGATTATCAGGGCCAAGTTCCCCGATTGGCGACCGGTCATTGCTAATGTTTCGAACTCCCAGCGTGGCCCGGCACGATTCAATTACCGGGTGACAGTGTGGGACCCAGCGTTCCTGAAGCATCTGCGGGCGCACGATGAGACGGGACGGTTATTTATGACACATTCTGGTTAGTGGATATCAGAGATAATGTCGTAACCAATTAGAATGTAGTAAGAACGCAAACACAAGTAAATACGTCTAGATAAACAAGAAAAAGCTTGCATGTAACTAGATCCATTAAATAAAGATTAGCCCGCTAGACATGCTGGAACCTCAAAAAATCGAGAACCACACGACATGAGCACTGCTGCATCCCCTGTCTCCGCCGCCGAGCCGACATGGCTTGCCCTAGTCCGCGAGAAGGTTGAAGGCCTCAACTACGGCGTCGTACAGATCGTCGTGCACGATCGAAAAGTCACGCAGATCGAGCGCACGGAGAAGACCCGCATTGGCCCGGCTCCGATCGAGTCAGGGTCCAGCCACGCCCAGCGCTGAATGCCGTTCCGTCCGCTGACGCACCTCAGGTCCGATTCTCCCAAACCCGCGCTCTCCGACCGACGAGATCCCTGAACGCGGCCCCGGTCATCCGGCAACGATCTCCACAACTTCCTCCCATGACAATCCGCTCTTCCCATGCAGCGGCGATCCACACCGCTTTGCCGCCGATCATCTTCCGCTCAGACGATGCCGCGCATGAGCTCAAGCGGCTCTTCGATGCGTTTTACGAACTCGCGCAAAAAGCCGACAACCTTTTCGCGTCGCCTACCGAGGCATTCAGCGTCGGCGACCGCATCTACCACCTGCCACGCTTCATTTTCTTCGGTCCCAACCAGGGCAGCGGGTCGATCCGCCTTGCGTTGTATGCCGGTTGGAACGGCGACGACGTGCGGGGCGGCCTCGCGCTCTTCAGCCTGATCGAGCGGCTCATCCAGTATCCCGGGGAAGCCGCCGGCTACCAGCTGGTGTTCTATCCGCTCGTCAATCCGACTGGGTTTCAAGATCACACGCCGGCAACCCGCGGCGGCGTGCGCCTCGAGACAGAGAATTGGGCCACGTCCGAGGCGCCCGAAATCGGCGTGCTGGCCAAAGAATTCCGCCTGCATCGCATCGATGGCTGGGTCAGCCTGCATTCGACTCAAGCGCATGACCGCATCCAGGCGCGGGTCCGCGGGCTGCCGGTGAACGCCGATTTCTTCCCGGTCGAACGGGGCCGGTTCCGAATCGATTGGCAGACGGATTCCGGCCCCAGCTCCGAGGGTCCATTCGCGCTCAACGGCGACCTGCCATTTGGCTCTTTCCAGCTTCGGCTCGACGTACCGGCAGCGTGGCCCGATGGCCTTCATGCCCAGGCGGTCGCCAAGACCGTGAGCGCGTTTCTCGAACGTTACCGCGCCGCCATCGCCTATGCCGCCAACCTCTAGCTTTCATCCCAACCAGGAGAACAAAACCATGGCTCGTATATACGACGACATTACACAAACTATCGGAAACACGCCGCTCGTGCGTCTCAATCGCACTGCGGTCGCCCACGGCGCACTTGCGGAGGTCCTGCTCAAGCTGGAGTTCTTCAATCCGCTCTCGAGCGTGAAGGATCGCATCGGCAAAGCGATGATCGAGGATGCGCTCCAATCGGGCCGCATCAACCAGAACACCGTTCTGATCGAACCCACCAGCGGTAACACCGGCATCGCGCTGGCATTCATTGCCGCCGCCAAAGGCCTCAAGCTCGTGCTCACCATGCCCGAGACCTTCAGCATCGAGCGGCGCAAACTGCTCAAAATCCTCGGCGCGCGCCTCGTGCTCACCGAGGGCTCGAAGGGCATGAAGGGCGCGATCGCCAGGGCGGAGGAACTCAACAAGAAGATCCCCAACAGCCTCATCCTGCAACAATTCGCCAATCCGGCCAATCCGGAGATCCACCGCAAGACCACAGCCGAGGAGATCTGGGCCGACACCGATGGCAAGGTGGATTTTCTGGTCTCCGGCATCGGAACGGGTGGCACAATCACCGGCGTCGGCGAGGTGCTCAAGGCCCGCAAGCCGTCGGTGAAGATCGTCGCCGTGGAGCCCGACGCCTCGCCGGTTCTCTCCGGTGGCCAGCCTGGCCCGCACAAGCTGCAGGGCATCGGCCCTGGCTTCATACCCCAGGTGCTCAACACAAAAATCTACGACGAGGTCATACGCGTGAAGGAAACCGATTCCGGTCCCGTCTCCAAACAAGTCAACAAGCTCGACGGCATCCCCATCGGCATCTCCTCAGGTGCGGCGACTTGGGCCGCGTTGCAGCTCGCCAAACGGCCGGAGAACAAGGGCAAGCAGATCGTCGTCATCATTCCATCGAGCAGTGAGCGCTATCTGTCCACCTGGCTCTTCGCCGACATCAACGTCGAAAGCGACAGCGTGGAAGATCTCATCGGCGCGGTTGCCCCAGCCGGCGCCTGAACGAATCCGTTATTTCACCGTTTTTTCCAAGGGCCCGTCTCCGCCCGGCGAGGGTGTGGTCGGTCCTGCATGACCGCCAACTGCACGGGCCGGACGTGACCCGGCCCGCGCAGTCTCTCCGTGCCCAATTCTTCTCATCTTCCAATTGCCCTCATTTTTCCCACCGACCAGTCGCCTGGAGGTAAACTTCTATCGAACCGTCCCGGATCAGCGAACCATCGCAGCACGCCGGGCACACCTGACCAGCAACCGTGAAACAATCATCAATCGTTAACATCATCGAGACGGCCCGCAATTTCCGCGCCCTCTCCGTTCAACTCCTGCTTGCCCTCACTCTGACCGCGCTCGGCGCCGCCCGCGCCCAAGCCGAGGATACATCCGCGCCGGCTCCGGCTCAATCCGACAAGCCGGCCCCGCTGCCGTTGCACGAGATCGAAGGCAGCGGCGGCATCTTTTCCACCCTGTCCGCCTACCTCGTGAATCCGCCCCGCAACGGCGAGGCGGTCGGCCGGCCCAGCGTAGGCTTCGCTTATGTGGACCTTGGCAATGACCGGGACCTCGATGCATTCACGCTGACCGAGACACCCTGGAAGCGACTGGAATTCGGTTATGGCTTCGACAATCTGAACCTCGGAGATCTCCCGCAGGACATCGAACGTGCCACCGGAGTGCGTCTGCGTGACAATAGTGTGCAGTTGGAAGTCGTCAGCGCCCGGTTGCAGGTGGTTCAGGAGAGTGACTCGGTGCCGGCGCTCACCTTGGGGGTGCATGGCAAGTTCAACAACGGCATCAGCCAGATCAACGATGACCTCGGCGGCGCGCTCCAGGCGATCGGCATCGAAAAGGACCACGGCGTGGATTACACTTTCTACGCCTCAAAGCTCTTCAAGTCCCTTCCGGCTCCGCTTCTGGTAAACGTCGGCATTCGGGCGACCGAAGCTGCGCAGCTTGGCCTGTTGGGATTCACTGACGGCTACAAATACGTCTTTGAAGGCAATGCCGTCTTGTTCCTCTCGGGCAATTTCGCGCTTGCCGCCGAATACCGACAGAAACCCCACGAATACCAGCCCATCGGCAATCTCGTGAAGGCCGAGGACGACTGGTGGACCCTCGATGCCGCCTACGTCGTCAACAACCATTTCACCGTCGCTGCGGGCTACGGCCATTTCGGCGGCGTGCTGAACCACACCGCCAACGGCGTGTGGGGCATCACCAACAAATTCGAATTCTGAAACCAAACGTCAACCAACCGCATCTGCCCACATGAGTACATCGCAACCGCACCTCAGCACTCTGGCCTTGCATGCCGGCCAGGTTCCAGACCCGACCACCGGAGCGCGCGCCGTCCCAATCTACCAGACGTCCTCATACGTCTTCAAGAGCACGGACCACGCAGCAAATCTCTTCGCTCTTAAAGAATTCGGGAACATCTACACCCGCCTGATGAACCCGACGACCAACGTCTTCGAGCAGCGGATCGCCGCGATCGAAGGCGGCACCGGCGCGCTGGGCGTCGCCTCGGGTCAGGCCGCGACCTCTCTCGCGCTGATCGCCGTCACCCAGGTCGGCGACGAGATCGTCTCAGCCAACAACCTCTACGGCGGTACGTACCAGCTGTTCCATTACACTTTTCCGAAGCTGGGCCGCACGGTGAAGTTCGTCGACTCGCGCGATCCCGACGCCTTCCGTCGGGCCATCACGCCAAAGACGCGCGCGATCTATGCCGAAACCATTGGCAACCCGAAGCTCGACGTACCCGACTTCGAGGCGATTGCGAAGATCGCCCACGACGCCGGCGTGCCTCTGGTGGTGGACAACACTGTCGGCGTCGGCCTCGTCGCTCCGACCGAGCACGGCGTGGACATTGTGGTGAACTCTGCCACGAAATACATCGGTGGACACGGCACGAGCATCGGCGGAGTCATCGTCGACTCCGGCAGGTTCGCCTGGAACAACGGCAAGTTCCCCGAGTTCACCGAGCCGGATCCAAGCTACCACGGGCTGAAGTTCTGGGAGGTCTTCGGCAATTTCCCGGGACTGGGCAATGTGGCATTCATCCTCAAAGTGCGCGTGCAGCTGTTGCGCGACCTCGGCCCGGCTCTCAGCCCGTTCAACTCGTTCCTCTTCCTGCAAGGTCTCGAGACGCTGCCGCTGCGCCAGCGCCAGCACTCCGAGAACGCACTTGAGATCGCCCAGTTTCTCAAGGGACATCCCCTGGTGAACTGGGTCACCTATCCAGGTTTGACTGATGATCCCAATCACGCCGTCGCGGCGAAATACCTCAAACGGGGCTTCGGCGGGCTCGTGGGATTCGGAATCAAAGGCGGCCGCGAGGCCGGGAAGAAGTTCATCAATTCGGTCAGACTTCTCTCGCATCTCGCCAATATTGGCGATGCGAAGACCCTGGTCATCCACCCGGCAACCACCACCCACCAGCAGCTCACCCGCGAGGAACAGGAGGCCACCGGAGTCACCGAAGACTATATCCGTCTCTCCGTCGGGATCGAGGACACCCGCGACATCAAGGCCGACATCGATCAAGCCCTGCGCCAGGCGGCTGGCTAAATGTAGTACATCTCACCCGTGCCGCGGGGTACCAGCATGTCCAGTGTGTAGCTCCGATACTTTGCTTCCATGGAGGCGCGCACCTCCCCCCAGACCTGGTGCACGCGCTTCCCGGATTGGCCGTCGGTGTTTCCGCCGAGTTCCAGGTGGTCGCCTTCAATCAGCGTCACAACATCGAACAGGGTGATCTTCTCCGGCGGACGGGCCAAAACGTAACCGCCCTGTTTCCCCCGCCGGCTCTTGATCAGTCCGCCGCTGCGAAGTTCGCTTAGGATCTGCACGAGATAGTTTGGCGGAACCGCTTCGATCCTGGCCAATTCCCCGATGTGCGCCAGACGTTGCTCGCCGTAGTGTCGCGCCAGCTGCGCCAGCACCCGGCAGGCGTAATCCACCTTTACTGAAAGCTTCACGAAACCAACTACTTACACCATAATCATTGGCTGGCAACATAAAACTGGAACCCAGGGAGAACTTCACAGGGCTTTCTGGACACGGCGTGTGATGGGTACTGCGCAGATGCGCGCGGCGGATCGCACGGCGCAGCGGAGCGCGCCGCCAGGGCGGGGGCGAGCAGCGAAGAGGTCATTGCGGTGGGACGACAGCCTACCGCCGGGCGGAGCTGCACGGGGCAGCAGCAGTGGCGGAGGAATGCATCCCGTACAGTTCCGAGAATCGGGCACTGACTCCAGTACAGTTTACAATCGCAAACGGGCGCAGCCCCTGCCGGGTCGGAGTCACGCATCAGGAATCCGGCCGGACGCAGGTCCGACAGCTAGACCGTCAGCCCGCCGCGGAGGAAGGTGACGGCGCATCCGGCGATCGTCACCCGGTCCCCGGCGGCCGTGCACCAGAGTTCGCCGCCGCGGGCGGACACCTGCCGCGCGTGGAGCTG
This sequence comes from uncultured Verrucomicrobiae bacterium, assembly GCA_963827125.1. Classification (GTDB taxonomy): domain Bacteria; phylum Verrucomicrobiota; class Verrucomicrobiia; order Opitutales; family Opitutaceae; genus Fen-1467. Next base: position 65,001 of record CAWHAC010000006.1, read on the forward strand.
CGTCCTGCCGAGGCGCCGGCTCCAGTAGGGCGTGAGGGTGCAATGCGCGGAGCCGGTGACGGGATCCTCGCGGATGCCGGCGTCGGGCGCGAAGAACCGGGAGACAAAGTCGCAGTCGTCGCCGGCGGCAGTGACGATGACGCGGCCGGGCCGGACCCGGGCGAGGCGTTCATGGTCGGGATGAAGATCGCGCACCTCGGCCGCGCTTTTCAGGACGCAGAGCCAGCGGGCCCCTGCGCGGCCGCAGAACTCCGGTTCGCGGCCCAGTCCCTCGACCAGCCCCGCTGGCGGCGTTGCGGGCTCCGCCGCCTGCGCAGGGAAGTCCATCTCCAGGCGCCCGCCGGCGCGGGCCACGCACAGCAAGCCGCTGCGTGTGTCGAACGCAATGGAGCCGCCCGTCTGCCCGAGATGGGTGAACAGGGTGAATGCGCTCGCGAGCGTGGCGTGGCCGCACAACTCGACCTCGATGGCAGGGGTGAACCAGCGGAGATCGAAGCGGGCGTCGCCGGTGCGCACGAAGAAGGCCGTCTCGGACAGGCCGAGCTCGAAGGCAATGTGCTGCATCACGCCGTCGGGCAGCCAGTGTTCCAGCGGCACGACGCCGGCCGGATTGCCCGAGAAAACGCGGTCGGTGAAGGCGTCGATCCAGAAGAAGGACAGGTTCATGAGGACAGGCTCGGGCGTCCGGCGGGCCTGCTGCAATCCTCAAAAGCGTGTGCGGCGCGTCGGTGAAACGCACTGTGCCGGGCGGATTCGCGTTCTTGCAACGACGTTGCGCGCCATGGTCGCGGGGCAAAGCGGCCCCATGCGCCCGTGTCCGGGAGGGCGCGCGGGGGCCGGGCGGCCGGGCAGCGTCCGGCCATCCGGACCGTCTACATCCGGCCGCGCTTCGCCTTGATCAGCGCGACGGCAGCGGTGACGGCGGTCTCAAGGCGCAGCACGCGCGCTCCGAGATGCCCAAACGCAAAACCGGCGCCGCGAAAAGCCGCGCGCTCGGCGTTTGACCAGCCGCGTTCGGGTCCGAATGCCAAAGCGATCGCCCCTGCGCCCAGCGGCTGCGCCGACAGGGGTATGGAAGCGTCATAGTGATCCAGCACCAGACGGGTCGCATCGGGCGGCAGTGCGGCAATCGCCTCGATGAGCAGGCGACCGTGGGTGACCTCCGGCAGCCGCGTGTCGAACGCCTGTTCGGCCCCCGTGACCAGGTGGCGCTTCCATTCGCCCGAAGTCCAGAGCGCGCTGGCGGCGTAGCTGTGCTCCCCTTTTTCCGTGACGACGAAATGGATCGCGGCGACTCCGAGCGACGTGGCGTCCCGCAGGATGTCGCGGGCCGTCTGCGGCCGCGGCAGTCCGACGATCAGGATGAGCGGGTCGGGCGGCGGCGGCTCCGTGCTCCAGGCGAAGGACAGCGTCAGCGCCTCCGGGCCGATGGCGATCAACGTGCCCCTGCCCCGCGGACCGTTGATCAGGCCGGCGTCGAAGGTGTCGCCTGCCCTGCGGCGCAGAACATCCAGGATGTGGACGGCGCGGGGGTCGCCGCGCGGCAAGGGGCGGGCGGTCTCCGCTGATGTGAAAAGAATGAGGTTCACCGCCTTCGATCCGGCTAGAGCATCTTCAGGGCAGATAGACGCATATCGGGCATAGCGAAAGGCTCCCCATCGCAAGGTTCCCCCTTGGGTGTGTCTTCAAAACGTGCCTTTCCCCGGTCGGGCCGCGCACAACGAGGAATCTCGTTTGTAACATAACACGTTACAAGGAGGAGGACGAGAATCCTCGTTGCGCCCGGAATGACAAAACCATTTCACGATACACCCTGCGTCTGCCCGGAGTGACGACGCTCAGAACGGGAAATCGCCGCCGGGCGGCGGAGTCGCGGCCTTTTCCACAATGGGCTTCCTGGCGCGCCCGTGCCGGCGGTGGCCGGAGACCGTGATGGCCTTCACCGGCAGGACCGGGCATGCGTGCTCGCAGCCACCGCAGCCGATGCAGAGATCGCGGTTGACCTTGGGGAGCCGGAGGTTGTCCCCGTACGGAATCGTGTAGACCGCCTTGGTGGGGCAATGCTCGGAGCAGGCGGCGCAGTCGGTGCCCTTGGTGACGACGATGCACTTCTTGTCGTCCAGATGAGCCTCGCCGATCTGCGTGACCTGTTTCTCCGCCAGGTCGAGCAATCTGATCGCGCCGGTGGGACAGACTTCGCCGCAAACCCGGCAGTCGAAATTGCAGAAGGATGTGGAGTAATCCATCCGCGGTTTCATCAGGCCGGCGAGGCCGTAACCGGCCCAGGTGGGCTGGAGCACGTGGGTCGGGCACGCGCTGACGCACAACTGGCAGGCCGTGCAACGATTGAGAAACTGATCGATGCCGCCGGAGCCCGGCGGGCAGATGACGGGGGTTTTGTCCCCGGCGGCGGCGCCGCGATCGCCATCCGATCCAGGCTCGTCGCGGCCGCGGGCCGCCGGCCCGCCGCACAGCCGCGCGCCCGCGGCCAGCGATACGGCGAGCGCCGTCGCCGTTCCCGCAATGAAGGCCCGCCGGGCCGGGTCAGGGACGGCGGCGTCCGGCGCCGGACCGGCTGATGTCGGGAGGGCTGCCGGCGCCGGCTTGCGGCGGCGCCAGGCCAGACGGTAGCGGATGCTGCCGCCGCCGCACGCTCCGAGGCAATCATAGCAGGCGACGCAGCGCGAGAAGTCGATGGCGCCGCCACGCAATTCGATGCACTGCGCCTTGCAGGCGCGCAGGCAGGCGGCGCATTTGGTGCAGGCCTTTTTGTCGATCTCCAGCCGGAACGCTGCGGCGCGCGCGAGCCAGCCGAGTAGCGTCCCGACGGGGCAGAGGGTGTTGCAGTAAAGCCGCCCGCGGAGCACGACCATCACGACGAGCAGCACGAGGAGAAGCACCGGCTGGTGCAGCACCCAGGCGCCGGCCCAATGGGGTTGCACCCGGTAGAGACTGTCGAGGCCGAGCGCGTTGGCGGGGCCGACGATCGCGTTGTTCGCAAGGGTGAGCAGCGGCCGGAACAGCCCGGAGGCGATCCGGCCGAAACCGCTGTAGGGATCAAGCGCCGCGAGTGTGAACCCGGCCCAGCCTGCGGCGACCCCGGCCACCGTCGCGCCGAGCACGGCCTGCCGGAGCCCGTTCACCGGCGGGGCGTAACGCCGGAGCGGCTTCTTCCGTCCGGGGATCCACGAGGCGATGCGTGCGACAACATCCTGCAGAATGCCGAGCGGACAGACGGCCGAGCAGTAAACGCGGCCGGCCGCGAGCGTGGCGGCCAGGATGATCACCGCGACGAAGCCGAGGGACGCCCCGGTCACCAGCGCCACCGCGGACGGCACAAACTGCGCGGAAGCAAGCCCATGCCCGACGCGCGGCGGCACCGCCCCCCGGAAGTCGACCAGCGCGGCCATCAGCCCGGCGAACATCACCAGCGCCACGAGGACCCGGAGCAGCTTCAGGCGGCGATGCAACACAACCTCAAGCCAGCTTGAACCGGCGGATCTCGACCTGATCGAGATCCATTGTGCCCAGCTTCATCTGGTCGCCGATCCTTATGTGGCGCACGTCCGCCGGCGCATGGCCCAGCAGCCTGGCCCCCGCGGCGTCCAGCGCCACGATGTCGGTCGACGCGAACAGCATGCGCTTCTCGACGACATCCTCCACCGAAACCCCGCGCGGACCGTTGCGGAACATCGGGTGGTAGGCATCCAGCACGTTGAGCGTGGGCCGTTTGAACGTGAGGAAGTCCGCGATCGTCTGGTGCAGATCGTTGCGATGATAGAAGCCCCGGTTCCAGACCACGCCCATCAGGTTCTTCATCCCCGCGGTGACCAGGGCGCCGCTGTGGTGTTTGAGTACCGGGACGTTGATGAAGACATCGCTGTCCAGCACCAGGGAGTGAACCTGGGCCCGCTTCAAAACAACTCCGCCCGGGATGTCGACTTCGCGGTAAAGGCTCTCGTCATCGCCAGTGACGACGATTGCGCCGGCGTCCTTCGCCGCCCGCTCGATCCCGCTGGTCTCATAAGTCCTCTGCCATTGATCGCAGGTCTTGTCGAAAACGCTGACGGACTTCGCCCCGGCGTTGAGGCAGAGCTTGACCAGATGGCCGACGAGCTCGGGATCGGTGTTGGCGCCGCGCTCCGGCGGCGCGTCCCAGCCGATGTTGGGCTTGACGAGGACCGTCTGGCCTTTCCTGACGAAGGTCTCAATGCCTCCGAGGGCGGCCAGGGCCTGGTCGAGCATCGCCGCGCGGCTCCCGTCGCGCACGGCGGCGAGCACCGATTTCGGCGCGGAGGCTGCCGGCGCAGGCGCGGCCGCAGCCCCGCCGCCTGCGGACGCCCCGGCTGCGAAGAGTCCCTTCCGGCCGATGATTGAGAACGTTGCGCCGAGCGCGAGCCCGGTCTTGATGAATTCGCGGCGGCTTTTCATGGCGGAGGGAGTTGGGCGGTTGAATTGCGAGGAACGGGCCGGCGCTGATCTCCGGCGTGACAGTTGCCCGGCTGCAGCCGGCAATGCAGCGCGGATCTCCTCAAGTTTACACCGAAGGATGCCCTCCTGCGCCGCATCGATTGGCAAAAATGCGTCAGAAATTGACATGCCGGTCCCGCGTGCGTGCATTCAAGGTCGTTTCATGATGCATCTGGCGCCAACATGACACCGCTTGCCTTCCGCGACATTGCCGATCGTCTGGCGCGCTGGCGGTTCCCCGACCGCCTCGACGGCGTGGTGGGCATCGCCCAGGGTGGCGCGGTGCCGGCGGCCCTGGTGGCCAGGCAACTGGGTCTGGAACTGAAGGTCATCGCGCTCAACTATCGCGATGAGGCCAACGAGCCGCGTTTCGCCGAACCCAGGCTCCTCTCGACCATCCCGGACCTGGGCCGCTGGAAGCGCATCCTCCTGGTCGACGACGTCTACGTTTCGGGCAGGAGTTGGCAGGCGGCGCGCGCGCTGCTGCCCGCGGATGTCGAGGTCCTGCCGTTCGTGCTGAAAGGGAATGTGGAGTTCGCGCTGATCCGCGACATCGAGGGCTGCGTTCAGTGGCCCTGGCGAGCAGCGGAGCAGACTTCGTCCGCCCGCTGCTAAGCCAAAATGGCTCCGCCATTTTGGAAAGGATCCACCGGCGCCGGGCTTGGTCGGCGGAGGGATCTGTGCGTGGAACTGAGGTGGTGTGGCTTGTCTCCAAGACGCTCATAGCGCGTTGAGGACAACGCGCCCCACCTGAGTCGGCTTACTCCGCGAAAATCAACCTCACACTCCGCCGAGGATGCGGTCGATCTCCGTCAATTCGCCCCGGCTGAAATCGAGGTTCCTGGTCGCGCCGAGGTTGTCGTCGATCTGGCTGACTTTGCTCGCCCCGATCAGCGCGGAGGTGACGGCGGGTTGCCGGAGCACCCAGGCAAGGGCCATCTGCGCCAGGGACTGGCCGCGCGCCCGCGCCAGGGCGTCGAGCCGGCGGGTCGTCGCAAGGACTGCGTCCGTGATGTCCTCGGGCCGGAGAAAGCGCGGATCGCGGACGGCGCGCGCATCCTTCGGGAGGCCGGCAAAATAGCGGTTGGTCAGCATGCCTTTTGCGAGCGGGGAGAAGACGATGCCGCCGATGCCCTCCCGGACGAGCACGTCGAACAATCCCTCCTCGGGCGTGCGCTCGAACATGTTGTAGCGCGGCTGGTGGATCAGGCAGGGGGCGCCCATCTCGCGCAGGAGCGCCGCCGCCCGCAGGGTCTCCCCGGGGTCGTAGTTCGAGATCCCCGCGTAGAGCGCCTTGCCCGCGCGGACCGCGTGGGCCAGCGCGCCGCACGTCTCCTCCAGCGGAGTCGAGGGATCGGGGCGATGGCTGTAGAAGATGTCGACGGTGTCCAGTCCGAGGCGGCGGAGGCTCTGGTCGAGGCTTGCGAGCAGGTATTTTCGGGAGCCCCATTCCCCGTAGGGGCCGGGCCACATGTCATAGCCCGCCTTTGTGGAGATGATGAGTTCATCGCGCCAGGCGGCGAGATCCTCCCGCAGGACGCGGCCAAAGGTCCGCTCGGCGGATCCGGGGGGCGGGCCGTAGTTGTTGGCCAGGTCGAAATGGGTGATGCCGAGGTCAAAGGCGCGGAGGATCAATGCGCGGCTGTTGGCAAAGTCGTCGTTGGCGCCGAAGTTGTGCCAGAGCCCCAGCGAAAGCAGGGGCAGCTTGATGCCGCTGCGGCCGCAGCGGCGGTAAAGCGCGGAATTGTCGTAGCGGGTGGAGGCGGGCTGGTAGGACATCGTGGGATCAGGTTGGAGGGTTCATCCCCGAGAGTCGCGCCAGAAAAGAGGAACCGGCCGCCTTGTCGGGCGTTGAAGAACGCACGTTGTCGGACCCGATCGCAATTCGCGTGGCTTCCGATGCGATTCTCCGCGCCGGGCTTTTCTTACCATGGTGGTTCAACCGGTCCGGGATCGGACCGCCGGATGCCGTCAGATTGGAAGCGGTTTCCCGTGGCAGAGATCCTGTCGGATAATGCTGGATCGTGAACTTCTACCACCATACTGGCCGATCGGGGCTGTCCCGTGCTGCGCGGAACCGCCGGAAGCCGCCGCCGGGCGGCGGTCGCGGCCGGCGAACAGGATCAGCAGCGCGACGACAGACATTCCGGCGCAGGCCCAGAATACCGCGCGATGGCCGAACGCGGAGGCGAGAACTCCGAACGCAAGATACCCGACAATCGAGCCAATCCGTCCGGCGGAGGAATAGAGATTGGTGGCCGTGCCCGGCTGTTCCGGCAGGAAATTCTGGAAGAAGGTGATGGCGATCCCGCCGATCACCGCAGTGATGGCCGCGCTGAGGATCTGCAGCGGATAGACCTGCCACGGCACGCGGACGATTCCGAGCAGGCCGTAGTAGACGACGGCGATCGCCACCAAGAGCCGGATGAGACGGGCCTGGTCGGATTTTGTGGCAAGCAGACCGAAATAGAGCATGAAGGGGATCTCAAATGCGGGGGCGACGCTGTAGATGATCCCGACCTGCTGCCCGGTGCCGTTAAGCACGTTCAACACGAGCAGAGGGAGGTTCATCATCCCCATTGTGCCCGCGGCGAACAAAAGCGAGAAACTGATGAAGTAGGTCATGATGTCCGCCCGCACGAGGACGCTGCGGAGCGGCATCTGCGCGGCCGCCACCCGCGCGGTCTCCAGCGGCGGGGTCGACGGGACAAACGCGAGAAGGATGACGACGAACAGGAAAAAGCACAGCGCCGCCACAAGGAACATCCCGAGGAAATCATAGCGGAGCATCACCCAGGAGGCGACGGCGGGCCCGGCCGTCCACGACACCGCGAAGAAAAGGCGGAAGACGTTCATGTAAAGCGGAGCCTGGCTTGGCGGAATCTCCGAGCGGGCCAGCAGGTCGCGGGCGTAGGCGAACAGCTGCGAGAACGTGATCGAGGAGATGCCTCCGAGCACGCAGCCGTTGAAGATCAGCCACACGAGGCCGTGCAGATAGGCATATCCGGCGTAGTTCGCCATCCCGGCGACGCCGCCGATCAACAGCACGGTGCGGCGGGAAAGCCGCGTGTCGGACCATCGGGCGAGCCAGGTGCTGATCGCGATCGCGCTCAGCGAGAGCGCCGTCATGAAGACGCCGAAGGCAAACGGGCTCATCCCGATCTCGCGCGTCCCGAAGATCGAGAAGAAAGGCGAGACAAAGGCGAATGCGAGGCCGACAAGCATGTTGCAGCCCAGGAGCACCATGATCATGGGGTGCCGGAGGATGGTGCGGGCGGGCGTGAGGAGGCGCTGCATGGCGGGAAACAGACCTTCTCCCGCGTTCCAGGTCCGGCGGCGAGAGCAAATCAACATCCTCGCCGCACCCGGAAAGTCCTCCGCGCGCGGATCGCGCGCTGCCCGGCGCCGCCCGTCACCGGGCCTGCGGCGCGCGCTCGAGCGACTCGACCAGTTCCTTCGGGTGCGACCATTGAACGTTGTGGTCGCCCTCCATGATGAGCGTCGTCCAGCCGCGCGCCCTCGCGCGTTCGTAGAACGGGAAGAACTCGTCCTCTGCCGGCTGCCGTCCGCGTTCCACCGTGAGGATGTAGGTCGTGGGCAGCCGCCGCGCAACGTCCTGGTTCTTGAGGACAATGGGTTCGCTGAACCCCTAGCGGAACTACTCGATGGGTTCGAGGCTGGTCACTCGTACCTCAGATGACGCGTGATCGATCCAGTAAGAGACCATCCAACTGCGGACGATCTTGACCTGGTGGATTCTGCCATCATCTGCCGGTGCCTCGAAATCGCCCGGGAGTGCGGGGCGATCAGCCAGGCGGTGAAGAAAACTCTCTACTTCCCGCCGCTGTGAACGGTGCATTCCGCGCAGCACCTCGTAGACCGTCAATGGCGCGACGATCTCGTAGGGGTGGGGCAGGTTCACGCAACAGTACGAGTGAGGCGGACCAATCCGTGGCGCGTGGCTCGCAACCGCACGCTGCGCCCGCCTTCAATGTCGCGATCCGCCACGGCGAGCTTGCGCCGATAGTCGGGATCTTTGGACCGCAGGTAAGCGAGCAAATACCTCTGGTCGGCGGGGGTGCAGCGGTCGACGAGGGTCTTCAGTTCCGCGCGGGACATGTCCGACACGTTTGTCGAGGCGAACGACATGTCAAGCGTCCCGGCGGAATCCCAGACACGGTCTGACTCGACCAACCGATTCTAGGTTTTCGCGGGACGCGAAAACCTCGCGAGAACCTCTCAAACGATCGACCAGGCGGCGATCTGCCGGCTGGAGAACTCGACGCCCCCGATGCGCAAAACCAGCGGCTGACGCCGGTCGAACGGAAGGTCGGGTGCGCGCGACAAATCGAGGAGCCCCTGGAGGTTCGACAGATCGTGGCCTCGTAGATCGACCCGGACAACTTGCCCGACGGGAAGCTGCCACACGGTGGAGACTTCGTCGTAGAACTCCGAACGCGGATCCGGCGGATGCAGGTGGGGCGCCGGCCCGTCCGCGAACAGGAACTCCAGCTGGTTCTTCATGGGGTCGGAAGAATCGTGGCGATCAATCAAGTCATCAAAACGGCCCATTGCCATCGGCGGGCGGAGTAACGGGACGCTCGAACAGCGTGACGATCCACTTATTCTGACGCTTTGCATTCATGCCGTCCGAATCCCGCTCATGCCTGGTCCATGCACGGATGTCAGGTTGTCGTTACCGGCGGAAACCTCCCGCGGCAGGCCCAGAGGCCGAGCGCGGGGTTAGAGATGTAGAAGATGCGTTCGCCGTTTGCCAGCGTGTTCCAGCCGTCCTTCAGTCTCTCCGGGTCGTAACGCTGCATCATTGTCTTGAGATCGGCGTATCCGAAGCCGACGCATTCGATCTCCCGCCGGGTGAGATGGCCGGGGCAGCAGGTGATGCTGAAACGGCCTTCGCTCGACCCGTGGATCAGGTGGGCGGCGGCTCCCAGATTCTGCTGCAGCTCGGGGTTCGCCTTGACGGCGGCCAGCGTCGCGGGCGTGCCGCGATAGCCGTATTTGCGGATGAGCCGGTCGATCTCCGCATCTTCGCCAAACTCCTCCAGACCCGGCGCGAGGATGACGAGGGCGCTGCCATCCGCCATCGCCATGCGCGTGCGGTAGATCGCCTTGTTGCCGAGCCACGTGCTCTTGAATTCAGCGGGATCGAGATACACCACGACCTTTTCAAGGGGCTCGTCGACCCTCTCCACGTTGACCTGCAGCGAGAGCGCGGCGGCGCGGTCGAACACCCCGGCATCGTCGCCGACGTACAACCCGCGCACCTGCAGCCTGCCATCGGCGCCGCGCCCGACCACCGTGTGGACGTAGACGACGGGCAGGCGCTTCGCAAAATACCCGGCGGCGTAGTCGAGAATGCGGCGGACCGGCGTGTCGGCCCGGCCCATCATGCGCTCCATTCCCCAGGCGGCCCCGATGAAATGGCTGCGGTTGATCGCGTCCGGCCCACCCGTGCCGATCAGGAGGTTCTTGGTGTAACCCGCCATGCCGACGACCTCGTGCGGCACGACCTGGCCGATGGAGAGGATGAGGTCGTGGCCGCCGGTCCAGACCAGGTTGGCAAGCTGCACCGGCCACGGGAAATCCACCACTCCTTCCGTGACCTGGCGGACAAAGCCGGCGGGCACCTCGCCCAGCGTCGCAATGCCGGCGCGCCAGTTGTGCACGCGGAAGAGCTCCGCCGGGACGCCTGCGAACATCTCCGCGATCTGCCCCGGCGTCATCGGCGAATGCGTGCCCAGCGCCGGCAGCACGTCGGTCAGCCGCGGCCCATAATAGTCGTACGCCAGCCGCGTGAGCCGGCCGGCCTGCGAATGAACGCGCGAGAAATCCGGCGGGATGACCAGCACGCGTTTTCGGGGGCCGAGTTGATCGAGCGCGGCATGGAGGCCGGCGCGAAGGTCATCGACCGTAAGCCGGTCGGTGGAAGAGCCGCGTTCGAAGTAGAGCATGACCGGACCCTATTTCAGCAGGCCTCCGCATTGACCGCCGGTGGCGGCGCGCGCTGTCCTCAACGCGCCAGGACCGCTTGGGGACAAGCGGCGCCGCCTCGTTTCCCGTCCACGCATCGGGCACATTCTTTGAGCTCCACGCCCTATCGTTGGATCCGGGCCGAGCCGCCCCGCGCCAGCGCTTCCACCTGGTCGATCGTGGCCATCGTGGTGTCGCCCGGAAACGTTGTGAGCAGCGCGCCGTGCGCCCAGCCCAGATTCACGGCCTCCTGCCCGGAAGCGCCCCGGAGCAGGCCGTAGATGAAGCCCGCCGCGTAACCGTCGCCGCCGCCAACCCGGTCGAACACCTCCAGTTCGCAAACGGGCGACACGCAGGCGCCGCCATCAATCCACGCCGCCGCCCTCCAGCTGTGACGGTTGGCCGAGTGGACTTCACGCAGCGTGGTCGTGACGATCTTCACCTGGGGATGCTTCCGGCGGACGTGCTTCATCATGGCCAGGAACGCGCCCGGATCCAGTTTCGACCCGGCCGCTGCCCGGGGTCCCGGAATGCCCAGGCCCAACTGGAGGTCCTCTTCATTCCCGAAGAGAACGTCGACGTGTTTTACGATCCGGTCGAGCACGGCGACGGCCCTTTCGCGGCCACCGGCGATGTTCCACAACTTTGCGCGGTAGTTCAGATCGAACGAGGTCACCGCGCCGGCGGCTCTGGCCGCCTGCATGGCCTCGATGATGAGCTCGGCGGTCGTCGGCGAAAGCGCGGCAAAAATGCCCCCGCTGTGGAACCACCGCACCCCCTGCGCGAAGATTGACTTCCAGTCGATGTCGCCGGGCTTGAGCCGTGCAGCCGCCTCGTCGGCGCGGTTGTAGAAGACAACAGGGGCGCGGATCCCCTGGCCGCGATCGCTGTAGACGGTCGCCATGTTCGGACCGTTGACGCCGTCGTGCGCGAAATGTTTGAAGAACGGGGTCACGCCCATCGCGCGCACCCGCCCTGCGATGAGGTCGCCGATCGGATAGTCGACCATGGCCGTCACGATGCCGGTCTTCAGGCGGAAGCAATCCGAGAGATTGGCAGCCACATTGAATTCGCCGCCGCTTACATGGAGGTCGCAGTGGGTGGCTTTTCGGAATGGAACGATCCCCGGATCGAGGCGGACAACCAGGGCGCCCAGCGAGAGGAGGTCCAGGGCTCCGTCCTGCCGGATATTCAGACCATGTTTCACGGGCGGTTGGGAATTGAGGGTTCGAGCTGACCCGGATTCCGCAGTCGCAGTTTTCATCGCCCGCAACCGCAGGCGCTGGCGGGCGGACCCGGTCTCAACTGCAAAACCCAGATGGAGACGAGGTGGCAGGGATGCCAGCGGACTGCAAGCACGCTCGGAGGCCGCACATTCCGGAGGGCGCATCTGCCGATTGGCATGGGCATCCTGCCCATGTTGACTGGCGCGCACCGGTGGCCACCGTCAATCGGGAGATGCGTCCCATTCCGGAGCGGAAGTTGCGCGGCGTGCGAAGCGGGCGGGACGCCGGGCCTATGCGCCTCAAAAGCGGGGCAAACGCAACGTCTTTTCGGAGGAGCCACCCGGCGCGCCGACTCCGTCCTGCCGGGCGGCGGAGGCCTTCGGGAAGCGCCATGCTCCATTATCATCCTTTTTTCGCAGATCGACGATCCTCCCCCCGCCCGCAGCAGAAAACGGGACCGGAAGTGGTGCGGCTAGACGGAATCGAACCGACGACACCTGCTTGGAAGGCAGAGGTTTTACCACTAAACTATAGCCGCTTGCGGAATTTCGAGGCTTCACCGCCGAGCCCGGCGGTCAAGCCTTCCTTTCAGGGGACGGCCCCGATGGGTCTGTCGCGAAGCGGCGCGCAGGCGCCGGACAAACCGGAAACGCCGGGCGGCGCGCGCGAAATTGGAGTTGCGTAGGCCGGCCAACGGCGCATTAGAATCAATGGACCATGGCATTCATTTCGAACGCCGCCCCCGGGTCGCTGGCCTCACCCCGTCCGGCGCAATCTCTGACGAAGAGGACTGATTTTCGTACCGCTCAGGCCCTTGCCAAACAGCGGTCGGTCGAGAGGAAGGCAAAGCACTACAAGCTCCCTTTGGGCGAACTGGCTATTTTCACCCAGCAGATCGCGTCCCTTCTGACTGCCGGGCTTCCGCTCGTTCAATGCCTTGAAGCATTGCAGGACCAGACGGAGGATCCGGTCTTCCGGGTGATCATCCGCGACGTGCGGGCCGATATCTCGGCGGGCAATTCGTTTTCCGCCTCTGTCAAGAAGTTCCCCCGGGCCTTCAACTCGTTGTTCACCTCGATGGTCGAGGCAGGCGAAGCATCCGGCGCGCTCGCGGAAATCCTGGGCAAGGTGGCCGGCTACTTTGAGTCGACGGTCAAGCTGACGAAGAAGGTGAAATCGGCCATGACCTACCCGATCGCGGTCATCTGCCTTGCGATCGCCCTGGTGAATGTCCTGCTCATCTTTGTGATCCCGGTGTTTGCGGAGTTGTTTTCGTCTTTTGGCCACGCATTGCCGGCTCCCACGCAGCTCCTGATCGATACGAGCAACTTTCTTCGGCACAATATCTTGTGGATCATCCTCATCTTGATTGCGGCGTGGTTTGGCCTCCAGAAGTTCATTTCCACGCCCTACGGGCGCCGGATGAAGGACACTCTTTTGATGCGGGCTCCCATTTTTGGGAGCCTCATGCACAAGATCGCCCTGTCCCGGTTCGCGCGGACGTACGCCACGCTCATCCGGTCGGGCGTGCCGATCCTGCGGACGCTGGAGATTGTGTCGGCTGCAAGCAACAAGGTGCAGATCGAGGATGCCTGCGAGGAGATCGCCAAGCATGTCAGCCAGGGGGGGCAGGTCTCCGAGGTGTTGGCGGCAAATCCGTTCTTCCCGCCCATGATGAAACACATGGTCAAGGCCGGCGAGACCACGGGAAACGTCGACGGCATGCTGAACAAGACGGCCGACTTTTATGACACCGAATGCGACGCCACGGTCGCGGCCCTCACGTCCCTGATCGAGCCGCTGCTGATCGTCTTCCTCGGCGTGATCGTCGGCGGCATCGTCATCGCCATGTTCCTGCCGATCTTCAACCTGGCTGCGGTGGCGGGCGGTCTGCAGTAAACGCCCATGTTGATGCGGATGATTCGGCCGTCGCCCGCGGGCGGCCGGCGTTGGGTTGCCCTGGCGGCGACAGCAGTAAACCTGTGAGCCTCCCGGCCGATCTGAATGAATGTGCGGTTAGCCTTGCACCAAGCCCCTGCAGTGTGTTCGCTTAATCCAGCATATCCCGCCCATGCCGGCTGTTCTCATTGTTGACGACCTGCTTTCCATCCACGAGATGCTGGACGCGGTCATCCAACCCACGGGTTTCGCCACTGCGTTTTGCACCGATGGCGAGAAGGCATTGGTGCGCTACAAGGCCGAGAAATACGATCTCGTCCTGGCCGACATCGACATGAAGCCGATGGATGGCATCACCCTCCTCAAACAGCTCAAGCTGTATGATCCGAATTGCGTGGTCATCATCATGACGGCGTATGCCAGCACCGACAGCGCGATCCAGGCGCTGAAGTTCGGTGCGTTCGACTATCTGCAGAAGCCGTTCAAGGTCGACGAGCTCATCGCAACCCTGAAGCGCGGCATGGAATTCCGGAAGACGAGTGCGGAGCGCTCCGCACGGTCCGGTTTGTCCGCGGTGAAATCGACGGAGATCGAGCTCCGGTTGATCGGCCAGAGCGCGAAGGCCCGGAGGCTCATCCAGCAGGTCAAGAAGCTCAGCGCCGTGCACACGCCGGTTCTCCTCGTGGGCGAAAGCGGCACCGGCAAAGGGAGCGTGGCCGAGGTGCTCCACGCCACCGGCGGGGCGCCCGAGCGGCCGCTGGTGCGCATCGACTGTGCCCTCAGTTCCCCGCAGAGCATCCGCGACGGTCTGCTCGGCATGGACGGGGCCGGCGGCTCCTGGGTGCAGCAGGCCCGCGGCGGCACGCTTCTGCTCGAGCATCTCCAATGCCTGACGATGCCGGTGCAGAAGGAGTTCGTGAGCGTGTTGCGCAACACCGGGCACAGTTTCCGGCTGATCTGCACCTCCAACGAGGACCTGGAGAAGCTCACCGACGAGGGCCGTTTCAATGACGAGTTGTTCTATCGCGTCGCGCCGCTCCCGGTCGCGCTGCCGCCGCTGCGGGAACGGGTCGAGGACCTGCCAATTCTCATCAAACATTTCACCCGCGGGGCGGCCAATCCCCATTTCGACGCATCGCTGGTGGAATTCAGCGAGGACGCGATGGCCCAGATACGCGCTTATCGCTGGCCGGGAAATCTGGCCGAGCTCGAACAGGTGGTGACCAAGATCGTCTCCACCTGCGAAGCGCGGGTCATCACCTCCGATCAGCTGCCGTTGCGGTTGCGCGAGGCCGAGCAGTGGCCGAAGCTGGAGGATTACCTTGCCGGCCAGGAGAAGCAGTACATCGACATGGTCCTCCACGCCTGCCAGGGAGACAAAGGCAAGGCGGCGAAGGTGCTGGGCGTGAGCGCGAGCAGGTTGGGCTAGGAGCCTGTCGGGCTCCGCCCTCCATGCTCCTAAACAAACGGCGGACGCCGTTTGGTGCAGAACGGCGACTTTTCTTCCGATTCAGCGGAGAAGTTTTGAACTTGGGTGTGGGCCTTGCGTCAGAGAGGCATGCCCGCCCGTCATGTGACCGTGGACCGCGAGACTGCGATGCTGCTGCCGCCCGATCTGCGCGACTGGTCTGGACCCTAAGCGGAGTCGAAGGAGTGCCCGCGGATCATCTCGTACACTTCGTGATCGACGCCATCGGAGAGCTGGCGCGCCGGCATGAACGCAAGGCCCGGCTGCAGCAGGCCCGCGCCGAGATCGAAGCGCGCGCCTTTGGCCGGGCGAGCGCACCTTTCCCGCTTGCGCCGGTGCGGCCCGCTCTCAACCCTCAGTGCAATCCACGCCCATGCCCAAACGGACCGATCTTGAATCCATTCTCATCATTGGCGCCGGGCCCATCGTCATCGGGCAGGCCTGTGAATTCGATTATTCCGGCACCCAGGCGTGCAAGGCGTTGAAGGAGGAGGGCTATCGCGTCGTGCTCGTGAACTCCAATCCGGCCACGATCATGACGGACCCGGAGTTCGCCGATGTGACGTACATCGAGCCGCTCACGATCGAGTTCCTGGAGAAGATCATCGAGGCCGAACGCCCCTCGGCCCTGCTGCCCACGCTCGGAGGCCAGACTGCCCTGAACCTCTCCATGGAGCTGCACAAGGCCGGCATTCTGCAGAAATTCGGAGTCGAGATGATCGGCGCCAAGCCCGACGCCATCCGCAAAGGCGAGGATCGGGAGGCGTTCAAGCAATCGATGATCCGGATCGGCCTCGACCTGCCGAAGTCGATGACGGTGTATTCGCTGGATGAGGCGCGCAAGGCCGTCGCCGACATCGGCTCATTCCCGATGATCATCCGCCCGTCGTTCACCCTCGGCGGGCAGGGCGGCGGGATCGCCTACAACCGGGAGGAATTCGACCGGATCGTCGGCAACGGGCTCGATATCTCCCCCATCCACGAGGTGCTGGTCGAGGAGGCGCTGCTCGGCTGGAAGGAATTCGAAATGGAGGTGATGCGCGATTACAAGGACCAGTGCGTCGTCATCTGCTCGATCGAGAACGTCGACCCGATGGGGGTTCACACCGGGGATTCGATCACAGTCGCGCCCGCGCTCACGCTGACCGACAAGGAATACCAGATCATGCGCGACGCCTCGTTCGCCGTCATCCGCGAGATCGGCGTCGAGACCGGCGGCTCCAACATCCAGTTCGCCGTCCACCCGCAAACCGGCCGCATGGTGGTCATCGAGATGAACCCGCGGGTCTCGCGGTCCTCGGCGCTGGCCTCGAAGGCCACCGGCTTCCCCATCGCGAAGATCGCGGCCAAGCTCGCCGTCGGCTATGCGCTCGACGAGCTCAAGAACGACATCACCCGCCTGACCCCGGCCAGCTTCGAGCCGACAATCGACTACATTGTGACCAAGGTCCCGCGGTTCACCTTCGAGAAATTTCCTGATGCCGATCCGACGCTGACCTCCTCGATGAAATCTGTCGGCGAGGCCATGGCCATCGGCCGCACATTCAAGGAATCAATCCAGAAGGCGCTGCGCTCGCTCGAAATCGGCGCCCGCGGCCTCGGCGGCGGCGGAAAATTCGGCGGCGATGAGCGGCCCGATGACGAGGTCATCCTCAAAAAGCTCGGCACCCCCAACGCCGAGCGGATCTTCTTCATCCGCTACGCCCTCAAGGCGGGCCACACCGTGGGGCGGATCTCCGCCCTCACCGGGATCGACCCGTGGTTCCTCCACCAGCTTCGCGAGCTGCTGGAGATGGAGGACGCGCTCAAGCAGCACACGCTCGCGACGATTGACGACGCCCTGCTGCGCCGCGCAAAGGAGGCGGGCTTCTCCGACGTCCAGCTCGCCCACCTGCTCGGGGCCGACTTCGGCGCCGTGCGCGCCCATCGCAAACAGGCCGGCGTGCAGACGACGTACCGGCTGGTCGACACGTGCGCCGCCGAGTTCGAGGCCTTCACGCCCTATTACTACTCATCGTACGGCGATGAGAACGAGATCATCCCCTCCACGCGCCGCAAGATCATGATCCTCGGCGGCGGCCCGAACCGGATCGGGCAGGGCATCGAGTTCGACTACTGCTGCGTCCATGCCTCCTTTGCCCTGCGCGAGATCGGCATTGAGACCGTCATGGTCAATTCCAACCCCGAGACCGTCTCGACCGATTACGACACGAGCGACCGCCTCTACTTCGAGCCGCTGACACTCGAGGACGTGCTGGAGATCTACCAGCAGGAGCAATGCGAGGGCGTCATCGTGCAGTTCGGAGGCCAGACGCCGCTCAACCTTGCAACCGCGCTGAAGCGGCAGGGCGTGAACATCATCGGCACCTCGCCGGAAAGCATCGACATCGCCGAGGACCGCCAGCTCTTCGCCGCCATCCTCCGCAAGCTCGCGCTCAAACAGCCGGCGAACCGCACCGCGCTGACCGAGGAGGAGGCCATCCGCTTTTCCCATGAGGTCGGTTTTCCCGTGCTGCTCCGTCCGTCGTTCGTGCTCGGCGGCCGCGGCATGTTCATCGTGTACAGCGAGGCGGAATTGCGCGCCGTCGTGCGCCAGGCGTTCGACGCCATGCCGGGCACGCCCGTGCTGGTCGACAAATTCATCGAGGACGCCATCGAACTCGACGTCGACTGCCTGGCCGACGGCGAGACGAGCGTCATCGGCGGCATGCTCGAGCACATCGAATTCGCCGGGGTGCACTCGGGCGACGCCGCGATGGTCCTGCCGCCCCACACGCTGTCCGACGCGATGCTCACCACCGTGCGCGAGGCGACCGCCGCGCTGGCCAGCGCGCTCAACGTCGTGGGGCTGATGAACATCCAGTTCGCGATCAAGGGCGGCGAGCTCTACGTGCTGGAGGTCAACCCGCGCGCTTCACGCACCGTGCCGTTTGTAGCCAAGGCGATCGGCGTGCCCCTCGCCAAGCTGGCCGCCAAGGTCATGACCGGCATGAAGCTGAAGGACCTCGGGTTCACGCGCGAGCGCACCCCGCGCCACTGGTGCGTGAAGGAGGCGGTCTTCCCCTTTGTGCGCTTCCCCGGCGCCACGATCACGCTCGGTCCCGAAATGCGGTCGACCGGCGAGGTCATGGGGCTCGACGACGATCTGGGCATCGCCTTCGCGAAGACGCAGGCCACCGTCAACGCGCTGCCGCTCGCCGGCAACGTCTTCCTCAGCGTCAAGGATGCCGACAAGCCGCAGGCGGTCGACCTCGGCCGCCAGCTCGAGGCCCTCGGGTTTACGATCTACTCCACGAGCGGCACCGCGCGAAGCCTGCGTGAGGGAGGCATCCGGGTGCAGGGGCTGGCCAAGATCGACGAGGGGCGGCCGACAATCATCGACCTGATCAAGAACGGCCAGATCCAGATGATCATCAATACGCCGTCGGGCATGGTCCCGCGCAAGGACGAAAACAAGATCCGCTCGGCCGCCTATGCCCACAGCATCTGCCTGATGACCACGATCACCGGCGCCTACGCCGCGCTCAACGGGATCAAGGCGCTGCGGCAGAAGCGCGTCGGCGTGCGCCCGCTGCAGAAGTATATGACCAACGTCGAGGCCAGCGGCTGAGCCCGGCGCCGCCTCGGGCCAGGCGTGAGCCTTGATGCGGCCGACGGGCTGGAGGCTGATCGAGGCTGACACCAGCGCCTCGCTGAATGTCCGCTGCGCGGACAAGGCGGTTATTTCATGGAGACGCGACGCCATGATTCCGGGAATTTTCGGGTAGCAACCGGCGGCGCCATCCCGTATTCCTTGCGCCCATGCCACCGTCCGCCCCCACCCTTATCGCCCTCCTGCACGGACCCGACCAGCCGGGCCTGGTCGCCCGGACGGCCGGATGGATCTTCGAGCGCGGCGGCAACATCCTGCACGCGGACCAGCACCGCGACATGGAGAATGGCGTGTTCTTCCAGCGCATCGAATGGGTGCCGGTGCCGGCCGTGGCAGGGCCGACGGCCGGCAAAGCCTCCGTCGCCAAGCCTCCGGAGGCACGGTTCTCCACGCCCGGAACACCCGGTTTTGCTTGTTCGTCTCTTGGCGTCGAAGCCGCGGAACCCGGAGTTCGGGCGGGCGCGAAATCCCTTGGAATGGAGGAGGAGGCTGCGGCGTTCATCGACTTTGCGAATACCCTCGGCATGCGGGCGCGGGTCGCCTCGTCGGCGCACCGGGCGAAGAGCGCGATCTTCGTGTCAAAGGCGGACCACTGCTTCCACGATCTGGCGCTGCGGGCGAAGGCCGGCGAGTTCGCGGGCGATTTTGCCTGCGTGATCTCGAACCACCCGGATCTGGCGGACGCGGCCCGCGGCTACGGACTGCCGTTCCACCATGTTCCGATGGACTCCGGGAACAAGGCCGCGGCGGAGGCGCGCCAGTTGCAGATCCTGCGCGACGCCGGGGCGGAGTTCGTCATCCTGGCCCGGTACATGCAGGTGCTTTCAGCCGGTTTCCTGAAGAGGTTCGGCGGGCCGGTGATCAACATCCACCATTCGTTTCTTCCGGCCTTCGCCGGCGGCCGGCCCTACCACCAGGCGCACGAACGCGGGGTGAAGCTCATCGGCGCCACGGCCCACTACGTCACCGCCGTGCTCGACGAGGGTCCGATCATCCAGCAGGACGTCGTGCGCGTGACGCACCGCCACAGTGTCGAGGACCTCATCCGCAAGGGCCGCGACCTCGAGAAGATGGTGCTTGCCCAGGCCGTGCGCTGGCACCTGGAGAACCGCGTGCTCGTCTACGGCCACAAGACCGTGGTGTTCGACTAGCAGGAGAGCTTTGGGCGCCAGCCTTCGCTGAAGCTTCGGCTAGGCAGGCCGCCCGCCGCATTCTTTGGGAAATGGCGGCGCGGTTTTGGGCGAACCATGCCACCGGAGGGCGGTCCGCCGGCCTTCACGCCAGGCTCCGGCACGGCAGGCCAGCGTTCTTTGAAGCACCGGCCAGGCAGGCCGTCACCGCCGTTTGCTGTTCCGAACCGCCGATGTCATCTATTAAATGACAAACGTTGCTTGGCGGTTCCCCGGGTCCGGGTTGGACAAGCGCCACGAGGCTTGCCCGGAGCGGTTTATTTAGAACCGCAGCCGCTCCATTTCGCGGGCGCGGCACTTCGACAGGGCGAAACTGTAGGACAAAATGCGGCTACACTTTTGTTGAAACCGCGCCAACCCGAAAAAGGAAGACCAATCCAGAAGGCGATCGTGAAAGCGAATGGAAGTGTCCCAAAGCGGCGCTCAAAAGTTGATGACGCATCGTTGTCCAAGTGAAGGCCCACTACGAGCGTCCGCTGGAACACGAACGGATCATGCGGCGGCTCCTGCGGGGACAGCGGCACGCTCACGCCTGCTCGGGGCGTGGCGCGAACGGGAGTAGGAGGGTTTCGTCCCCGCCGGCGCTTGCGACCGGCGGATTTTCCGGAAGACCGGCCAGCTTCTGTTCGAGGTCGGAGATGGCGTGGAAGATGAGAACACCCCTGCTCTTGCGCATGGAGAGCAAGCCGCGCTCCACGAGGCTGAGGAGGTCGGTGCGGGCTGTCTGGTAAACGATGTTGTGGCTCCGGCGATGTCCTTCGATCGTATAGCGGGCAGCCGGCTGGCGGAGGGCATGCGCGAGCAGGGCCTGCTGGCGGTGGTTGATCCCTTCGATTCTGCGGAGGCATTTCTCGGCGGACTGAAACGCGGCCGTTTTCTGTGCAACGTAATTGTGCAGCGCTTTGACGGCGCGCTGGATAACCTCGGCTTGGTGGAGGAGGAAATAGGTCAGGTCGTTGTCGTCGGCTTCCGTATGCAGAAACGCCATGGCGTATTGAGCCGGAGCTTGCAGAAGGATCTGCGAGATCGAGATGAACTCGAAGAGCTGCAGCCCCTGGTGCAACATCAGCCAGTAGAAGAGGGCGCGGGCGGTACGACCATTGCCGTCCACAAACGGATGGTCGTACGCCAGCCAGAAATGAAGCAGGATTGCCCGGATGACCGGGTGGATGAAATACTCGGGCGTCCTTCCGTTCGCAAAATCGCACATGGCAGCCAAGCGCACCGAAAGTTCGGCGGCCGGGGGCGGGTCGTGAAAGATAGTTCCTTCCATGTCCATGATCCGGATTCTTTCATCGGACCGGCGAACGCGGCCGGCGGCCTGCGGATCGTCCAAGGTGCCCTCCGTCACCCGCCGGTGCAGTTCGAAGACGAGCTCGGGATTAAGCGGTTCGGTCCGCAAGTCCATGATCCTCTGCATGGTCCGGTAGTTGTTGAGGATCATTCGCTCGCTCTTGTCGTGGGGTTGGCGGCCCGTTCGGAGCATTTCCTTGGCGACGGCGCGCGTTGTGACCGCGCCCTCGAGTTGACTGGACGTGATCGATTCTTGAATCAATGTGCTGACGACGTATTCTCCGCGTGTGCTCGGGTGCGTGACAGCGGCCGGCAGATTCCAGGCGGAGCCCAGACCGAGATCAATTTTGTGTAGCAGCTCGATCAAGGGATCTGGAGTGGAGAAGGAGAAGGACCGCGAATTCTTGTCATGTAATGGGATGGGCCGGAGCCTTCCCATCCGTCCCATCTTGAGGAGCAACCACCATTCTTCGTGCGTCAAACCCTTGGGAGCAGGCCGCCGCCGCAGTTCATTCCAATGCAGGTAACGGTCCTGCAGCAAAAGAGAAAGCGCCTCCACCGAGATCGCGCAGAAACGCGTGGCGCCGACCTTGCGGAAAAGATCGGAAACCGGGGGTGGAGTCTGGGGAAGGCGCATGGGAATAATGGTATGGACTACTAATCAGGTACTAATCGGAACTAATTTAGTAATTGGTAGCCGGCAACTACTAATTTAGTAGCGATTAGTAGCAGATTAGTACTTTCTGATTTGTCGGGGCGAAACGCGGTGTTGCGAGCGGCGACCGGGTTCTGCGGGCGGTCAGGAGGGGGCTCTGCCCGTGATCGGAGTCCGCTCATCAAACGCTTTCCGGGCCGTTGTCCATCTGGTTCCTTGCAGAAATGCGCCGTGCGTTCAGTGGGGACAAAGAACTCTCCGAATGCCTCTTCGCCCGGCCGAATGTCTTTAGCGACAGGAGAAGTGGCCACGCGGTGTTTGTTCCCCGGATTTTGCCTTGTGGGAGGCAGGGAGCCCACCCATAGTGCGCGGTTTCCATGAGCACCCCGCCGCCCAACCAGCCGTCCGCAAAACCCAACCGTCCTGGAGATCCGGCCCAGAAAATCGATGTCGAGCCTCCCTTCGAGGAGCAATTGCGCGCGCTCTGGGACAAGAAGGAGAATCGCACGACCGTTTTTGTCGGCTGCGCCGTGGTCGCGCTCGTCATCATCGGGTGGTACGGCTACAAGGCCCTTGCGGCCCAGCGTGAAAACGAGATCGAGTCCGCCTATTCCTCGGCCGTGGTTCCGGCGCGGTTGCGCGCCTTCGCGCAGGAAAACCCTGGGCATCCGCTGGCGGGGGTCGCCTGCCTGAAACTGGCGGATGACGCCTGCGCGGCCGGCAACTACGCCGCCGCCATCGGCGATTACGACAAGGCGGCCGCGGCGTTGCCGGGCACGCCCTTTGGGTCGCGCGCCCTCCTCGGAAAGGCCGTGTGCCAGATCCGGTCGGACAAGATTGCCGAAGGCATGGCTGCGCTCCGCCGCCTGGCCGACGACACGGCGCAATTCAAGGCTGTGCGCTGCGAGGCCGCCTACCATCTTGCCTCCCTGGCCTTCGACACCGGGGATTATGCCGAGGTCACAAGACTGGCCGACCTCGTCATGCAACTCGACACCGGGGGCGTGTGGGCGAAACAGGTGATCCAATTGCGGCTCCACGTGCCGGCGGCGGCGGCGTCCGGCCCCGCCGCGCCCGCCCAGATCCAGGCTGCGCCGGCGCCTTTGCCGAAGCCTGCGGGCTCCTGAGCGGAATCCCCCGTCGGGCGTTCGACCGCCTTCAATCCGCCTCTTCCCCGGGGGCGCGGCGCTTCCGCCGCGGCTCCAAACCCCGGCATCGGGGTTGATCCGTCAGGGCCGGTCCTTCGCAGCTGGCGCCCCGGGCAGCAGGCGCGCAATCACGGCCCGCAGCGCAGGGACGAGCATGCCGGCGGAGATCAGTACGACGGAGGGGAGGCGCGCGCGCATGTCATTTCTTCGTTTCAGGCGGAAGGAATCGTTGATAGAGGAACGAGGCGAGGATCGCCACCCCGGCCACGACGATGAATGCGAAGATGCGGTGGAGCGGGTCGAGGGAGGCAAGGTCGTGGAAGAGGAGCTTGAGCAATGTCGCGCTCAGGAGGGCGATTGCGGCGTAGCGGGTGGCGCGCACGCGGCGGACGATGCCGAGGACCAGGAGCCCGAAGGCGAAGAACGCCCAGCCGATGCTGTAGGTCATGTCGCGCGCATAATCGCCGGAGAACTTGAACGTGAGCACCTGGCCGGCAGGATTGAAGTAATCGGCGATCTCGATGTTGAGCAGGAGGAACGCCAGCACGCCGCCCAGCGCGTTGAGCAGGGCCGGGGCGTTGGCGCCGAGAACCCGGTGGCGCGGCGGAGCCAGGAGCCGGGCGCCGGCAAGCAGGCAGCCCGCAGTCAGGCCGAAGGCGTAAAGATACCAGTTGAAAACCGGCGTGGCGGCGCGGGGATGATACCCGAGCACTGCAGGATTCAAGGCGAGGCGCACAAACGCGGCGACGAGCAGGCCCGCGCCCGTGAGACGCAGGCCGTCGTGGGGCACGCGATGGAAGAGCCACAGCAACGCAGCGCCCTCGAGCGCCCATCCGAGCGTGATCCACTGCCGCTCGAACTGGATGGGAAAGATTAACGTGATGAACAGCAGGGCCACGCCCCCAAACCAGGCGAGCACGTCGAGGCGCCGCGGCTCCCCGGCGGGCAGGGCGCGGAGCGCGCCGACCAAGACGGCCAGCGCCGGAAGGGCAAAGGCTGCCGGGATCGCGCCCATGTAATCGTTGGGCCAGGCGCGGCGGATGAGTTCGTACACGAGGCAGAAATGCGCGGGGGCGGCCAGCGCGGAGGCGATCCAAGGGAGAGCCCGGCCGGAGAAACGGGCCCGGGAGAGGAACGGAAAGACGGCGAAGACGGCGAAGAACCCCAGGTTCCAGACAAGCGTGGCCGCGGGGCTCGCAGCAGCGGCGCCGCGTTGGAGCCAGACGCATTCGAGCGACGCCGTGCAGACGAGGGCCACCAGGGGAAGCGCGCCATCTCCCAGCGTCCGCGCCAGGCCGAGCAACAACACCGCCAGCAACAAGGCGAGTCCGAAAACCGGCGACGGTCCGGCCAGCGGCATGCGCACCACGATCATCATGAGCAGCAGGAACGGCAGCGCGGCGGAAAAGGCCGGGAGAAGTCCCGCCGCGGCCGGATCCTGGAGCCAGCCTGGGGCGCGGCCGGCGACGGGCCGCGCGGCCAGCCTCCGAAGGCCATGGACCGCGGCGGCGAAGAATAGCACCCCGAATCCGCCAACAAGCAAAAGCAATGAGGGGATGCCGGTGGTCTCCGCCGGCGCCTGCGCGATCCAGAGGCCCGTCGCGAGCAGGGTGAGGACGAGCGTGGCGGCGACCGCGAGCAGCGCGCCGGTGGCCAGGGCAAGGCCGATTGCGAGCAGGTCGATCACCAGCGCGACCGGCCACACGAGGAACGACACGTCCGGGATCCGCGCGATGGCCAGCAGCACGAGCGCCAGCGCCACCGGCGGGAACAGGTGCGCCCACCAGGCCGGCGCCGCGTCCGGCCGCAGGCGCTGGAGGACAAGCGGGAACACGGCGTGCAGGACGGCGAAAACGAAACATGCCCCGAGCGCCCACGACAGGAGCGCCGCTCCGGCGGGCCCTGCGATCCAGGCGCCGAGCAGGAGGAACGCGGCGGAGCCGGCGGCAAGATGCAGCCGGGCCAGCCTGGCGTCGAGGACCGCGAGCACGAGCAAGCTCAGATCGGCGCCAAGAAGGAACGTGAAGAGCAGCCACGGCTGGCGGGCGATGACCGGGTAGTCCAGCAGGCAGAAGGCAAAACCGAGCGAGACAAAGGCCGCGCCCGCCGCGGCACCCGCCAGCCACCGGGACGTGTTGCCCCGGCGCCGGGCCAGCGCGAACGCGAGCAGGAACAGCCCGTCGAATCCCAGGAAGACATTGATGGCCGTGTGGATCTTTCCGGCCTCGAAAAAGACCGCCGCCCAGATGATCTCCCACGCCACGGTGCCCAGCGCCGCGAGCGCGCCCAGATAGTTCCATCGCCGATGCAGCACCACGGCAAGCAGCCCGGCGTCCAGCAGCGCGATATAGCCGAAGAGACCCAGGGGATTGTCGTGTCCGGTGCGAATCAGCACGGGAGTAAGGAACCCGCCGAGCATGCCGAGCAACGCCACCACCTGCGCCTCAAGCGCCACGGCCACCACGCAGGCGGTCGCCGTGATCAACATCATCAGCAGGAAATCCGGCAGCCCCCGAAGCTGGGGGAACCTGTAGATCGCGTCGCAGGCGAACGTGACTGCGGACAGGATCACCACGCCCGTGGCACACAGCGTGTGCGCGGTCACCCGGTAGGCGCGCTGCGAGAGCGCAACGCCGCCTGCCAGCAGGCCGGCGCCCGTGAGGAAACCCAGGGAAACCCGCATCACGGGCGTGACCCAGTTGTTGTCGAAGGAGTATTTGACGAAGAACACCACGCCCAGAAAAAGCGCGAGGCCGCCAGTCCAGGCAAAGAGCTTCGCCCCCATGAACTGCTCCCAATTGACCAAACGGGGCGCCGCCGGCGGCGGCGGGGCGCGCACGGGAAGCGGCGGCGGCGCCTCCGGAATGACATAGGGCGGCAGCGTGAGGCCGTCGGGAAGCGCGTCGGCTTCAACGGGCGGCACGACCGGCGGGACGGGTTCCGGAACCGCCGGCGCAACAGGCGGCGCGGCGGGAGGGGAAGGCGAAGCCGCGGGCGGCCCGCGAAGCCCGGCGTGCATCCCGCCCGGGGTCGCGGCCTGATCCTCGAAGCCGGTCTTCAGCCGGCCGATCCTCTGTTCCAGGTCCCTGATCTTGACAAAGGAGACGATGCTCCAGACCAGCAGCCAGCCAACGAACGCCAGAAGGCAGAGGACGATGAACGGGATCATGGACGAGCAGCTGCGGAGTTCGGGAGACGAGGGGTTTCCAGCGAGGGGCCGCCTCAGCCCGGGCCGGCGGGCTGACCGGGACCAGAACAGGCGCCACGCTTCTCGTCCGCCGTGCGGACAACGCAATCGTGGGATAGGCACGTGGGATCATCGAAGATGTCGCCGCCTGGGAACCCGACCTGACCACAATATGTTCCCCGGATCAAGGACTCTCTCGAATGTCGGCGGAACCGGGGCCCATCTCCCGATTGCCGGTGGCGCAAGTGGCATGGGCATCTTGCCCATGTTGGCTGGCGCGCGTCCACGGGCAAGATGCCCATGCCTGGAGTTTGGCCAATTCGGGATGCCTCAAGCGGCGGCCTGGGTGGCTCTGTGAGGGGCGGCTGAGGTTTGTCGGACTGGAAAGCCAGGTCTGTTTATCTTTTTGTGTTGACAGACAGACATTGAAGACGCACGGTGATCCCATGCCTGAATCCGAATCCACTCCGCGGGACGAGATCCTGGCCGCCTTTGAACTTGTCCTGGACACTCAACTGCGAGCCGTCCGGCGGCTGCGCGGCCCCCGACCGAGGCCGGTGCGCCCAGGTCCACAAGGTCTATCTAATATAGATATGTCCTTCGAAGTGCTGCGGCGCACGAAAGCGCCCTTGCACGTCAACGACCTGATCGTGGCCATCGCCCAAGCTTACGGCGTGCAACCGGCCCGCGATTCGCTGGTCTCCGCTCTGAGCAAAAAGGTGGCCGCCGGCGACCGCTTCGAGAAGCCCGCGCCCAACACCTTTGGTTTGCGTGCCGATGCTCTTGGTTGAATGGCTCAAGCTGGTGGCCCGCTGGGAGGATGTCTTCTCCCAGCAGCGCGTATGTCATCGCGCGCGCCGCTTGGCGCTGGGGCTGCTGGTGGGATTGGGGCTGCGCACGATCACGCGCGCGCTGGGGGCGGTCGGGCGGGAGCAAAAGCCCTGGAGCAGCGACTACCGGGTGTTCTCGCGCAGCCCATGGGAACTGCGGGCGCTGTTTGACCCGGTCGTGACCGAGGTCTTGGCATTGCCGGGTGCGGGGCCACTGGTGGTGGCCGGCGATTACACGCATCTGGTGCGGGCCGGGCGCCACGTTAAGCTCGCCCATTGGACGCGCGATCCGCTTTCGCCACCGTTTCATGTCAATCTGGTGCGTGCCGTGCGCTTCTTTCAGCTGGCCTTCATCGTGCCGTGCTCCCCGGCGGCCCCCCGGGCGGTGCCGGTGGCTTTTGCCGAAAGTCCGGTGCCGCCCAAGCCGGGGAAGCGGGCCGACGAAGCGGCATGGGCCGCCTATCGCAAGGAACAGAAGCGCTCGCCTGCGGCGCTCGCCGCGCGGGCGGAGATCGTCGCGTTGCGGCACTCTCTCGATGAGCATGGCGCAAATCAACGTTCGCTGTTGGTGGCTTTGGACGGCAGTTTTTGCCAGCGACGTTTTCTGGTCGAGCCGATCGCGGGGGTGGAGTTGTTGTGCCGGGCGCGCAAAGATGCGGTCTTGTGCCGGCGGCACCAAGCAGAGGGCCAGCGTTTCTATGATGTGCTGACCTTCACGCCCGAAAGCGTGCGCGCGGACCCAGCGGTACCCTGGCAGGAGGTGACGGCGCGTTTTGGGGCGAAAGAACATCCGTTGCATTACAAGGATTGCGGAGAAGTCTACTGGCGCAACGGGGCGCGGCGTCGGCCGCTGCGCCTGATTGTGCTCGCTCCGCAGCCGTACCGGCGCTCGCCGCAGGGCAAACTGCTGTATCGTGAACCCGGCTACCTGCTCACCACCGACCTGACCACGCCGGCCCC
Organism: uncultured Verrucomicrobiae bacterium; assembly: GCA_963827125.1. Lineage (GTDB taxonomy): Bacteria > Verrucomicrobiota > Verrucomicrobiia > Opitutales > Opitutaceae > Fen-1467. The sequence goes on from CAWHAC010000006.1 coordinate 92,970, forward strand.
GGTGCTCATCCAGGCCTATCTGGACCGTTGGCAAATCGAAGTGGCGCATCGCGACGAAAAGAGCGTCATGGGCGTGGGGCAGGCGCAGGTGTGGAACGATCGCTCTGTCACCCGCCAGCCGGCGTTCGCAGTGGCCGCCTACGCGTTGTTGCTGCTCGCCGGTATCAAAGCCTACGGGGGACAACGCGGCGGGGAGTTGCCCGACCTGCCCCGGTGGCGCGGCCCCTCGAGCCGGCCTTCCTGCCTCGATTTGATCACCGCGCTACGCAGCCAGCTCGCCGCCCGTCCCGATCTGATGGCGGACTGGCACGGCTCCTTCAGCCTTGGTCATGCCGTCGAGCAGGCCGCCGCTTGAGGCATCCCGAATTGGCCAAACTCCAGCCACGGGCAAGATGCCCGTGGACGCGCGCCAGGCAACAGGGGCAAGATGCCCATGCCGCTTGCGTCACCGACAATCCGGAGATGTGCTCTGTAGCAGCACTGAGGGAAAATTGAATTGCCACGCCCCGGAGCGGGGCCTTTCGTTGCTGCCCTGCACTGATTTCGAACCCTTTCATTCCTCCTCGCCATGCCTGAACTCGTAGGAAACTGCCTCGTTGCCCAATCCGGCGGTCCGACCGCCGTCATCAACGCCAGCGTGGCTGGCGTGGTTGCCGAGGCGCTCAACCACAATTGCATCGAAGAGGTCTACGGTGGCCTCAACGGCGTGCTGGGCATCATCAACGAGGAGTTCATCGACCTCGCCGCCGAGTCGCAGCAGCAGATCCGGGCCCTCCGCCATACGCCGGGAGCCGCGCTGGGCACCTGCCGCTACAAGCTGAAAAAACAGCAGGATTTCGACCGGGTGCTCGAAGTCTTCAAGGCCCACAACATCCGGTACTTCTTTTACTGCGGAGGCAACGACTCCCAGGACACGGCCGACAAGATCTCCAAGCTGGCGGAAGTGCAGAATTACGAGATGCGCGTGATCGGCATCCCGAAGACGATCGATAACGACCTGGTGGTCACCGATCATTGCCCGGGCTACGGAAGCGTGGTCAAATACATCTGCACGACCGTGCGCGAACTTGCCTGCGACAACGAGGCCATGGGCCAGAACGACCTGGTCTCGATCCTCGAGGTCATGGGCCGGAATGCCGGCTGGATCGCCGCCGGCTCGGCGCTCGCCAAGCGGCGCGATCATCCCCACGACCCGCCCCATCTGATCTACCTTCCCGAGACGCCGTTCAGTGCGGAGAAATTCGTCGAGGACGTGCGCCGGGTGCTGAAGCGGGAGAAGTATTGCCTCGTCGTCGTCGGCGAGGGCCTGGTGGACAAGGATGGCAACTACGTTGCGACCGACAGCGCGAGCACCGACGCGTTCGGACACGCGCAACTCGGCGGCGCGGGCGAGTACCTCAAGGGGCTCGTCGAGCAGCAGGTGGGGGTCAAGGCGCGGACGGCAAAGCTCGGCATCGCCCAGCGGGCCGCAGCCCATTGCTCTTCAAAAACGGACAACGATGAGGCTTTTCTTGCGGGCCAGGCCGCGGTGAAGGCCGCGATCGCAGGCGAGACCGACAAATGCGTCATCCTCGTGCGCGGCGACACCGAGCATTACACCTGTGAAACGGGCCTTGCGCCGCTCAACGAGATCGCGAACGGCGTCAAGAAACTCCCGCCCGAGTGGGTCAACGAGGACGGCGTGAGCATGAATTTCCAGTTCTTTCGCTACGCGCTCCCGCTCATCCAGGGGGAGGTGCCCGTGCCGTACGACACCGGCCTGCCGGCATTCGCCCGCCTCGAGAAGCGTCGCGTCGACAAAATCCTGTCCCCGTACGAGGTTTAGGAACGTGGCGGACTTCGTCCTCCCCGTTCCTATGTCGTCAGGTCGTAGAGCGCGTAGCCGGCAAAAAGGTTCGGGCGGAACGCGCAGGGCGTGTGCCAGTCGCCGCGCAGCAGCGCGCGGCGGGAGATGGCGATGCCCTTGGCGGAGCAGAAGCCCTCAAAATCGACAACCGTCACCGGATTGGCCGGACGGCTCTCGTACCACGCGGTCGTGTAGACGGGATTGCGCGGCTTGCGGCCGCGGAAGAACGCATCGGCGCGGTTCTTCCAGTAACCGTGGTTGACGAACCCGACGGTGACGGCGCGGCCGACGCGCAGCGCGGCGAGAATGACGGCGGCCGGGTCGGCGAGTTCCTGCACCGTGCGCGAGCAGATGACGCGGTCGAAGAAACGGTCGGGGAACGCGCGCATGAATGCCTCCATGTCGCCCTGGTAGGCGGTGACGCCGCGGCGGACGCAGCCCAGGATCTTCTGGAAGTCGAGGTCCACCCCAATGCCGCGGGCCTGCTTGCTCTGCTGCAGGTAGTCGAGCAGCACGCCGCGGCCGCAGCCCAAGTCGAGCACGCGGCTGCCGGGCTCGACCCAGTCGCCGATGATCTGCATGTCCACCGTGCGTTTCTCGACGAGCTTGCTCATGATTTCATTCTCACCACGAAGGCACAAAGGGCACAAAGGCAAGCTTCGACTGGGTCATAGCTTGATCTTCACGAGCCGGCGATTGATCGCGGCGAGATCGAAAGAGGGTAACAGGGGTAACAGGGGGTAACAGGAACAGGTTGAAAAAACGAGAGGGGGTAACAGGGACAGGGGGTAACAGGGGGGTAACAGGGACAGGTTGAAAAAACGAGATAGTCAAATCTCGCAAGCCCTCATCACAGCCAAAATAACGGGATAGGGATTCCCCTGCGTCAGCGTTCTCCCGTCGGAGGCAGTTCCGTGCAGCAGCGTTCCGGCCGGGCCGCCATGCGATGATGGCAGGCAGCGGCATGCGATCCTACCGGGTGTGTTTGGGGACAAGCCCTGCTTTGGGCTCGGTCCAACGATAACCGGCCGGTTCAGCGCAGCAATGCCTGCAACCGTCCCCTTGCTCTCTATCCGAACGCCTGCCGCACTCCACGCAACGCGGCAAGCTCGCCCCAATCGGCGATCGAGGACAAAATCCGAGGACCGCTGCACCCGCGCCGGCCGGTGCGGGCGCGATAAGCCGCCAGCTGACTCTCCACGAAGGCCCGGCTGCCCAGCACCGCGCCGTCGCTGAAATAGCGCAGCCGGCAGCGCAAGACCGTTGCCAGCGGCAGCCGGCCGCCCGCGGCCACCACCGCCGCGAGAGCTTCCGGGGTGATCGCTGCTTCGTGCTCAGGCGTCCCGGCGGCAGTGCCAAAGAGCATCAGCCGATAAGCGGCCTGGGCTGCGTCCCAGTCCGTCACGCCCATAACAGAAGCCAGATTTCGCCGCACCACTTCAGACCCCGCCACCGCCTCGGCGTAACCGCAAAACCGGTAGTCCTTTGGATCCTCGGCCAAACCCGCACGCACGCAGTTCAGGTCAATGTAGGCGGCCACCGTCGCCAGCACCCGGCCGCGGGGCTCGATCAGCACCGACTTGAACCGCTCCGCCCAGAGCGTGCCAAACCGCCGGTGCGCGTGGTTAAACCAGATCGAGAACCGCTGCTTCACCAGCTTCATGAACGGAGATATGTCGCCCATCAGCGCCAGTTGCCGCCGCCGCCAGTTCTGGGCCTCGGGCCCATTGACGGCCAGGGCCTGCTTGATGACCTCCAGTCGGGCCGCCTGGTAACGCGTCGGGTGAGGATACAACACCCCATAGCGCCGCAAGAGCTCCGCATCGCCCACCGGCATCTTTTGCGGCACCCGCGCCAGCATGTGGAAATGGTTGGAGAGAATGGCGTAGGTGAGGATGTCGACCCCGCAGTAGTCGGCCACCTGCCAGAACTGCCGGCGCAGGATCTCCCTAGCCTGATCGTCAAAGAGCCGCTCGCCGTTCACCGACCGGCTCATGCAATGGTAGACCGCCTCGCCGGTCTCGGCCGCAATCTTGATCCGCGCCTGTCGCATCACCCGCCAATTCTGCCCCCGCCCCCAACCCGTCAACCCCGGATTCTCCTCTTTCTTGACCTGTCCCTATAGCCTACCTTTCTTGACCTGTCCCTATAGCCTACTTTGACCTGTCCCTATCGCCGGGCTGTCCCTATCGCCGGGCTCTATCGCCCGGGCTATCGCCGGGACTCTTCATCTTGCCGGCCCTTGTAGACCCGAACTCTCATAAACCCACTCTCGATCTGGCCCCCGCCGTGTTCTACGCCCGCAACCAAGCCAAACTCCAGGCCCGGGCATATGCGCGCCAGGCAACATAAGGAAGATGCCCATGCCCCTATCTCGCGCCACCGTTAATCGGCGGACGCACCCATGCGCGCCCATGAATAGGATTCCCCATTGCGGTTTTTGGAAAATGGGATAGCTTTATGACTGGTGATCTGACCCCGGCTGCCCTCCGCCGAGTCCCTACCTCATGAGTCAGCATCTGCACATTGAAACAGGTTTGTCGGTGCTTGAAGCACGGCTGCGGACCACCCGGGAAATTCAGGCGCGGCGCAGCGCAGCCGCGCGTCCGTTTGTCACGTTCGGCCACGAAACCGCCGCCGGAGCCAGCACGGTCGGCCGGCAGCTGGTTTCGTTGCTCGACCAGTCGTTCCATGAGGAGGGGCATGGCTGGATCTTCTTCGACAAGAATCTGCTCGCCCATGTGCTCGCCAGCCACCATCTGCCCGACCGCCTGGCTGATTTCCTGCCGGAAGACAAGGTCTCGGAAATCAGATCGGTCATCGGCGAGCTGATGGGCCTTCATCCGTCGCTCTGGGAGCTCGAACAGAAGGTCTCGGAGGCGGTCATGCAGCTGGCGTGTCTGGGCCACGTGGTCATCGCCGGCCGCGCGGCCTACCTCATCACCCGATCATTGCCCGGTGGATACCACGTGCGGCTCACCGCGTCGCCCGAAGTCCGGATCGAGCGCGTGAGGCAGCTCCTGCATTGCGATGCCGCGGCGGCGGCGGCCCACATCCGGGAGACCGATCAAGCCCGGCGGCGCTTCGTCCGGACCCGTTTCGGAAAGGACGTCGACGATCCGCACCTCTACGATCTGGTCGTCAACACCGACCGGATGACGCCGATGGCCGTGGCGCGCCTTGTTGCGGAAGCCTTGCGCAACCGGGTGTCGGATCTCCAAGGGGCCGGCCAGGCCGGGCCGGGCTCCCAGGTTTTCGCGCCGGCGCGCCAAAGGTGAGGAAAGCACCGGCCGCGGCACCAGGAGGTCCGCTTCCCGGGAGACAGCGCTGTTGCTTCCCTTCCGGGGGCAAAACCCGCCTTGCGGCCGGGCTGCGCGGATCGGGCCCAGGCAACATCGCGCGCCGGGGAAGCGAAGGAGGGGATCATCGGGCCGCGGAGCGGCGCGTGAGCCTTTCGACGAGGTGACTCTCGAAAGCAGACTGGTTCTTCCACCGGAGCGCCACCCGGGCGCGAAATGGCCCGCTGTCGTCGCGCACCGTGAAGCCGTCATCGGTGATCCGGAATCGGACGGGCTCGATATCGACGAAATCCTCAGCGCAGGCGAGGTGGACGGCGACGCAGTCGAACAGCGTCGTCGAGCGCGTGGCGAAATAATCGCATTTCATCCAGCGCACACGCGGGGCGAAGATGCAGTAGTTCTCGATCACCGCGCGGACGAGCGGATCCGCCGGCGCCTCCGACCACACCGCCCGGTAATTGTCGCCGCGCAACGAGACGAGGCCGCAGGTGTCGAGCGGTGTGAGCCGCACCTCCTGCCACGGCGCTGCAAGGACCGTGCGCAAGGCCGCGGGATCAACCTTCACGTTGTTCTCAGCCGCCGGCGCGCCGCCGTCGTAGCCAATGGAAAAACTCCCCGCCATGCCGACCAGGCGGCAGCGGGCCGCCAGCCGGGGTTCCCGTTCCAGCGCGGCGGCCAGCGTCGGCACCGGGCCGATCGCGATGATCGTGACCGGCACCGGCGAGTTCATCGCCAGCCCGATCAGCGCGCCGGCGCCGTCTGCGTAAACCCGCCCAGGATAATGAGCGAGGTCGAAGTCGCGCAGCCACGGCGCCTGGTTCCGGTCGGCCTCCGCCATCGGTCCGAAATCGCGGCCGAGACCGACCGCCACATCGGTGCGACCGGCCGTTTCCAGCATCTTGGCTGCGATCGCCGCCCGGTAGCGGGCGTCGCCGGTCTCCGTGAGCACCAGCTTCAGATCGAGTTCGGGTGAACGGAGCGCCAGCGCCAGCGCCCAGGTGTCATCGATGTCCGAGCCGATGTCGGTGTCGATGACGACCGGGGTGCGGGGGGCGGCGGCAGCCAGCGACAGCGTGACGGCGAGAAGACCCGGCGGGAGCAGGCGGTGGAAACGGATCATGGAACCGGCAGCCGGCGGGAATCTGTCGCCCTGTCAAACGTTGGAAGAATGAGGACGGTCACGGGAATGGGAATGAGGTGCTGCGGCCGGAAGTTGCGGAGCTCCTGCCCCGGCGGGATCGAGATGTCCTCTGGACAAGCCGCCCCGCCCCGGGCTGGGCAATCCTACGCGAGTCCCGCGAACGCCGGGTCCGGCAGGCCGCGCTTGACCGCATCGGCCAGGATGGCCTCGGTGGCGGTTGCGCCGATCCGGGTGACGCCGAGTGCCCGGAAGCGCAGGACGTCGTCGAGCGTCCGCACGCCGCCGGCGGCCTTGATCCGCACATCCGGGCCGCAGTGCCTTCGCATGAGGGCGACATGGACCTCAGTGGCGCCGCGGTAATTGTAGCCGCCTCCGGGCTGCTTCACAAAACCGTAGCCCGTCGAAGTCTTGACGAACGCAACGCCGTGTTCGGTGCAGATTTCGCACAGGCGGATGATGTGCGACTCCTGCAGGTAGTCGTTCTCGAAGATCACCTTGAGGAGCGCACCGCGTCCGGTGCAGGCGGCGTTCACAGCCTTGATCTCGGCAGAGACATCGGACCAGTCGCCGCCAAGGACCTTGCCGATGTTGACCACGACATCGATTTCGCTGGCGCCCTCGGCGATGGCCCGCTCCGCCTCGGCGATCTTGAGCGAAACGTGGCTGTTGCCATGAGGAAATCCGGCGACCGCGCAGACGCCGACGCCGGATCCGGCAAGCGCTTCGGCCGCCATCGGCACGGAGTAGGGTTTGACGCAGGCGGTGGCGCAGGCGCACCGGCGGGCGACGGCGAGTCCCGAGCGGATCTGCCCGTCGGTCATCGTGGGGTGAAGGAGCGAGTGGTCGATCATCCTGGCGATATCGAGCACGGAAAGAGGCGCGGGCAAGGGATGGGCGGAGGTGGACATGACGTTTGGGCAAGAATCTCTTTATCCTGTCGGGGTCAATCATCCAGTGACATACATGCCCTGCAGAGGCACCCGATTCCGGTTCATCCGGAGCCAATGGCTTGCACTCGCCGGCATTTGTGTTTGAGGATTGCCGTCCCGGAACGATTCGGGTCTCTCACTCTGAAACGCTTGCACAGATGGGGCGTGAGCGGCTTTTTGCAGCGCCATTTGGACAAGCATCTTCGAAACCATAATCCCTCCATGCGCACGAAACTTGGTCTCCTCCTCACCCTGGGTTTGCTCACCGTTTGTGTCACCAGCAGGGCCGATCCGCTGGCGGTCGACGCAAAGGCCCCCGCCGTCACCGGCATCACTGAAACCGGCGCCAAGCTCGATTTCTGCGCCGTCTATCCCAAGGGCTACACGCTCGTCTATTTCTATCCCATGGCCGACTCCCACGACTGCACCGCCGAAGGCTGCAGCCTGCGCGACGCGTGGAATGACCTGGTGAAGATGGGGGTGACGGTGATCGGAGTGAGCGTTGACGACAAGGCGACGCAAAAAGCCTTCAAGGAGAAGAACCATTTCCCGTTCACGCTGATCGCCGATCCGGACCACACGGTGATCGACGCCTTCGGAGTGCCGCTGAGCGAGCAGTGGGGATCGGGCCCGCGCGCGATGCGGGAGTCGTTCCTCATCGACAAGTGCGGCAAGATCGTGTGGCGCGATCTGAAGGCCTCGACCACGGAACACGCCGCGGACGTTCTGAAGGCCTTGAAGGATCTCTGCGGGTGCTGCAAGGCCGATACGAAGGCTTGTGGCTGCAAGGCCGGCGCTGGGGCTGACCCCTGCAAGTGCGCTCCCGGGGCGTGTTCCTGCAAGGCCGATTCAAAGGCCTGCGCCTGCAAGGCTGACGCCAAAGCTGACTCGTGCAAATGCACTCCCACGGCATGTCCCTGCAAGACTGAAGCTGCGACCTGCCCCGCCACGAGCTGCAAGTAGGGAAGGCCGGTCCTGGGTTCCGGGAAGACGGATATGGCTTCCGGGTGGACCGGGAATGCGCGCATGGGCTGAATGGCGCCGATTCCCGGCCTGCCGGAGTGGTTTGCCGGCCGGTCTTCGCTCTGCATTACGGGAACCCGCGCGGGAGGGCGCGTTTTGGCGGGTGCCTGCAGGCGCAGCATGGACCCGCTGGATCTTGTCGGGACACAACCTGCAGGCGGCGGCCGGGGCCATGCCTCGAAAGGGATCTGCCGGCGCCTGGGGCGTCAATGGCCGGCGGGGTTTCCATTTCCTGCGGGTGGCGCCGAGAGGTCGATCTTGAGATCCTTCACCAGGAAGGAGAGCGTGCGATCGTCGCCCGGGTTGCCGGATGGAACGGGCGGAGTGGTCGAATCGAAGCGGACGACCGTGTCTCCAGGCGGAAGCAGAAACCGTCCGGTCTGGACGAGCAACGGGGCCTGCATCGAACGCTTCGACCACACCCCGGCGCCGCGCACGCTGATCATCAGGTCCCGGCGGGATATGCTCGCGGTTGTGAACGACAGGCCGGCTTCGACCGGCTGCGCCGCCGGGTTTGAGATTATCAGCGCCGCATGTGTCGCGACCCCCCATCGCCAGGTGTGTTTGCGCGTCCATTCCTCGCCCGACCAGCCCCGGTCAAACTGCACGCGGAGGGCGGGCGCTGACAACCGGGTCGAGGCGATGCGGTATTCGACAGGCGCCTCTGCGCCGTTCCGGGCGTGGAGGGCGAACTGGTGAATGCCATAGGGCACAAAACAGTTGCCGAGGAGGAACCAGGCCAGCCAGCCGCGGCGCGCGCGCATCGCCAGGACGAGGTTGAATGCCAGGGTGATGGGGAGGGCATGCCGGGTGATCGTGAAGTGGCTCTCCCATGGGATCGAACTGATGCAGAAGAAAAATGGCACGAAGATCGCGCCGACCCTCCAGATCCGGTTGTTCCATTCGCGATGCGTGAGCAGATAAACGGACTGGGTCAGCATCGCAATGATCGTCAGCAGCGCGTGCAACGGTTCGCTGGTGAAGAACGCGGAGTACCACTTCCTCCAGGCGATATCTCCGTTGACGGCATGGACGCTGAATTCACCCAGTTTGCCCATGACGCCGCGAAACGGCCAGGTCAGGTTGTCTCCGGCGATCGAACTCTCGGGCGGGAAACGCGACGTGACGTAGGCGATCCACAGGGCGAACGGAAGAGCGGCGATCACTCCGTAGAGCACGTTGCGCCTGACGGTCGCCAGCCAGGGAGGGCGATAATCCCAGAGCCCGACGATGCCGAGGATGTTGGGTTCGCGGGTCAACACCGCCAGCGCCAGGGCCGCGGAGCCCCCCGCGCCCCCGATCATCATCGCAAGCGTCATCAAGGTGAAGCCCGGCAGATCGGTGAGCGACGAGCGCATCGATTCGATGATGCCGCAGGTCATCAGCATTGCAGCAAAACCGGCGAGCCCGGCCCAGCCGTGGGGGCGGAACAGCACAATCATCATCGCGGCGAGCCCGACCCACGAGACGAGGTTGAGGCTCGCGTAGGCGTTGAGAACCCAGAACGGCCTGCCGAGCCCGCCCACCCACGCGAGCCACGAGGTCAGGATCCGGCGCGACCGGTAGGGCGGGTCATCGAGCGCGATCTTCAATTGCGGATCACGCAGCAGCGGATCGAGGGCGAGCTCGGCGTAGAACTGGCCGTCGAATCCCCAGCGGTCGGACGGGCCCATGTATTTCGGCGTCGAGCGGAATACTGCGAGACCGCGGCCGTCGAACTCATGGCCGATGACGATGAGTCTCGTGATCCCGAATTCCGGCGAGTAGACGCGGACGAACACGCTGAGCAGCTGGGCAAATGCCGCCGCCCCCACGAGGATGAAGGCCCAGGTTCCCGGACGCGCCAAAGCCTGCCTGAGGGTTCTCAAATGAAGGAGCAGAGTGAAAAGCAATCACCCGGCGTTTGCCAACGAAAACGGCGGCCGTCCGGCTGCGCGGAGTCCGATCGCAGGGATTCCGGGCGTTTGCAACTACCTGATGCGGATCTCCCGGCCGCCCGCGGCCGAACGATAGATGGCGTCGAGGATCTTCTGGACGGCAAGGGATTGTTCCGGCAGCACGTGCGCCTTCTCCCTTCCGAGCAGCACGTTGATGAAATGGACCATGCGGTTGGGGTCGACCCGGGGCGGCAGGGGATCGATGGACTCCACAGCGTAACCCCGCCGGCCGGCGTGAAAGACCTGCAGGGGATTGGTCGTGGCGCCGGCCTCCGTGCCGAACAGCTGCGTGCCGTTCAGATCGGGCGTGGGCTGGTGAATGGCCCACGACGTCTCGAACTGCACCGTGCGCCCGCTCTTGAGGCGGATGAGCGCGATTGAGGCATCCTCGACGTCGAACGGCTTCCGCGGATCGATCTCCCCCAGGCCCCAGTTGCCATCTCCCAGGCCGCGCCGGCCGAATTTCGAGTAGGTCTGTCCCGACACGGTGACGGCGGCGAACTCGCCCATCAAGTAGAGCGTCTGGTCGAGGACGTGCACCCCGATGTCGTAGGTGCAGCCGCCGCCCGCAAACTTCCGCTGGGTGAACCACGATCCGATGCGCGGAATGCCGTTCCGGCGCAGCCACGTGGCCTTCGCGTGGTAGACCTCGCCGAGGGCGCCGCGCTCGACCATCTGCCGGAGCGTCTGGACGGCGGGCGCGAAGCGCTGGCTCTGTCCGACCATCAACAACCGCCGGCGCCGCCGGGCCTCGGCCACGAGCCGGGCCGCGGACCGGGCATCGGTCGCCATCGGTTTGTCCAGCATGACGTGCTTTCCGGCCTGCAGGGCGGCCAGCGCAACCGGCGCGTGCAGGTGGTTCGGCAGGGCGATCGAGACGACGTGCACGTCCGCGCGCCGCAGCACTTCACGGAAGTCGCTGTAGAGATCAGGAACCCGGAATGACTCCGCTGCGGCGCGGCCCCGTTCGGGGCTGGTCTCGACCAGGGCGACAACGCGCGCGTTGGGGTGTTGTTGGAAACTGGCGATGTGGTCCCTGCCAATTGCGCCGGCGCCGAGCACCGCCACGTTGAAGATCTTTTGCCGCTTCATGCTGGCTGGAATATGACCGCAGGTGGCGGCCGACAGCGAACGAAAAAATGGCGCCATGGGCGGCGTCGCGCCCTGCAATCGCGCCGCCCGGTTGATTTGGGATTTGGCAACCGGCGGTTTGCCGGTTTCTTGCAGGGCATGCTTCCGCTTTGGGACCCCAATCCTAGCCATCGCCCGCCGGTGATGACGGGGCTGCTCATCACGGCGAACCTGGCGGTGTTCGCCTGGGAGATCTCGCTGATGCTCACGGGGCAGATGGATCCGTTCCTCCGGCACTATGCGCTGGTGCCGCGCCGGCTGCTGGCCCACTCGGGTGACGGCGCGCAATGGTTGACGCTGTTGACCCACATGTTTCTCCACGGGGGCGTGGCGCACGTGGTGGGCAATTGCTGGTTTCTCTGGATCTTCGGCAAGAACGTGGAGGACCGTCTGGGCCCGCTGCAGTTTCTGGCCTTCTACGTGCTCTCTGGCGTGGCGGCGGCAGGCCTGCAGGTGATCATCGACCCGGGCTCGCAGGTGCCGATGCTGGGTGCGAGCGGTGCGATCTCGGGCGTTCTGGGGGCGTATCTGCTCCTGTTTCCCGCGGCGTGGATTGTCACCCTTGTTCCGTGGATCGTGCCGGTTGTGCCGGTGCCGGCATTCATCTTCCTCGTGCTGTGGTTTGTCGTCCAGGCGTTCAACGGTTTTGGGGCTCTGTTCGCGGGCGGCTCGGGCGGCGGCGTGGCCTGGTGGGCCCATGCAGGCGGTTTTGCGGCGGGCATGGGCCTGCTCTCGCTGGCGAGGAACGCCGGCTGGGTTCGCAGGCGGTGATTCAAGCCTCCGTGGAACCTTCAGCGCCCGGAGGAGGAGCGTCTGTTGTCGCTTCCCGCGCCCTGGAGCGGCCCGTTGCCGCCCGGGCGCGCAGGGGATGCCACCGTTCTTCGGGCGGGAACCGGCGGCGGAAGAAAGGGTCCATTCGCCGGTGTTGCCGGCGCCAAGGAATATGATCTAGAGTTCCAGGAAACATCATGAAAACTGTCTGGAAATCCTGGGTCGTTCTCGCGATGGTCATGTCGCTCCCATTGCTCGCGGGCTGTGTCGCGGTGGTGGCCGGGGCGGCGGGCGCCGGCGCCGTCGCATGGGTGGAGGGCAGGCTCGATGCCGTGCTCGACGCCAGTTTCGACAAGGCAGCGAGCGCGGCCGATCGCGCGATTGCGCAGCTTCAATTTGTCAAGATCAACGAGAACAAGGATGCGCTCAGTGCCACCCTGATAGCCCGCACCGCGGAGGACAAGAAGATCACGATCAAGGTCATTCGAGAGGGGAACGCCACGACCAAAGTCCAGATCCGCGTGGGCGTTTTTGGGGACGAGGCCCAGTCGCTGGCGATTCTGGACAAGATCAAGGCCAACCTTTAGCCCGCGTTTTTCCCGGTGCCGGCGTTTTTCTGCGCGGGCCGTGGTTTGGAACGGCGGCACGCGCGCCGCGGATTCCCGGGAAGGGCGCCGCGCCAGGAGGAGAATCGTGTGTTGACGGAGGGCGTGCGGCGCTTGATGGGACGGGGCGCGCCCCGTGGTGCGCCCGATGTTCTCCCTCGGTTCGAAACGCATTTCCGCTGCCCCGGCCCGGCCTGTCCCCGGCCGCGCGCGCAGCGGCTTCGCCCTGCTGATCACGGTCACCCTGCTGGCCCTGGTGGCGCTGCTCCTGCTGAGCCTCGCCATGCTCACACGGATCGAGACGGCGGCTGCCGCGAACGCCCGGCGGGCGGCGGAGGCGAAGCAAAACGCGTTGCTGGCCTTGCACGTGGCCATCGGGAGGCTCCAGCGCTTCGCGGGCCCGGACCAGCGCGTGACCGCGCGCGCGGACCTCCTGCCGGAATCCGCCGGCAACCCGTATTGGACCGGTGTCTGGGATGCCGCGTCCCCGTCGCGCGCCCCGCTGACGTGGCTGGTGAGCGGCAATGAGGTCGATGCGCTGGCATGCACCCCGAATCTTCCGCCTGCGGCCGATCCCGCCCCGGGCAACGAATCGGTCTGGCTGTTGCGCACGCCGGCGGGCGCGGCGGCGCAGCGCATCAAGCTCGAGAGGCGGCCGCTGAGCGCGACAGGGCTCCCGGGATTCAATGGCCCGCGCGTGGTGGGTCATTGCGCGTGGTGGGTGGGCGACGAGGCGGTCAAGGCGAAATTCAACCTGGTGAATTCCTATGCCGGCGCGGCAGCCGGAACCGCCGGGAACCTCCTGCAGTTCATGTCGGCGCAGCAATATGGCATCGAGCAGCTCGCGGACAATTTCTCCGCCTATCTTGCCGCCAAGGGAGGCACCGCCGCAGGCGCCGCCCTCCGCGGGCGCCTCAGCCGGGTTCTCACCCCCGAACAAATCGTGTACGCCGACCCGGGTTTCAGCCTCGCGGCGGTCCGGGATCGATTCCACGACCTGACCACGTGCTCGCTGGGAGTGCTCGCGAACGTGGCGGCCGGCGGTTTGAAGAAGGACCTCACGCGCGGCCTGGAGGCTGCAGCGGCGGTTCCGGACGGCGCGGTGTTCGAAGGCGGCCCCGGGTGGGCGCTCGTGCGTTCATGCTACCAGTTGCGCCCCGCCTTCGTGAATGGCGCCTGGCAGGTCGCGCCGCGCGCCCATTCGCCCGTGCAGCACGGCGTGCATCCCGTCGTCGTGCTGGCGCAGGTCGTGTGGGGCGGGGACCGCGCGGGCGGGAGATTCCGCGTGCTTTTCCGGCCGATGGTCGTGCTGGGCAATCCCTACAACGTTGCGCTCGCGCCGGCGGATTACCGGCTGGTGTGGCGGCAGGGCGGGGTCGTCGAATTGCGGAATCCGCCGGGCGCGGCGGATGCGCCGTCGGTCTCGGGCACACCCGCGCAGCTGTTGGGCGGGGATCTGTCGCTGCTGATCGCCGGGGCCGGTTTTCTTCCCGGAGAAGCCCGGGTGTTCACGCTGGCGGCAGCGGGCGGGCCCCAGGTTCCCTACGCGCAGGAGGCCGGGCTGGCGCTGGCCCCGGGGTTCTCGGAGGCGGGTTGCGCATTTGTCGACCTTGCGGCCCCGGCGGATCCGTCGGCGGCCGCAATCCAGGTGCGCGTATCCGGCGCTCCGGCGGGATTCGATCTTTGCCTCGGCGACGGGGCGCGTCTGCAGGAAGTCGCCGGCTGCGCGGCAAACGCCCCGGATTGCTCGGGCGCGATGCCGTTTCTCGGTGCGCCCGTGCGCGTCGGATTGCGCCTGTCCGACAGCAGCCTCAACGCGCCCGGCGACGCCCGGGGTCTGCGCTGGCTGGCGGGCTTCAACCTCCGCGCGCCGGTGATCGATTCGCTCCCGGCTTGGGGACGCAATCCGCAGTATGACGCCGCAACTCCGCGGGACGGCGACGACAATACGGTCCTTGCCGGGAACGACGTGTTCTGGGGGCCGAGCCATCGCGCCGCTGACGGCGGCCGGCGGTTCGCGACGCTGTTTGAGCTGCCGTGCGCCGATCTGCATTCGCTCGCCCAGCTGCAATGCGCCAATCTCCAGCCCGCCGGCGCAGGGCCGGGGCGCACGGTGGGCCATTCCTACGCCGATCCGCATACGCCCGACGGGACGCCGGATTTCAATTACCGGCTCAATGAGGCGCTTTGGGATGGATTTTTCTTTTCGACGCTTCCGGGCGGAGACGGGGCGCTGCCGGCGGCGCCACCCAATCAGCGGTTGATCTATCACGGCAACGACGGAGGGCCGCCGGAGCCGGGCACGGTGCGGAACTACGACACGGCAGCGGCCCACCTGCTCGTCGACGGGCCGTTCAACGTCAACTCGACTTCCGCGGCCGCCTGGCAGGCTCTGTTCGCGTCGTGCAACGGACAGAGCCTCGAGTGGACGGATCCTGAAACCGGGATGGCGCACACGGAGACCGCGGCCGGCGCGTTCCTGCGCAGCGCCATCGTCAACGGAGGCGCCAGTGACGGCTGGCGGGGCTATCGCGCCCTCAGCGCCGTTGAGGTGCAGCGCCTCGCAAGCGCCGTGGTGGAAGGCCTCCGGGCTCACGGCCCGTTCCACTCGCTCGCGGAATTCGTCAACCGCCCGTTGGCCGCGCCAACCGAGGGCGCGCGGCTGAGCGGCATCCTGCAATCGGCCCTCGATCGGACGGTCAATGCGCCGCATTCGCTTGATCCTGCCTCCGGCCTCCCGGTCAATGCCGGGCCGAGCCCGGCCCTGTCATGGCCGGCCGCGTCGCAGGGCCATGTTTCCACGCTCGCTCCCGGCTGGCTGTCGCAGGCCGACGTTCTGGCCGTTCTCGGTCCGGTGCTGACGGTGCGGTCCGACACCTTTCTGGTGCGCGCCTATGGCGATGCGACCAACCCGGCGACAGGCGCCGTCGAGGGCTGCGCATGGTGCGAGGCGGTCGTGCAGCGCGTGCCGGATTATGTCGATCCCGCCGATCCCCCCGAGGCCACAGGCGGTCTGAGCGAAACCAACCGGATCTACGGGCGTCGGTTCCAGATTGTCCGCTTCCGCTGGTTGTCCGCAGATGAGGTCTGAACCGCCGCCGAGGGACTGGTTCGACAGGTTCACCACAGGCGGTTCGACGGGCTCACCGCAGGCGGCGCCCTCCGAGATGGCGGCCGTAACCAACGTCCGCCCCGCCCCGTCACCACGCCCATGGCGCCAGCCATTGGATCCCGGTTTTGTGGAGGATGCCGCGCCCTGCGCACCGCGGGGGTTTCGGGGGCGCATCTGCCGATTGACGGTGGCCGAGTGGCATGGGCATCTTGCCCATGTTGCCTGCCACGGGCAGGATGCCCGTGCCACAACTGCGCGCGCCAGACGCTGCCGTCAATCGGCAGGTGCACCCGGGGTTTCGAAATGGACGCCGCCCGGACTCGACAAGTCCGGCCCGTCGGCGTTGAATTCCCCGCTTATGAAGCCTGTGTCCCGCCTTTCTTCCCGCGTTTTTCAACGGACTGACGAGGCATTCACCCTTATCGAGATCCTCGTTGTTCTCGCCATCGTCGGAATGCTGGTCGGCCTCGCCGTGAGCAACCTCGGCCACACGCTCGACCAAAGCCGGCAGGACATCGCCAAGATCTTTGTGAAGCAGAGCATGCAGGCGCCGCTCTTCACGTACAAGATGCACATGGGCGACTTTCCGACGACGGCGGAAGGATTGCAGTCCCTGATCACGCCCCCGGCGAACAACGCTGATCGCTGGCGCGGGCCGTATCTTCAGGACAACAAGCTTCCCACCGACCCGTGGGGCGAGCCGTATCAGTACCGCTATCCCGGCGTTAAGAACAAGACCGGCTACGATTTGTGGTCCAAGGGGCCCGACAGGGTGGACGGGACGGATGACGACATTGGCAACTGGTAGGTTCCTTCCGGCAGCGAGGACGTCTGCGTTCACCCTGCTGGAAATCGTCCTGGTCATCGGGCTTGTCGGCCTGATCAGCAGCGTGCTGGTGGTGGGCGCTTCCGGCGTCTTGAGCAACGACCATCCGGCGCCTGACGACGTGTTCTGGCAGGCGTGCCGCTCGGCCCAGAAACTCGCGTCGCTCAGCGAGCGCGACACGAGCCTGCGCTTCGATGAGAAGGAGAAAAAGCTCGTCTGGAGCAACGGATTGGTGACCGACAGCGCGGCGTTGGACGCGTCGCGGGGCGATGTCAGCGTGCAGTTCCTGCAGGCGACGAAAGGAGGCAGTCTGATCCTGATCGCCGGCCGTGTCGTGGAGACGCAGGAGGTGCCGCGCGTGGTGTTTTACCCCGATGGCACCTGCATGGCATTCCGGGTGCAGTTCCGGACTGGGGCAAAGGCCTGGCAGGTGGGCATTGATCCGTGGACCTGCGCCCCCGTGCTGCAGAAATCGGACAACAATTCATGACGCGGGTTGTCCAAGGCCGCATGAGACGCTCCGGTGCATCGGCGCAGCCAGGTCCGGCTGGAGGACGAAACTGGAAGTTTCCTGGAGACGCAACGCCTTCGTCGCGTTTCGTTTGCCAGTCCCCGGCAGGTGCGCCGCAGATCCCGCTCAATCCCGCCTTCACCTTGCTGGAAGTCCTTGTCGCCCTCGCGATCTTTGCCATGGCGGCGGTCGTGCTCGGCGCGACCTATGTGAACGCCCTGAACGCCTATCAGGCGGCCGGGCGGCGCAACGAGTACATCGCCGACCTGCGTTTTGTGCGTGCCGCGCTGCTTACGGAGCCGGACCGCGACAAGGCCCAGCAGGGCGGAGATCTCGACCTCGGTGGGAACAAGCGCGCTCACTGGGAGACAGACATCGCGCCGACCGACACGGTCGATCTTTTCTTGGTCACGTGGACTTGCGAGATCACCGATCCGGCGCGGCCCAAGCCCTATCGCACTGTCCAGACCTTTCTTCTGTTGCGGCCCACGTGGTCTGATCCCGTGGACCGGACGGCGCTGCTCGACAAGGTCAAACAGCGCATTCTCGAATTGCAGGGGGTGGCGCCATGATTTTCGGGTTTGGATCTCCGATTTCCGATTGGCGGTGGAAGGGCAGGTTGAAGGCCCGCGGCCCGGCGGATCGGGGTCGGCAGGCGGCAATCAAAAACCAAAGATCAAAAAGCCTCCCGGGTTTCACGTTGATTGAGCTCCTGCTCTCGCTGACGCTGGTCGGCCTGCTCCTTGTGGCGATGAACCAGTTCATCTTCTCGATGGGCGAACTGTGGGGGCGCGGCTCCGACGTGCGCTTGTTCGACCAGCACGTGCGCGCGGTGACCCGCTTCGTGGAACAGACGCTCCACGAGACGGCGCTGCCGGCCGCCAGGGGCGTCCAGGCACTCGCGGTCCAGGACGTCCGGCTGCCGGACGGGCCGACCGCAACGCTGCTCACGTTCGAATTGCCGGCGGGCAGCCGCGTCCTTCCCTGGCCGGAGGCGCCGCTCCCGGACGTCGTATGCGCGCTGGGCGTGCGCCGCGATGAAGGTCTTGTGCTCTACTGGCATTCACGGCTGGAACAGCATTTCGCCGACGAGCCGCCGCGGGCCACGGTGCTGACGCCCCTCGTCACCGGCCTCAGCTACGACTATTACAGTCCCGCCTTCAATTCCTGGCAGAACCAACAGACGTTGCAGCGCGACAGCAACGGTCAATGGCAGCTGCCCACGCGCCTGCGCCTGCAGTTCACCTACGATAAAATGACCCGGGAGACCGTTGTGACGGTGCCGGCGGCGGTCCCGGCGCTGCCGCTTTTCTAGCCATGAACCGCCCGGATCCAGCGAGGGGAGCCACAGGCGTCCGGCCGGGCCGGAGCCGGGCGGGCTCGGTCATCCTCCTGGTGCTGATGACCCTCCTGTTGACCGCGTTTGCGCTGACGAAATACCTCGAAAAAGCATCCGTCGACCTGATGGCGGACGCCCGCGAAGCCCGTGCGGACCGGTTGCGCGTCCATGCCTATTCGGCGCTGGAGACGGTGCTCGCGGTCCTCCAGGAGTTCCAGACGACCGACAGCGGCCTGCACAGCCCGGCGGAAGGCTGGGGCGACCCGCTCGGGTTCGCCGGTTATGCGCCGCCGGACGGGCTGACCGTGGAGGTCACGCTGGAGGATGAGAGCGCCAAGATCCCGCTGACGCACGCCGATTTCCCGGTGCTGCGGGATCTGTTCATTTTGTTGGGCCAGAAGCAATCGGATGCCGAACAGCTTGCGGACGCCCTGCTGGTGTGGATGCAGCAGGGCTACGAGCCGGCCAATTCGTTCAGCGCCCGCGCGACGGATTATGAGCGCGCCGCGATTCCCTGCGATCCCCCGCTCCGCTCCCTGCATTCGTTTGCCGAACTCGCCTCCATCCAGCTCGTGCGCGACCGGCTTTTCGATGAGAACGGCCGGCCCAACGACCTTTGGCGGGATTTTGTGAGCAGCGTGTCGCTCTTCGATTTCAGCCAGCCGAACACCAACACGGCGCGGATGACAACCCTTGCAGCGTACGGCGGCTACGATGAATCGTCGATGAAGCTGATCAGCGATTACGTGGGTGGGCTCGGCTCGTACGCCCGGCAGGGGCCGGCCTTTTTCCGCAACGCGCAGGACGTGACCGGGCTGGTGGGGCAGGCCGCGGCATCGTCGCGGCTGGGCACGCAGGTGTCCTGCCTCCGGGTGAATGTGATCGTGCACGAAAGCGAGAACGTCTTTTCGGGTGAGCGCGGTCGTCGCCGCTTCCGGCGGAGCCAGGCCGCCGCCGCCAGACCCGGCGACCCCGGCGGACACTCCGACGGGTTCGGCGGCGGCCGATGACCCGACGGCCGCCCAGAACCCATCGAATCCCACGGGCAGCTCCGCCGCCGCCACAACAACGACGACTCCCAGCGCGACCCCCCAGAACCGGCCGGCATTGAATTATCCCTTTACGCTGCTCGAAATTCGCGAGAATGATGAGATCGTTGATCCTGCACCTTCGTCACTGTCAGCGCCGTCATGAGCATCCTGTCGAATCTTAGACCGTCTGCTCCTGCACGAAAAAATGCCGTGCTGCTGCCGGATCACGCCTTCTTTGTCCGGGTGGTGCCCCTGGCTGCGGGGATGGCCCCGGCCGAGGTTCCGGGCCAGGTGGAGCTCGCGCTTGAGGGACTGACGCCGTTCTCGGTCGCCCAGCTCTGCTACGGGTACTTCACCGCGCCTGGCGCGGACCGGGTGCTCGTTTATGCAGCCTACCGCCGCAAATTCACCGTCGAGGACGCGGAAACCTGGTCCGAGGCTGACGCGGTGCTGCCGGCGTTTGCGGCCTGCCTCGGCTTGGCGCCGGCCAGGCCCCAGGCGCTGCTGGCAACCGGTCCGGACTTCATCACGGCAATCGGTTGGGACGGGCGCAATGCCGTGCCCGCGGTCGTGCGGACCAGGGCCGTCGAGGCGGATGCCCCGGCGGGCGAGCGGGCGGCGGTCGAGGCCGAACTGGCCGCCCATCTGAAGGATTTCCCGGCGCCGGTGAAGATCGCGGCCCCGGCGGAAACGGTGTCGCTGATCGGCGACGGGGGCCTGGAGTTCCGTGCGGGGGATTTTGTTTCGCGCTTCGACAACGAGCAATGCGACGCCATCGACGTGCGCGACAAGGCGGTGCTCTCCGCCCGGCGGCGCGACCGCGCGCGCGACCTTTACCTCTGGAGGGCGTTTTTCGGGAGCGCCGCAGCCATCGCCCTCGCCGCGGTGCTGCAACTGGGCCTGCTGGGCGGCCGCCTTTGGCTGAAGAGCCAGGTTCTTCGCGCCGCGGCGCAGGCTCCGGCCGTGCAGAAGATTGAGACGGGCAGGAGCCTCGCAAACAGGATTGAAGAGCTGTCCACCCGCCGCCTGATGCCGGTCCGGATGATGGAGATCGTCAACGATCCGAAAGTCCGGCCCAAGACGATCCAATTCCTGCGCACGGCCACAAAGGGCCTTTACGAGCTGGAGATTGAAGGCCAGACCGCTGTCACGGCGGATGTGTTCAATTTCCAGGAGGCGCTCAAGAATCTGCCGGCCTGCGACCATGTGGACATCGGGGAGACGACGGATCGCGGTGGCGTCACCCGTTTCATCCTCACCGTCACCTTCAAGCCCGAGGCGCTGCGGCCCGGTGCCCCGTCATGAGGTCCTTTTTCTTCAGCCGCCATATCCGGGAGAAGCTCCTGCTGACCGCCCTGCTCGCGCTCGTGGGCATCGTCTGGCTGGGGCGGGTGGTGCGGAGCGCCCGCGAGTTCTGGCTCGAGTGGCGCGCGAACGCCGCCGTGCTTGCGACGCAGAAGCAGTGCCTGGACAACCGCGCCGGCACCGAAGCGGCGGCTGCCAGGGCGATCGCGCACCTCGATCCCGCGCGCACGTTCAGCGGTCCGCGTCTGCTGGGGGAATTGAGCACCATCGCGGATCAGGTGGGCGTCCGCAACAACACGTCGAGCGAGATCGTCGGGACCGAGCTCACGAACCAGTTTTCGGTGAACACCGTGAAGGTGGCGGTGCGCAACGCCGACCTGCCGTCCCTGCTGAGCTTCTACAGCGAACTCGAGAAACGCGCCCCCTACATCGGGCTCGAACAGTTCTCGCTGACCGTTAATCCGGGGAACCCTGCGCTGCTCAACGCCGTGATGCGCGTGTCGTCAGTCGAGATCAACCGCTGATCCGGACTGGGGTCCTTGGGAAACAGCACTTGCGCTGGTGCCGGCATCGCTGCGGCCGGCATGCTGTGCGCAGGCCTGGCTCGCCGGTCGGGGCAGGGCGCGAGACGGCCCGGCGCGCCGAGAAAGGCCGAACGGCCTGCCCGCCGTCTGGTCGCGCCACAGTCCGAAGGGCGACGGCGGAAGCCCCGGCGAAGGAGGGCCCGCCTTACATCCAACAGCCTGATCCCGGCTCAGTGCAGTCGCGAAAATCCCTTGGAGACGGCGTACTTCATCAGTTCGCCCTGACTGTGCACGCCGAGCTTCGCCATGATCTGCTTGCGATGGGTTGCAATGGAAGATTCGGACAGGCCGAGGATCGCGGCGACCTCCTCGTTGGGGAGGCCGCTGCCGGACAATTGCAGGACGCTCTGTTCCCGGGCCGTCAGGATCTTGTTGAAGAAATCCGGATCCGCCTGCTTCTGGCGGCACATCTGCAGGACGGACGGGGAGTAGAAGACCCCGCCGTTGAGGACGATCTCGACCGCCTGCAGCAGCACCCCGGGCCTGTCATTCTTGTGAACGTACCCGGGGACGCCCGAGTGCATCGCCTGATAAAGGACGAAATCCTCGTCGAGCGCCGAGAGAATCACGATCCGCAGATCCGGGCGCGCATGCGCCGATTGCCGCGCCCAATCGATCGCGCGGCCGTCGGGCAGGTCGAGGTCGACGATGGCGAGGTCGAAGTCCGCGCCTTCCTCCCCGATTGACCGGATCTCAGCCAGGCTTCCCGCACGGGTGATCGTGCATGCAGGATACGCCTCCCGGAGATCGCGGCAGAGGAACTCGCGGACCAGCACCTGGTCTTCGACCAGCAGAAACCGGGGAGGTTCATGGGCCGGCCGGCTCCGGCCGCCTGGAGGGGAATTCATCAATCCGCATATTTCATTATTTCGTCCACGGTGGCGACTGTTTTCTGCGGCCCGCTGCGTCGGGGGGCGGCGGCCGCGGAATCCAGGGTGATGGCAGGAGACGCGGGCGCGCGGGTTGCGTTGCGCTCGCGAACCCGGCGGGAGGACGCCGCGGCTTTGCGAAACCTCCGGGCCGCGCCGGCGGCATCCGGCTCAGAACTTGAAACTGGCGCTGACCGACAACACCGCGGAGAAGATCGCGTAGCCGAGGAAGCCGACGAACGCGAACGCGAATAGCAGCACGCCGGTGGAGACGATTGTGGTGAAGGTTTGCAGGCTGCGGCTGAGCTGCTTCTGGTAGGTGCGGGCGATCTCCTTGAGGCTGGGCACCACGGTGCCCGTATTCTCTCCGACCGCCAGCCGGTCGAGCACCAGGTTCGGAAAACAGCCGGTGCGCGCAAGGGCCAGCGAGAGGCTTTCGCCTTCCAGCACCCGGCCGGTCGCCTCCGAAAAGGCCTTGCGGTGCGTGCGGTTGTTGATCACCCGCTCGGTCATCCGGAGCGCCTCGGCGGTCGTGACGCCGTTCTCAATCAGCACCGCGAGCGTCTGGCTGAAATTCATGACCGTCGTGGTGGTGACGAACGCGCCGGCAAAGGGCAGGCGCAGCACCCATTCGTCGGTGCGCAACCGCCCGGGCTCGCTGTGCCGCCAGCGCCAGAAGGAAACAGCGGCAAGCCCCGCGGCGAGGATCGCGAACACGCCGTAGTTGATGAAGAGATGGGACACGTCGATGAGCAGCCGCGTGGAGAGCGGCAGCTTGCCGCCCAGGGTCGTGAGCAGCGACTCGATCTTCGGAAGCAGGATGAAGATGAAGAAGAAGATCACGCCAACCGCCATGACGCAGATGAACACCGGGTAGGCCATGGCCGTAATCAGTTTCTGGCGCACCTCCCGCTGCTCGGTGAAATGCTGGATGAGGCGCTGGAGGACGTCGTTGAGACCGCCCGTGGCCTCGCCGGCCTGGATCAGGCTCACCGTCGACGTGTCAAACACGCCGGCATATTCCTCCATCGCCCGCGAGAGCGGCTGGCCCTCGCTCAAACGCTCCCACAAACCCTGGCAGAGCGCGCGCAACGCAGGCTCCTGGAGCCGCTGGCTGAGCAGCCGCACGGCTTCTCCGGCCGACAGTCCGCTCCCGGTGAGATCGGAGAGCGCCTGCAGAAACGGCAGCCGTTGCTTGCGCGAGAGCGAAGGGCCTTTCCGGCCCGGGGAACCCATGAGAACCTCCGCCAGCCCCGGCCTGCCGGCCGTCTCGGCCGGACGTTTCACGTTGGTGGCCGCCGCCTCGCTGATGCTCAGCGGCGAGAGGCCGCGGGCCGCGAGCAGCCGCAAGGCCTCTTTGCGCGACGGCGCCTCCATTCCGGCCGAGACGGACTGGCCGGAACGATCGCGGGCGGTGTAATTGAAACGGGGCATTCTGGCTCTTTCGGCATCATTTTTCTGCCACCGTGATGACCCGCAGCAATTCCTCCATCGTCGTGAACCCGGCCTTCACTTTTTCCCAGCCGGAATGCTGGAGGGTCAGCATGCCATGGTCGCGGGCGCATTTCGTCAGCACGCGCGCCGATTCGCGTTTCAAAATGAGGTCGTGCAGATCGTCGTTCGGACGGAGAATCTCGAAAATCCCGATGCGTCCGCGGTAGCCGCTGTTGCGGCAACGGTCGCAACCGACCGGCGCCAGGAGCCCGGGAACGGAATCGGCTTCCGCTGGATCAAGTCCGAGGATCGCCAGCGTGTCCCGCAGCTTCGTCCGGTTGACCGGCTGCGGCCGGGCGCAGGCGGAACAGAGCCGGCGCACGAGGCGCTGGGCGATCACAAGCTCGATCGCCGAGGCCACGAGGAACGGCTCCACGCCCATGTCGACGAGCCGCGTGTAGGCGCCGGCGGCGTCGTTCGTGTGGATCGTGCTGAAGACCAGGTGGCCCGTCAGCGAGGCGCGGATGGCGATTTCCGCCGTGTCGAGGTCGCGAATCTCGCCCACCATGATCACGTCCGGATCCTGCCGCAGCACGTGGCGCAGGGCGCTGGCAAACGTCAGGCCGATCTCCGGCCGCACCTGCATCTGGTTGACCCCCGGAACCTCGTACTCGATCGGGTCCTCAATCGTGACGATGCGCAGGTCGGGCGAGTTGATCTGGCGGAGGAACGCGTTGAGCGAGGTCGATTTGCCGGAACCCGTCGGGCCCGTGACGAGAATGATGCCGTGCGGGTAGTCGAGGACATGTTTGATGATCGTCTGTTCCTCGGCGTTCATGCCGAGGCGGTCCATCGTGAACGCCTCTTTCTTCTGATTGAGCAGGCGCAGGCTCACACTCTCCGCGTAGATCGTCGGGATGGTCGAGACGCGGATGTCGAGGGTGTTGCCGTCGGATTTGAATGTGATGCGGCCGTCCTGCGGCAGGCGGCGCTCGGAGATGTTGAGCCGCGCCATGATCTTGAGGCGGGAGATGATGGCGTCCTGGAAACGCAGCAGGTTTTCCGGCAGCGGCACCGCCACGAGCAGGCCGTCCACGCGGTAGCGGATCCGCAGCTGGCCTTCCTGCGGCTCAAAATGGATGTCGGTGGCGGCATCCGTAATGGCCTGGCTGATCACGTCGCTGACAAAGCGCACGACGGCGGCGTCCGCGTCGACAACCTCGTCGGCACCCTGGGGATTCTGAACCGGCGCGAAATCCTCCCCGGAATCCTCGAGGCTGCCCGAGCCGACGCCGAAGTGCTCGATGATGAGCTGGTGGACGCGGTCCGGCAGGGCGAGGTGCCATTTGACCGGCCGGGGCGTAAACGTGCGCACCCAGTCGAGAATGCTCTCGTCGGGCGGCCAGGACGCGGCGAGATGCAGCACGGTCCGGGAATCCGGCGGGGCGGGGGCTGAATCCTCCCCGTCCTCCGGTTCGGCCTCGCCGGGGGCGGCGATCGGCACGATCTGGTAATCGTGCACGAGGCGGGCGGGCAGGAGGCTCAGCGACGCCCGGTCGGGCCGGATGTCGGTGGCGATTCCCAGTCCGGCGGCGCCTGCGACGATCGGGAGGGCGTCGGGTTCGCCCAGGGTGAGCGCCGCAGCCACCGAGGCCATGCGCTCGCCGCGCGGCGCCTCCAGCACGGCCTGCCGCTGCTCATCGGTCAGCCGCCCGGCGAGGGCGGCCGGAAGAGATTCAAGGGCAGGCATCATCGTCAGTCATTCTGGGCGTAAAACTCACGAGATCAAGGGGACATGGCGTCACGGAAGACGCGGGGTGGAATCCCCGTCTGACTCACCGTCCCAGTTGGCAACGCCCGGAATTCCAGCGTTTCCTTTCGCAAGAGCATGTTTTCGATTAGTCGCGCGGGTTGCCAATTGGTTCCGCTTCGCATGAGGCCTCCATTCGCATGGCGGTACAAACAGTCTCCGGCGCGGACACAACATCCCAGTTGGCCACGACATTCTGCCCTCGGCTGCTTTCTGCGCGTACCCGTTGGCCATTGCTGGCTCAAAGGCTGGTCGAATGCCCATCAGGCGCAAGGCCTTTGTTCTCATGAAGCGTCACAGTCATTGCCGCCGCTTCCGGGCCGACGATGAACCAGGCAGCCCCGCACGATCACTTCCTTCGCGTTTGCCCTGGTGGCATGGAACGAATCGCGTGATCGTGACCGGTCCAGAGCGAGCCTGGGCAAACAAGCGAATGCCGGCAGGCAGGGCCTGCTCTGCCTGCCGGCCGGCTCAGGATGGCAGGGTGACAGGAAACCCATGGCAGCCAGCCGTCATTCTCAGATCGTCTGCACGTAATCTCCCCGACCGGCTGAGACGCCCTGGATTGATTGCCGGACTCAGGGCAGGACTCCAAGGTAGCTCTGCCAAGAGGCGAGCTCCGTTTGGCTCGGCGCCCTGTTGAGGAAGGTGAAGAAGTCCAGGACCGTGCGTACCTCCCACGTGTACAGATTGATCGAATCTTGGAGCCCCGACACGTAGACCAATATCTGCCCGCGGGTTTCTGTGCCCGCATCCAGAAGCCCCTTCAACCCGGCCAACTCCGTCGAAGTCGCTTCCCTTTGGAGGAAGTCGCGATACAGTTGCGCCACGTAATCCTGGTTGTTCAGCGTACCGTAACGGTTGAGGAACTCCTGACAGTTGGAAAACGCGTTGCCCATGCTGTCCAGCGAATTGCCCGCCCGGAGGTAATTCACCCTGTCGAGGCCGCCTGTATCGGGAACACGGCGGAGAGCCCCAAAGTAAAGCCGCGCGACCGGCCCGACAAAGAGCTTGAATTCCTGTGAGCCCAGAATCGAGTCAACCATCGTCGCATGTGTGAGTGCGCCAGCGTTCAGCGCGTTGAGAAAAGTGGTCAGGCCCCCAGAGTCGGCTTCGCGCCGCAGCATTCCCCTGTAGATCAGCTTCACATAGTCCGAGTTGCCCAGGCCCGATGGATATCCCTGAGCGAAAAGCGTGTCCGTTTGGTAATCGCCACGCAAAACTCCCGCCTGGCTGACCGTCAACTTGAAACCTGATGTCCAGCAAGGACTGTTCGCGTAGTTGGCCTCGTTGTCCTGAACGTCAGTCCAGAAATACCAGTCCCCATCCTGGTTCAAAGTGACCGTCTTCACGACCTCCCCGATGCCGCCGGATACGGGGGCGAAATTGCCGCCATTGTTGTCCTGAGTGTTCGTATTCGAGTACCAGACATTGTAGCGGATGCCATACAGATTGTTGTCAGCGTCAGTAGCTTTAAAATGGACTGTAACGGTGGACGAACCAATAATCTCCCCGCTTGCGTGACCGTCCACTGAGACCGTTGCGACCGGCAGATGGTTGGCACTCGCAGCTCCGCCTTTCCTCACAATCATCTTGAAGCCGTTTTGCCAGTCAGGGGTGCCCGCGAAGACATTCGGAACATCCACCGACTCCGTCCAGAAATACCAGGCTCCCTCACGATCCAAAGTCACAGTCTTCGCAACGTCAGCAACGCGCCCTGATTCCGCCACGAAATTGCCACCGTTATTTTTGGCGTGGTGGCGGTGATTAGTTCGTTTGTTACGGGATCCGTAACGGAATAGCTGAAATAGGCGCCGTTGGAGTTTAATGGTGTTACAGATGTCGGGCCGGGAACGGGTGGGGTATAGGCGAACGACTGGACCGGCAGTCCGGAAATGAGCGCGGCGAGTGCCAGCTTTGGGAGCAATTCTTGGAGGTTCATGCTGGGTGGGGTTGGACAGATTGGAAAATGCAAAACGGCTGAGGGTGTGGGGCTCAGGATCCCTTCAGATTGGGGGGGGTAAAAGCGGGATATTCGAGTATTTGAATGGAGATATGGATGGGGCGATGCAAGATTGTTTTCACTTTCTGGAGTTTGGATGGCGCAGGTATTGAGCGACAGGCTTGATCGAGCATCGGCCGAATGAAGTGGCCTGATGCTGCCGGTTGATGGATGGCGGCCTGTTCGCAGAAGACGAATTCGGGCCGAGACTCCTGCGTTTGGGGAAGGCTTTCGAAACCCGGGGGAGACTCTGCAGACCGTTTTGCCGGGACGATTGCGCGAAAGCTCTCTCGCGAATGGCGGATGCCCGGCGATCCGCGGCTTGCCGGGCAGTGAGACTTACTGCGTCAGCTGCTTGAGCAGACTGTCCTTCTTATCCTTCGCCGGATTGCTCAAGAACTGTTTCACCTGATCCTTGCTGTTGAGCTGGTCGATGCTGGCGTCGGCGTTCTTGGTGGACTCGCCCGGGGGAATGATTTGGGGACGGACGAACAGGAGCAGCTCGGTTCGGTCTTCCTCGTGGGTTCGGCCACCGAACAACTGACTGATGATCGGAATCTCGAAGAAGAACCCGAGCTTGGTTCTGCTGGTCGAATGCTTGCTCTGCTGAAGGCCGCCGAGCACGATCATCTGGCCGTCGGCCACGTTGACAAACGAGGTGGCCTCACGGTGACCGATAATTGGCTGAACGTCGCCGCTGGCCAGCTTAAGGGTACTGACCACATCGTCGACCTTCTGGTCGACTTCCAACTGGACGCTGCCATCCTCGCCGATCAGCGGTGTGACCTTCACATCGATGCCGATGTCCTTATAGGTATAGGTGTTGGCTGCCACACCTGTTGTGAGGCCGCCTGAAACAGCAGTTTGAGACCCGCTAACAATTGGCAGCTGTTGGCTGACTACAAACTCCGCCTGTTTATTGTGCGTGGTAACAACGGTGTTGGCGGACAACACTTTCACATTACTCTTGGTGCCGTTGTTGCTGAGCGCGGCCTGGAATGCCATGGGATTCACGACTCCTCCCGTAATGGTCCACCCCGCCACGCCATAGTTACTCGTATCATTCGCGCCGACGGTGTTGAAGTTCGTGATATGAGTGCCTTGGTAGGGCGTGCCGGCGACGTTGTTCGTGGCGACCGTCAAATTGAGCGCATTGATGCCGCTCGTATCCGTGTCGTTGAGCGTGACCTCCGCGATGACGACCTGGATGCTGACCTGGGCGAGCAACACGTCGACCTTGCCCACGATCTCGCGGATCAACCGGATGTCGTCGACCGTGCCGGAAACAACCACCGCGTTGCTGCGGTCGTCGGCCAGTATGGTGACGAGGTTGCTGAATTGCGTGCTGGTGCCGCCCTCACCAACCAGGTTCGCAAGGTTCGGCGTCGTGCCCGGCGGCGGCGTTTGCGGGCGCGGGACCCCGGGCTGGCCGGACCGGCCGGCCTGCTGGTCGGCCTTGCTTGCGGCCTGACTCTGGCCGGAGACAAGATTGGTGAGCAGGGTCGCCACATCCTTCGCCGTTGCATGCTTCAACGGGATGACCTCGTTGCGCGTGTTGGGATCGGACTTCACGTCGAGTTTGCCGATCAAGTCGTCGAAAAACCCGTATTGGCGCGGGTCGGAGATGAGGATGATCTGGTTGGTCCGGTCGTCCGCACTGATGCTCGTGGCGGAGCTGATTCCGCTGTTGAGCGGCGGCTTGAGGATGGCCGTGATCTTGCTGACGAGGTCGCTGGCCTTGGCGAATTGGAGCGCGTAGAACTTCGACTGCAGGGTGGCCGCCGCGGGTTTGTCCAGCTCCTGGATCAGCTTTTCCACGCGCTGGAGCGTGCTCAAAGAATCGGTGATCAGCACCGCGTTGGTCTTCTCGAATATCACGGGCGCGCCGAGGTTCTGGTTGAGCAGCGGGAGCACCTGATCCCTCAGCTCATTGACGCGCAGGAAACTGAGGCGAAACAATTTGGTGACGATCCGGCCGCTGGGCGGGAGATCGAGCGTGGAGCCGTCGATCATCTCCGGCGCCTCCATGCGGACCTGGCCGGCCGGAACGACTTTCAGGAAATGGTCGCCGAGCGGACTGACGGCGATGTTGCTGAGCTCGAGCAGCGTTTCGACGGCCAGGATGACCTCGCTTTTCGGCATGGGCGGCAGGGTCAACGTATAACCTTCGGTGTTAGGCAGCGATTGGGGACGGATGATCGAGCGGCCGGTCCACCGGCCCAACTGGAAGAGCACCGCCTCGAGGGTCTCCCCGCGCATCTGAATCGGCCCGATCATCTCCTCGCCGGCGGACTGGGGCGCGGGCGGAACCGCAGGCGGAACGGCGGGTGTAACGGCGTGCGGAGGGGGATTGACCCGGGGCGGAGTGATCGGGGACGGTGTCGAGGCGGGCCCGGAAGGCTGGGCGTGGAGCGAAACCGCAGCGATCAGCACCGCAGTGACGGCAAGAACGGATGGACAGGGACAGGGATGATTCGACATGCGGTGCGGATGATGGGGGAAAGGAGCGTGAACTCGGCGCTGCGAACACGCCGATGCGGAGGGGCATCTCAAACGAATTCCAAGTTAATGTAAACTGAGTAGTGCCACGCTTGCATCCCGCCTGGAACGACCCCGACGGGTAATTCGCGCCCGTGCGAGATGCGCCAGTCAGGCCTGGCCGCAAGAGCCAACCTCTATTGACGTTGAAGATCCAGCCATGTTTCAGGACAACCCCGGGCGAGCCCGGTTCCACAGCGTTTGCGGAGCAGGCGCCCCCTGCCGGGCTTTGCGGCTCCAGCGCCCGGCCGCCCGGTTCCCGAAGCCGGATCCAGGGAGTCGCGGCTCCCGCCGCCAGGATCCGGTGCGGAGCGCAAGGGATCCGGGATATCCGGGGCCGCCGCTGTTCTCCGGCTCCTCCTTCCGATTCCCGATTTCCGGTTTGCAAGCGGCGCCCGACAAACCACGCTTCGGGGTCGTGCCCAACTCCTTTGGCAAGCTCTTCACCGTGACCACCTGGGGCGAAAGCCACGGCGGGGCCGTGGGCGTTGTGGTGGATGGGTGCCCGCCGCGCCTCCTGCTCGATGCGCGCGAGATCCAGGCGGAACTCGACCGCCGCCGGCCGGGGCAGAGCGACCTGGTCACCCCGCGCAAGGAGGAGGACGCGGTCGAGATCCTGTCGGGCGTCTTCGAAGGGCGCACGACCGGGGCGCCGGTTTCAATGCTGGTCCGCAACACCGATGCGCGGCCAGGGGCCTACGATGAAATGAGGGAGAAGTTCAGGCCCTCCCACGCCGATTTCACGGTCCAGGCCAAGTTCGGAATCCGCGACCACCGGGGCGGCGGCCGGTCGTCGGCGCGCGAAACCATCGGCCGGGTGGCCGCCGGAGCGATTGCAAAAAAAATCCTGCGCATTGCCGGAGGAGTCGAGATCCGCGCGTTCGTGACGCGCGTCCACGACATCGAGGCGCTGCCCACCGACCACTTCCCCACGCTTGAAGAAGTTGAGGCTTCGCCCGTGCGCTGCCCGGACGCCGCGGCGGCCGCGCGCATGATCGAGCGCATCGCGGCGGTGCGCGCCGGGGGCGATTCGGTCGGCGGGCTCATCGAGTGCCGGATCCAGGGCGTGCCGGCGGGTCTGGGCGAGCCGGTGTTCGACCGCCTCGAGGCCGACCTGGCAAAGGCGATGCTCTCCCTGCCGGCAACCAAGGGATTCGAGCTGGGCAGCGGCTTTGCCGGCACGTTGCTCAAGGGTTCCGAGCACAACGACCTCTTCGAGAACCGCGAAGGCCGGGTGCGCACGCGGACCAACCGCAGCGGCGGCGTGCAGGGCGGCATCAGCAACGGCGAGGAGATCCGTTTTCGCGTCGCGTTCAAGCCCACGGCCACGATCCTCCGCCCGCAGGAGACCGTCGACGTCCAGGGCCGTCCCGCCGAGCTCATGGGCCGCGGGCGGCATGATCCCTGTGTGCTTCCGCGCGCCGTGCCCATCGTTGAGGCGATGGCCGCGCTGGTTCTGGTCGACCACTGGATGCGGAACGCGGCCCAGAACGCGACGTTCATGCTCTGACGGCTCTGCTTGCAGGAGCGGGCTTGCTCGCGATGGCAGATGAGAATTGCCTGCCCCTCGACAAGCTCGGGGCCCTGAGCCTTTCGAACGGGCAGGCAGGCAGGCTGCAAACCATGGCGATGAAACCTCTGATCTATCTTATCCTTGGCGCGGCGGGCTCGGGCCGGCGCGAAATCGTGGCTGACCTGATTGCAGGCGGCCTCGGGGAGGGCGATCGGGCGCTCGTCCTGATTTCCGAGGGGGAAACCCCGGATGCCTCCGGCGCGCCGCCGGGCCCCGCGCAGCGCTGGCGGTGGAACGGCGGCCGCATCGATTTTTCCCCGTTCGGCGCCGCCACGCACGTGTTCCTGATCGCCGACGGCCGGCGCAATCCGGTTGACCAGATCGAGGCCGTCCAGCAGTGGCTTCCGGTGAGCGGCGGGGAACTCGCGGGCATCGTGTGCGTCGTCAATTGCGGGCTGGCTGTGCGACACCGTGAGCTTTTGCCATGGTACGACGCGTGCGTGCATTTCGCCGACGTCGTGCTGCTTAACCGCCGCGAGGGCGTGGGCAACAAATGGATGTCGGACTTCCAGGCGCGCTATGCGTCGCAGTTTCTTCCCTGCCTCTTCGAGCTCGTGAAAGGAGGCCGTGTGAGGAACCCGGCCCTCGTCCTCGAACCCCAGGCGCGCCGCCTGTCGCACGTTTTTGACGAAGAGTTGAACTGGGAGGTCACGGGAACCGACGAAGAGGACGCGGAAGGCGACGAGGAGGTCGAGGCGCATCCCGAGGTGGATCCCTATCTCGAACGCCTCGCGAGCGGCCGGCGCGTCAAAGAGATCCCGGACGTGACGAAATACCTGGCCTGACCATCGGCGGCAACGGGGCCCTGTTTGTGCTGCAAGGGCTTCGAATTCCTGCTCACTACTCGCTGCTCGATGCTCGCTGCTTTGGTTGCGGCTTCGCAGCGCTGTGCCAGATTTGCGCCGGATCAATCCACCATGAAGCACCGGACGCCGCTCCTTCCTCCCGCACGGCCCGCCCTGCCGGCCGGGCCGGCAAAGCCTTCGCCACCCGGCCGGCGCAGGAAGAACCGGGCGCTCCCGCACGATCCGGGCGGGCCGCCGTGCGGCGCGCGGGCGGAGAATTGCCTGATCCAGCGGAACATCAACACGCCGCTCGGCAGGATGGTGGCGTTGGCCGACCGGCGGGGCCTGCGCCTGCTGGAGTTCGCCGACCGGCGCGAACTCAAGCGTGAGATCGCCCGGCTGAAACAGGCGCTGCGTTGCGCCGTGGCGTCCGGCGCCAACGCCACGCTCGATGCCACCGAGGTCCAGCTGCGGCGTTATTTCGCCGGCAAGCAGCCCGTTTTCGACCTTCCGCTTGCGCCGGTGGGCTCCGCGTTCCAACAGGCGGTCTGGGCCGCGCTGAGGCGGATTCCAGAGGGAGAGACTCGATCCTATGGCGACGTTGCGGCCGCGATCGGGCGGGCCGGCGCAATGCGCGCCGTCGGCCGGGCCAGCGGCTCCAACATGCTCTGTCTCGTGATCCCCTGTCACCGCGTGATCCGGTCCGACGGTTCGCTCTCGGGCTACGCGGGAGGAGTCTGGCGCAAGCGGCGCCTCCTCGACCACGAACGAAGCCTGCGGGCTGCGGTGCCTTGAGTGCGGCCGTGTGGGACCGGGGGACGGTGTGACCCTCGTGGCGCGCGTTGCACCGGGCGCCGTATGCCTGGGTAACGCAATGCGTGACAAACGCGCGCACCGCCACCACTCCCGGTCGAAAAGAGCTTCGTAACGCAATACGTGACAATCTCCAGCCGGCCCGCCGGGCCGGGCGGTGGTGGGTTGTAACGCAATGCGTGACAAACGCGCGCAACGCCACCACTCCCGGTCGAAAAGAGATTTGTAACGCAATACGTGACGAACGGCGGCGTGGTTGCTGCGCCCTCCGTGGCCGACGGCCCTACTTCACGCCCGCGGCGGCGACGGCTGTCACAAAGGCCTGCGCCCTGGCGGTGATCGCGGCCCAGTTCTTCGCCCTGAGCGATTCTCCGTCGACGAGCGCGGCGCCGGCGGCGCAGGCGACGGCGCCCGCTTCGAGGAATTCCCTGATGTTTCCGGGAGTCACCCCGCCCATGGGGATAAGATCAATCCGGGGCAGGGGAGCCTTCAGCGATTTGAGGTAGGCCGGGCCGAAAAGGCCGGCGGGGAACACCTTGACGGCGTCGGCGCCCGCCTCCCATGCGGCGAAGATCTCGGTTGGCGTGAGCGCGCCGGGGAACACCGGCACCCGGTGCCGCCGGCAAAGGGCGATCACCTTCGGTAGGAAGGCCGGGGTGACGATGAACCTCGCGCCCGCGAGGATGCCCGCGCGCGCGGTGTCGGGGTCGAGGACCGTGCCGAGGCCAAAAAGGAGATCGGGGAGGGCGGCCGCTGCCTTCTCGAGCATAACAATCGCCCCCGGCGTGGTCATGGCCAGCTCGATGCAGGTGAGCCCCCCGGCCGCGAGCGCCCGCGCGCAATCGAGCAGTCCGTCGGGGCTGTCGGCGCGGATGATCGCGATGACTTTCTCAGCCTTGATTCTCGCGAGGGCGGCTTCCTTCTTCATCGGAGACCGGAGTGTGGTGCTGCGTCTGACAAAGGGAACCCGAATTGTTTTCTTGCGCGGGTGGGAGCGAGTGTTTCTCCTAACCGCTCCCATTCTTGCCCAGGTGGTGGAACTGGTAGACACGCAGGTCTCAGAAGCCTGTGCTTAACCGCATGGGGGTTCGAGTCCCCCCCTGGGCACCATCTTAACTCATTGGGGACAAGGACTTAATTTTGCCCGACTTCGGATTTGCCAGTTGACGTGGCAAATCGGGCATGAATCAGACCAATGCGTTCCACATCTCCGAATTCACGAATCCCTCCGGGGAAATCGTTTTTCGCCTCTCCGGCTGGCTCGACGGCAAACGTGTCCGCAAGAACTTTTTGACCCGCGCCGAAGCTGAAGTTGAGCGTCAGGTTTACGAAATCAGCAATCTCCAGGCCGGCGTTCGCGTCACTGCCACGCGGCTGACGGACCCGCAGCTTCACGAAGCAGAAGCCGTCTTTCTGCGGCTCGCCGGTCGGAAGCAGTCGCTTTCCGCCTACGTCGACTTCGCGCTGGCAAACTACCGGGAGCCGGAGAAACAGAAGCGGCTCGCCGACGCCATCGCGGAGTATGTCGCCTCCAAGAAGCACGAGCACGAGCAGGACCTGCTTTCAATCTCGCAGTTCGTGCGGATCGGCCGCGACCTGAAAAGGCTGCAAAGGCACTTCCCTGATGCTTCCGTCGCTGATCTGACGGTACAGAAGCTCGTCGGCTATTTCGAGCATGGCCGGCCGGCGCTTAAGACCTACAACAACCGGCGCGGAATTATCTCCACGTTCCTGAAGTTCGCGTTTCTCCGGGGCTGGATCGCTGAGAACCCGATTTTGAAGGTGCCGCAGCACCGGATTCGGCGGCGGCGCGGCATGGCGGTAACCCTTCCTCTGGCTCCTGCGCGGCACGGTCGTACATCCGCCACCAGACCGGCTTGGACTCCCGGTGGTGGAATTCAACCAGGTGGAGCAGGATCTGGTTGATCTGGGTGCGCCGGGGGTCGCCTTGTTCCGCACGCAGCTTCGCCGCAAGGGCCGCGATCAGCTTCTCCTTGGCCTGACGGCGCTGGAGGACCTCGGGGGACGGCGCCGCCTCGGTCGGCTTCTCTGGTACGGGCAGATAAGCGATACCGGCCTTGCGTTGCTCGCTTCTCAGCCAGTCGCACAGCTGGCAGGTTGAGTCGCAGTCGTCATGGTTGTAGTCGCGGATCTTCCGTAGGATCGGGGATCGGCGCCAGTCGCGGGATTCGCCGCTCTCCAGCCAGTTCGCATAGAAGACGATCGACTGACCGGCGTCGGTCACGTCGCCGCCGCGCTTGCCGCGGTAGATGTGCTCGACCTCCTTGATCGAGTAGCTTGGCTCGCCGATCCGCAGCCCCTGGCGGGTGATCTGGTACAGATCCACGAAGACCTCGTTGCGGAGCAGATCATCGAGGAGATCCTCGCGAGTGCCATGGCGCCCCATTAGCCGGCGCATGGCGCTCACCTCGTAGGCCGCATAGTGGTAGATGTGGAGCGAGGGATCGGCCTTCCACCGGGCGTGGACCCAGTCGATGAAGCCTTCGAAAGCCACTTTCTCCCCGGCTGGATCGTGGGCCCACCAGTCCCGGAACTGCAGGGCATCCCCGTCGCGGTAGGTGACCCCAAAGAGGTATTCGAGGCCGTCGTCCACGAGCGGGAAGCCTTCCATGTCGAAGAAGACGTCATTCGGGCTTCCTGGCGGGAGCAGGGCTAGTCCGCGGCGCGGATGTTCCGGGTCGGGCGGCACCACCGTGTAGAGAGGTGGCACCATCGTGTCCGGGCCAGAGCGGGCGCGCAGTTCACGGGTTTGCACCTGGAGTTGCGCCTGCTCGACCAGGCGTTGCAGAACCGGACCGCTCAGTTTGGGTACCCTGGTGTCCTGCAGGGCGGCCAGCTGGCAGACCGTGGTGATCCCGGCGTTATTGAGCTTCTTGATCTGCCCGGTGGTGATGCCCGCCACCTGGACGAGGTGGTCCAATGCGACCAGTTTTGCATCGGCGTGCGATTGCCACCGGCCATGATCGGCGCGGGGTCCCGGCAGGGGAGGATCCGCTGGATCGAAACCCTCCATGAGCTGCAGGAACGCCTGCTTGAGCTGCTGGTAGTAGTAGAAGAAATCCTCGGTCTTGAAGGCAGGAACCTCGTCGTTGCCCAGAACCACCCGCAGGGCGCGCGGACGCGAGCCCTGCAGGTGCTCCAGCATTTCGGAGTAGCAGCAAAGCTGGACGATGTAGTAGGGCTTCGCCTTGCGGGCGAGTTTGGTGTCCCAGACCTCATAGGTTGCCCGGCCACCGGGGACCGACTCGACCCGTGACAGGAAATCCGCATAGCCCCGGAACGGCGGAAGGGCCAGGCAAGCCTGGTAGATGATTTCGCGGCCGGCCGCCATGGCCGCCTTGGTCTGCCCTTCAGGATCCGGTCCGTGCGAATCGATTTCCGCGATGTCCCGGCCCTTTGTCCTGAGATCGTCCAGAAAGTGCTTCTCGTGGCGGTGCCCGGTATCCTGGATCAGCTTGTCCTCCGCCGTATCCTTGTCGGGAGTGAGTTGCCCGGGGAATTCCAGATTGTACCGGTCCATCCACGACGAGAACGGCGACTCCATGAACCGGATCAGGTCCGAGGGAGAGTAAACGAGTTGTCCCTCATGGCGCTCAGCGAGGCGTAGGTTCAGACGGTTTTCACGCGATGAGGCATTCAGGGTCCCGCCCGCCACTGGGTGTCAGGGATGGCGAACGCCTCGCTGATGGATTCTAGCATGGCTGCATTCTAGGAGACATCCTCGGCCATTGGCTGTCCGAGGAGGCAGAAGAAAAGTGTTTTCTGAAAGGCCTCGTAGCCCAACAGCGCCGCCCAGGCTCCTGCGCGACTGGCGGGCTCAGAGCGAATTCTCAGGCTTGAGACGTTCCGCAAAATAGGCGCTGAGGGCAGCAATCAGCGGCTCGATCTCTTCTTGGGTGACGGTCCAGACGATTCTGAAGTCTACCGCGCCATAGTCGTGGGCGATTCGGTTGCGCATCCCGCGGATGCTTTTAAAGGGGACACCCGGCAAAGCGGCCTCGGTCACCTTGTCGACCTTGTGCGCGGACTCGCCCAAGACTGAGATTCGCAGGGCTACGGCATCGCGTTTCTCGCTGTTGTGCCAGAATTCCTCGAACGAAACACCGGCCGTGTAGTCGTGAATGAGCCGCGCGGCCTCCAGCATGTCATGCAGGTAGGCGTCCTGCGTCTTGGGCGCGGCTTTAGGCATGGTAGATGACTTTTGCGTC
Organism: uncultured Verrucomicrobiae bacterium; assembly: GCA_963827125.1. Taxonomy (GTDB): domain Bacteria; phylum Verrucomicrobiota; class Verrucomicrobiia; order Opitutales; family Opitutaceae; genus Fen-1467. Next base: position 130,413 of record CAWHAC010000006.1, read on the forward strand.
GGCGAGGATCGACTCTCGCCGATACGGGTTGGACATCTGCTCAACCGAATCGCGCGTCAGCAGGTGCACGGGTACGCCGAGGATCGCAGCCATTTCGTCCTCCATCGCGAAGAAACGAAGGCCAGGATTCATGGAGAAGGTTGCTATCAAATCAACGTCGCTGCCGCGTCTGGCTTCCCCTCGCGCATTCGAACCAAAGATCTCCAGGCGGGTGATAGCCGCCTGACGGCAATACGCCGCCAGCATGTTCGCGATGACCTCCGATGTCGGTGGCAGGCGCAAACGAACCGGTGCTGGCTTCTCGCCTGCGCGCACCGAGTTCCAAAACGCCACGGCCTTGGCGCGGTTGGCCACGGTCTTCGCAACCGACCGGGCCTTGCCGCCCCTCCGGCTGAAGGCTGTGTGGTTCATTCGAGCAAGCTAAGCGCTTAGGATATCCATGTCGAGGGCAGATCGAGCAGAAGAAACCGCTGCATGAAAACCTGAACGGATCGCAACACGTTTCGCAGTTCAAGGACTCAACCTGTGCGACCGTGCCAGTCGCAGCGCCGCTGTCCGGACGTGTTTGCGGAGTTCCGCGGGCGCCAGCGCCTCGGCATGAGATCCCCAGCTCAGCACCCAGGCGGCGATTTCCTCCAGGTCCCCCAAATGCATGGACAGCTCCAGACCACCGCCGGGTAGCTCCTTGGCCTCCTGGGATTCGTGCCAGAAGCGCTCCCGGACGCGGCCGGCCGCATCGGCATCGAAACGGATGCGAATGGCATAGTCTCCCTTGCCGACAAAGGCCCCAAAGGTTTTCCCGAAGTACCGGTCCGGCGAGAAATCCGCCGGCCGGGTGAACTTCTGCTCTGTGACGACGGCGTTTGTGACGCGGGGCAGCGCAAAGCTCCGGATCGCCTGGCGGGCGAGGTCGTAACCAACGAGGTACCAGAGGTTCTCCCGGTTGGTCAGGTGGTAGGGGCGGATCCGACGGCGCTCGGGCGCGGGCGCCTGGGGCTTCTGGTAATCGAACTCAAGCTCCAGTTCATTGAGCACCGTGCGGCTCAGCAGCTCGAAGACCTGAAGGTCCGCCTTGCCCAAGCCAAGATTGTGGAATGAGACGCCCGTGGCGGAACGGTCCGGGGTGAAGGAGATGCGATCGCGCAGACCAGAAGCGATCTTGTCGAACGCAATGGCCAGCTGTCGCTGGTAGGGTGTGCCCTTGTACTGTTCCAATGCCTTTTGGGCGACAAGGAGGGCTACCAGTTCGCCCTCGGTGACCTGCACGGTCGGGAAGCTCTCGACCGGGTAGGTGTAGCGGTAGGCATAGAGCTTTGGATCGTACTCCAGCGGGAGGTCGAGGCGGTCGCGCATGAACGCGAGATCGCGCATGATGGTCTTCGGGGAGACCTCGAGCTCGGCTGCCAGCTTCGTGCAGTTGCAGAAAACACCGCGCTGTAGTTCCTCATGGATGAAGAGCATTCGCTCCAGAGGCGGACGGGAAAGCGGCACGGGGGTAGAACCCTTTTCGCTCATCGGACAGCTGTTGTCTCAGTGCCCGTCGTTAGCTGCAACCTTGAAAACCAAAGTCGCTGCCCACTAAGTGGGGCATTTCGTCTGAACCGAATTCGCCATGAAGGCGCCGACATGATTGCGCAAAGCGGAAATGCCTGACTCAATGATGCTCATTATGGCCGACGGCAAGACACTGACATTCGAGATCGCACAAAGTTGGGATAGAAAAAGCACGCTATCCCAATACACTGCCGCCGAGGATAGGGCGGTTGAAGAACTGGCCAAAATGGAGGACGTGTCTCTCGACCTTGGGCTGACGTCAATTTCCTTTGCGTCGGCTCAGGCACTTTCCAAGCAGGTTAATGGTGATCTGGCTCTGGATGGGCTGACAGCTATTGAGGGAGACGTTGCTGAGGCATTGTCCCAGTACCAAGGCCCCATCTCTCTGGCTGGACTAACACAGATCTCGGACTGCGCCGCCGAGTCACTCTCCAGATGCAAATACAGCGTCTTTCTCGACGGGCTAACGGCACTGACCCATCTTGGCTTGGCCCGGAAACTCGCCGAAAACACAATAGATGAACTAAGCCTCCCCGGGCTTACTGAAATCTCCGCACCGATTGCCACGGCCCTTTCAAAGACGACGGGAAGACTCTACCTCGATGGCTTGAAAACTATTCCGTGTTTTGATCTTGCATGGAAGTTTTTTCAGCAAGATCCAGACAGCTGCCACCTCGCCGTCATAACGACGTTAACATCTTCCGAAGCAGCAGAGCTTGTGACGCATAAGGGTGAACTTCGTTTAGCGATCACATCACTGACGGAAGATGCCGCGCGCGCGCTTTCCAAGCATCAGGGAGAACTAGTTCTAAACAACATGGCTTCGTTGTCAGATGAGGCCGCGGTGCAACTGTCTTCGTATACCGGACCGCTGCTTGAACTGAGATGCCTGAGATCACTCTCAATGAAGGCCGCCGAAGCCTTAAGCAGAAAACGAAAAGGATACCTCACGCTATCACCTGAACTCACCAAGCAAGTCTGGCTTTGTAAGAACTCCAGCTTCGCAAGCCTCTTCCATGTGAAGCCAGGGCGCGGTGGCGCTGTCAGCGCGGACCAGCTCAATCATGGGGTTCCATATGACTGTAAGTTAGCGACGAATGATCTGGTAGAAGATATCCGCGTTATCCCTCTTGCATTAGACCCGTTAAGTAATCGCAGATATTTCCTGATTGTGTCCGACCGACTGTCGGTGGAAGCCCCTGACTTCTTTCGACGGATTGTTGCGATGTCGTTCTACGATATTGAATTCGAGGATCTTAGCGGCGGTCCTGATCAGGAATGGGCCTGTTATGTCCACAGGTGTGAACTTAGCAAAGAAGGTCTCTTCTTGGAGAATGAAGACATGAGCCTGTTTGATTTCAAAGAATCGGCAGGCGAAAGACACTCTTCGGATTAGTCACCAGACTGACAACCAGACCCCGTTTTGCACAAAACGGGGCGAAGTCGGATCTTGCCCAACCCGACGTGAACGGCGAACGGATAATCAACTTCGGGGATTTACAGATGCGTCGACAAGCGTACGGAGCATGAAATCGTAGATGTCCTCCCCGCGAACTCGAATCAGATTGGACCAATCTTTCGAGTGCCTCCACTTCTCCCTGTTCTGGTCATGCTCTTTGTATGACCCACCGTCACAATAGTTTTCATATTCCTTGTCCGCCGGATGCAGGTTTCCAAGGGAGGTATTCTCACTCCGTGTAATCAAAAGGAGATTTCCGATTCCATTGATGCAATCATCGATTTCCTTTTGAAAAGAATCCCATTTAACCTCATCCGCAGACAGTATCTTCAAATCCTCGTTCGTGTCCTTTAGCGAACGCCACTGCTGGGGCAGAATATGCTCCACAGAAGTGTCTTTCATCACTTCGCGGATCTTCGCGCCCCTGCTTGCCTCGAATTTGTATATGGCGTATATCATCTTCGATTTCCACCAATAGAAGGCTTGGTTCAGGATGTGCGTCTTATTCTCTTTCAAAAACGCGGCCACGATGGATTGAAGCCCTTTCGTTCGATCCGGGCGGAAACCATCCGCCAAATAGCCCTTGATCTCCTCCGCGATTCGCTCCTCACCCGGCCTACAGGACGCTAACAATGCAGGAAAATCATCCCTGCCACCTTTCAGGTTGTAATACGCACCATGGAAGTCCCGGGTGAATAGGAGTTTCTCCCATAGCAATAGCGAGTTGTTTCCAATTCGTCCATCGGCCTTGTCTTGCTCACGCTCCAGACAGCGGCAAACGATGAGGAAGAACTGGCAGCTCAAGTCCCGGTCCAGGATCAACACATCCCCCACCAAACGATCCTTCTCGTCCCATGCGGGAAGGGTTTCGCTGACAATCCGCACAGACTTTTTGAACTCCTTTGCCAGATTAAGCGCATACTGCACACCGCGGGCATACTGCGCACTGTCCTCCGGGTTCTTAGCCTTGGTCTTGTCGCCGCCCTCGTAGTGAAGCATTGAATCCACATACTCAACGAGCGCGTCGGAGTTGGCATTGGTGGCAGGGGAATTGAAATCGTTCGCGTTCTTCTTGGTGCCATCGTCCACGACCCTGAGATGCAGGCGGAGGAGCTGCTCCATGGTTATCTCCCCACGGAAACTCCGCACGGCCACCCGCTCTTCCATGCCGTAAATCTCGCCGAATGCAGTCTGGATTTGTTCCACGTTCGACACGCGATCCTCACCGCCATGATCGTAAACGAATTTCATGAGCATGGCCTTGATAATCTCCAAGGTCGTCAGCGGAATGCCGCGGGTGTTTTGCATTTCGAAGATATTGACCGCCACCGACTTCTCATGGGCCAAGTGAAGAGAACAGTGGGCCGTCATGACCGCTTCGATGTATTCTCCAATCTTTTCCCGTTCCAGCCCGCCCTTCTGCTTATCCTCTTGGAAAGCCTGATGAAATCGGAGCAAGGCCAATGCCATCCTCTCTTGGGAGCGGGTGAAAGTCCCTGTCAACGACAAGCCCGCGATGATTTCCTTGGCCGTCGGCGGCTTTCGCTCATCGAAATGCTCATTCGTTTTAAGGAATGCTTCGAGGTTGAGGCAAATGGTTTTCAGCGCTTCACCATCGTAGCTCACCGTTGAAAACTGCTGGATCATCGAGTAGGCGGACGCATGAGCGCCCGATGGTGAAAGAACTCGGCATACCATCAAGAACAGCACGAACGTGGTGATGCGCTGCTGGCCGTCCACGATTTCCCAGTGCTCCTCAATATCCTCCTCAATATTCTCCGCAATATCCTCCGCGATGAAGTGGCCGAAGTAATACCGATTGCCTTCACGTCGATATTTCCTGAGGTCCCCGAGAAATAATTCACTCTGCTTTTGCCCCCAGGAATAGGCGCGCTGGTAATCGGGCACCCAGACGGGCCTGGCATTGTCACCGTTGAAGAAGATCGATCTGAAGTTCGAAGTCTCCCCGTTCCGGGCGCGGGTGGTTTGAATTTGTTCTCCTGATGGCTCGTTCATTCGAATCTTCTCCTTCCGGTAAAGGGCAGTGTCAAGAATGGCAATCGAGGTGAAACGTCCGCCGATGGGCCACAGGCACCGATGATGAAGCGGTGATAAGCTGGCGGACCATGCGAATGAGGCCCCAGGTTGCTGCGGCGCTTCCGGTCGCCAGCACGGCGTTGGCGATCCGGGTGCGCGCATCTGCCTTGCGCGAGAGGGCGGTGCTGGCGCAACCGTAGGCGAGTACGGCGCAAGCCGCTGCGATAAACACAAGTGTGAGCTTCGCTGGCACGACCACCCACAAGTCCCGTGCGCTCTGGTTGGCCATCCTGGTCATCCACAACCACGGCAGGCCTGCAACGAGTGTCAGAACTCGGATGATCTGAGTATCGTCTGCCGACCGCCGGCAGGTGATGAGGTCGATCACGAGCAAGCTCGCAAAAACCGCGGTCAGGGCACAATCGGCCCAACTCCGAATGACGACCACTCTGCATTGGAGGCCGTCCCGTACGCCGACGACAGCGAGAACGCTCCACACGATTGAGGCCGCAGTAATCAGGATCAATGGAAGCATAGGGACAATGCCTGAGGACTTTGAGAATCTATGCGGTAGGGGGGTAGGACAGTTCATGATTTGCTGCGTCTCATCCCACGTTGCTCTTTCGCCCACACGTGCGGGGTATAGATCCGTGCGGCGTTCAGAGCACCGACGACAATGAGTGCCCGCCCGTGGCAGCCGAGCCATTCGATCTGTGCCTTCGTCAGCGTAAACCGGGTGGCGGTCGGGGTGGTCCAAATCACGGTCGCCACGGAAGGGTCTAGTGCGTGCTGGCGGGCTTGGGCGTGAAGGACATCGAGCATTTCTTCGACTGTGGGGCTGCAGGCAGAATGCGCGGGCAAAGATGCGGCGATCGCGCGCAGGCTTTGCTCGTTGACCGGCAGAAGATACAACGAGTGGGAAATCTGATCGCAGGGAGGAACGATATGCCGGGGAAACAGGAGCCAGGTTTGGCTGCTGCCGATAAACCAGGCCGCCGGCATGCGGAGGCGCCGGGATGCATCATGGCGGCGCTTGATACAGCCTGTGAGCTGAATCGTGGGCAAAGAGGGGGCGTGCTGTGGGTGCGGTTTCATTACGAGTTCGTGCCGGCAGTTATTTGGGCAGACGCCCGACTTCCAGAGGCACCGGGCTGCGATCGAGAGGCACGCCCAAACGCTTCCACATGCAGCGTACGGCCTCGGCAAGAATCCAAACATCGCCGCGAGCGTCATGTCGGCGCAGACCTTTCGTTGATAGGTCCAGCCGCTTAATGACTGCATCGAGGTTGTGGGTTCTCTCGGCTTTCCAAACTCGGCGCGAAAGTGTCATGGAATCGATAAACGGCACCTCGCGCAACGGCAGTTGGTGGCGAAGGCAACATTCGCGGACGAAGGGTAGATCAAAGCGTCGGCCGTTGTGCGCAACCAACGTGTCATCGCCAAGAAACCGGGAAAGCGCCATGAGGGCTTCCGGTGGCGCTGGGGCGTTAGACACATCGCTGTCCGTGATTCCGGTCAGTTCGGTAATCTCGTCAGGAATAGCGTTTTGCGGCCGGACGAATGTTTCGAAGCGATCGGCGGCGACAATCTCGCCGTGACGCAGCCGAATCGCGGCGATCTGGATGATCTCATGGTAGCGTGGAGAGAAACCCGTGGTTTCGAGATCGAAGATGACGAGGTGCATGGGGTGATTCAGCGATGCAATCTCCACGCCGAACACGTCGTCATATTTGATCGTCGACGCAAATGGCGCGAATTCGGGAAAAAAAACGATTTCATGAGCTCAAGCATAGTTGGCGGCCGCCGCCTTGAGGGTCTCGCAAATTCCTTTTCGGATGTGTGCAGGCGAAACAATGGTGAGCGCGCTGCCCTGGGAAAGAATCCACCACCGGAGCTGCCATGAGTCCTTCACTTCGGCGGTGAGCAGGTAACGGCCTCTCCGGAATAGGATCTTCTGGTCAGCCGACAGGGGCGTTTCCTCAAGATAGATTGCCAGGTCGTTGGTGACCCATGCCTTGAGCTGGATGGCCTCCGCGCCGCCGAAGTCCATGGCCCCGGAGGCCAGGTATTGGTCGGTCGTGTAACCTTCGGGCGGTACAGTTTGGCGGTCCGTGATTTCCGCGCGCTGGATCCGGTGAACGGCATAGAGGAGGACATCGGGGTAATCGTAGGTGGTCGCGACGAGGTAGGGAGTAGAGCCGCGTTGAATCAGGCTCAGGGGGTGAACGGTATACTCCTTCGACTTCTTGCTGCTTGGTGAGGTGTAGCTTATCTCGACTTGCCGGTCCTGAAGCAGGGCTTCCTGAACGGTTGCAAGCACCTTCAGATCAACCCTGGGCGGAATCAGGTTAATGGTGCCGGCAACATAGCGCACCTTGTCGGCCCAGCGTGCGTAACGGTTGTTTTCCAGCGCGGCCAACTTGGTTCTTGCCAGCTCGAACTTGGGCTTCAGCGCGGCAAGCATCGCAGCCGGTAGAAGTTTGCTCAGGATGCTCTCAACCAAGACGAGTGAAACGGCATCGGTAAGCTCAATGCTGGTGAAATCGCACTGCTTTCCTGGCAGCCAGTGCCAGCCATAGGGGATCGATTTATCGTTGCAGACGATGCCAAAGATGGCGGAGAGCTCGATCAGGTCGCGCTCGACCGTACGCTTGCTGACCGGGTAGCCCTGTTCTTTCAGCCAGGCCGTGATCTGGCTGGCGGTTAATCCAGGGCTGCGGGCCGGCAGCTTTTTGAGCATCTCCCATTGCCGGGCCAGTGCGAGTTGGAGGGATGATTTCGGCATGGTGATTGGGACTACTTCCCTTTAGGCCGCCTAGAATATCAGGGCAGTGCGACATCTTGTGTCGCGGTCAGCAAGAGGTCAATCGACCTCCGAGCGGCGTCCCGGCGAGGGTGGAGTTCGAATAGCAGCTGCTCCGGCAGTGGACGAACGGCCTTGAAACTGATGGCAATCCTGATGTCTTTGGCTGGCATGAACTGTGAAGCCTATCATCGCCAGGACGCCTGGGCGGCGTTGCTGAGCGTGATGTTTTTCGGTGCGGTTGCGCTGTTGATTTGGCCTTGGACGCGCTGGGCACTCGGAGCGTTGATCGTATGGACGTTGCTGAGGCCCTGCGTGCGGATTGTGCGCCGCTAGACCGGCTGTCCGCAGCGCGTCCCGGTATGCTGAGGTTTTGACGATGGGCTTCGACCAGCTGCATAAAGACCCCGTCGGATTCGCCCAGAAGGATCCGGCTTGCTTCAATTCCATCCTCTCAGTCCTACGCCCATGACCCACGGCAATGCTTATGTGGTTTTCGAGTTCGACGGCGCCCGCTACGAATACGACGGCGGCCTGCCTGAGGCAGTAATGGAGCGTGCAACGCATCTGCTCCGGGCAGATGTCTGGATCACCGGCTATCCGGACTCGCTCGAAGCCGAAGCCAAAGACGAGTTCGACGATCTGCCATCGGCTCTGTGGGATATCCGCCGGGTAGGCGGCACGGTCATTGAAATCCAGGGAGCCCGCGCCAACGGTGCGATCCACTGGGAGGATTGGAAAAGCCCGAGGATTTACTGTTGAACACGCACGACAGCTCGGTCACCGCGACTTGGGCGGAACTGGACGCACAGATGGACTGGGAATACTGCCTGCCCAAGACGGCAGTCGTTGAACTGCGTCGCCGCAGCGTGCCGCCGCCGCCCAAGCCAATGCCCCCTGGCGACGGGCACGAAGACAAGCCCCCCACTCCATAAACCCCGTCAAGCAAGACGGCGACCCTTGCGAGGCCGCCGTCAAAATTGTCCGTCCGAAGTCGGTGCGGTCGGCCGGACGGCTGTCAGGCTGCAAACGCCACCGCACGGCTGGACCCGACATCAGTATGTTCATCGGCCTCGCGGCCGATGAGCGCAAGTCCCAAAAACAAGTGCCGGGAAGCCAGGACCCCGCCCAGAGCTCGAGCTTTCCGGGTACATATGGGGTGCTATGACGTCTCCCGTTGTCCGCCTGTGCGAATCGGCTACCCTGTCAAAAACAGGCGCTGAAAATTTGCCACGGATTTGCCAGCGAACCTGTTTTTGGCTTGTTTTTCCTGCAACTCGATGCATCTTCTTTCCTGTTCTAACTCACTGCTAAACAACTCAAAGCACGCTCCACGAAGCTTTTCTGTTGTCGGGATGAAAGAGGTTCGAGTCCCCCCCTGGGCACCAAAACCGTTGATGTTTAACGGCTAAAGCAGCCGGTTTAAACCCCCATCGGATTTTATTGTAGGGGTTACAGAACAACGAGTTGCGGGGACGTGATTCCAGATTTGCCAACCGAGCTGACAAATCAGCAATTGGCAAAGATGTGTGGCGAGGGTGCGCGTACGGGCTATGCGAGGAGAAAGGCAGCGGGATCGACAAGGTGGTGCTGGCGACGGAGGCCTTTCAACTGCCCGCGCCGGATTTTCAAGCGAGCGAGCGGCGGACGACGGTCGTGTTGTTCGGCCACAAAGAAGTCGATGACATGGATCGCAACGACCGGGTGCGGGCCTGTCATCAGCATTGCTGTCTGCGCTACGTGATGAATGAACGGATGACCAACCAGAGCCGGCAGCAGCAGCCGATCGGCCTTAATGCCGAGCCGGTCAAAAGACAGTTTTGGGCGCGGAGTATTCATGGTCAGTCTCAAGCAGCAGGCTGTAGCCCAGGCTTCCGTCTCCCCGGATGAGATTACTTCCGCCGTGTTCCTCCAGTTTCCGGCGCAAACCAGCGATATAAACGCGGAGCTCGGCAAGCTTCGGGGCGGCGATTGTTCCCCAAATGGCGCGAGTTATACGCTGCCAGGGCACGAGCTTGCCGGCATGACGGGCGAGAATATGCAGGACAGCCCCCTCGGTTGCCGTGAGTCCGGGCGAAAACCCATTTACGGTCACCGCGCGCGTGGCCATGTCGATCTTCAAGGGACCGGTCACCAGCAACGGTCCGTCGTTCGCCGGCAACTCGCTCCGCTGGAGCACGCGCAACCGTGCCACCAATTCCTCCGGAGCAAACGGCTTGACCAAGTAATCGTTCGCCCCGGCGTCCAGAGCGCGGACCTTGTCCGAAACCCCGGCGCGCCCGGAGAGGATCAATACGGGTCCCTCGTTCCATTCTCGTAGCGCGCCAAGCACCGCGAAGCCTTCGTCATCGGGCAGGTCGAGTTCGAGGAGGATCACATCCGGCCGGTGTTCCACCGCTTGCGTCAAGCCGCTCTCTCCATTCCGACTCCACAGCACCTTGTACCCCTCGCCTTCGAGGAGGATGCGCAACATGCGCCCGATCCCTGGATCGTTATCCACAATGAGTGCTTTGGGATACGGTTTCAAAACGCGAGAGGCAGCATCATAATCCCCATGCGTCAGCGGCCCTAATTAAATACCCAGTGAAAGACATTAAAAATGGATTAACGACCAGTGCCCGCTCCGGAGCTGGCAGAACTCCGCCCGACATTCTTCTTTGGCCAAAGCGCCCCGGCTGTGCCACGAGCCGGGGCGCGGTCTTCCACAACCTCACTCACACAAAACCCAGTCTCGACGCTCAATCGCCTGCGTCACTGCTCCTCAGGATTTCTTCACGGCTGCCGCATCCAACGCCAGGTTCAGCATGAGCACATTGACTCTGGCCTCACCGAGAAAGCCCCACTGCGGCGGCTCAACGAATTTCTCCACGAGCGCCGAGACTTGGTCTTCGCTCATTCCGCGCGCGGTGGCGACTCTGGCGACCTGGAATCGGGCCGCTTCCGGACTGATATGTGGGTCGAGTCCACTCGCGGAAGCGAAAATCAGGTCGGCGGGCACTGGCGCGTCGCCGGGAAGCTTATGCGCGTCACGCAGCGACTTAGAATTGTTGCGCTCGTAGGTCTGGAGCTGGGCGCTCGTCGGGCCGAGATTGCTGCCGCTGGATGCCGCGAGGCCTGCTGGTCCGGTGCCGTAACCATTGGCGGAGGGCCGTGACCAGAAATACCCGGGGCCGGTAAACTGCTGCGCGAGCAGCGCCGAGCCGATCAACTTTCCGTCGCGCTCGACGAGGCTGCCATTAGCTTTGTCATGGAATGCCAGTTGCGCGATCGCGGTGATCGCGAGTGGATAGAGCAGGCCGGTGATGACGGTCCACACGAGCGTCTGCCGGATCGATTGAGTGATGAGCTTGATCATGGGTTTTCCCTTTCGGGTACGCTGCCGCAGGAGGTCAGGGCGCCAGATGGAGAGCTACCAGCGCCAGGTCGATGAGCTTGATGAACAGGAAAGGCACGAGGATGCCGCCGACGCCGTAAAACAGCATGTTTTTGCGCAGGATCACATGAGCGCCGAGCGGTTGATACTTCACGCCGCGCAGGGCCAGCGGGATCAACGCGACGATGATCAGCGCATTGAAGATGACCGCGCTGAGGATCGCGCTCTGCGGCGAATGCAGGAACATGATGTTGTAGGCCTGCAGCGGACCGTAGCCCCCTTTCTCCGTGGCATAGAGCAGTCCGAACATCGCCGGCAAGATCGCGAAATACTTCGAGACGTCGTTCGCAATGCTAAAGGTCGTCAGGGCGCCGCGCGTCATGAGCAGTTGTTTCCCGATCTCGACGACCTCGATGAGTTTCGTCGGATTGCTGTCGAGATCGACCATGTTGCCCGCTTCGCGCGCGGCCTGCGTGCCGGTGTTCATCGCGACACCCACGTCGGCCTGCGCGAGCGAGGGCGCGTCGTTGGTGCCGTCGCCGATCATGGCGATCAGCTTGCCGCCCTCTTGTTCCTTGCGGATGCGCGCGAGTTTGTCCTCGGGTTTCGCCTGGGCGATGAAGTCGTCCACGCCAGCCTCGGCGGCGATCGCGGCGGCCGTGAGCGGATTGTCGCCGGTGATCATCACGGTCCGGATGCCCATCGCGCGGAGCTGTTGGAACCGTTCCTTGATCCCGCCCTTGACGATGTCCTTGAGCAGAATGACGCCCAGCACGCGATCGTTCTCACCCACGACGAGCGGTGTGCCGCCGGCGCGCGAAATCCGCTCAACCTCGACCGCAACCTGCGGGGGATACGTGCCGCCCTTTGAGATGACCCATGCCTTGATGCTGTCGGCCGCGCCCTTGCGAATGCTCCGGCCGTTCAGATTGACCCCGCTCATGCGCGTTTGCGCGGTGAACGGCACGAATGTCGCATGCGGGTCGGCGACTTCGCGACCGCGAAGCTGGAATTTCTCCTTGGCCAGGGTGACGATGCTCCGGCCCTCGGGCGTTTCGTCCGCGAGGGAGGCCATTTGCGCCGCGTCAGCCAGCGCAGTCAGTTCAACCCCCGGCGCCGGGATGAACTCGGTCGCCATGCGATTGCCCAGCGTGATCGTGCCGGTCTTGTCGAGCAGGAGCACATCGACGTCACCGGCGGCTTCGACGGCGCGGCCGGACGTCGCAAGCACGTTGCGGCGCATCAACCGATCGATTCCGGCGATGCCGATCGCGCTCAGCAGTCCGCCGATCGTCGTCGGGATCAGGCAGACAATCAGGGACAACAGCACCGGCAGGGACGTGAGGACCACGCCGCTCTGGTTCGCCGCCTTCTCGTCGTAGACGGCCATCGGCGGCAGCACGAACACAACGACGATGAAGAGGGCCGTCAGGCTGACGAGGACGATATTGAGCGCGATCTCGTTCGGGGTGAGCTGGCGCCGCGCGCCTTCAATCATCGAGATCATGCGGTCAAGGAAGGAATTGCCCTCCTCCGCGGTGACGCGAACGACGATTCGGTCGCTTGTGACGCGCGTGCCGCCGGTCACGGCGCTGCGATCCCCGCCGCTCTCGCGAATGACGGGGGCCGATTCTCCGGTGATCGTGGACTCGTCGACGGTCGCGATTCCTTCGACGACTTCACCGTCGGCGGCAATCAGATCGCCGGCCGTGCAGACGATGAGATCCCCGATCTTCAGCTCGCTGCTTGAGACGGACACCTCGTGGCCGCTGACCAATTTGCGGGCGATTGTCTTGATCCGCATCCTGCGTAGTTCGTCCGCGTGCGCCTTGCCGCGGCCCTCCGCCATGGCCTCGGCGAAATTGGCGAAGAGGCAGGTGAACCACAGCCAGAGGCAGATCTGCAGGTTGAAGCTTGAGAAATCGATGAATAGCCAGGCGGTTGTGAGGATCGAACCGAGCCACACGACGAACATCACGATATTCTTGATCTCGTCGCGCGGATTCAGCTTCGTGAACGCTCCGATCACCGCTTGGCGAACGAGCGTTGAATAGTCGATCTTGAAGGTGGTGCTCATGGCAGGAAAGTGCCGTTCGGGATTAGAAGACGCGTCCGGCTTGCATGAGCCCGTGCTCGATCAAGGGCCCGAGGCAGAGCGCCGGGAAGAATGTCAGTGCCGCCACGACGACGATCACTCCGGTCAGCGTCAGGCCGAAGGTCCAGCCGTGGACCGGAAGCGTTCCGGCCGAGGGCTCGACGGTTTTCTTCGCCGCGAGCCGGCCGACAATCGCGAGCGCGGCGGCTATTGGGGCAAAGCGGCCGATGATGATGGCAACGCCCAGCGCCACGTCATACCAGGGCACATTGGCGTTGAGACCGGCGAAGGCGCTGCCATTGTTGTTCGCAGCTTCGCCGAATGCGTAAAGCACCTCGCTCAATCCGTGCGGGCCGGCGTTGTTCATGCTGGCGAGGCCGGCGGGTAATACGACGGAGATGGCGGTCGGAATAAGCGCCGCGGCATTGGGCAACAACACTCCGATTACCGCCCACGTCGCCTCCCATGCGCCCAGCTTCTTGCCAAGATACTCCGGCGTTCGTCCGATCATCAGTCCCGCAATGAAAACGGTGATGAGGACGTGGAACAGCATGCAATACACGCCGCAGCCGATCCCGCCGAACATGATTTCGCCGATCAGGATGTTCCACATCGGCATCATGCCCGCGAGCGGCATCCAGCTGTCGTGCATCGAATTCACCGACCCGTTGTCGATAGCCGTGCAGGAAACACCCCAGAGCACGCTGTTCATCACGCCGAAGCGCTGCTCCTTGCCCTCCAGGTGCGGCATGATGTTGTCGACGACCGGATTTGGCCGCGTCTCCGCATACCAGGCGACGGCGAACGACAGGAGAAAAAGTCCGAGCATCACGGCGAACAGGCACCACGCATGGCGCTTGTTGCCGATCAACAGGCCGAACATATAAACCTGCGCCATCGGCACCACGATGATGGCGAGCATCTCCAGGAAATTGGCGAGTGGTGTGGGATTCTCGAAGGGATGCGCGCTATTTACGCCATACCAACCGCCACCATTCGTGAAAAGTTGCTTGCAGGACTCGAACGACGCGACGGGCCCGACTGGAATCGGTTGCGTCTCCACCTTCTGGTCGACCATGACCGGCTGATCGACCATCACAGGTTTGCCGTCCGACCCGACCACCGGCTTGCCCTTGTCGTCGACCTTCGGCACTGATTGCGTCACCGCGTTTCCCCTGTCATCGGTCTTTTGGACCTGCGCGGTATAAGGCTCGACGAGACTCGCCGTCGGGTAAGCCTTCCAGGTCTGCGGCACGCCCTGCCACGCGAGCGGAATCGCCCACAACACCGAAAGCGGAATGACGACGTAGAGGGTGCAGCGCGTGAGATCGACCCAGAAGTTGCCAATGGACTTGACGGTGGAGCGCGCCAGAGCGCGTCCGACGGCAACGAGAACCGCGAGACCGGAAGCGCCGCTTAGGAATTGATGAACGGAGAGCCCCAGTGTCTGGGTCAGGTAGGACATCACCGCTTCGCCCGAATAGGACTGCCAGTCGGCGTTGCATGCGAAGCTCCAGGCGGTATTGAACGCCAAATGCCAGGATAGATTGTCCAGGCCCTGCGTATTCAGCGGGAGCCATTTCTGCGTCATCATGATGACCATGAGTGTGGCGAATCCCACACAGGTCATGGCCACAACCGACCACAGATATTTCTGCCACGACATCTCTTCCTCCGGATCGACGCCGGTTAGCCGGTAAACGAGCTTCTCGACTGGAAGGAGGAGCGGATGGAGAAATGTCTTCTCCCCTTTGAAGACATTGGCCAGGAAGCGGCCGAGCACAGGCGTGAGGGCGATCCCCAAGCCGAAGAAGAGCACGATCTGGAGCAGGTCGGTGAATTTCATGGTGCAGTTTTGAGCCCTGCATCATGAATCAGCATTTGCGATGCCCCTGGGTCGTTAGAAATCATAAATGCTGAGGCGATTCCCATTAAAAAGACATTAAGCCGACCACTTATCGATTGTCCTCGCGCCGACAGAAACTACGTTTCTCCCGGACGGAAACAGCGCGGCCACGGACCGGGAACGTCTCGTTCCGACCTGCGTTCAACCTCCAGAAAGACAGCGTGACGATGAAACCAGGTCTCAGAGATTTTCTTTGGATGGCGGCCGGAGCGACAATGTTGCTCGCGGTCATTTTGCTGGTGCTGCATTTCCAGGAGCCGCAGAATCCCACCGCACAATTGGCCTTCAAGGCCAAGCGCGTCGAATTAGTGGAACGGATGCGACTGTCCGTGGCCTTGGCAGCCGAGGCGGAAAAAAGCGCCGTCATGGCCATCACGGACGAGGACTCGCGGACCTACGCCGATCAGGCCCGGACCGCCACGGCCACGGTGGAGCAGGGACGTCGGGAGTTGGAACAACTGCTGGAAGGGGATAGTGCCAAGAACGAGAAAGATTCTCTGACCCAATTCTCCACGGCTTTTGTGGAGTTGCAGCGCATTGACAAGGACCTCTTGGATTTGGCGGTAAAGAACACGAACCTCAAGGCGTACAGTCTGGCATTTGGCCCGGCTGCCGCGGCGCTTAAGGAAATGGATGCGGCGCTGACCGGGGTCGTCGCGGCGCGCGCCAGCTCTCCTGCTGAGGACGAAATGAAAGTTGTGCAACTGGCCGACGGCGCCCGGATTTCCGCCCTACGCCTCCTCACGCTGCTCCCACCGCACATTGCCGAGGAAAGCGGCCAGAAGATGGACGAAATCGAAGCGGTGATGACCAAAGAAGACCAGACCGTCCGCCAGAATCTGGACGGATTGGCCACGCTCCCGAGCGTCAGCGCCAACCACGATCTCACGACCGCCACGGCGTGCTATGCCCGATTCACAGAGCTCAAAACTCAAATCCTCAAGCTCTCTCGCGAAAACACCAACGTCCGCTCACTGACAATCTCCTTGAACCAAAAGCGCAGGGTGATGCTGGTCTGCCAGGACGCCCTGGCAGCCCTCGAACAGGCCATCCAGGAGGAGCCAATCGCGGGCTTGTCCATCCGCACTCCGGTCAGTCCTCGGTAGACCGGCGGACCACGCAAGAACATCGGCCTCTGGGTAGAGCTTCGTTTACGGCCGGACGGCGCGAGGAAAGTGTGCCGCGACGCTACACAAGACTAAGTGCCGCACAGCTGGATATCTGCTGCTCGATGATGGAATTAATGGCGGTAACAGCGGCGGCGCCCCCGCCGCCGGGGAAACGCGACGAGGGCGTCGCGCCTCCATGACCTGGCCTGCGGCCCAGGATCCTTCGGAGGAGGAAATCTCCCGGGTCAGGCATTCTCCATTGCTTCCAGCGAACTCGCGGCGGTTTCCCATTCGGCGGTTGCGGCGTGAAGCCGGTCCACGACACCGCTCAGCTCCCGGTTGAGGGCCGCGGGCCTGCCGGGTTCGGCGTACGTCTCCGGCGCCTCAAGCCCGGCCGTGAGCTGCCCCTGGCGCGTTTCCAGCTCCTCGATCTCTTTTTCGAGATCGCCGACCCGGCGCCGGAGCTCCTTCAATCCGGCGGATTTTGCGGCGCGCGCCGCGGCCTCGGCCCGCCGCTGTTCGCGGGTCTTCGGGCCGGTGCGGCCGCCAGGCGGCTCGCGGGCCGGTGCGGATTCAATCCCGGGCTGATGGTTGGCAAGGGCGGGGCGTTCGCAGCCGCTGACCAGGGCGGCCCGGGCATCGGTGGCGCGCGATTTCTCCAGGTAATAATCGTAGTTGCCGTGGCAGGGCGTGAGGCGGCCGGCGTCGATGTGCAGCACGCGGTTGGCGAGGGCGCGGATGAGGTACACATCGTGACTGATGAAGATCAGGGTGCCCTCGTAGGCGTCCAGGGCGGCGATGAGCGCATCCGTGCTGGGGATGTCGAGGTGCGTGCCCGGCTCGTCCATCAACAGGAGATTGGGCGGCGCGAGCAGCAGCCTGGCGAGCGCGAGGCGCGATTTTTCCCCGCCGCTAAGGATGCCGATTCTCTTGTGCACGTCATCCTTGCGGAAAAGAAACGCGCCGAGCAGCGTGCGCGCGGTCTGCTCCGTCAGGCCGGGGTTATGCACGCGCATCTCCATCGTCGCGACGAGAACCGTCTGTCCGGGATTCAGCAGGTCGAGGCGGTTCTGGGAGAAATAGCCGGCCCGGACGTTGTGGCCGAGTTCGCGGGTCCCGGACTGGATCGGCACGACGCCGGCCAGGATCTTGAGCAGCGTGGATTTGCCCGCGCCGTTGGGGCCGACGAGCACGATGCGCTGCCCGCGTTCTGCGACGAAATCCAGCCCGCGATAAACCATCTGGTCGCCGTAGGCCTGGGAAACCCCCGCGAGCGTCACCACCCGCAGGCCGCTGCGCGGTGGCTGGGGAAAATGAAAGTGCAGGCGGGCGATCTCCGCCTCGGGCGCCTCGATGGCCTCGGCGAGAATGTGCGCAATCTGCTTCTCCTTTGACTTGGCCCGGGAGGCGAGGGTGGCCTTGGCCCCGAAGCGATCGATGAAGCGCTGGAGATGGGCGACCTCGCGTTGCTGGTTCTTCCATGCGGAGAGCTGCTGGGCCTCGCTGGCTTCGCGCAGGCGGAGGTAGTCGTCGTAGTTGCCGTTCCAGCGCCAGAGACGTTCGTGGCGCAGCTCGAGGACGCCGGTGCACAGGGCGTTGAGAAACGCCCGGTCGTGCGAGATCATCAGCAGGGCGCCGGGATAACGCGAAAGGAAACCCTGGAACCACAGCAGCGCCTCGAGATCGAGGTGGTTGGTCGGCTCGTCCAGCATCAACAGGTCCGGTGATTGGACGAGCAGGCGCGCGAGGTGGGCGCGCATGATCCAGCCGCCGGAGAACGTGCGTGCGGGCCGGTGATGGTCGCCCTCGCGGAACCCGAGGCCGGCGAGGATCTGTTTGGCGCGTGGCTCGATCGAAAAATCCTCCCCCGGGGATTCGAGAGCGACCCCGGCGGGGCTGGTGGCGGCCTCCTCCCGGGCGCGCGGCCCCACGGCGGCCGGGCTCGTGGCGAGCTGCAGGATGGTCTCGTCCCCGGCGGGCGTGCTTTCCTGGGGAAGGAAGCCGACGGTGGTGCCCCGCTGCCAGGTCAGCGTGCCGTCGTCGGCGGAGTCCTCGCCCAGGATGATGCGGAACAGCGTGGTCTTGCCCGCGCCGTTCGCGCCAACGAGCCCGAAACGGTCGCCCCGCAGAATCGTGAACGCAGCCTCCGCGAACAGCGTCCGCGTTCCGAAGCGTTTGGCGAGGCTGGCGAGCGTGAGCATGGAGTGAGACCGGAAATAAAAGAGAGGGAAGGCCTCGCCGTCGAGACCAGGAGCCTGTCGGACCTCGTCCTCAATGCTCCCAATCAAAGGGCTGCGCCATCTGGTGCAGACCGGCGCGGTTTCTTCCGCTCCCGGGTCGGAGTTTCGAACTTTTGTGTGGGTTTTGCGTCAGGGAGGCATGCCCGCCCGTTTTGTTGTCCGGCAGAATAACCGAAAACCGCGGGGCCCCGATGCTGCCGCCGTCCGGCCCGCGGCGCCCCGCTAGCCCGGATGTTTCACACTCTACTCTACAGCTTGCGTGCAGACTGTAGATGATCATCGGGCCGAGCACGCTGGCCGGCCCATCCGGGCTACTGGCAAAACCGCCCCCAGAACGCTCCGCAAGGAGACCAGCCGAGTTCCTGGAGTTTTCTTGGGCCAGACAACTCTTCTCGGTTGTACACGGTCGCATTATCTCTCCTCGGATGGGCGGTTTTGCATCTAGCCCGCATTTCCCTTGACTACCGCCATCATAGGAACCGCTAGCAGGAAAATGGTCATGGCGATGGCCAAGACTATGAAAAATGCGGGCTAGGAGCGGAACCGGGGCGCCAGGACGGCATGGACCCCGCGGACCGCGGCTTCCGTAGTTGGCCAGTCGATACACGGATCCGTGATGGACACGCCGTAGCGGAGCTGCCCGCGCCGGCGGGGAAACGGCTGGTTCCCGGCGAAGAGGTTGCTCTCGATCATCGCCCCCATGATCGAGGTGTTGCCGCGGGAGATCTGCCGCAGGACGGACCGGAGGACCTCGGGCTGGCGCTCCGGGTCCCTTGACGAATTGCCGTGGCTGCAGTCCACGAGAATGGCCCTGGGCAGCCCGGCGTTCTCCAGCAGGCGTTCGGCCTCGGAGACATGGGCCGGGCCGTAGTTGGGTCCGCCGGAACCGCCGCGGAGCACAATGTGGCAGTTGGCGTTGCCCCGCGTCACGATGGCGGATGCCCGGCCCTCGATGCTGACGCCGAGAAAGGTCTGGGGCTGGGCCGCCGCGCGGATCGCGTTGACGGCGGTCTGGAGGCTGCCGTCCGTGCCGTTCTTGAAGCCCAGGGGCATGGAAAGGCCCGAGGCCATCTGCCGGTGGGTCTGCGACTCGGTCGTGCGGGCGCCGATCGCGCACCAGCAAACGAGGTCGGCGATGTATTGCGGAGTGATGGGATCGAGCATCTCCGTTGCCGTGGGCAGCCCGAGATCGAGCACGGTGCGCAGGAAGGTGCGTGCGAGCCGGAGCCCCCTGGCGATGTCGTGCGAACCATCCAGGCGGGGATCCATGATCAGCCCTTTCCAGCCGACGGTGGTGCGCGGTTTCTCAAAGTACACGCGCATGGCGATCAACACGCGGTCGGCGACCTCCCGCGAAAGTGCGGCCAGCCGCCGGCCGTATTCCAGGCCGGCCGTGAGATCGTGGATCGAACAGGGCCCGACAATCAGGAGGAGGCGGTGGTCGTCGCCGAAAATGAGATTGTGGATTTCCCGCCGGGCGCGGGTGACGAAGGCGGCCTGTGCGGCGGTCTTTGGCAGTGCGCGGAGCAGGTCGTGCGGCGTCGGCAGGACCCGCGTTTCGACGACATTGATATCGGAGGTTCTTTGCACAGAAGGCGCAAAACTGCGCGGGGGCGTGCGGGCAATCAAGCCTGCGGTGTGGATCTGCAGTTTTGGTGCAAGAAAGCAACGCACCTGCAATCCGGTAAAAATAAAGCGGGCCGGCTACCCCTAACCGGCCCGCCATTGCTTTCTTGATTACCCCAAAACTCCCGCTAGGCGGGAGAAGTGGGAAATTAGACGCCCCACAACAAGCTTCAGGTATCCCGGTTCGTCAAATAAAACTTCGATAATCTGCCGGACGGATTTGGAAATCAATATCTTGTAATAACATATGATGGTAATCTTTTTTCGGCCGGAGGATTGCCTGGGGGCGGCCACCCTGGGTCGATGGTGTCTGCGCCCATGAGGTCACCGTTCCGTCTTCCCGGGCGATGCCGCGCGAAAGTTGGCGGGGGGGCGGGCCAACAAACCCGGCTCATGGGGATTCTTCAGTGAGAATCAGGCTCGCCAAGCGCGCCAAAGCAGTTGAAACTAAGTCGTCTTTATCTTGCTCATGAAGGATTTGGCCATCGCACGATTCAAACAGCAATATAAGCATGCTCCGGCAGTTGTGACGTGGGCGCCCGGGCGCATCGAGTTCATCGGCAACCACACCGATTACAACGGAGGCACGGTTTTGGGGGCTGCCGTCAACCGCGGGGTATGGGTCGCGGTGGGGCCGGCGCCAGCCGGAGTCCTGAATTTCGCCACGGATTTGCAGCCGGGCGTGGTGGCCGTGCCGACCTCGGCGGCCGGCAAGAGGTCCGGGGAACAGCGATGGGTGAATTACCCGCTTGGCGTCTGGACGGGTTTCCGGGATTTCGGGTGGAAGCAGCCGGATGGGCTGGAGTATTTCGTCTGCTCAAACCTGCCGGTTGGCGCGGGGATGAGCAGCAGCGCGGCGATTGAGCTGGCTTCAGCGCTCGCGTTTCTCGGCCTCACTGGCGGCAACCCGGCGCGCAGCGAGGTGGTGGCTCTGGGGCGCCACGCGGAGAACAATTTCGTGGGGGTGCCCTGCGGAATCCTCGACCAGGGCGTGTCTGGATTCGGCAAGAAAGACCACCTCGTGTTCATTGATTGCCGCGGCCCGCGGTTTGAAACGGTGCCGTTGCCGGACGACGCGCATTTCTGGGTGTTCAACACCCACACCAAACGCGCGCTCATCGATGGTCTCTATGCCGCGCGCCATCGCGAATGCATGGATGCCGCAAAAGAGCTTGGCGTGTCGATGCTCGCGGACGTGACGCCGGCGCAGCTCGAACAGAATCGCGGCCGCTTGTCGGAGGTCAACTACCGGCGGGCAAAACACGTGGTCGAGGAGATTGACCGCGTGGCGCGCGCGCGGGCGGCGCTCACCGCCGGCGATCTCGGCGAAGTCGGCCGTCTGTTGACCGAATCCCATCGCAGTTCGCAGACACAGTTTGAGAACAGCACGGCGGAGCTGGATTTTCTCGTCGATGCCCTGACGGCGGCGCCCCACGTCTTTGGCGCCCGGCTGACCGGGGGCGGTTTTGGCGGCGCGGTGATGGCTTTCACCGACGGCGCGTTTTCGGAGGATGAGGCCGCCCAGGTGGATGACGCGTATGCGGACCGTTTTGGCACCAGGACCGACGTGCTCCACTGCAAGACGGGCGAGGGGGCGGAGCGGCTCGACGTGTGAATTCCGCGCCCGACGCCTCTTCCGGGGCGCTGCCCGCTGCCGCCGCTGCTCCGCCCGACACGATTGCGATTGCGAATGATCCGGCCCGTTCCGAGGCCGAGTGGTACGAACACGTCTACCAGGGCGACGCCGTGCCGCAGCTCACGGTGCGCGCGGTGGTGATGGGCGCCGTGCTGGGGATGTTGATGAGCGCGGCGAACCTGTACACCACGCTCAAGATCGGCTGGTCGTTCGGCGTGGCCATCACGGCCTGCGTCCTCTCGTACGTCATCTGGAACGCCTTTCGCGTGCTTACCGCAGGCCGGCTTTCCCCGATGTCCGTGCTTGAGAACAACTGCATGCAGTCCACGGCCTCGTCGGGCGGGCTCTTCCACGGGCAACACGATCGCCACGGCCTTTGGCGCGCTTCTCCTGATCGAAGGGCATCAGCAGCCGCTGTGGATCGTTGCCTCATTCACGGTTTTCACCGCCGCGCTGGGCGTCTTTCTGGCTGTTCCCTTGAAACGGCAGATGATCAACCAGGAGAAACTGCCGTTTCCCTCGGGAATTGCGGCCGCGGTCACCCTGAAAAGCCTGTATACCGAGGGTGCCGAGGCCGTGCGCAAGGCCTATGTGCTGGTCGGGGGATTGGCAGCCGGCGTGATCGTCGGCATACTCAACACCGGTGCGGGAACGCTCGGCATCCTCGACCGGTTTTTCGCCCGGACGAAGCTCCAGCTGGCCGAGCTGATCCCGGCCTCCGGCTATGCCACGATCAACGGCCGGCAGCTCATCGGATTCGGTTTCGAGCCCAGCCTGCTCCTGCTTGGCGCCGGCATGATCGTGGGCCTGCGCGTGAGCCTCTCCATGCTGGCCGGTTCCCTCCTGCTGTATCTCTGGGTGGGTCCGGCGTTGATCGCGATGGACGCGGCGCATCTTGGAGACGCGGCCTATCACATTTCGATCCCGCTCGTTGGCGGCGGCGCCATTTATCATCTCCCGCGCTGGGCGCTCTGGGGAGGCACGGCAACGATGGTGTTCACCAGCCTGGCGTCCCTGGGCCTGCAATGGCAGACGATCGCGCGCTCCTTCAGCGGCCTCCGCCGCGGCCGCAACCACCCGGTTCCATCGGAAGCGGACCGGCGCATGGCGGCCATCGAAGTGCCGCTGGCCTGGCTGGTCGCCGGCCTCGTTCCGATCACCATTGGTTTGCTCGTCGTCCAGTACTTTGCCTTCCACATCAGCATCTGGCTGGGACTGATTGCCGTCGCCATGTCCTTTGTTCTCAGCGCGGTGGCCTGCCGGGCGACGGGCGAAACCGACACGACGCCGGTGGGCGCCATGGGCAAGGTCATGCAGCTGCTGTTCGCGGTCCTGTCCCCTCCCGCTGCATCGAGCGTGCACGTCTCGCTGGAGCACAACCTCATGGCGGCGGCCACGGGAGCCAACTCGGCGTCCTCCAGCGCCGACCTCCTCACCGATCTCAAGAGCGGCTACCTGCTCGGCGCCAACCCGCGGCGGCAGTTCCTCGCCCAGTTGATCGGCGTTTTCTTCGGAACCCTTGCCGTGGTTCCCGCATGGTTTCTCATGGTGCCGACCCGGGAAAAGCTCGAGGCCTTCAACCCGCCGGCCACCCAGATGTGGCGGGCCGTGGCCGAGCTTCTCGCCGGCGGCGGCTTCAGCCAGCTTCCGCCGAGTGCGCGGACGGCCATCGTGATCGGCGCGCTGGTGGGCGTGGGTCTGCCGCTGCTGGCCAGGCTCCTGCCCAGGGCGGCGCCCTGGGTGCCTTCGGCCATGGGCCTCGGCCTGTCGTGGGTCATGGTTTTCAGCAACTGCCAGGCGTTCGCGCTGGGTGCGATCATCGTCTGGATCTGGACGAAGCTCAATGCCCGCTCAGCCGAGGGCTACAGCATTCCCCTGGCCTCAGGGTTCATCGCCGGCGAGTCGCTCATCAAGGCTCTCATCGCGATGACGGCCACCCTGGTTGGATTGTGGGCGGCGCGGCCGTGACGGCTCTCCCCCCGGCGGTCTTCGAAGGCGCTGCGACGGGGGGCGCGCGAATGGCCGTGACAACGACCGGGGCTGTGAAATATGCAGGTTGTGCGGCATGAAGAGCAAGCCCGTGAAGCGCATCGGAATCCTGACCGCCGGCGGCGACAGCCCCGGCTTGAACGCCGCCATCCGGGCGGTGGGCAAGGCGGCGATCGGCGAATACGGCTGGGAGATGATCGGTTTTCGCGACGGCTATCTCGGCCTCGCGCTCAACCGCTGGGTGCGTTTCGACAAGGCGCGGCTGGCCGGCATCCTCACCGTCGGCGGCACCGTGCTGGGCACGAGCCGCGACAAACCCCATCGCATGGAAATTGCGGGCCGGGTCCGGGACATGACGGGCGCGATCGCCAGGAACTACCGGCGCCTCGGGCTCGACGCCCTCGTCTGCATCGGGGGCGGCGGCACGCAGAAGAACGCGATGCACCTTGTCGAAAAGGGCCTGCACATCATCACCCTCCCGAAGACCATTGACAACGATGTGGCGCTGACCGACGCGACCATCGGCTTCGACACCGCCCTGGGCATCGCCACCGAGGCGCTTGACCGCCTGCACAGCACGGCGCACAGCCACCACCGCATCGTGATCGCGGAGATCATGGGCCATCGCGCCGGCTGGCTCACGCTGGGGGCCGGCATCGCGGGCGGGGCCGACGTGATCCTGATTCCCGAGATTCCCTACGATGTCGAGAAGGTCGTGGCGGCGGTCCGGCGCCGGTCGCGCGCCGGCACCAATTTCAGCATCGTGGCGATCGCTGAGGGAGCGATGTCAAAACACGACGCGGCCGCCTTCGCCGCGGCCGAGGCGCGTAGGAGGGTGGCGAATACAGACCTGGAACGGGAGCATGTGAAGGCGGAGCTGACGGCGTTGGAGGCGCGGCATGTCGGCAACACCCTGCGCCTGGCGAAACAGCTCGAGGAGCTCACGCGCCTGGAGGCGCGGGTGACCATCCTGGGCTACGTGCAGCGCGGCGGCACGCCTTCCGTGGCCGACCGGCTGCTTGCCACGCGGCTGGGCACGGCGTGCGCCGGCTTCATCCAGGATGGCGTGTTCGGCGTGATGGTGGCGGCGCGCGGCGACGGCGTCAAAGCCGTGCCGATCGGGGAAGTGGCCGGCAGGTTGAAGACCGTGCCCGCGAATCACCAGTGGATCGAGGCCGCCCGCCGCGTGGGCACGTGCCTCGGCGATTGAGCCGGCCGCCGGCGGGCCGCGGTCCCCTGCCGTTTTTCCGTGTCCGGCTCCGGCGGAGCGGGAGCCTTGAAACGGCCGCGGCGCGGGATCGGCGCTACCAGTGCAGCAGGACGGTCTTCGGCCCCGTTGCCGGCAGGGTGAACGACAGCCGGCCGGTCGCGGCGTCATGCAGAAAGGCGACGGCGTTGTCATCCTCCGTCACCGCGCTGGGCGGCTTCTCCGTCCAGACGGCGACCTCGCCGCCATCGCGCAGCGTGATGGCGTACGTGCCGTCCACGTGCCAGCCCTTCGCCATGATCGCGCCCGTGCTGTTGAACTTGTCGGCCAGGCCGAGCAACGCCACCCCGTGATCCACCGGCGCGTACGACACGATCTCCCAGCCTCCCTCGGCGAGCTGCACGGGTTCCCGATCGGTGCGGCGGCAGTGCCACACGCGGTTGGCCCGCTGCGCAAATGCGGCGAACTCTTCGCCGGCGAGGTCCGGGGCGTCCGACGGGGAGACCGTGCCGGCGATGCCGGCGCGCGCCGTTTCGGCGGCGTGGTGGCTGGCGTTGAAGATGCCGATGACGGCGCAATCGCGGTTGTAATTGAAGATCTTCAACAGCACCGCTTCACGGGTGACGTCGGCGAACAGGCAGTCGCGCGTCGGGCGGCCGGGCTCGTCCGCCCGCAGCACGCTTCCGTCGGACAGGACGAGCTTGTGCAGCAGGGCGAAGTCGTGCCCGTCGATCTTGTCGGAGACGTAGACCGGCCCCCCCGAGACCGCCCGGCCTGCGGCGTGAAACGCTCCCATGGCGTGGCCGGACTGGAACATGTCCCAGTCGGGCTGCATGAACTCGCCAAACCACACCCCGACCTGGGCATTGCAGTAAAGATGCGCGCCGTGGGTCTCCGGCCGGTTGGGCCAGAAGTCGATCGAGGTGCGGACGAGGTTCGAGAGGGGCGAGCCGTAATACGTCTCCATGCCGTTCGCCATGCAATTGATCAGCCGGCCCGCAAAGTGCGTTTTGACCGAGATCTCCAGCGCCTTGCGGTAGGCGCGGGTGAGCGCCACCCGCCCGCCCTGGCCCGAAGCGAGGCTTTCGATGACCGCCTGGTTGTCCACCTTGACGCCGTCCACGCCCTCCGCCTGCAAAAGGCGATGGTAGTCGTCCATGAACCGCCCGATCTGCCCCGCCGGAACAAGGCCCGCGAGCGGGCCCCAATACTCGACATTCATCCCCGGCTCGTGTTGGAGGATGCCGGGTCCGTACGAGCGCGCCACGTCCAGAACGTCGTAGCCGGGCAGTGCTCCGCCATCCACGCCCCCCCAGTAGCCGTTCAGCGCGTGCCACACGAGAAACGTGCGGATCTTGAACTCCGTCTTGGCGAGGCGCACGGTGGCGGAAAGATCGCCGCCAAAGCGCTCGTTGGGCGCGAACGAAACGAGCCGCACCTCCCCGGTGGGCTCGACCTTCGTCGATTGCCAGCCGTCGTCGAGAATCAGGAACCGCGGCTCAACGCCCCCCGCGGCGAACGACTCCAGTCCGCTGCGGACCTTTTCCGCCGAGACTTCCTGGTAGAATGCGTCCCAGGTGCACCAGCCGAAGCGGTCGGTGAAGTCGGGCAGCGGTTTGTTCCGGCGGAGCCGGGTCGTGCCGAGGCGCGCCACCACGGCTCGCGCACCCGCTGCAGCCAGCTTGTAGGGATCGCGGCCGGTCGCGACGAACAGGGCCACGCCGCCGGCGCCCACCGTGAAGGGATCGCCCGTTTCGCCCGCCAGCCTGAGCCCTGACGAACTGCCGCCCAGCGAAAACCGAAAGGCGCCATCGATCAACGGCACCAGCATCACGCACCCGCCGGATTCGGTCTCGGCGAGCAGCCACTGCGTCTCAGGCTGCACCGCGGCGCAGGTCGAGCCGGCCGCGGGCCGCATCCAGAACGGCTCATACCGGTGACAGCTGGTGAACCGCCGGAGCCCGGCGATGACCCCGAGCGCTGACTGGATGAACGAACCCGGTTTTTCGGCGGACAGCCGCAGGAACACGCCGGCGCCCGAATCATCTGCGACGACGGAAAAGGCCGCCGGCACGTCGGACAGCACCGGGCGGCCATCCAGGCTCAAGATACCATCTTGGAGGGAGGCATTCATGGCGAAGGCGGCGCTTCCGATGAACATGGCCGCCGGAAGGGCGAGGAGGGAAGCCGGCAGCCGCCGCCAGCGCGGGCCGGCGCCTGATCTGGAGAGGGACTTCATGACCGGGATGAATTCATGCCACCGGCGGAGACGGCCTGGACGGGAACGATGGAGTCCCGCTAAACCAGCTCGGCGAGGCGCGCGAAATAGGCGTCCACCCACCGGTGGACCGCGAGAAAATAAAGAAGTCCCGCGGCCGCGAGCATCGGTCCAAACGGTACCTGCACCCCGAATCCAACCGGCCCGGCCCCCGCGGCGGGTGCATCCGTTTTTCCTGCCGCCTCCGCATCCGCCTGCGCGGCCTCCGGCGCCGGTGCGGGAGCGCGCCTGCCAGCGAGGCCGTGCCCGAGCAGGGCCAGCGCGAACCACAGGGTGCCGATGACGGCGCCGCCGAAAACCGCGAACACCGCACCCTGCCAGCCGGTGAACGCTCCGATCGCCCCGACAAACTTCACATCCCCAAATCCCATCGCCTCCTTTTTCAGCACGAGCTCGGCCAGGAGCGCGATCCACAAGACCAGGCCCGATCCCACGAACATGCCGGTGATGCCGTCGAATCCGGATCGCACGCTCGCGATCACATACAGCTCATGTTCCCGTCCGTGGAGTGCGGGCAGTGCGCACGAGAGCGCGATTCCCGCCACGCCGAGCCCGAGCGAAAAAACGTCGGGGATGTCCATGTGGTCCAGATCAATGAACGTGGCCGCGATCAAGGCGGAGCACAGGACCATGCCGCACAATGCCTTGGTATGGGGGAACGAGAGCCAGCACGCGGTGAACAACGCCGCCGTCAGGGCCTCGATGCAGGGATATCGGAAGCTGAAGGGGCGGCCGCAGCAGCGGGCCCGGCCGCGCAAAATGAACCAGCTCAGGATCGGCACGTTGTCGTACCACCGGATCGGTGCGCCGCACGCGCAATGGGATCCGGGCGCCACAACGGACTGCCCGGCCGGGATGCGGTAGATGCAGACGTTGAGGAAGCTTCCGATGCAGGCGCCGAACACAAAAACCACGGAGGGGAAGAACCACGGGAACGCGGCGGAGAATGCGGCGTAGTCAGGCATTGAACGGCCCGATTGCGGTGGGGCACCGCCTGAAAGTCAACCCATCGCCGCTGGGCGGCCCTGCACCTGACCAAATGGCCTGCGGCAGCCCGACGGGCAATCAGCCGGATGCCGTCAGGCCGGCCTGTGCCGCGCGCATCATGACGGGCGCCGGAACGGACGACCCCGTCCAGATTTCGAGGGCCCGCGCCCCCTGGTGGACCAGCATCGAGAGTCCGCTGGCGTGCCGCAGCCCCAGCCCGGCGGCCTGGCGCAGCAGCGGTGTCGCCGGGGGATTGTAGATCATGTCATAGACGCCGGCCGGCCTCGGGATCCGCGTCAGGTCGACCGGGGGCGGATCCCCGGCGCGCAGGCCGGCGGCCGTTGCGTTGATGACCAGCGCGCCCGCGGGAAGTCCGGCCGGGGGCGATTGCGGGTCAAACCCGTGCAAAACCATTTCGCCCGCCAGCGGACGCAGAACCGCGAGCAGGGCATCGAGGCGGGCGGCGGTGCGGTTGGCGATCCAGAGCGATGCGCAATGATCCTGGAGGCACTGCACCGCGGCGGCCCTGGCGGCGCCGCCCGCGCCGAGCAGGATCACGTGGGCGTTCTTCAGGGCGGCGCCCAGGTCCTCGCGCAATCCACAGGCGAGGCCGAGGCCGTCGGTGTTGCAGCCGCGCCAGCCGCGGTCCAGCCGGCGCACGGTGTTCACCGCTCCGACCGGCTGCGCCGCGGGATCCACCTCGGCGACCTGGTCGAATGCGATGACCTTGTGCGGCACGGTGAGGTTGAGCCCGAGAAAACCGCGCCGGTGGAAAAGAGCGAGCGCGCCGGGCAGGTCGTCCGGCGGGACGTCGAACATGAAATACCGCCACGAGGCGAACTTCCCCTGGTCGCGGGCCATCGCGGCCAGGGCCGCATTGTGCATCGCCGGGCTGAGGGAGTGTCCGACCGGGTGCCCCAGGACCGCCAGCGCGGTGCCGGGCCATGACCAGCGTTCCAGATCGGCCTGCGTGTAAACGGAATCGGTGGGATTCAATCAACCCTGCTTGATTCCCGTTTTCCGGCAGAAAGGCAAGCCGGCTGGGCCGCCGGGTCCGGCGGCACCCGGGCCAGACCGGAGGATCAAGGGCTGCCGCGGGGGCCGAAAAGCGCGGTGCCGACGCGCACAAGCGTGCTTCCCTCGGCCACGGCTGCGGACAGGTCGCCGGTCATGCCCATGGAGAGTTCGCGCAAGGGCGCCCCGGTCCGGTCCGCCAGTTCATCCCGCAGCTTGCGCAACGCCGCGAAGGTGCGCCGGGCCACCGCGGGATCGTCCGAAAGAGGGGCGATCGTCATCAGGCCGTCGACCTGGAGGTGGGGCAGGGCCAGGGCGGCCTGCAGCAGGGGAAGCGCTTCGGCCGGCTCCGCGCCGAACTTGTCCGGATCATTCCGGGCATTGATCTGCAGGAGCACCGGAAGGCGCCGTCCCTTTCCGCCCGCCGCCTGGTTGAGGAGCGTCAGGAGTTTCACGCTGTCGACGCTCTGCACGCGGTCAAAATGGGCGGCGGCAAGCGCCGCCTTGTTCGATTGGAGATGTCCGATGAGCTCCCAACGGATCGCCGCCGGGCATTGCGCCTGTTTGCCGAGGGCCTCCTGGACGCGGTTCTCGCCGACCGCGTGGAGCCCGTAGCGGGCGGCATATTCCACCGCCTCCGGAGGCTGGGTCTTGGTCACCGCCAGCAGGCGCACTTCCGAAGGATCCCGCCCGGCCTCCCGGCACGCTTCCGCAATCCTGTCGCGCACGGCGTCGGCATGCTCCCTAAAAGTTTCATAGTTGATAAACATTAAGGAGCCTACTTAAAAGATTGCGCGCCAATTAGTGCGCTTGATAATGCCCCCTGGGAAGATCCCTTACCATGCAAGTGGAGAATTTCAAAATCTTCGCCGACCTCGTTGAGACCAAAAGCTTCTCAAAAGCGGCGAAGTTGAACGGCATCACACAGTCGGCGGTGAGTCAACAGGCGCGTGCGATGGAGCGGCATTTCAAGATGCTGCTGGTCGACCGCAGCCAGAAGCAGTTTCAGCTGACCCGGGAGGGGATTCGCGTCTATGAGGCGGCGAAGGAGATCCTGCACCAATACGAGAAGCTCGTGAGCGAGTTGCAGGAGATGAAGAAGGTGATCAGCGGCACGATCCGCATCTCAACGATCTATTCGATAGGCCTCCACGAGCTGCCGCCCTTCATCAAGAAGTTCCTGCACGAATACCCCTCGGTGAACGTCCGGGTGGAATACCGCCGCTCGAACCTCGTGTACGAGGACATCCTCCACAACTCAGTCGATTTCGGCCTGGTCGCCTTCCCCGTGAAGATGCGCCAGATCGAGGTGATTCCTTTCCGGAACGATCACCTTGTGCTCATCGCGCATCCGAGCCATCAGCTGGCCAAGGGCGGGGAAGTTTCGCTCCAGGCGCTGGCGGGGCACAAATTCATCGGTTTCGACCCCGACATTCCGACGCGCAAGGCGGTCGACCAGATCTTTCGGGAGAACCGGATCGAGATCGAGTCGGTGATGGAGTTTGACAACATCGAGACCGTGAAACGCGCGGTGGAAATTGACGCGGGTGTTGCCGTGGTGCCGCTTGCGACGGTGCTGCAGGAGGTGAAGCAGGGGACGCTTGCGGCGATCCATTTCAAGGGCAGGGAGTTCACCCGTCCGCTCGCAATCCTGCACCGCAAAGGTCGTGTGCTGACCCCGGCGATGAAGAAATTCATTGAAACGCTGGCGAGCGATCCCTCCTCCGAAGCGCAGCCCGTGTGAGCGGGCTTCATTGCGGCCGGAGGCATGGGGCCGGCGGGCATCGCGCCGCAAGTCATTTGCGGCCTTGACCTGAACGCTCAGGCGAGGCTTTTTGATGCATGGCCTCCGTGTTGCTGTCAGTTTATGCGCTGACGCTGACCGGACTGATCTTCTTTGCCGCGCACCGGCTGAAGATCCTGTGGCTGTATGCGCGCTGCTGTCGCCGGGGAACGCCGGCTGCGCCCGCTTGGGAAGGGCCGCTGCCGTTGGTTTGCGTGCAATGCCCGGTGTACAATGAGCCGCTGGTCGTTTCGGGCCTGCTCGACTGCGTCACCGCGCTTCGCTGGCCCGAGGACAGGATCGAGATCCAGATCCTCGACGACTCGACCGATCACACGCCTGATGTGATCGAGGAATGGCTTGCCGCGCATCCCCGGCGCGCGCGGCGATGCCGCCATCTGCGGCGCGCCGACCGGGGCGGCTACAAAGCGGGGGCCCTGACGGCGGGGATGCGGCAGAGTGACGCGGGCTTTTTCGCCGTCTTTGATGCGGATTTCCGGCCGGCGCCCGATTTCCTGGAGGTCCTGATTCCCCATTTTGCTGATCCCCGCGTGGCCGTGGTGCAGGCGCGTTGGGATTTTGCAAATCGCGACTCCAGCCTGTTGACCCGCTTTCAGGCGGTGTTTCTCGACGCCCATTTCATCATCGAACAGACGGCGCGCCATGCGAGCGGGCTTTTCTTCAACTTCAACGGCACGGCTGGAATCTGGCGGCGCAGCGCGCTGGAGGGCGCGGGAGGCTGGACGGACGACACGGTCACCGAGGATCTCGACATCAGCTATCGCGCGCAACTGCGCGGCTGGAAACTGGTGTACCGCGACGACTATCCGGTCCCCTCGGAGCTTCCGGAGAGCCTCACGGCATTCAAATCGCAACAAGGGCGCTGGACGAAGGGGGGGATTCAGGTTGCCCGCAAGCTGCTCCGCCGGATCCTTGTCAGCCCTGTGCCGGCGCGGGTGAAGCGCGAGGCGGTCAACCATTTGATCACCGGGCTGGTGCATCCGCTCCTCATCCTGTTTGTGGCGCTTCTGGTGCCGTGCCTGTTGGTCATTGAGACACAGTCCAGCCGCCTGTGGTGGCTGGTCAACCCCATCACGATCACCCTGCTGGGGGCGGCGACCATGGCCCTCTACGTCACCGGGCAGTATTTCCGCCGGCGTGAATGGCTCGGAGGGCTCGTCTGGCTCCTGGCGGCGCCGGTGGTGATGGCATTCGGCCTGGCGATGAGCGTGACCGGCTGCATCGCGGTGGTCGAGGGCATGCTGTCCAACGGCGGCGAGTTCATCCGCACCCCGAAGGGCGGCGCCAGGGCCGCGGAGGTCGACGGCGGGCTTTTGGGGATCGGCGCCCGGATGCGGTTCACCACCACGCTGTGCGGTGAGGTGACGCTCGGAGTCTGCATGCTGGCCGGGGCCGCCTATTTTCAGAGGGAGGGAATGCTGCTCATTGCCATTGTCCTTCTCGTCAAAGGAATCGGCTTTCTCGGGGTCGCGGCAATCTCCACCCGCGATCTGCTCCCCAAGCTCGGCGGCACGGGACCCCAGCCCACATATTCTGCGGGCTCCGCAGGCATGACGATTCCGGCCGGAGAGTGACGGCGGCGGCCGGGACTGGAAAAGACGCGGAAACGCGGGCTACCGGCGCACCATGTAGGGCGGCGGCGCCTCGACGTAGAACCGGGACAGTTCCGCCAACTGATCGGCCACCTGGCGGTCGGAGCGGCACCGCGGTATTCCGTGCTGACCACCCCACCAGTTGTTTTTTCTCAACCACTGCTCGAACACGCCGGGCATCACGAGCCGGATGGTCGGCGCCTCCAGGCTGCGGCTTTTGCGCCTTGCTGCGTAGTCGTCGTTGCGCCGCATGAGTTCAAGGTCGAGCTCCGGGCTGATGGAATTGGCGGTCGGCGTCTCAATCGTCGGGGCTTTCAGCTCAATCCACCACTCATGGCACCCGCGCATCTGTCCGGTCAGCGTTCCGGCGAACACGGGCGCCACATGGAAATCCACGATGTTCCACCCGTGCCGCTGGCAAATGAGCGCGAGCGCATCGGTGATCTCCTTCTCGGTGACATGTTCGCCGAAGGCGCTGAGCTGAAGACCGGTGCGGCCGACGTAGACCAGCCGGGGAACGTCGGTCGAGATGAATCGCACGATATCGCCGGGGACATAGCGGAACAGCCCGGCGGGCGTCGTGAGCAAGAGGGCGTAGTTGACTCCGATCTCCACGCCTTCGAGCGGCACGGTTTTCCTGCCCAGATTGGCGAGATTGCGCTCGTCAAACGCGGTCATTGGCAGGAATTCGAAGTACAAGCCTGCGTCGGCCATCAACCGCAGGCCGGCGGCCGGGTCGGCATCCTGGGCGGCAATGAATCCCTCGGACGCCGGGTAGACCTCGTGGAAATTGACCGCCGGACCCAGAGTTGCATGGAGTTCGCCGGCGAACGGCCCGATCGGGACGCCACCGTGGACCAGGCACTCCAGGTGCGGCCAGATGGTCGTTAGCGGCGGGCCGGCGGACTTCCCGGCCCCCACTTGGGCGCGCACAGCCTTTGCCAGAATCAAGACCCACCAGGGAATGCCGGCGATCATGGTGATGTCACAACCCCGGGTGCGCCCGGCGATGGCCCGGATCTTCTCCTCAAAGTCGCTCATCTCCGCGAGCCCGGCGCCGGGCTCGTAGAAATGTTTCACCGCCCATCGCGGAAGGTTCAGCGCTGCAATGCCACCCAGGGAGCCGGCGCAGGGCGAATCCGCCTTGCCGGCTTCAATCCGGCTGAGTGCGGTGCTGCCGCCAATAAACAAATGCCGGCCGCGAAGCACGTCCGTCCGCCCGACACGGGCAGTGTAGTAAAAAAGGGAGTCGAGGCTGGCCTTGCGGAAATGCCCGATCATCTCCGGGGTCACAGGCAGGAATTTGGCCGGCCCCATCGTTGTGCCTGCCGAAACCGCAAAAAAGGCGCAGCGGCCCGGCCAGAGGACGCCGGGCTCGCCGGCCTTCATGCGCTCCACGTAGGGAGCAAATGACTCGTAGGTTCGCAGCGCAACGCGGGCGCTGAACGCCTCGTAAGACATGCCCGCCTCGATGCCGGCCGCGCGCCCGGCCTCCGCGGTCGCCAAGCGGTCGAGGAGAAACTTGAGAGCATTCTGCTGCGCCGCATGACCGCGATCCCCGTCCCGCAGACGGCGTCTCATGCGGGCGGAAAGCACGCTGCCGACGAACTTCACCAAGGCTCTGGGGGGGGGTCCGATCATAGCGAAGCTGCGCCTGCCAGAGGTAACCGGCGCCGCATCCGCGGCAAGTGTATTCACGTTGCAGGCCGGGCCCCGCGTCATCTTGACGTGGCCTTTACCGGGGCGGCCCGGGACCGGCCGGGATCCGGGCCGTTGAGCATCCGGGCGGCGGCGGCTGTGCCGGTGCGCGCGTGCGCGGCGCCGCATGGGGGCGGCGCGCGTAGCAGTGTTTTAAATACACACCGGACCCGGTTCATGGCCCTGCAATTCTCCGCGCCCTTCAGGCCCGCTTTCAATGCGGGAAAGACGATCCACGGCCGCCCGCATTCCGGGGAGCC
The DNA here is from genome assembly GCA_963827125.1 of uncultured Verrucomicrobiae bacterium. GTDB lineage: Bacteria > Verrucomicrobiota > Verrucomicrobiia > Opitutales > Opitutaceae > Fen-1467. Next base: position 165,080 of record CAWHAC010000006.1, read on the forward strand.
GGTTCGCTCCGGTTCGCGGGCGCAGGAGCCCGTCCGCTGTCCGGCAAACAACGCCGGAAACGCCGTCTGGTTAAAATCAGTGCGCCAGGTTCACGGCAGACGCCGAAGGAGGCGCCTCGAGTCCGGCTGCGCAATAATCGATCAGCCGGTGAACGCAGCCATCGAGGTCGTTCTCCTGGCACAACCCGCCCGGGATGAACGCCCGATCGCCCTTGCGCGCAACTGCGTGGAGTATCCCCCCGATGGTGAATTGCATCCTCCAAGACAGTTCTGCGGGCGGCAGGTTCGGAAGCGCGTGGGCCAACACGCGGGTGTAGCGTTCGATCAGCGGTTCGAATTCCAGCATGATCCCGGCCATCATGAATGGCTGGGGATCGATCAGCTCGCGGTTGACCAAACAGAGGAAATGAACTCCCCCCGCAGGGCGGGTTGCCGCATGACGGAGCATCGGACGGATGAATGTCTCGAGAATGGAGCGGACTGGCACGGGTTGCTCTCCAGCCAACTGCTCAGCTTGATTCAGAAGAATCATTCTCTCTTCGTCGATCTTCCTTAAGCCACCATGCAATAGTTCTTTATACAACTCTGCCTTTGACCTGAAATGGTAATTGACCGCAGCGAGATTCACCCCGGCTTCGTCCGTGATCCGCCGCATTGACGCATTCGGAAAACCATATTCCCCGAACACGCGCTCGGCGGCGTCCAATATCCTGTCGCGAGTGGGTTTTGATTCCATGGACCAGGAGAACGATCGTTTCAAACAAACGTTTTTATTAGCGGTGTCAACCGCTGACTTTGGGCGATGTTCAGAGCGTGATTGACGGCATTGATTCGCGGTCTACGGTTCGGGCGTGAGGATTGGCGCGCTCGAAGGTTTGCAGAGGCTGATGCTGCCGGACCGTTGGCAGGCCGGGGCGATTCAGGCGCTGACAGCCGGAAAAGACGTGGTGATAGACGCTCCGACGGGCGCGGGGAAAACCTATGTCTTCGAGCGGTGGGTGGAGCAGACGGGCTTTTCCCGGCGTTCCCTTTTCACCGTCCCCACGCGTGCGCTTGCAAACGACAAATTCGCAGAGTGGCGGGCCCGGGGCTGGCGGACGGGGATCATGACCGGGGATGTCACGATCGCCCCGGATGCGCCTGTGGTTGTGGCGACGCTGGAGGCGGTGCAGGGTTGTTTCCAGGAGGTGCAGGGGCGGGTGCGGGACGTGGAGCCGGCGCCCGGAGCGACTTCGGCGGACGGGTTTCCCATCGATGGCGGCCAGCCTTTCCGGTTGCTGGTTGTGGACGAGTATCAGTGGCTGGCCGATCCTGACCGGGGCAACCACTACGAAGGCGTTCTGTTGTCGGTGCCTCCGACCGTGCAGCTCTTGTTGCTCAGCGGAAACGTGGCCAACCCGGAGGAGGTCGTAAGCTGGCTGCAGCGCCTCGGCCGGGACGTGGAGATCATCCAGCATCGGGATCGTCCGGTGCCGCTCGAAGAGGTGGAGGTTGACGACCTGATTCACGGCCTGCCGCGGAGCATCGAGGGATTCTGGAGCCGGCGGGTGGCGGGCGCGTTGCGTGAAGGCTTGGGCCCCGTGCTGGTGTTCGCGCCGCACCGGCAGGACGCCGAACGTCTGGCCCGTCAGTTCGCGCGCGAGCTGCCGCTCGCCGATCCGCTCCCGCTCACGCCGGAGCAGGAGAACATCCTCGGCCCGCCGCTCGCGAAGGTTTTGAAGCAGCGGGTGGCCTACCATCACAGCGGGCTGACCTACGCGCAGCGGGCCGGCATCATCGAGCCCCTGGCCAAGGCGGGGCAGCTCCGCGCGGTCGTCGCCACGCTGGGACTCAGCGCCGGAATCAATTTCTCCCTGCGGTCCGTGCTCATAACCGCGTCGAGCTACCGGTTCAACCAGCTGGAGCACGAGATCGAGCCCCACGAATTGCTGCAGATGATCGGGCGGGCGGGCCGGCGCGGCCTCGATGAAGCGGGCTTTGTCCTTTGCTCCGGCAGCGCTCCGCGGCTGCGGCGCGCGCAGCCGCTGCGGCTCAAACGGGCCGCGCCGCTGCCCTGGGCCTTCATGCTGCGCCAGCTCCGTTCCGGCCGCAGCGCAACCGGGGTCACCGGCGTGGCCGCGGGCCGTTTCTTCGCGCTGGAACCGCTCATGCTGGGAGTGGAGGCGACCGCGCGCCGCGCAGGCGCGGAGCTGCCGTGCGGGCAGCGCACGGACACCGGTCGCGCCCGTCTGGTGCGCCGGCTGAAGAACCCCTTTCCCGCCTGCAGGTCCTGTGTGTTGCGCGACGAATGCCTCGCGCTCAGCCCGCAGCCGACCCTCCTGTGGCAGTGGCAGCGGCTCGGACTCCTGGACCGGTCGTTGTTGCTGACGCCGCGGGGCGAAATTGTCTCCTTCTTCATTGGGCCGGAAGGGCTGGCGCTCGCCGCCGCGCTCGATGATGTCCGGTATCCCCTGGATGACCTGGTCTTCGATTGCGCCAATCTTTTCGCGGGGGACCGTTTTTCGGGCACCAACCCGCGCAGGCTGGGGCGCCTCGCGCGCGTGTGCGAGCAGACCTACCGGCGGTTCACGGCCGGGGGCTGGCTCGATCACGGGCTGCCGCCGCAATACGGCTGCGGGGCGGACGAGATCGTGCGCGCGTTGATCGAGCAAAAGGCCCGGCGCGGCGAGCTCGCGGCCGCAAGCGAGTTTGCCGGGCGCGGGGACATTGACCGCCTGCTGACCGAGTGGCGCAGCCTGCTGCGCACGGTGGCCCACGCTCCCTCGCTGAGCCTCGCGGAGGCGGCGGCCCCCGCGGGGCCCGCGCTCGCGGCGCGCTGGGATGATTTTCGCGCGCTCTGCCGCAGACAGCTTGGGATGCTCCGCGCCGACGCCCTGCCGGAGTTGCCGCCGCTGACCCCGGAGCAGCGCCGCCCCGTGAACCACCGCTTCTTCCGGGCGCCTGCACCTGCAGGTCGTTAGCCGCTCATCCCGCTGAGCCCTCCAGCGGGTGCATCTGCCGATTGACGGTGGCGTCTGGCGCGCGCAGTTGTGGCACGGACATCTTGCCCGTGGACGCGCGCCAGGCAACAGGGGCAAGACCCGGCCTTCGCCGGAGGCTTCCTCCTTCGCCAAGGCTGCGGAGGACGAGACGGCGGGCAGGCCGCCCATGCCACTCGCGCCACCGGCGATCGGGAGATGTGGCGCCCTCCAGCCGGGTGCGCACTTTTGGCTCGGCTTTGCCCCACGGTTCTGGGATGGATTGAGTTCCTTTTCGTTATCCATGCCAAACTGGGAATACAAGATCATCACCAGCGGATCGCTGGGCTTCGGGTCGCTGCCGCTGCTCGAGCAGCATCTCAACCTCCTCGGCAAGGAGGAATGGGAGATCATCCATTTTCAAACACGTCCGGACAATCCGCTGGCCTTCAACGGACTCGCCCGCCGGCCGGTCATGCGCGACTGGGTGGTCGAAACAACGCCGGGTGCGGGGGCGCCCGCGGCGAAACCCGGCGCGATCCCGGCGCCTCAGGGGGACCGGCCGGCCGCCGCGCCCAACGTCGATGAGCTCCATGCCGAGGCCGAGGAGAGGCGGGAATCCCTCCTCTCGCGTGAAGAATCCCTGCGCCCTGTGTCCGGGGGCGAGGAGGAGGAGGAAGCCGGGGGCGCGGACGAGTTTGACGACCTGGAGAACGATGAGGATCTGCCGACGTTCTTCGAAGCGATCCGTCCCCACATGCGCCGGAACCAGCGTGGGCCGGGCATGGCCGTGGGCGTCGAATACCTTGCGAAGAAGTTCGAGCAGACCGAGACGGACCTGATCGAGGCGCTGAAGGAGTGCGGTTTCACGATTCCCGCGAGCGCCAAGGACCAGCCCGTGTATCTTGAATACGATGGCGATCTTTACTGGCTCAACCTGAACCACCGCGGCCAGCTTTGGATCAACACGCGCGAAAAGCTGCGGGCGATGTTCCGGCCGGTGCACGGGCAGCGCGTGGCTCCCGAGACCCCGCCGGAGGAAAAGCCGGCCGGCGTGAAACCGCAGGTCGAGAACGCCCCGCCGGTGGAGGACGCCCCGCCAGTGGAGAAAGCGACGGAGCCTCCGGAGAAAACGGTGGAGCCGCTGGCGCCGGCCGCCGCCGCGCCTTCCGCACCGCCGCCGGCGTCGAATGCCGCCGGTCCGCTGCCCGGGGGGCCGGAGTTGCTGGACCGCCTGCGGCCTGCGATGCGGCGCAACCGCCATGGCGGAGGACTGTCCGGCAGCGTCAGCTATCTTGCGCGGGCGTTCCGGACCGAGCCGCGGGCGCTGGAGGCGGCTTTTGAGGCGCTCGGCCTCGCCCTGCCTTCGCGCCCGAACGAGAAGCCTGCGTCCGTCGGGATAGGACCGCTGGTTTACTGGCTCAACCGGGACAAGACGGGACAGGTGTGGATCAATGCGCGCGAAAAGCGCGATGAAGTCCCGCCGCCGCCTGCCGCCGGTCCCGCGCCGGAGCCGGTTCTGCAGCCTGCGCCCGGGGCGGCAGAGCCTCCGGCCGAAACGAAGCCGGAGGCGGTTGCGGCTGCGTCAGCCGAAGCGCGGCCCGCCGACACTCTCCCGCCGGCTCCGCCGCCCGCCGAAGTTCCGCCGGCGGCTCAGGCGGAGGCTTCGCCGCTCGCAGCCGCGAGGCTCCTGTTGACGGAAACCAAACGCGGCGGCGTCGCGGAGGAACTCGGACGCATCGCGGAAAAACAGGGCAGGAGCACGGACGATTTGCTGGCCGCGCTGGCAGGCGCCGGGCTGAAGGTGCCGGAGAAGGCGCGCGAGAAGCCGGTGTTTGTCGAGCACGCCGGCGAGATCCTCTGGCTCAGCCGGAACGCCAGGGGGCAGCTGTGGCTGAATGCCAGGGCCTCGAAGTTCCCGGAGAAGAAGGAGGAGGAGAATCTGTCGGCGGAACCTCCGGCCCGGGGCGAATCCGGTGCGCCCGCCGGCAGGCGCCCGCGCGCACCGCGGAGACGGCGGTGATGAGCGGATGACCTCCACCCTTGGCATGCGCGGGGGCCAATGAGGTGCTGAATAAAGGCTGCCCGGGAAGTCGGTTGAACGACGATTCTACAGGGCATCCGCAGAGGCGCAGCGCTGCAAATCGAGGAATCGGAAAACCTGGAAACCGGGAAACCTTGCTCTGCCATCGGTGTCCCGTAGGGGCGCAGTCTTGCCTGCGCCCTTCTGTTGATTCCCGTTTCCGCAGGGCGCAGCGAGCCTGCGCCCCTACGGGTCATCCTGAGCTTGCTCGCGGTGAGCTTGTCGAACCCGTCGAACGGGCAGGCCTGCGCCCGGACAATTCCTTCCAGACCGGGAATCCCCTGGCGATCTTCCGGCCTGCCGCGACCCCGTCGCCAGCGCCTGTTTGATTTCCACGAAATCGGGTTCAAACGGCCCGATCGTGAACCGGTCCCCATAATCCCTGTCCCGCGCCGGCGCACAGCCTCCGGCCCGGATGATCACGGCCGAGAAAGAAGATTGCCTTGAGCGGCGGCGGGGCAACGTTCTCGGTGCCATGGCCGAAACCGGCGAAGTTGAACAAGTGCCCGTCGCCCCGGCGGAGCTCGGGGAGGGCGCGATCTGGAACGCGGCGGCGCAGCGCCTGCACTGGGTCGACATCGAGGGGGGGAGGGTCTTCACCTACGATCCGGCCACGGGAGAGAACCGTGCCTGCGATGTCGGGCGGAAGGTCGGCACGGTCGTGCCGCGCGCGCGCGGCGGCCTCATGCTTGCGGTGCACGGGGGTTTTGCCTCCCTGGATCCGGAGAACGGGAGCCTGGAGCTGTGGCCGCGCCCGCCGGAACACGACCCCGCGATCGTCCGGTTCAACGACGGCAAATGCGACCCGTCCGGACGCTTCTGGGCGGGCACGATGGCGCTCGTGAAGGGCCCGAAACCGTTGGGCCGGCTGTACCGGCTCGACGCGGACGGCGTTGTGCACGTGATGGCGCGCGGCGTCGGCACGTCGAACGGGATCGCGTGGAGTCCCGACCGCCGCACGCTCTGGTTCATCGACACGCCGCTGCAGCGGGTGGACGCCTTTGACTACGACGACGCCACGGGCGCGATCGCCAACCGCCGCACGGTGATCTCGATTTTGCCGGGAAACGGGTGCCCGGACGGTTCGACGCTCGATGCCGAGGGCATGCTGTGGATCGCGATGTATGAAGGCTGGGCGGTGACGCGCTGGAATCCGCGGACCGGGGAGCTCCTGCGGACCCTCCGCCTGCCCGTTGCGCGCGTGACGTCCTGCGCTTTCGGCGGACCGGAACTCGACACGCTTTTCATCACGTCGGCCCGGGAGAACTTCAGCAAGGAACAGATGGCCGCGCAACCGCTGGCCGGATGCCTTTTCCGGGTGAAGCCGGGAACGCGCGGCGTGCCGGCGTTCGCATTCCAGGGTTGAGGCCGGCCTCCGTGCTGAACCACCGATGAGCTGGCGCGGCTCCGCCGCAACCAAAGGCAGGGGGCGCGAACTTGCCTGCCATGCCGTAGCCTCGGCGAAGGCTGGCCTGCCATGCCGTAGCATGACCCGTTTGGAGCCCACGAATGCACACCAATTGCCACGAGCTCCTGCATCTGCCCATTCGTGCAGATTCGTGTGTATTCGTGGGTGGAATCTTTTCAAAGGGGCGCAGCCCCTCGACTTCACCTGAGCCTGCTCGCGGTGAGCCTGTCGAACCCGTCGAACGGATGAGCCTGTCGAACGAACAAGCCTGCGCCCATATAACCAAAGGTAGGGGCGCGAACTTGTCGCGCCCTGCCATGGCCTTGGCGAAGGCTGGTTGCGCCCTTCAAAGGGACGCAGCAAGCCTGCGCCCCTACGGGACTCACCAACCCGGCTGTAGAGATGCTTCCCTGGAGGGCTGCGGTCCCTCGCCTCCAGTCCGTGATCGGCACCGGCGGCGCGGTTCGACCAGGCTCAACACGCGCAGCGCCCTCCATTTTTTCGAGAAGGGGAAATGGCTCCTGCCAATTTCCCGAAGGAAGCTGGCGGCCTCTGCGGCCGCCAGCTTCCTACTGCCACGGCTGTGTCGCCGCCGGATCGCGACCCTCGTCGTAGTCGATCAGGTCGAAGAAGGTTTCGACCGGTCTGCCCGCGAGTCCGTACTGCCGGGCGCGTTCCTTCAGCCTGGGCGCCGCGTTGTCGCGCCAGCCGATCTTCATCATGAAGGCGTTCCAGATCTGGCATTCCTCGTCGGTGCGCGCAGTGCCCCGGGCTTCGCACCAGGCGAGAACCTCCTCGTCGTCGCCGCCTTCAAGCGCGCGGACAACGACGTCAGCGTACTTCACGCCAAGAAAACGGCAGCACCGGGCGTCAAAGAAGTTGAAGTTGGAAGTGTCGCCGAGGTTGGCGACGTAGTCGGGAGGGAGCCTGCTTTCGGCGTGAAGGCGGATCTTGTCGAGCATCCGGCCGAAGTAGACGAGGCGGCCGACCCTGGCATGGGGACTGCGGAGACCGGGAACGGAGGGCATGGGATTTTTGATTTCCGATTGAAGATCTTCGACTGACGATTGCCGATTGGGTTGCGGCGCACGGCTTGCGGGGAGCATTCAACCCGAAAACCGGCAGACGAAAACCAAAAAACGCCATCGGCCGCGCCACAAATCCTCGCGCATTGCCATCCGTGCGCTGCTATCTCCTGAAACCCTCTTTTTCTTGCACGGTCTCGCTATGCCGCGAGGCAGGTGAGTTGCTGCGTGCGTTCTTCACCGGACCAAAGCAGATCCACGAATGCACCAGCCGTCGCCAAGCCTATGGCCGGCAGGCACCAATGGGCACGAATTCCTTCGTCCGTCCATTCGTGCAGATTCGTGTCGATTCGTGGGCGCAATCTCATTGTCGCATTCGGTTGCGGCGGAGCCGCTATGGGCCATCCGCGGAGGGCGGGCTATTCTCCTCTGCTCTGCGCTATCTGCGGTTGAAACCAGAGCCTGCACGCCCGATATCTACGTTTTTGACCGCACCCGCCAGCTCGTCTACCGCGGCCAGTTCGACGACAGCCGCCCCGGAAACGGCCTGCCGGTGACCGGCGCCGATCTGCGCACGGCGTGCGACGCCCTGCTGGCCGGGCACATGCCGGCCGCCGACCAGAAGCCGAGCATCGGCTGTAACATCAAGTGGAAGCCCTGCAACGAACCGGACTACTTCGGGTAAAGCGGTGCCGTCCTGGTGCTGTTCTGCCGGTCAAACTTGGGACGCGGAAGTCACCCAGGCATAATCCACATCCAAAGTGCTGAAGTGGGCTTGCCCGCAACGGATCTTGTCGCGTTCCGGCTTCGGGATATCAAGCCAAGTTGGCCCCGATTTTGTTTCGCGGACGAGATAGACTTTGTTCTTCCCATCGGCCTCTTCCTTCACGATTGCCCAGTCGGGGTTGTAGGTGCCAAGCGGGGTGTCGATCTTGAACCAGTCCGGGAGCTTGAAGAACAGCTTGATGTCTTTTCGCGCGTCCAATTGCCGGGCGAAATCCGCCTCGATTTGGGACTCGAACTCGACCGCCTCGTAGAGACCGTTCTGCACGGTCACCAGACGCGAGACGTAGCATTCAAGCTCCTGCATCTCGAAAAGCATCATTTCGTAGGCCTGCCCGGCGATCTTCTCGTATTTGATCCCGTCGACCATCAATTCGTGCAACGTATGCAGGATCGCTGCCACCGCCTGGTCGAGAAACTGCTGCGGATTGCGCATCACCTCGCCGAGCCGGCCCGACTCGAACAGGATGGCGGCGAGCGTCGAACGCGTCATTTCCGTCTCGCGCTGCAGGTAGCCGATCAAGTCGGGTATGGGTGCCTGGCGTTCGACCGCCTTGAATGCTGAGGCAGTTTCTTGAATGGTCACGCCTTCCTTCGTGGAAATGCCCACTTGGGCCTTTGTCACCTGGATGAACGGAGATTGGACCGCGGGCATGGAGCGCAGTTCTCCCGCCGCCCGCTTCACCACGTCTGCGGTGCTGAAATGCACTGCATAGCGGGTCTTGTGCTTGATCTTGTCCCAAAGAATCTGGAAATCCGGATCCATCAGGCGCTGCTTCTTCAAGCGGACCACGCGGCGCTCGCGTTTGTTGAGAATGCGGCCTTCGAAATTCACGCCGCACTCGTCCCGCAATTCCGTCTGCAACTGCCGCGCGAAGTCGGCGAACGACTCGCTGGCGACGACGGTCAGCGTGTTGACATTGGCGTCGCGACAGCGGAGGCCGTCCTCCCGCACCGGCAGGCGCATGCCGCGCCCGAGGGTCTGCCGCCGCTCCCGTTCCGTGCTGATCTCGCGCAAGGTGCAGAGTTGAAATACATTTGGGTTGTCCCAGCCCTCGCGCAGCGCGGAGTGGCTGAAAATGAATCGCAGCGGCTCCTCCAGCGACAGCAAGCGCTCTTTGGCGTGCATGATCAGGTTGTAGGCCTCGTCGTCCGCCTTGGTGGCGCCGTTCGTGTCCTTCGGGCCGCTCTTGTCCTGCGCGAAATATCCGTTGTGCACCTGCTCAACCGGCAGCGGGTGCAGATCGGCGTGTTCTGGTCGGGCCGCCACTTCCCGGTAGGCTTCCTCGAACCAGCGGCGGAATTTGCCGTCTGCCGCCGCATAGTGCGCCACGCGGTCGACAAAGAACAACGACAGCACCTTGAGCCGCCGGCCTGCCGGCAGCTTCGCCACCTTCATCTCCTTTTCGAAATGGTTGAGAATCGTCTGCCGGATCTGCTCGCGCAGGATCTCATTTGTCCGCCCGCCGTGCGTCTCGCCGGCCTTCAGGCGCAGGCCGTTGGCGAACGCGATCACCTGCCGCCCGGCGTCAATCTCGTTGACAAGATAGCCGCGGTAATTCTCCCGCCTGCCTGAGGCTTCGAACAGATCCTGGTTCTTCCACGTGGCGGCGCGGTTGGCGACGGTCACCGCCTTGCGTTTCACCCCGCCCGCCGTTTCGAGATCGATCTCAACCTTGGCGGAAATTCCGGTCTTCCTGGCCTCGATCGCGAGCACACGCACGTAGGGATGGTTGAAATCCGCGCCGTCCAGCACCGAGTCCACTTCAACGCGCTTCACCAGCCGGAGGTCGTAGGCTTGCACCGGATCGAGCCGGTAGAGCAGGTTGTAGGGATTCTTGTGGGTTGCCGAGTAACGCAGGGTGCAGAGCGGCGTCAGGCTGGCGATGGCCCGTGAGGCATTCTCCGTCTCCATATTCTGCGGCTCGTCGAGCACTACGATCGGGCGGACGTTCTGGATGAATTCGATGGGGCGCCTCCCCGAAAGCCGGTCGTGGGGATTCTGGATGACCGTGCTGGCCTTGTCGAAGGCCTGCAGATTCATCACCAGCACCTGCATCTGGTTGCTGGTGGCGAACTGCCGCAGCTTCGAGACCTGGGCCGAGTCATAGATCCACGCGTCGAGCGGCTGATTGCCGTAGAGACCGGCAAAGTGCTCCCGCGTCATCTCGATGCTTGTCATCACGCCCTCGCGGATGGCCACGCTCGGCACGACGATCACGAACTTCTTCCAGCCGTAGCGACGGTTCAATTCGAACAACGTCCGCAGATAGACATAGGTTTTCCCGGTGCCGGTCTCCATTTCCACGGAGAAATGGTCGCCAAGGTATCTGTCCGTCTCCGGCAGTCCGTGGCGACGCTGCACGGCCTGGACGTTGGCAAACAGGCGGTCGGTCCCGAGTATGAGCGTATTGGCCACGCCGAGCTCCGCCGTCAGGTCCACCGTGCCCGTCAGCGACACCGCCACCTCATGATCGCCCGCGGCCAGCGGCTGTCCCTCGAATACATCCACCACGGAGCGGATGGCGTCGAGCTGGTAGTCCTGCTGGCTGTCGAAGAGGATCTTCACGGGTTAAGTCCGGTGGCTGGGACCGAAAGGCGGCTGCCTGGCAAACGGCTAGAATCGTGTATCTGCGGCGTTTCTTTGCGGAAGTTGCTTGAGCACACACGAAAATGCGTCAATAGTCTCTGCGGTCGGGTGCCGCTTGTCGGCTCGATATGGTTCGCCCAGCCTGACCTCATTTTTTCCCGTCAGAGAGCCCGCTCCACAGAGTGGGCTCTCCTGTTTTGAACTCCGTCCAGCCTTCCCGGGCGAACGCCACCAGTTCGGATTCGTCGGGAAACACCTTCAAACCGTCCAGCTTCTCACCTTCGCCGCGGCGGTAAAAATGCGGCAGCAGCCGGCGGAAGAAGGCATATTTGAAATCCTGGTCGCGGAATGCCCGATACACGTTGTAGCTGCAAAGGTCGGCCAGTTGAACCCCGTTCGACAGGCGGCTGTCCGCGAAGAACGGATATTCGACGATATGTTTGAACGACACGACCTGATTGCCTTCCCGCTGGAAGAAGGCGTGTTTCATGGCCAGCGCCCGGTTGATCGTTTTGTCGGTGTCGTCCATGACGATCACCGCCTGGTGCTTCGGGTAGAACTCGGCCATGAAATGCTCGATCCGTTCGAGGATGAGTTCGTACGCCTTTTTGTGCAGTTTCTCATGGTCCATGTGCTCGTGAAGCTTGCGCTTGTCGATGACCACCGCGAACACACGCATATGGTGGGCGGGAATCTGCGCGTAGTAGCAGTCCACGAGTCGCTGGCGGTCCTTGTCGCCCAAGGCGTGCAGAAAGGGACTTTCCTTCTCACGTTGTTGTGGATTCCGAAGCCACGTTGACTTCACCTCGCAATCGGCAAGATCGAAACGCAGCTTGTGGATTCGGTGGAGATAATCGCTGAGCTCGAGTTTCAGGTTGGCGATGTCCCGCTCAAAGCGGCGCCAGCGCCATTCGAATAGGGAGACCGCGGTGAGGACGTACAGATGATCGAGTGCCTGCACCGTCCCGTCGCTCAGCGTGCGCTGCGCCCGTGGATCGCGGGAACCGGACTCGTCAAAGTAGAAGAAATACATGCAGTGAATGCTCTTTGTCAGTTATCCGGGAATCCCGGATGACTCAGTTGTGGGAAGATCGCACCAGAGAGCATTGGCTCGTTACGCAGTCTGAAACTCCACGCCATGGGATTTCATCTCCAGCACGGTGTTTGTCTTGAGCGCGTCGTTGCCGGAGAAGCCGAGGTCGAGGCAGACCACACGCTGCGGTTTCAGGTCAATGATCGCGCGCAGCGTCTCCTGCGTCAGCGCCCGGTCGAGGCAGACGATGAGCGCGCCATCCGCCACACGCCACGCCGTCTTGCCGGCCGCATCTAGCCTTTCGACCTTCGCCGTCAGGGACAGCCCCGATTTGAGGATGATCTCGTAGAGGATCGCCTCGTCCTCGCGACCGTCCTCCAGGTTGAGCACCATCTGCCGGAGCTTCCCGGCCAACGCCGCGGCGTCGGTCGGGGCCCGCGAACCGTCCCAGATTTTGAAGTTCGACGACGCCAGCTTGAACGCCTTGAAACCGCGATCCGGCGCGGCTCCGTCGCCCAGCGGGAGTTTGCCAGCGTCTGCCTCGTTCAGTTTCCTGATCACCCGCCGCACGCGCTCCCGAGTGATGTCGGAGATAGTCGGAAAGTCCTTCCGCTCCGTCGGCTCCGGCAACTGCACGAGGATGAACTTCCGGTCGCCGCCGTCCTGCTTGTTCAACTCCAGCACCGCCTGCGCCGTCGTGCCGGAACCGGGGAAAAAGTCCACAACAGTTGCCTGGTCGTCTTCAACGAGCTCCAAGATACGATTGATGAGTTTTGTGGGCTTTGGCGTTTCGAAAACTGCTTGGCCGCCAAACAGCTCCTTTAGTTCGATACTGGCTTCCTTGTTGCTACCGAATTCCTCGTGTGTCCACCAAGTGTTTGGTGTCAGGCCTTCAGGCATCTCCTTGAGGAACTTCTTGAGCATTGGCCTCCCACCATTCTCTTTCCCAAACCAAATTCGGTTGTCGGCAAGCCAAGCCTTGAATTGCGTCTCATTGCATCGCCAATACCTTCCCGGTGGCGGCATGAACGTCTCTCCGGTTGGCCCGATTATGGGGAATTGGCCGGCAGCGTAATATTTTCCGGCCGAGAGATTCTCAGCCTTCCACGATCCCCGTAGATCACCGTCTGGATTCTTGAATTTGGCCACTTGCTCTTCAGTGCGTCGGAATTTCCCGAGCTCGGCGTCTTCTGCTTGGCGAATATAAACTAAAATGTGGTCGTGAATATCAGAAATGAACTGCGCTGTCTGATTTGAGGTGTAGGCCTTTTGCCAGACGATGTTCGCCACGAAATTCTCCTCCCCGAAGATCTCGTTCATGACGAGGCGGAGGTTGTGCACCTCGTGGTCGTCGATTGAGACGAAGATCACTCCGTCCTCGCGCAGGAGGTTGCGGGCTAGGAAGAGCCGCGGATACATCATCGACAGCCACTTGCTATGGTAGCGGCCGTCAGTCTCGGCGTTGGTCGTCAGTTTCACGCCGCCGGCCGACACCTGCCCGGAAAACTTCAGGTAGTCCTGCAGGCCTTCCGAGTAGTTGTCGGGGTAGATGAACTCATTGCCGGTGTTGTAGGGCGGGTCGATGTAGATGAGCTTCACCTTCCCGTAGTAGGAGCGCTGCAGCAGCTTCAACACTTCGAGGTTGTCGCCCTCGATGATGAGATTGCCGGTTGCGTCGAACTCGACCGACTGGTCGCGGCAGGGCAGCAGGGTGCCGACTGATGGCGCCTGGAGCGCCCGGATCGCGTCGCCCTTGCCAGCCCAGTTGAGGCCGTACCGTTCCGGACCGAGGGCGAGGCCGCCTTCGCCAAGAATCTGGGCGAGTTTGTCCGGCGCCAGCTTCCCCTCTGCGAAAGCCTCCGGCAGCAAACGGCGCAGCTCCGCCAGCCGGTCGCGCAGCGGGTCGTCTGTGGCCAACGGCAGGCGTTCCGGGGCAGTGGGATCACTCATGACAAGGGGTGTTATGCGCCCGGCCCCCGGGAAGGGTCAAGGCGGCGGATTCGCCTTGGCGGCGAGACGATCCAGGCAGGTGGCGAAAAAGCGCCCGCTGCCGCTCGGATTCTTCACGAAAAATCGACGAACCGCCTGGTGCAGTGCGCCGTTCCCGATTTCGGGATACTTGACACCGCGATGCTTGGGTAAGATGGTAAGACATGACCACGACGCTTTCAAGCAAAGGACAAGTCGTGCTGCCCGCAGCGGCCCGTCGGCGGCTGGGTCTGAAACCTGGCACCAAGTTCGCGTGCCGGATTCAGGGTGGCCAGATCATTCTGCAGCCGGCGGAGATCTGGCGGGCCCGCCCGCGCTTGGTGCGGTCGAGGCTGACCGGTTTGATCGTAACCAAGGGGCCGAAGGGCGCACAGAGGGTCACCAATGAACAGGTGCGCGCCATTCTCGCGGACTTCCCGTGAAATATCTCCTTGATGTCAACACCCTGGTGGCACTGGGCCACACGTTGCACGTGCACCATTCCCGCGCCGAGCGGTGGCTGAAGGGCGTCTCCCCTACGGCAGAAGCGTTGGGAACCTGCGCCATCACGGAGTTGGGCTTCGTGCGGGTGAGCGTTCAAGCCGGCCTGCAGCCCGACGTGGCCACGGCGGTGCAAGCTTTGGGCAAGCTGAAAGCCTCCAGCCCGGTGAAAATGGAGCTTTGGCCGGATGCCGTGGGTGCGGACAAGCTGCCGCGCCACGTGAAACGGCCCGCCGAACTCACGGACGGCCACCTGGTGGAGCTGGGGCGCGCCCACGGCGCGCAACTGGTGACGCTCGACAGCAAGATCCCTGACGCGGTGCTGATTTCTTGACCGGGTGGGCGTTTTTCGATCCGGATGAGCACCGGTTTCGCCCGCCAGCGCGGCCTGTCGAACCCCTCATGGATTCAGTTCTGAAGCCGATCGACGAAGATGATGCGAGCGGCCTGCTCCAACCGTATGTGGCTCCCTACAAACCCGGCCGCAACGATCCGTGCCCCTGCGGCAGCGGCAAAAAGTACAAGAAGTGTTGCGGCATGTAGGTTTTCGCATCGCGACGGGCCGCGCACGCAGCGTCGGCCGCCGGTCTGCAGCCGGGCTTCTGAAACAGCAGGTTGGAAGGTTTCTGGTTGAGTGATTGCCCCTCTTTGAGGACAACTACGAGATGAGCCAGGCGCCAGACCTCCAGCAACGGATTGCCATGGCCATTGCCCGCTACTGGCAGACGCGGCAACGGCAGAGCAAACGCCAGCAGGCTTCCGGCCAGCGCGACCAGGGTGCGCGTGGCGCCGTTACCGGCGGAGCACAGATGGATGGGTTCATCGAGCTCTTCACCGAAATCCTGCTGGAAGCTGGAGTCGACCGCGGTTGCATCTTCTACGAAACGGCGCTTGAGCTTCCAGGATTCTTCCGCCCCACGAAGAAATGGGATCTGCTTGTGGTGCGTGAGAACCAGTTGCTGGTGGCGCTCGAAGCCAAGTCTCAAACCGGCCCGAGCTTCGGAAACAACTTCAACAATCGCACGGAAGAGGCGATGGGCAGCGCGCTCGATTTGTGGACGGCGTATCGTGAAGGCGCTTTCAACAAAAGCACCCGCCCATGGCTCGGCTACTTGTTCCTCCTCGAAAGCTGCGATGCTTCGCTACGTCCCGTGGGTGTGGCCGAGCCGCATTTCCAGGTGTTCCCTGAATTCAAGGATGCCTCCTATGCCCGCCGCTATGAATTGTTCTGCCGGAAACTGGCGAGGGAACGGCATTATGACGCCACCGCATTCTTGATGGCAGACGCAAAATCCGGCAGACAGGGCGGCTTTTCGGAGCCTGCGGAGGACTTGACGTTTGTGCGCCTGGCAAAATCGCTGGGCGCCCATGTTATGGCCAACTGGAGCCTCACTTGATGAGCACCACCGCCACAGAGCTGGCCACGACGACCACCCATCGCCTCTGCCTTGGGGATGCCCGCGACTTTTCTTACATTCCCGATGAGTCGGTCCATCTCGTCGTCACCTCGCCGCCTTATTGGAAACTGAAACGCTACAACGAATCCGTTGGCCAGATGGGGCACATGCAGGACTATGAGGAATTCCTGCGGGAGATCGGCAAGGTGTGGGCTGAGTGTCATCGGGTGCTCGTCCCGGGCGGTCGCGTGGTCTGCGTCGTGGGTGATGTTTGCCTCTCCCGCCGCGAGAATGGCCGTCACGTCGTGATGCCGCTCCATGCGGATATATGTGTTCTCTGTCGGAAGCTCGGATTCGACAACCTCAACCCGATTATCTGGCACAAGATCTCGAATGCGGCGTTCGAGGCGAACACGAGCAGCAAATTCCTCGGCAAGCCCTACGAACCAAACGCCATCGTTAAAAACGACATCGAGTTCATCCTGATGCAGCGCAAGCCCGGGGGCTATCGGCAGCCGACCGAAGAGCAGCGCAGGCTCAGCATGATCTCCAAGGCGGATTTCAACGAGTGGTTCCGTCAGATCTGGACGCTCACCGGCGCTTCGACCAAGGACCATCCGGCTCCCTTTCCATTCGAACTGGCCAACCGCCTCGTGCGGATGTTCTCCTTCCAGGGCGACACGGTGCTCGATCCCTTCAACGGCACAGGCACCACGATGCTCGCGGCACTCAAATCCGATCGCAACAGTATCGGCATCGAGATTGATCTGCATTACTGCCGGATGGCGCTCAAACGCCTCCACTACGAGAATGCCAGCCTCTTTTCGACGGCGCGGATCGATTTCGAGGACCGGTTGGCAAGGGCCGAGGGCATCCTTGCGGTTGGCGACAGGGAAGAGCCCTATCTAACAAGACCGCGCAAGTCTCGGAAGAGACGGTCCGAATCGACATCGCTGAAGGTGTGATCAGCTCCCCCTTTCCAGTCCTGAGCGACTCTTTGGGCAACACGCCCTTGACTCCCGCCAGACTCATCGATTTTGGTACCACGATTCAGCGCAAAGCCTGGCAGGAAGCGATTCCACCGACCGCGGCGTGGCGCGATTGGGAAGCATGACAACCGAGCAAAAGCGCACCTACCGCCTCCTGCAGCAGCACCTTGACCGGCAACCGGTGGGGTTTCCCGCCACTTGGTCAGGAGCTGATCTCCGTTTTCTCCGGAGGATGTTCACGCCCGATGAAGCATGCGTTGCCCTCCACATGTCCCATCAGCCGCTGCCGTTGGAAACAATCGTTGCACGAGCCGCTGCCGAGTTCCCGGCGGAGCAAAGCGCCCGTCTCCTCGACAGCATGTTGCAGAAGGGCGCGATTGGCTGGAAGGAACAGGGCGGCATCGGCCATTGGTTTCTCCTCCCGTTGGTGATCGGCATGTACGAGGGGCAGGATGGCGAGCTCACCGCGGATTTCCTGGCCGATGTCGATGCCTACACGAAATCCGTGAGCTTCGGATCTTCGTTTCTGGCCGTCAGCCCTCCGCAGATGCGGACGATCCCGATCAACCAGAGCATTCCGGTGGAGCACGACGTCGCCACCTATGATCAAATCCGGGCGCTCGTGGCGGAGGCGCGCGGGCCATTCGTTGTGCTCAATTGCATCTGCCGCCAGCGCATGGCCCTGAAAAGCAGGCCCTGCAAGCAGACCGCACGCCTGGAAACCTGCCTCGTCTTTGGCAACATGGCTGCCATGGTGCGGCGCCGCCAGCATGGACGCGAGGTGACCCGGGAGGAGACGCTGGCCATTCTCCAGCAGAACGAAAACGACGGTCTCGTGCTGCAGCCGGCGAACGCCCGGCGTCCGGGCTTCGTTTGCTCCTGCTGCGGGTGCTGTTGCGGCATGCTTTCGCTGCAGAAGATGCTGCCCCACCCGCTCGATTTCTGGACGAGCAATTTTTGCGCGGAAATTGACGAATCGATCTGCAAGCGTTGTGGAAAATGTGTTTCCCGCTGCCAGGTCGGCGCCGTGGCTTTGACCCGGTCCAAGGGCCCTGCGCGGATCAATCCGGGCCGGTGCATCGGCTGCGGGCTCTGCGTCACGACCTGCCCGAGCCATGCGCTGCACCTGAGCAAGCGGGCTCCGGAAACGGTTCCGCCCGAGTCGGAGGAGGAGCTTCAGATCCAGATCGCCGCCCGGAAGAAGACGCCCTGGGCGCGCCGGCGCATGCTCGCCAAGGTCCTGCTGCGCATGAAGCAGTGATTCGCGGCGGGCTGGCAAGACACCGTCCATGCGCGAGGAATCGATGGGCAAGACGAAACGGGTGCACCCCTACCAGTGGCTGTGGGAGCCGTTGGAGGATGATCCCACGTTCATCCTGCGGCCGATGTTCGGCGGCAGGAGTGTCTATCTCGACGGCAAGCTCATGCTCTATTTCACAGCGGGGGAGGAGCCGTGGCGCGGCGTGCTGGTCTGCACGGACCGGGCGCATCACCCATCATTGCTGGGAGAATTTTTTGCCCTTGTGCCGCATCCGGTGCTGTCCAAGTGGTTGTATCTGGCTGAGAGCGCGGACTGTTTCGAGTCA
This sequence comes from uncultured Verrucomicrobiae bacterium, assembly GCA_963827125.1. Taxonomy (GTDB): domain Bacteria; phylum Verrucomicrobiota; class Verrucomicrobiia; order Opitutales; family Opitutaceae; genus Fen-1467. Next base: position 183,400 of record CAWHAC010000006.1, read on the forward strand.
GTTGCCGGGCGTCTCGTGACGCTGGCGCGGAGCCGCGATCCCCGCATGGGCGTCAGCTCGAAACCGGAGAGGGAAAGGCGCCGCCAGCGGGGAGGACAACGCGCGGCTGGCCGCCATCCGCGGCGCCGTTGAATCACGGGGTCATTGCAGAGCCCTCCGGGGCGCGTTCCACCGTTCCCATTCCTGTGATCGCAGCGCGGGGGGCCGGCGCCGCTCGAGACTGCGGCATGGGTCACAGGGAGCCTGCCTCAACCGGCGCGACCCCGCAGGGCTTCCCCATTCGCCTTTCGCGGGTTTGCCCTAACAGGCGTTCCGTTGGCGGCGGCGCAGGCCCAAAACCACCAGACCGAGTCCCAGCCCCATGAGCGCGTAGGTCGACGGCTCGGGCACGGGGTCGAAGTTGAGCACGAGGTCGTTGCCGTCCTCGCTCAGGAAGAGATGGCCGATACCGAGATTTGTAAGCCCGGACGAATCGACGGCGATTGCGCCGGCATCAAAACCCGTGATTCCACCGGACGCAGAGGCAATCGTCCAACTGTAGTACTGGGTGTTGTTGAAGGAAATTGTGCCGGAGTAGGACGATCCGACATTTGCAGCGGCTATTGTAAACGGATCGGCGGAAGTGGAGGTGATCGAAAGCGCGCCGGTGACGGAGATCGCGTCCCACCCGGTGCCTGCGACTCCGGAAGCGTTGGCGAGCTCCCACTGATAGGTGCCGCCCGGGCCAAACGTCAGTCCGGTGCCGAAGCCGAGCTCCCCGATCGCGCTGTTGCCCGTGTCGGCGTAGGAACTGGAGAGGCCCGGGGACACCACCCGGGAGCTGCCGATCACCACGCCGCCCGGCGGGGCGAACGTGCCGGCGCCGCCGATGGTCCCGGTCGAGAATGTCAACGGATTGGTGAGCGTGGCGTTGCTGAAAACGAAGAGCGAACCGCCCGATACCGAGACGGTTCCGGTGCCGAGCGCGGTGTTGCTGCCGGCGATCAGCACGGCTGGATGATCGGCGTTTCCGCTGACCGTCGTACCGCCGGAATAGCTGTTGTCCCCGAAGAGGAAGACGTTGACGGAGCCGGTCGAGCTGCTCACCGCGATGCTTCCCGTCCCGCTGATGGGGCCGGAGAAATCGCTGGTGTTGCCGTTGCTGCCGGTGATGGTCAGGGCGGCGGAATTGAGATTCACGGCGCCGTTGCCGTTGAGGCTGGCAACCTGGGGCGAGGAAGTGAGGAAGCTGACCACGGGGGACGAATCGGATGCGCTAACCCACAAATCCGCACTCGCCACCGCCGCGTCGTTCGCGACATCGAGCTCGCCCTCATTGACGCAGACTTCGCCGGAGAACGCCGAGTTGTCACCGCTGAGCGTCAGGATCCCTGCGCCGATCTTGTCAACAACGATCCCGGAGCTGCCGGAGATGCTGCCGGAGAGAGTGAAGCTGTTGGTGGCATCGAGGGTGAGCGTCGGCGTCGCATCCTCCGTAAACGTGATTGGGTTGGCGACGGTGAATCCGCTGGTCATTGCGGCGACCGGCCTGGCCGCGGCGGCGATGCTGCCGGACGTGCTGCCGGAGGTGCTGCTGCTGGAAGTGGACAGGGTCACGTTACCCGAAACCGTGATGGTGCCCGTGCCCAGCGCGGCGGGATCGTCGAGGACGACCGTGCCACCCTGAAGCGTCGTGCCGAGAGTATACGTGTTGGGGCCCTGCATCTCCACCGTGCTTTGCGATGTGGCAAACGCCCCGCGATCCGCGCTGTCATAAGTGTAGCTGGTCGCCAGGGTCTCACTGTTGTCGTTCGGGAGGCCGAGGGTCAGGCTGTAGTCCCCCGCCGGGAGGGGTGAAACGGTCAGATGGCCGCCCCGCACTGCGGCGAAGCCGAGGTTGGCGGGCATCGACGAATCGCCCTTGTAGATCCCGATCGTGGCGCTGGTGCTGGTTCCGAGATAGGCGCCGGAAGGGAAATAGTCGGCCAGCAGGTCGGTCGAAATGGACACCGAGTTTGGCGCCGCGGCGTCAGGGGAGTCAAAACCGAGGACGGCAGTGGCGCCCTCTGCGATGATCCTCGGCCACAGGTTTTGGAGGTCGAGTCCCGCCGGGGTGTAATCGAGTCCGAGGTATCCGCGGTTGGTGAACGTGAAATCCCCTGATGCCGGCAGGGCGGCCGCGCTGGAAAAACGCAGAAGCGAATCATTAATCGTCGTGCCGAGCGAATAGGTGTTGGTGCCGGAGAGAATCAGCAGAAGCGATTGGTTCTCGCCGCTGGGGGAATAGAGCGTGAGGCCCCGGCTGAAACCGTCCCCGTCGGTCAGATTGGACGTCACCTGCAGCGTGCCGCCTCCGCCGCCAAACTGGTAATCGCCCGATCCCGGAATGATCGTCCCGTTGATGATCGCGCTGGTCGCGGAGCCGAGCCGCGGGTAGGCGCTGGTGTCGTTGGAGAAACTGGAGAGATCGACAGTATCGTTGACGACCGCGGGCGTCGTCAGGTCCGCGGTGTCGAAGCCGATCGTGCCGCTGGAGAGGCGGTCGAGGCGGTCGATAAAGGTGGTTGCCGAGATTCCTGTGGCGGCCAGATCGATGCCTAGGTAACCGTTGCCGTACACCCCGACGGCGCCGTGTCCCCCGACAGGCAACGCCGCGCCCGATGCAAGGATCATCAGGCCATCATTGACGGCCATCCCCCCTGTCGGGCTCCCCGAGCCCGTGATGACCAGCATTCCCGTGCCTCCTTTGGTGAGGCTCTGGGAGCCGCCGCTCTCCTGCAGGGTTCCGCTGAAGATGACGGGAGCGGGGCCATAGACGTCGACTTCGCTAGGGCCCGACAGGGTGACCGGGCCGCTGAAGGCAAGTGAGCCGTAGTAAACCTCGAGCGAGGTTGTGCCGCCGTTGATCGTCACCGCATTCGGCACGACCAGGTTGCTGCAACTATCGCTCGAAATCCAAGGGGAGCCGTTGAGGACGAGCGTCGCATTGCCCAGCGCCGTGCTTGAGTCGAGGTTGAGCGTGCCGCTGTTGAGCGTCACGGTGCCGCTGAAACTGTTGTTGCCCCCCAGGGTGAGCCACCCGCTTTGAGAGACTTCGATGTCCAACGGATTGTCGGAGGCGCCGGTGATGTTTCCATTGAAGGTGGCGGAGCCGAAGCCCATCCCGGAAACGGCGGAGGAACCGATGGTCCATGATTGCGCTGCAGACAGGCCGAGGCTGGCCGAGGAATCCACGAAAAGGAAAGAATCGTACATGCTCGAACTCCCCACGGCCAGGCCGCCGGAGCCGATGGTCAGGGTGGCTCCAGCGCTTCGGCCATAGATCCAATAGGACGCCATGCTGGTCCCGCCCAAGGAAAGGGAGTTGATGGACGGAGACGTGTACAGATTGATCGAACTCTGGGAGTAGGACGGCGCATTCAGCGTCACATCAGCGCCACTTGGAGGAACGGTGCCATTCTGCCAGTTCGCGGCATTGCTCCAAACCCCATCGCCCCCCGCGCCTGTCCAGACGGAGGTTTGGCCCTTGAGGAGACAGAGCGGAGCGAAAATCAGAAAAAGCACCGCTGAGATCGAGACAACCTGCTGGAGCGGTCGCGCAATCATGGGTGACGTTTAGCGCAAGCCCGCGGCGGTCGGCAAGCGATTATTCGGGGCCCGGATCCGGCTCCATGCGCCCGGCTGACAACAGGGGCCGCAATGCCCTCCAGACGGTGTCCGCCACGATGGCGTGGCCGCTGACATTGGGATGAACGCCATCGGGCTGGTTGAGCTCGGGGCGGCCGCCGACGCCCTCGAGCAGAAACGGAATGAGCGGGAGCCCGTTCTTGCGCGCCAGGTCGGGGAATATGGATGCAAACGCGCGCGTGAAATCGGCGCCCATGTTCGGCGGCGCGACAATGCCGGCAAGGACGATCTTTGCGGGCGGGCATCCCGCCCGGACGCGATCGATGATCGCCTGCAGATTGGCGCGGGTTGCATCGGGGGACAGGCCGCGGAGGCCGTCGTTGCCGCCGAGTTCGATCACGAAAATGTCCACTTGTTGCCGCAGCACCCAGTCGACCCGCCGCAACCCGCCCGCGCTCGTCTCCCCGCTGAGCCCGGCGTTCACGACCCGCCAGGGCAGGCCGGCGGCGGCGATCTTCTCCTGCACGAGGGCGGGGAATGCCTGGGTCGACGGATCCTCGAGCCCGTAGCCGGCGGTCAGGCTGTCTCCAAAAAAGAGCAGCGTTTTCGACCCCGCGGCGGAGGAGGACACCGCGAAAAACGCGGACCACACGAAAGGAAGCCAGACCCGGCGCAACGGGCGGACCCGGTCGCGGACCGGGGATTGACCCGATTGGGTTTTGCACTTTGGCGCGGCTTGGCTCTTTTTCGTGTGTTTCGTGGTGACCCGATGACTGCCCAAACCATGCTGAAAGTCGAGCGGCTGACGAAGATCTATGCCACGGCGGCGGGCCCGCTGACCGTCCTGAAGAACGTGACGCTGGACCTTGCTGCTGGCGAGACGATGGCCGTGGTGGGCCCTTCCGGCAGCGGGAAGACGACCCTGCTCGGCCTGTGCGCCGGGCTTGACGAACCGACGGCGGGCGCCGTCACCCTCGACGCCAGCGACCTGGGCCGCCTGACCGAGGACGAACGCGCGCTCCTGCGCAACCGGTGCGTCGGCTTCATGTTTCAGAACTTCCAGCTGATCTCTACGCTCACCGCGCTGGAGAACGTCCTCGTCCCGCTGGAGCTGCGGGCCGAAGCCTGCCGCGGCGCGGGCGGCGGCATGGCCGGGGCGCGCGCGTTGCTGGTGCGTGTGGGCCTCGGCGACCGGCTGGGACATTATCCGATGCAGCTTTCCGGCGGCGAGCAGCAGCGGGTGTCGCTGGCGCGCGCCTTCATCAACCGGCCGAAGATCCTCTTTTGCGACGAGCCGACGGGCAATCTCGACGATGAGACGGCGGGGGCGATGATGGACCTCGTGTTCGGCCTGAACCAGGAACGCGGAACCACGCTCGTTCTGGTGACCCACAACCTCGATCTGGCGCGGCGCTGCTCGCGGGTCATTCATCTGCGCGGCGGCGCCGTGGTGGACGAAAAGACGTGAGGGCCCACGGAACCCACTGAAGGCAAAGAAAGGACTCCAATTGAGCAAATTGATCCACGAGGCAAAAACCTGCAAGATACTCGGCGCCTGCTTTGAAGTGTACAAAGAGAAAGGCTGCGGGTTTGAAGGTCGGATTGCTGATCAACTTCGGGCATTTTCCCAAGGTTGAACATGAGGGTTTCGTCTTGTGAATGATTTCGCGGATTCCGTGTGTTCCGTGGGCAAACCATGAACTTTGTCCTGGCCATGGCGTGGCGGGATTCCCGCGCGAGCCGGCGGCGCCTGGCGCTGTTTTCGTCCTCGATCGTGTTGGGAGTGGCCGCCCTGGTCGCCATAAGCTCGTTTCGCGACAACCTCCGGCAGGCCGTGGCGGATCAATCCCGGACGCTGCTCGGCGCCGATCTGGCCGTGACGTCGCGGCAGGAGCTGCCGGGGGAGGTGCGCGCCTTCCTTGACCGCCTGGGCGGGGAACAGGCGCGCGAGACGGCGTTTGCGTCGATGATCGTCTTCCCGACGCACGGGGGGCAGACGCGGATTGTGCAGGTGCGGGCCCTCGAGGGCGGCTTTCCGTTTTACGGCGAGGCGGTCACGGCGCCGGCAGGCGGGTTCGGGAAGCTCGATGCGGGCGATGCCGCCCTGCTCGAAGACACGCTGATGGCGCAGTTCGGCCTGCGCGTCGGCGATCCGGTGCGCCTGGGCGAGGCGGCGTTCACCATCGCGGGGGCATTGCAGAAGATCCCCGGCGAATCGCCTGCCGTGGCGATGCTGGCTCCGCGGGTTTTCATCCCGTTGCGCGCGCTCGACCGGACGCGCCTGGTGCAGACGGGAAGCCTGGTGCGCCACCGCATTTTTTTCAAACTGCCGCCCGGCGCCGACGCCGAGGCCATTGTCCGCGACCTGCGCGGGCGGTTTGGCGGGCTCCAGCTCGGCTTCGACACGGTCGAGCAGCGCAAACGCGATCTCGGGCGGGCGCTGGACAACGTGGAGGCCTTCCTGAACATGGTCGGCTTCGCCGCCCTGTTGCTGGGCGCGATCGGGGTGGCCAGCGCCATGACGGCCCACCTGCAGCAGAAGGTGGCGACGATCGCCGTGCTCCGCTGTCTCGGCGCAACGGCGCGGCGCAGCTTTGCGGTGTATCTTTGCCAGGGGCTGGGGCTCGGACTTGCGGGGGCCGGGCTGGGCGCCCTCGTCGGGATTTTCGCGCAACTCGCGCTGCCGGCGGTCTTCAAGGGGTTGCTCCCGGTGGATGCGCGGATGGCCGTCTCCTGGCGGGCGGTCGCGGGCGGGCTTTGCACCGGGCTCGGGGTGTGCCTGCTCTTCACCCTGCTGCCGCTGCTCTCGATCCGGCGGGTGTCGCCGCTGCGCGCGCTGCGCACGGGTTTTGACGAGGCCCCGCCGGGGCGCGATCCCCTGCGTTGGGCGCTGGCCGGCCTTGTTGGCGCGGCGGTGTTCGGATGCGCCTGGTGGCAGACGGGCCGCTGGCAGCGCGGTCTCGGCTTTGCGCTGGCGCTGGCGGCGACATTCGGCGTGCTCGCCGGCGTGGCCCGTCTTCTCGCCTGGGCCGCGCGGCGATGGGTTCCCCGGCGTCTGCCCTATGTCTGGCGTCAGGGGCTGGCCAACCTCCACCGGCCCAACAACCGCACGGTCCTTCTGCTCGTGGCGCTCGGCATGGGAACGTTTCTCGTCCTCACGCTCTTCCTGACGCGGGCGTCGCTGCTCGCGGAGATCGGCGTTGCAACGGGCGACGACCGGCCGAATCTGCTCTTCTTTGACGTTCAGGACGACCAGTTGGCCGGCGTCGAAGCCCTGCTCCGGGCCGGGGGCGCGGCCATCCGGCAGGAGGCGCCGATCGTCACCATGCGGATCAGCGCGCTGAAGGGCCGGCCTGTGGAGGAGCTGTTGCGCGACCGCGCTCCGGGCCGGGGCGGCTGGGCATTGAACCGCGAATACCGCAGCACCTACCGGGGGCGGCTCGCGGACACGGAGACGGTTGTGGCGGGATCGTGGGTGGGCCGCGTGAACCCGGGTGCGGACCTGGCGCCCGTCTCAGTCGAGCAAGGGCTGGCGAAGGAGCTGCAGGTGAAGGTCGGAGACGAGATCACCTTTGACGTCCAGGGCGTGCCCATCCGCACGCGCGTGGGAAGCCTGAGGACCGTGGAATGGCAGCGGCTGCAGGCCAATTTCTTCGTGGTGTTTCCCGAAGGCGTGCTCGAGGCGGCGCCGAAGTCCTTCGTCGTCGCGACGCGGGCGCGTTCCCCCGCGCATTCGGCCGCCCTGCAGCAGGCGGTCGTGCGCGGGTATCCGAACGTCTCCGCCATCGACCTCGGCCTCGTGCTCCAGACGCTGGACGGGATCTTCACGAGGGTGGCGCTGGCCGTGCGATTCATGACGGGGTTTGTGGTGCTCACGGGCGTGATCGTGATGGCGGGGGCCGTGCTGACCGGCCGCTTCCAGCGGGTGCAGGAAAGCGTGCTTCTGCGCACGCTCGGGGCCACGCGCCGGCAGGTGCAGCGGATCATGCTCGCCGAATACAGCGTGCTGGGCCTGCTGGCGGCGGCCACCGGAAGCCTGCTGGCCGTCGGCGCGAACGCGCTGCTGGTCCGTTTCGTCTTCGAAACACGCTTTGCCCCGTCACCCTGGCCGCTGCTGGGGGGAGTCGTCGCGGTCACGACGGTGACGGTGGTCACCGGGCTGCTGGCCAACCGGGGGGTCTGCGGCCATCCCCCGCTCGCGGTGCTGCGGCAGGACACCTGAGCCGGCGCCCGCCCGCGCCGGGAGGCGGGGGCCCGGCGAGGGGCTGTCCGGGGTCCGTGCCGCGCTTGCCTGCATCGATCCTCCCTGTAGCCTCGGCTGCCGATGCGCATCGTCCTGATTGCCGCCCAATCGCTCGAACGGCTTCATCGCGAAGCACGACGAGCCGGGAACGTCGTTCACCTCGCCGGAAGACAAGGCCCATTTCCACCGGGTGCTGGCGGATTTCAACGTCGGTGTCCTGGGCGGGGGGACCTATCGCGTTTTGCGGGAGGCCATCCTGGGGCATCTGCCCGGGAGGTTTCTGCGCGTGGTGATGACGCGGTCGCCGGAGCGCCATGCGGCCGAGGCGGTCGCGGGGATGCTGGAATTCACATGCGCAGCGCCGGCGGCGCTTGCGGAGGCGTTGCGCGCGCGCGGCTTCCGCCGCTGCGCGCTGCTGGGCGGCTCGCACGTGCACAGCCTCTTCCTTGCGGCGGGCCTGGTCGACGAGGTCTGGCTGACCATCGAGCCGCGGCTTTTCGGCGGCGGCACGCCGCTTCTGGCGCGCGCGGCCGAAGTCAGGCTGGAGCTGGACGCCATGGAAAGGCTCGCAGCCGGCACGTTGCTGGCGAGATACCGCGTGCTCCGGTGAGGCCGGCGGGGAACGTCCTGGCCCTCCCCGGGCTGAGCTTGCCAACCCCCGCATCCGAACCATGCTGGAATCCCCCACGGCATGAAACGCGCGCTCATCACCGGCATCACGGGTCAGGATGGCTCCTATCTGGCGGAGCTCCTTCTGGCCAAGGGCTACGAGGTTCACGGGATCATCCGCCGCGCCTCGACCTTCAACACCAGCCGCATCGATCACCTCTATGCCGACCCCCATGTGAACGGCGTGCATCTTTTCCTCCATTATGGCGATCTCGCGGATGCCGTGCAGATGGTGAAGCTCCTCTACGATCTCAAGCCCGACGAGATCTACAACCTCGGGGCGCAGTCGCACGTGCGCGTGTCGTTTGATGTTCCGGAATACACCGGCGACGTCGACGGCCTCGGGACGCTGCGCATCCTGGAGGCGATCCGCGAGGCCGGCCTCGTGAAGAGGGTGCGGTTCTACCAGGCGTCCTCCTCCGAGATGTTCGGCAAGGTGCAGGAGGTGCCCCAGACCGAGAGGACGCCGTTCTGGCCGCGCTCCCCCTATGCCTGTGCGAAGGTCTTCGCCTACTGGCTCACGGTCAACTACCGCGAGAGCTACCGGCTCCATGCGAGCAACGGGATCCTCTTCAACCATGAATCGCCCCGCCGCGGCGAGACGTTCGTGACCCGCAAGATCACGCGGGCGGCGGCCCGCATCAAGCTCGGCCTCCAGGACTCCCTGTACCTGGGCAATCTCGATGCCCGGCGCGACTGGGGATACGCGAAGGAATACGTCGAGATCATGTGGCTGATGCTGCAGCAGGAGCAGCCGGGCGACTACGTCGTCGCCACGGGCGAGACCCACAGCGTCCGCGATTTCTGCGCCGAGGCGTTCGGGCTGCTCGGGCTCGACTGGGGGCAGTACGTGAAACACGATGCGCGCTACGAGCGGCCGGCGGAGGTCGATCTGCTCATCGGCGACCCCGCCAAGGCGAAGCGCCAGCTGGACTGGGAGCCCAAGGTGCGCTTCAAGGATCTGGTGAAAATCATGGTCGAGGCCGACCTGGGGCTTGCCCGGCGCGACGCGCAGATTGCGAGGCTGCCGAAGCCTTGATCAGAGTAGCGAGCATCGAGTAGTGAGTAGCGAGCATTCAGAATCCCACCGCCCGCATCGCTCCTTCTTCTACTCACTACTCGCTACCCACTACCCGCTACTGGCACCATGAAACTCTATATCGCAGGCCATCAAGGCATGGTCGGGTCCGCGCTCGTGCGCCGGTTTGGGTCCGATCCCTCTGTTTCGCTCGTGCTTTGCCCCTGGCAGGAGCTTGACCTCACGCGCCAGGCCGCCACCGAGGCGTTCTTCGCCGCCGAACAGCCCGACGCGGCGATCATCGCCGCGGCCCGGGTGGGCGGTATCCATGCCAACAATACACGTCCGGCGGAATTCCTGTACGACAACCTCGCCATCACCGCGAACACCCTGCACGCCGCGTACCGGCAGGGCGTGAAGCGGGTGCTTTTTCTCGGAAGCTCGTGCATCTATCCCAAGCAGGCGCCGCAGCCGATGCCCGAGGACTGCCTGCTCACCAGCGCGCTCGAGCCGACCAACGAGGCGTACGCCATCGCGAAGATCGCCGGCCTCAAGCTCTGCCAGTATTACCGGCGGCAGTATGGCGTGCTGTTCCATTCGGCGATGCCCACCAATCTCTACGGCCCGGGAGACAATTATCACGCCACGGATTCCCACGTGCTCCCGGCGCTGATCCGGCGTTTCCACGAGGCCAGGAAGGCGGACCGGGCCGAGGTGGCCGCCTGGGGGACGGGGAGCCCGAGGCGCGAATTCATGCACGTCGACGATCTTGCCGACGCTTGTGCGTTTCTCCTCCGCCAGGCAGACCCGCCCGACTGGATCAACGTCGGCACGGGCGTGGACGTCACGATCAGGGAACTCACCGAGCTTGTGGCCGCCACCGTGGGTTTTCGCGGCCGGATCACCTGGGATGCCTCCAAGCCCGACGGCACGCCGCGCAAGCTGCTGGACGTGTCGAACCTCACCCGCCTCGGCTGGAAGGCGAAGATCGGCCTCCAGGAGGGCCTCAGGGCGGCCTACGCCAGTTTCCTCGCCGAGGAGGCTGCCGGCCGGCTTCGCGTCTAGCAGCGTGTCGGACTTCGTCCTCCGCGCTGCTAGAATAAAATGGCTGCGCCATTTTGGCGGAGCCTGGAAGGGGCGAGTGATTTCCGGGTCTTTTTGCCCGGCGGTGATCGCAGGCGTCTGTTTTCTTGGTCCAGAGGCGATTTTCTGCCCCGGAAGTCGCCGCTCTGCACCAAACGGCGTCCGCCGTTTGTTCAGGAGCCTGGCGGGCGAAGCTCGACAGGCTCCTGCGCAAAAAGGTTTGGCAGACGGGCGCCGGTGCCGTTCGCTCGGTCCCGTGGAAGGGCGCCCGCGGGGGCGCCGGTCCCGGCCTCATGAATCCTCCGTCAACAGCGCTTGATCGCGCCCGGTCGCCCCGGGTCTTTTCCGCCCATGCTTGACAATCCGGAAGTCCTGACGGGCGGGCAGGAGGACGGCGGCCCGCGAAAACCATTCCTCGAACACCTTGAGGACCTCCGCAAGGCGTTGCTCAAATGCGTGGCGGTGATCGTCGCGGCCCTGCTCCTGTGCCTGTTCCTGGATGCGAAGATTGCCGGGGTGCTGGAATACCCCATCCGCCGGATTCCCATGCTGGAAAAGCCGCGGCCGACGGTGACGTTTGAGATCGGTTCGCTCCGGCTTGGCCCCTACGAGGTCAGCCGCGACGATTTCGCGGGGCTTCCTCCCGGCGACGCGCCGCACGTCGTGTTCAAGGTCGGCATGGCCAAAGTCGGCGGGGAGCAGGTGCCGACGCTGAAACTCGACCCGCAGGGCGATCCGGGCGTGACACGGATCAAACTGCGCAACCTGAATCCCGCGGAAGGATTCATGGTGGCGTTTCATATCGCCCTCTACGGCAGCCTCGTCATCTCGGCGCCATTCTGGCTGTATTTTCTCGGTCAGTTCATTCTGCCGGCATTGCATGTCAGCGAACGGAAGTTCCTCTTCACGTGGCTGGGGTGGGGGGTGTTCCTTTTCCTGGCGGGGGTGCTGCTGACCTATTTTGTCCTGCTGCCGCTCGCGTTGCGGGCGTCGATCGAATACTCGTCGCTTCTCGGATTCGACGCGTACGAGTGGCGGGCGGAGGAGTACATCAGCTTCACCTGCAAATTCCTTCTCGGCATGGGACTCGGCTTCCAGTTCCCCCTCGTGGTCATGACGCTGGTGAAGCTGGGCATCCTGCACTACCGGCAGCTGGCGCATTTTCGCCGGCATGTCATCGTCGCTTCGTTCATCATCGGGGCCCTCCTGACCACGCCGGAGGTTCTCACCCAGGTGGCGATGGCGGTCCCGCTCTGCCTCCTGTACGAGATCTGCATCTGGCTCGCGTGGTTCTGGGAGCGGAAGCAGCGCCGCAAGGAGCCGGCGGCCCCGGCCTGAGCTGGAGCTTTCGCGGGACAGAGACTCGCAGCCGGGGTCGCCTTGGCCCGACGGTGAGCCCTTCGGATTGACCTTCGGGCTTCCTGCCCGACAGGCTGCCAGCCCGATGACCGTTGCTTCCGAACAGACCGGCGATTCCTCCCGCTGGCTGCCCGCCTCGCGCGACGAGCTGGACGCCCGGGGTTGGGACGAGGTCGATGTCATTCTCGTGTCCGGCGACGCCTACGTCGACCATCCTTCCTTCGGCGCGGCGGTCGTGGGGCGGACGATCGAACGCGAGGGCTTGCGCGTGGCGATCCTGCCGCAACCCAACTGGCGGGACGATCTCCGCGACTTCCGCAAGCTGGGGCGGCCGCGGCTGTTTTTCGGGGTGACGGCCGGCTGCATGGATTCGATGGTGAACCACTACACCGCCGCCCGGCGGCTCCGCTCGGACGACGCGTACACTCCGGGCGATCAGGCGGGTTTCCGCCCCGACTACGCCGTCACGGTCTACACGCGCATCCTCAAGCAGCTTTACCCCGATGTGCCGGTGATGATCGGAGGCATCGAAGCCAGCCTCCGGCGCGTCACGCACTTCGATTACTGGTCCGACACGATCAAACCCAGCGTGCTCGCGGACAGCGGCGCCGACCTGCTGGTCTACGGGATGGGCGAGCTGCCCCTGCTGGAGATCCTGCGATTGCTGGGGCGCGGGGTGCCGTTCCCGTCGCTGCGGACCGTCCCGCAAACGGCCGTCCTGCTGCCGCCCGGCGAGGAGGTTCCCAAAAACCAGGGCTGGGAGGACCTCACCCTGAATTCGCACGAGGAGTGCGTGCGGAATCGCGCCAGCTATGCGGCCAACTTCGGCCGGATTGAAACCGAATCCAACCGGGTGCATGCCCGGCGGCTGCGGCAGGAGGTCGGCGGGCGGCTGCTGGTGGTGAACCCGCCGTTCCCCACGATGACGACGGCGGAGCTCGACGCGAGTCTCGATCTGCCGTACACGCGCCTGCCGCATCCGCGCTACCGCAGGCGCGGGCCCATTCCGGCGTACGAGATGATCAAGCACTCGATCAACCTGCATCGGGGCTGCTTTGGCGGGTGCAGCTTCTGCACGATTTCCGCTCACCAGGGGAAATTCGTGGTCAGCCGCAGCCCGGAGAGCATCCTGCGCGAGGTGCGGGCGGTGACGGCGATGCCCGATTTCCACGGGACGATCACCGATCTCGGCGGTCCGTCGGCCAACATGTACTGGATGCGGGGCCGCGATCAGAGCCTGTGCGACGACTGCGAGAAGCCGAGCTGCATCTGGCCGCGCATCTGCCCCAACCTCGACACGGACCATCGTCCGCTGCTCGAAATCTACCGGGCTGCGCGTTCCGTGCCCGGGGTGAAACACGCATTCGTGACCAGCGGACTCCGGTACGATCTGCTCCTGGACGGGCGTGCGCCGCCCGGGGTGCGCCAGGGAAACGACCGCTACATCAACGAACTCGTGGCGCATCATGTTTCGGGCCGGCTCAAGGTCGCGCCCGAGCATACCTCCGATGAGGTGCTGCGGGTCATGCGCAAACCGTCGTTTGCGCTGTTCCGCCGCTTCAAGGAGCGGTTCGACGCGGTCAAGAGCCGGCTCGGGAAATCGCAGCTCCAGTTGGTGCCGTATTTCATCAGCTCGCACCCCGGATCGCGGCCGCAGGACATGGCCGATCTCGCGCTGCAGACCAAGGAGCTCGGATTCCGGCTGGAGCAGGTGCAGGATTTCACGCCCACGCCGATGACGTTGGCCACGGAGATCTACGCGACGGGCCTGCATCCCTGCACGGGAAAGCCGGTTTATGTGGCGCGCACACCGGAGGAAAAGGAGGAACAGCGCAGCTTTTTCTTCTGGTACAAGCCCGCGCTGCGGGATGCGCTCCGCGACACGCTGGCGCGGCTCGGGATGGACGCAGTCGCCGAGCGGCTGCTGGGTCCCGACAAGCATCCCCGGCCAATGCGGCGGTAGGGCGCGACCGCCCGCCGTCGCTGAAGCTATGGCGGGCAGGCTGGGCGCGCCGTGAGCATCGAGCAGAGAGGAGGCATCCGGGCTGAGTGTTGGAGACGCGACGTCCCCGTCGCGTTTCCATGAAATCACCCGGTCACCTCGTCGCTGCGCGCGAAGATTCTTTCTGAGGCCGTCACCGCCAATGTCCCCGATGTTACTGGATGCCTGGAGGGCGAGGCTCCTGCCGAGCCGTGCATGGCCGATGTATTTGACCGGCGGTGTCCGCCCCTCCTGCCAGGCTGATTTGCGGGACCCAACGGCGCCGTCGTATTCGATGAACGAATTAGCCCCGCGATTTCCACAACCTTCAAATTGGTTGATCGATGCGAGGAACCAGCGTACAACCGCTGCCATATGACCGTCTGTTGAGCCAATATGAAAACCAAGACACTTATTGCCGCGTGTTTTGCTGGTGCCGGGGTTTACCTTGTCGTCACAGGCTCGATGAGCGTGGTTGCCTCCCTCTACATGCTTGGGGTGACATTCAGCGATCCAATCAATAGATACATGCCGCTCCTCCAATTTCTCGTCCTCGGCATGCCGTTCGTCAGTGGTCTCTTGTTCTTTGGATTGGCGCCCCAATTCGCTGCGATGGTCTGCCGCCGGTCGAAGATCAGTGAAGACGACAATGCGACATGCATCCATCCGGTGCTCGCAATAACGGCCGCTTGCGTAATATGCGGCGTTACACTCGCGCTCAGTCAGGTGCCGGAATTTGCCCAGCTTCTCAGCAAGCAGTTTCTCATGGCCGCCAGCCCAGTGTACGCGGCGAACCACCAGGGCGAAGATTACAGGATTATCATGATTCGACCGGGCATCTACACGATCGTGAGCATAATCGCACTCTGGAAAGCGAAAGCCTTCGCTGTCTGGCTGGTGTCTCGGTATGAAAAGCTCTAGCCCCGAGGGTCGTGTGGCGCGATAGCCCAGCCTGCGCGAAGGCTTCCGCGGGTGCGGCCGGCAAACAACCCTTGTTGAACAAGTTAGGGCGCGGCCGGCGGCGGGCGGATCGGAAAGCCGGTTGCACACCGGCGCCGGCGGTTTGTCACGCAATACGTTACAAACACGGCGGCGCTGGCTTGACGCACGCGCCGGAACATCGCGCGCCGCACGGGGCATTTGTCATCTATTAAGTGACAAACCGGCTGGGGGCTTGGCGGATTGAGGCCGTGCGAAGGCGGAGGGTGGCCGCCCGCCACGATTCGGCGGAGGTGACACCGAAGACGTCAGGTCTCTTGACTCTTGACTGGCGACGATCCGGAGGCAGCGGGTCCTATGCGGTTGGGCTTGGATTACTGCTGAGACGTATTCGGTTGCCACGCCAGCCGTGGCCGTGGCTCATCCGTTCCTGCCGCCACCATTCCTCGACCCGCCTCTTGACAGGGTGAGCCATTCCGAGCACTTTTGAGTCATGGCAACCATTCAAATCCGGATTCGGATCGACCGTAATCTGAAGAAGAAGAGCGACGCGGTCCTCAAAGGACTGGGGCTGGACGCAGGATCGTTCGTCTCGATGGCGTTGACGCAACTCGTCAATCGTCGCGGCCTTCCCTTTGCAGTCACCGAGTCGGACGGGAGCTACTTTGCGTCAGAATACGGGCTTGCTTCCGTGCAAAGCGTCAAGGCCGGCGTGGCCATGCGGCGGGAGGCGGCTCGCGCTCGTCGCGCTGGCGAATTGCGCGAGATCACCAAGTCGGCCGATCTCGCCCCATGAAGTTGCTGGCAACGCCACGCTTTCTGAAAAGCATTCCGGCGGGTCGCCGTGATGAGGTTTTCGCGGCGATGAAGGCCGCGGATGTGATTTATGGACAACCCCACCTGCACGCTGGACTGGGGCTAAGACGCATCCAGCCGTTCATGGAATGTCGCTGCGGGCTGGATTTGAGGCTTATCTTCCAACGCGATGGGGAAGCCCTCGTCTTCCACCTCTGCGGGACGCATGATGAGGTTGAATCCTTCCTGAAGAATCAACGTTGACGATGACCGGACAGAATGACAGGTGCCGCGCAAGCCGTAGGGCGCGGCCGGCGGCGGGCGGATCGGAAAGCCGGTTGCACACCGGCGCCGGCGGTTTGTCACGCAATACGTTACAAACACGGCGGCGCTGCGGCGGCGCTGGCTTGACGCACGCGCCGGAACATCGCGCGCCGCACGGGGCATTTGTCATCTATTAAGTGACAAACCGGCTGGGGGCTTGGCGGATTGGGGCCGTGCGAAGGCGGAGGGCAGCCGCCCGCCACGACGCGGCGGGGACGGGCGGCACGCTTCATTTTCCCCTTGCGCTGTGCACGGGGCTTTGCGGCCATGAGCGCAGGCCCGTCATCTTCCTCCCTTCTCACGCATGATCGCACCCGAAACATTCTCCCACCTCGAGGAAATCAAGAAGCGCGCCGGCCATCTATGGAGGTTTCTTTGACGTCGAGCAGAAGCAGCGCGAGATCGAGGCCATGGAGGGCGAGATGGGTGTTCCGACCTTCTGGAACAACAGCGAGCGCGCCCAGAAGCACATCGCGAAACTCAATGGCCTGAAAAAGGCGATCGGCGGACTGGTGGCCTTCAACCGGAAGCTGGACGACGCGGCGGTGATGGTGGAGCTCATCGAAACCGCCGGCGGCGCCGAGAAGGAGCAGTATGGGCGCGAGCTCGGCCAGACAGTCGGGGTTCTCGTCGGGGAGCTGGATCAACTCGAGCTCGCCAGCTTCCTCAGCGGCCAGTTCGATCACAATAACGCGATCCTATCGATCCAGGCGGGAGCGGGCGGAACCGAGTCCTGCGATTGGGCCGACATGCTCTTCCGCATGTACAACCGCTGGGCGGAACGGCGCGGCTTCGCGGTCGAAGTCCAGGATGTCCAGGCGGGCGACCAGGCGGGGATCACCAAGGCCACCGTGCTCATCAGGGGCGAGAACGCCTATGGGTATGTGAAGGCGGAGCGCGGCGTGCACCGGCTGGTGCGGATCAGCCCGTTCGACGCCAACAAGCGGCGGCACACGTCTTTTGCCGCGGTCGATGTCATTGCCGAGATCGCCGAGGACATCGCGATCGAGATCCCCGAGAATGAGATCCGGGTGGACGTCTACCGGTCGTCAGGCAAGGGCGGCCAGGGGGTGAACACGACCGATTCCGCCGTGCGCATCACCCACCTGCCCACGGGCATCGTGGTGGTGTGCCAGAACGAGCGGTCGCAGATCAAGAACCGCGCGAGCGCCATGAGCGTGCTGAAGGCCCGCCTGTACGAGAAGCGCCTCGACGAGCAGCGCAGCGAGATGGAGCGTTTTTACGGCGAGAAGGGCGAGATCGGCTGGGGCAGCCAGATCCGGAGCTACGTGCTCCAGCCCTACCAGATGGTCAAGGACCTGCGCACGGGATTGAGCACGAGCGACACCCAGGGCGTTCTGGACGGCGACATCGACCGGTTCATCTACGCCTGGCTCCGCGCGGGCCAGCCGCGGCACCGCAACAAGGACATCCAGATGGAGGAGTGACCGCAGACGCCGGAGGGCATCTGAGATTTGAAATCTGAGATCTGAAAACCCAAGATGCCCGCCTACGACACCCTGCAGTCGGCCTTGAACGCCCAGCCGCTGTTCGAAGCGAAGACATGGCAGCTCTCGCCCGAGGCGTGGCCGCTGACCCGCGACCAGGTGGACCAGCTTGAGCAGATTGGCGGGGCCTGCCTGGATTTTCACCAGGCGCTGGAGACGCTCTACCTGAGGTCGGTCGCGGGGAGGAATCTTTTGCGCAACAAGCCGCTGGTGGCGCCCTGGGTCGCGGAATATCTCGACCGTGGCAAGCCTGCCGCGCTGGTGCAGCACGCCCGCGATCAGCGGCTGCGGGGCGTTTTTCCCCCGGTGTTGCGGCCGGATCTCCTGCTGACCGGGGACGGTTTCGCCCTGACCGAACTTGACTCGGTCCCCGGGGGGATCGGGCTCACGGCGTTTCTCAACCGGCTGTACGGCGCGGACGACGGCTCGATTGTCGGGCGCGGCGACCTCATGGTGGAGGGGTTCTACCGGTCGCTTGCGCGCCAGCTTCCGGAGAAGCGGAATCCGCTGATTGCGCTCGTGGTGAGCGAAGAGGCCGCGACCTACCGTCCGGAAATGCGCTGGCTTGCCGGCGTCCTCCAGGAGCAGGGGCGGCGGGTGCATTGCCTCCGGCCGGAGGACGTGTTCCCGCTCGGCGGCGCGCTGTTCTTCGATGTGGACGGAACGCCGGAGAAGATCGACATCATCTACCGTTTCTTCGAGCTGTTCGACCTGGGCCGGATCCCGGGCGCGGCGTACTTCTTCGAGGCATGGGCCGACGGCGAGGTGGTCATTGCGCCTCCCATGCGCCATTTCCAGGAGGAGAAGCTCGCGCTCGCCCTGTTTCACCATCATCGCCTGCAGGATTTCTGGGCGGAGAATCTCTCCGGCCGCAGCCTGAAGTTGCTGGGGAAACTGATCCCGAAATCGTGGGTCATGGACCCGGCGCCGCTTCCCCCCGGCGCCGTGCTCGACGGCCCGCGGATCGCCGGCCGGGCGCTCGCCGATTGGAGCCAGCTGGGACAGGCCTCCCAGAAGGAGCGGGAGCTGATCATCAAAATCAGCGGCTTCCATGAGACCGCCTGGGGCGCGCGAAGCGTCGTCCTCGGCAGCGACTGCTCGCGCGAGGACTGGCAGGCGGGCATCCGGCGTGCGCTGGAACTCGCGCCGGCCCACCTGCACGTGCTCCAGGAATACCGGAAGCCACGGCGCGTCCAGCATCCCGTCTTCCGCCGGGCCGCGGATGACCCGGCCCATGCCACGGTCTCCGCGGAGGCGGGCCGGCTCCGCCTCTGTCCGTATTTCTTCAACGACGGCGGAGGGCCGGGGCTCGCGGGGGTGCTGGCGACCTTCTGCCCGCCCGACAAGAAGATCATCCATGGCATGCAGGACGCCGCGCTTCTCCCGTGCCGGGTGGTGGAGTAACTCGTGGGCCGCCGGTCCAGGCGGAACGATGCAATGGAGGGGGTACATCTCCCGATTGACGGCAGCGTCTGGCGCGCGCAGTTGTGGCACGGGCATCCTGCCCGTGGGCGCGCGCCAGGCAACAGGGGCAAGATGCCCATGCCGCTTGCGTCATTGTCAATCGGCAGATGCACCTCAATGAAGGGGTGCGGCGTGTCCATCCCTCGACTCCGCTCGGGACCCTGAGCGAAGTCTGAATGGGTCAGGGTTCCGAGCTGTTCCGACAGATTCGACAGGCTCACTGCAGGCAGGCTCAACGCCCCGAGCGTGTCGATGAGCCTGTCGGGATGGGGATAACGCGCACCACCACGGGAGCGACACCGGACACGAGCACCACCTTCTCCGCCTACGCCTCCATTGCGCGGATCGTCCAGAAATCGTCCGACAGGTTCCGGTTGTCGAGGTAGGCATAGGGCATCGTGAAATAGCCCAGCAGGCCCCAACCGGCGCCCCACGAATTGCGGATCAGAAACCGGTTCAGCGAATCATCGTAGCCCACGGCCATGACGGCGTGGCCGCCCAGGGCTTTTTCGGCCGGGCCGGGCATGTTGAGCACGCCCGACTTTGCCACCGCGGGTGACTCGAAGCTTTCGTAGACAGTGAAGCCGAAGACGAACGGATAACCTTCCGCCAGGCACATTCTCATCTCCTGCACGGTCGCGATGCGGTGGTACGAGGTGATCCGGTGCCTGAGCCCCTCCCGGTAGCAGGCGGCAGGCGGTTTCACCGCGAACTTCGCGATGACGTAGGGCCATGTCTTCTCGGCGCAGACGCCCTGCCTTGCGAGCGCCTTGATTCCGTCGCGCAGCATCGCCCCGGAGTCCTGGGCGACGGTGCCTTCGATTCCGCGCTCGTTGTAATAGATGAACAGGCGGCTGAGGTCGGTCGCGGGTTTGCCGGCCTTCTTTTCAAGGGACTCGAGGTTGCCGGCAAGGGCGTTGGCGGTGCAGCTTCCCAGCGCGCCCTGGTCCTCGACGGTCGAGCAGCCGGGACGAAGGTCCACCGAGCCGGGCAGTTCTTTTGGCGGAGCGGCGATGGCGGCGTACAGCCTGTCGCGTTGGTCGGGCAGGTCGGGAATCCAGCCATACCTGGGGAGGGCGGCTGCGTGGGGTTTTTTCATGGGGCGCTCGGGTTGATGGGGTTGAACCGGGGGCGATGGATCGACTTGGGGAGGGTATTACACTATCGGGATATTTAGAAAAGACGCCAGGGTGCCTCCATATGCGAGAAAATACTTTTTGGCCGATCGAGTCCGGCGCAGTCCGGATCCTGCGTTCCTGCCCGGATGATTGCCGGGGAATGGGGCGCCGTCGCCGCGCCTTGCCCGTGAGGCAGTGACGCGGGCGCCGCGGCCCCGATCATCGGTGCGCACGGCGGCGTGCCGCGGCTTGCCAGTTCGCAGGCGCGCCCTAGCGTTGTCGGTGTCTCATGAAGATCAACGGCGCCCCCTATCGCACCATCTGGCCGGATCCGGAGGCGGCCGGCTTGGTCCGCATCATCGACCAGCGGCAGTTGCCCCACCGTCTTTCGGTTGAAGAGATCCGGTCGGCGCGCGAGATGGCGGAGGCGATCCGGGGCATGCATGTGCGCGGGGCGCCGCTGATCGGGGCGGCGGCGGCCTGGGGTATGGTGCTGGCGGTGGGACCCTCCGGGCGCGGGGGCGCGGCCGATTGGCGGGAATGTCTGGCGGATGCTGCGCGGGAGTTGAAGTCTGCGCGTCCGACGGCGGTGAATCTCGCCTGGGCGGTCGATCGCATGCTGGCCGTCGGGCGGACGTGCGCCGATGCCGGCGGGGCATGCGCGCGCCTGCGCGAGGAGGCGCAGCGCATTTGCGACGAGGATGTCGCCGCCTGCGCGGCCATCGGCCGGCACGGCCTGCGGTTGATCCGCGAGATCGCCGCCCGCAAGGGGGGAGCGCCCGTGAATCTCCTGACCCACTGCAATGCGGGATGGCTGGCGTGTGTGGACCACGGCACGGCCACGGCGCCCATCTACGCGGCGCACGACGCAGGTCTGCCCGTGCACGTTTGGGTGGACGAGACGCGGCCGCGCAACCAGGGGGCGAAGTTGACGGCATGGGAACTCGGCATGCACGGCGTGCCGCACACGTTGGTGCCCGACAATGCGGGCGGCCATCTCATGCAGCACGGCATGGTCGATCTTTGCCTGGTGGGAGCCGATCGCGTGACGCGCCAGGGCGACGTTGCCAACAAGATCGGCACCTACCTGAAGGCCCTCGCGGCAGCCGACAACGGCGTGCCCTTTTATGTGGCGCTTCCTTCGAGCACGATCGACTGGTCGCTGGCTGACGGTATCCGCGAGATCCCCATCGAATCACGCGCCGAGGAGGAGGTGCGGTTCATGGAAGGACTGGCGGCGGACGGCGGCGTGCGCTCGGTGCTCATCTGCCCGGAGAACACCCGGGCGGCCAACCACGGTTTCGATGTGACGCCGGCCCGCCTTGTGACGGGACTGATCACCGAGCGCGGCATCTGTCCCGCCACCGAGGCCGGGCTGCGCGCATCGTTCCCGGAATGCCCGCAATGCGAATTGTAGGAAGCCGGCTTCCTGCCCTCTGGCTCACTTGTTGAACCGGAAATTGACCAGGTCGTAGTCCTGGACGACGTAAGGCTTCATTTCCAGGCGGAGCTTGTTCGCATGCTTTGCCTGCGTCTCCCCGCCGGCGGAGATGCAATCGACGAAGCTGATGACCTCGGCGCGGATGAAGCCCTTCTGAATATCCGTGTGGATGGCGCCGGCGGCTTCCTGGGCGGTGGCGCCTTTCCTGATGAGCCATGCGCGGTTTTCCGGCCCGCCCACCGTCAGAAAACTGATATAGCCGCTTTCGGCCAGGACCCTGACCAGAAACTCATCGAAATTCGCCAGGTCGGAAGTGCCGGCGGTGACGACCGGCTTTGACGAAATGAAAGCGTGCGCGGCCACGGCCTGCAGCTCTGCCGGACTCAATCCCGCGGCGGAAACGAGCTGTTCGCTCTCCAGCGCGGCCTTGATCTTGTTGAGCCCCGACTTCTCCGGTTCCTGCGGGTCGCGCGCCAGCCGGTTCTCGACGAACTCGAGGTCCTGCAGGATCACGTCCAGCCGGCCGGATTCAGACGCCGCGATGGCATCGGCCGTTGCGACCTCCTCCGCGCCCGCGATGTCGACCTGGACATACGTTTTCTTCTTCGCCTCAACCAGCTTGTGGATCTGGTCGAGGCGGGCGTCCTTGACGTTGTGTTTGCCGGGCGGAATGCCGGTGATGCCGAGGAGGCAGATTTTCATGGAATGGAGAGGAACGACGATCGGGTGGATGGCCACGGTGCGGCCGGACGGCGCAGGAATGGATGGACGGCGGTCGGGGAGGGCGGGGGTGCATCTGCCGATTGACGGTGGCGCGAGTGGCATGGGCATCTTGCCCATGTCGCCTGGAGCGCGTCCACGGGCAAGATGCCCGTGCCACAACTGTGCGCGCCAGACGCTGCCGTCAATCGGGAGATGCGCCCGGAGGGCGGGATCGGATGATTGTGCGCTGGATTCACGGGCGGGGGCTTATCTATAGTTGCGCCATGCAGCTCAACGAAAAACTTTCCGCCATCTGGGGGCGCCGCAGCATCCGCGCCTATACGGACGCAGGGATTTCCAACGAGATCATCGCCGATCTGCTTCGCGCCGCGATGGCGGCGCCCTCCGCCGCCGCAAAGGACCCCTGGCGGTTCATTGTGGTGCAGGATCGGGAGATGCTCCGGCGGATGGCTGATGCCCTGCCGCACGGCAGAATGCTCGCCTGCGCCGGCGCCGGATTCGTTGTGTGCGGCGACCTGTCCGCCGCCCACGACGGGCAGCTCAGCTACCTGCTTCAGGATTGCTCCGCGGCCATCGAGAACCTGCTGCTGGCGGCCCGTCTGCTTGGCCTGGGAACCTGCTGGCTCGGCGTTCATCCGCGGGAGGCTCGCATGGAGGCGTTGCGTTCCCTCTTCGGCATCCCCGAGGGGGTGGTTCCCGTAAGCGCGGTTGCCGTGGGGTTTCCCGCCGAGCAAAAGGAGCCGCGAACGCGCTACCGGGCCGACTACGTCCATCGCGAGCGCTGGTGACCGGCAGGAAACCCGGTTGTCGCGGCCAAACCCGATCGTTTCTTCAGGAAGTGACGAAGGGAACGAGGAGTCGGGGCGCTTGACTTGGTTCCCATTTCGGGAACGCTATGGGCATCGCATGCGTGTCATCTCCCGCAAGACACTCAGGGATTTCTGGGGTGAACACGCCGATGCGGAGCAGGCACTCAAGGCGTGGTTTCACGAGGCCAAGGCGGCCGACTGGAGATCTTTCACTGACATCAAAGCCCGTTATGGGACCGCCGACGCCCTGCCTGGGTGCCGCGTCGTCTTCAACATCAAGGGCAACACCTACCGGCTCATCGTCCGCATCCATTACCGCACTGGAATCGTCTTTATCCGTTTTATCGGCTCCCACGCCGAATACGACCGGATCGACGCCACAACCATTTAACCCGCCCGACATGAAACCCAAGGTCCTCAAAACGGAGTACGATCACAAGGCAGCCCTCGCTTATATTGAGCGTCTTATTGATCGGCCCTCGCCAGGTGAAGACGAACTCGAACTCTGGTCATTGCTGGTCGAAAAATACGAGGAAGACCATTTCCCGATTGCCGCTCCAGATCCCATTGAAGCGATCCGTTTTCGAATGGACCAGGACGGACTCCAGCCCGTCGACCTTCAGTCCTTCCTTCGGAGCAAAAGCAAGGTGTCCGAGGTGATGAATCGGAAGCGTCCGCTCAGTCTCAGCATGATACGGGCGCTTCATCGCGGTTTGAAGATCCCTGCCGAGGTCCTGGTGCAGGAGCCTGCCGCGCCCTACACGGTGCGCCGGCTGAAACGCTCCGCCAGGAAGCAAAAAGCCTCCATTTGAATCATTCTACCCGGACCCGGCAGACCATTTGACCACGGATCTCGCGGCCGGGCGCGCCGGGGCTGAATGCCCCGGAATCGATCCCCGGGAGTCCGGTCATTTGCCGCTTGTCACGGCAACGGTCCATGCGGTCGCGGCGCCGCCGGGTGAGACGAGGTGGTAGACGACGGGTGACGAGAAATCGTGGATCGTCCGCCCGCTCACTTGTTCGACGCCATCGACGATGACGCGGGTTTCCGGCTTGAAGACCGTGAATACCGGGGCGATGCGCTTCAGGTCGCTCCCGGCGGGCGAGGCGATGCGGATCGTCCGGGTGAAATAGTCGATTCTCGCCGACGCCGCCGGCCGGGTGAATCGGAAGCTGGTCACATAGGGTGGGGGAATCTCGCAATTCTGCCCGGGCAGGACATTGCCCATTTCCAGAACCCGGAAGTGCTCCCGGATCATCGCGGGCGAGAAGACGGCCTCAAGTTCCTCGGATCGCAGCAACCCCTGCCACGACCGCAGCGCATCCGGCGAATTGTCCGCGTAGAGGACGTTTCCGCCGGCATAGTCGCCGCAATAGGCGCCGTATTCCTGGAGCGCGCGGGCGATGATCTTCCCGGTTGCCGACAACCCTGAGTGTTCAACGTCCCAGCGTGGATCGAGCTGGATCCGGCCGCCCATCGGGATGCCAAAAGAGTTCCGGGTTCCGGGCACGGTGACCTGCGCCGTGCTTGCGGGGGGAATGAAGAATCCGGAGCGGCAGTGATCGTAGGCAAACACCAGTGCATGGTTGATCCGCCCGGCCTTGATTTCGTCGACCAGGATAAGCCCTGCGACCAGCGGAAACCCGCTGGCCCGGGAGCGGGCCGCGTCCAGCTCGCGCGTGACGGCGAACCACGGTGGCGCCACGCCGGCGCCCGACAGGTCCGTGACGGCGCCCAGGCCGGTGCTCCATTTCCCGGCGGCGTCCTGCCGCGCCCACCACATGTCCCAGGCCAGGTGCCGCGCCCGATCGATGATGCACAGATGGTTGTCCCCGTCGACCGGCGGCGACGCCACCGCGTCGTCGGGAATCGGGATTTGCCGGGGAAACTCGAATCCCCTGCCATAGACGCCGGGACGCGCGTCGGCGACATCGCGCCGCGGGGTGCGATCCGCATCGATGAAACAGACGGGGATCGACCAGTCCTTGATGTTGA
Source organism: uncultured Verrucomicrobiae bacterium (assembly GCA_963827125.1). Lineage (GTDB taxonomy): Bacteria > Verrucomicrobiota > Verrucomicrobiia > Opitutales > Opitutaceae > Fen-1467. Next base: position 208,476 of record CAWHAC010000006.1, read on the forward strand.
TGTGCAGCGGGCCGCGGGAGGCGAAGTCGGCGATCAACTCCGCGGACGCGGGATCGCCGGCGGCATCCGCGGCGATCCGCTGGTTCCACGGGCTGTCCTCGGAGAACGGGCGCCAGGCCGCCTCGGCTCCGTGGGCGGCTGCGCTGCATGCGGACGCCAGCACGAGCGCGGGAATGATGCGAAGTTTCATCGGCGGGCAGGCGTAGAATGAGTGCCGGCAGGCGGCGCGGGTCAAGCCACGCTTTCCGGCGGACTTCATGTTTCAGCTCACCCTGGAAGAGGCGCAAGCTCATCCAGCTTCAAGGTTCCAATTTGGAACCTTGAAGCGAGGACAGCTTGAATACCTGCGGGCGGGCCGGAGGCGCAGGGTCAGCGTGACATCGACGCGCAACGGATAGTCCGGCGCCGTGCCAGTGGCGATCTCGGTTTCGATCCGGCATGGGTGGGCTTTTGCCCGTCTGTCTTCGCCCGAATGAGCATGTCATAAACAGGCTCCTGCACCTGCCACGTTTCCCACCGCGGGATGCTGGCCTGGCCGACTCCAAGGTGGGCAGCGAATTCGCGCTGGCTCATGCCGAAGGTTGCCCGGCGCCGGCGGATCTCCGTCGAAGTAAGCAGTCCGTGCTTGCTCCGGTATGCGTCGGCCGTGCGCATGCGCAGGGGATCGAGCTGGCCGCGACCGAGCGTTTCCCAGCCGCAATGGTCACAGCGCATGACCGGCGTGCGCACGACGAATGATTCGCCGCGGAACTCCTGAATGACCTCGCCTTCGGCGGGGGCAAACTCCGTGCGTTCGCACCGCAGGCAGACAAGTTTCCGGGATTCACGGGTCGTCTTCATGGCAGTCGACATAGAGAAAAACGTCCGCCTTCAGGGCGAACTTGAGGTAAATGCGCTTTCCGAGGTGGTTGCTGGGCCAGGCAAAGGCCCAGAGTTCCAGGTTCTTGATCTCGGTTTCATAGGAACGTTGCGGTGGGTTTCCGCCCACGTAGCATGCCGAAGGATCGGCCGCCACCAACTCTCTGAGCAGTTCAGCCATGAGTTCGATCAACGCATCTTCGTCAGCAGCGGGCAGATCCTCGAGATCAACAACCAAGTGTTTGGTCAGGGGAAACTGAACGTTTCCCGTTGAGACCGCGGCCAAAGCCTGGCGTACCCTCTTGCAGCATTCCTTGGCGCTGGGGCGTTGCATGGCTGGGCGTGTTCATGGCGCTGCTACCATATGATAGCAGGGGTGCCATGCAAGCCTGAAGCTGGGTTTTCAGTTCGCCAGCACCAAGTCTCCACCTTCCGCTTTCATGACATCCGCGAACTTGCGGCCCCCGCCCGTCAAACCGCGCCGGGAGATCGGTTTCCACGTCAAGGAAGGGGGCGTGCCCAATTGCGTGAAGCGTAGATGACCCAGATTCCGCAGGAGGAAGCGGAGCAGTCTCCGGCTTCACCTGAAACTGTTGAGCATTGTCGCCCTAGCCGCCGAAGCCTCGGCGAAGGTGGCTGGGCGCGCCGAGAAGGCATTCGCTTTCGTGTGTCCGACATGGGACGGAAGTTGGCGTGGAGGGTGAATTATTTGGATTCAAGACCTGCCGTCCTCTGGCTGCACCAATCAACCACAGATTTCGCGGATTACGCAGGTAGAAACGGTATCCGTCCGTAAAAAAGGAGTCGGAAGTCCTCTCAATCTGCGAGAATCTTTTCTGCCCGGAGTCCTGGTCACTATTCGCTGCTTTGCTGCGGCTCTGCGCCACCAAGGTCAGTGTCTCCGATCTGGAATCGCATCCCAAAACCGAAACCCTGAATGGTCGGATTGGCCGCCACCAAGGCTTGATTCGACCAACTCAAATAGTGATATTTCGTCGCGAATGAACATTGGACCTGAGTATCCCTTGTTGGCGGCAACTCGTCCATTTGACTCAAGTCTCTTCAAGACAACTATCGATTCGGCAATCGACTGGACCCGCAAGGATTCATTCAAAGGAATCGGACTTGCCGTCGACGCCAGCATAGGACTCCGAGACTATCTGCGGTCTCCTTCTTTAGGCATCGCGGGCCTGATCTCTTCACCAATCGACGCCGCGTCCGCAATCACGTCTCTCAGTTATCTCAAGACGCCGTTTGCTCTGTCTGCAGGTCTTGCAGTGACCAGCGATTATCAGGGAACGCTTGCTGGATTGGCTTCCGTCGCAGGAGTCACGGATACGTTGAAGTCAGTCTATGGATCGGGTCTCTCGACAATCGCAATCTCGTCGATTGCTTGCCCCAAGACTACAGGCCAATCGGCGTTGGGTCTTTTAGAGGGCATAGCTGCTACTCAGCGCATTACGCCTTCCTACCTAGCATCAGCTGCGAGTGTCTTTTCTCTCGAGTCGAGCTATTCCCGCCTAGGCTTGGCGCCGCCGCCTGAAGCGGGCATTACGGCGATATCCTCAATTGCGGCATTATCAGGGGGCACGGTCAATCTGCTCCATGGAGGTATTGCCTCATTGTCTGCCTCCGCCAATGCAGCGTGGAATCAGTTTGAGAAACCGCCCAGTTGGGTCACGTCGGCCTCTGTTGATTGGCTTAGAAAGCCAGCGTTCGAGCTTTACGCCGCGACTCAAGTGGCCGCGGCTGTCTCGCTTCCGCCGTCGTCGATGCCTGACACGGATAGCGAACTTGAAGAGCTCATGTCGGATTCGATCACAACATTTGAGAACCGACTAGTCGCGCTGGATCCGGACTTGCTGAACGTCTATCGCGGAGGCATCGAGGCCATCCGCCAGGGTGGAAGCGATTGGCAGCGCCATTCGATGGTTTCATTCCGTGAACTTAATACCCATGTACTTCACAAGTTGGCGCCAGACAATCTGGTGATGAAAACCGCGAAACCACAGGATTTACATGCCGGGAGGCCGACACGAATGGCACGCCTGAATTACATTTTTTCGGAGGTCTCAGGCGGGGCAATCACCGATTTCTATAAGGCAGATATGAAGGCTGCGGTTGAGTTGTTCGAACTGCTAAACAACGGAACACATAAGCTCGCTAATGAGGCGACACCGGAGCAACTGCGATATCTCACGGGGCGCCTCGTCGGGCTTCTCTCCTCGATGCTTGATGCCCAAGGGCATTAAAATATCGGATGCTCCTCGGGCGCGGTTTTATGGAAGAGACGCAACAGACCTGTCAAGGGAACGAACTCTGAAGCACCGGCTTTAGGGACCGAACTGAAGACGTTACGCCTCTGAACTTAACACTTGGTAGATAACTGATAGTCAATGTACAGGACTTAAGATGTTAAACGGCCCGCAAGGCCGAGCTCCGCTCGCAAACCCCGCTTGGCTCTTGAATGTCTGAGTTCAAAGGCCCTCCGCTACTAAAGGCGGCTTTCTGCAGCTGGACAGGGCACGGGAGCCCGTGTGCCATGGGCGCACCGGCTCGACGGAGTCCGCGTCGCCGGTCCATTCACAGATCGCCGACCTTCTGCCAGACGAGCGTGCTGTAGCCGTTGCCGTCGGCATATACGTCGATGTGGCTGCTGGAGGCGTCCTGCCACTTCAGCACCTGCGCAACGACCCTGTGGTCGCCCGGCGCCAGCTCCACGACCGCTTCGATGTTCTGGTGCTGGTTGATTTCCTCCATGCCCTCCGAGGCGGGCGGGTTGAAGACCACGCCGACAAGGTTGACCTCGCGGCCGTCCACCAACAGCCGGAGGCGCACCGAGCAGTAGTCGCCGTTTCGTTGGGGAATGAACCGGTAGCGGACGTTGGCGTACACCCGCCACAGCGACCGCGCGGACACGTGGAACGACGGGTTCAGCCGGGGCACGTCGACCCAAACGTCGGTCCGCGTGAGATCGAGCTGGCCCTCGGTCCATTGCACCATGCCGCCGACGGCGGTGGTGACGTCGGCGCCCCGGGTCGGAAGCGCCGCCAGAAGAAGCGCACCAAGCAGGCAGAGTTTGTTCATCATGGTTTCGGATTGGAAATGGACGAGGTCCCGCAACGGCGGTGGCGCAAAGCCGGCATTCGATTCAGGGCACGAGCACGATCTTCCCGTACGCGGGGCCTTCGATGACCTCGCGATGCGCGCGGGCGGCCTCCGCGAGGGGCAGTTCCCTGCCGACGACCGGCCGCAAGGTTCCCGCGCGCAGTCCCGCGCCTATCGCGGCGTGCGCCTGCGCATACTCCCCGGGCGTGCCGCCGGTCATGCCGAGAATCGAGCCCTGGGCCCGCATGAGCAGCCGGGGATTGATCTGCACCTCACCCCGGCTGCCGACGACAACGATGCACCCCCCCTGGCCGAGGACGGTGAGATCCCTGCCGAGGTTGACGTTGGCCAGCATCTCGATGATCAGGTCCACGCCGAGGCCCCCGGTGAGCTTCATCAAATGATCGAGATAGTCCGGAGCCTTGTGGTCGAACACATGGGCCGCGCCCTGCTCGCGGGCGAGCTGGCGGCCGCGCTCCGTGCCCCCCGTTCCGATGATGGTCAGCCCTGCCGCGGCGGCGAATTGCACCGCGGCGACGCCCACGGCCCCCGACGCGCCGTGCACCAGCACGGTCTGGCCTGCATGAGCGCGGGCGCGAAGAAAGAGAGCGCGATAGGCCGTCGCATACGGAATGTGCAGGCCGGCGCCCTGCGCGAAGGTCAGGTTTTCCGGCAGCGTGTGGACATGCTCGGCGTTGCACAGCGCAAGCTCTGCGTAGGCTCCGCTCACCGTGCCCGCCGTGTACACGCGATCGCCGGCTTTGAAACGCCCCGCGTGTTCGCCGACTGCGGCGACGACTCCGGCGGCGTCGCCTCCGGGCGTGTAGGGGAGGGGCGGTTTGAGGGCGTAGGTTCCCGCCCGGATGTAGGTCTCCACCGGATTCACTCCGGCGGCATGAACACGCACGACGATCTGCCCCGGACCCGGGCGGGGATCGTGGACTTCCTCCAGCTTCATCACCTCCGGCGGACCGAACTCATGCAGGCGGATGGCTTTCATGGCGGCGGCAACTTACAAGTATGGGCCGCACGGCCCCGCGATGCAACCGAACCTTTCGGACGGGCGAATCGCCCCAAAAGGCCCGAAGGCGCGCAGCCCATGGGGTTGGGGACCGGCGCCGGGCATGCGACGCCGCGGGCCGTGGTGCGTCGGGGCCCGCGCGGCGGGGCTGAAATCGCGGCGGCCCGCGGCGGGCAATTCCCGGACTTGCGCGGAGCCCGGAAGCTGCACAGGATGCGAGCCTCATGAGTGCCGACAAACCCGAAGAGGCGGGCCCGGTTCACAAGCCCGGTGCGGTCGCAAACCTGGTGCTGGCCGCAGTGTGGGTTTATGTGGCGATGATCTGGCTGCTTGCCCTGGATCAGCAGTTCCACTGGGGCGTCTTTTGACCGCCGTGGCCTGGATGCCCCCCATGCGCCATCGCCTGGAATCGCCCCGGTCGCCGGCATCGCCCCGCCGTTTGACAGATTGATTAGGAGGCTTATCATTTAGCCGTTTACCGCATGTCCTACACTGAAGACCGCGCCCGCTGGTTCGAAGGACAGGGATTGTGGCAGCACCTTCCCGAAACCGACTGGCGTGATTGGAACTGGCAGTTGAAGAACCGCATCACGAGCGCCGCGCAGCTTGAGCAATTCATGACGCTCACGCCCGGGGAAAAGGCGGGCTGCCGGTTTGCCGGCCACCGGCTGGCCCTCGCGATCACGCCTTACTTCTTCAACCTCATCGACCGCGGCGACCCGGATTGTCCGATCCGCCGCCAGGTCATTCCCCGCGGCGACGAAATGGCCGTTGCGCAGGAGGAGATGCTCGACTCCCTTGGCGAGGATGCGCATTCGCCGGTGCCCGGGCTGGTGCATCGCTATCCCGACCGGGTGCTTTTCCTCGTCACCGACCGCTGCGCCTCATATTGCCGTTTCTGCACACGCAGCCGCCTGGTGAGCAACGCGCAGGACTACAATTTCCACCCCGAGTATGAGCGGGCGCTGCGGTATATCGAGGGGCATCCCGAGGTGCGGGACGTGCTGCTGAGCGGAGGAGATCCCCTGCTGCTTTCCGACCGGAAGCTCGACCATCTGCTCGGCCGGCTCCGCGCCATCAAGCATGTGGAGTTCATCCGCATCGGATCGCGCATTCCCGTTTTTCTGCCCCAACGGATCACGCCCGAATTGTGCGATGTGTTCAGGAAACACGGCCCGATCTGGATGAGCCTCCATGTCAATCATCCGAAGGAATGCACGCGGGAGCTCAAGGATGCCTGCGAGCGGCTTGCGTTCGCAGGCGTTCCCCTGGGTAATCAGAGCGTGCTTCTCCGGGGCGTGAACGATGACGCCGATGTCATGAGGGCGCTGGTGCACCGCCTGCTGCGGATGCGGGTCCGGCCCTACTACCTGTACCAGATGGACCTGATCACCGGCGGCTCGCACTTCAAGGTCGACGTGCGCAAGGGCATCGAGATCATCCACGCCCTTCGCGGGCACACGACAGGGTATGCGGTGCCCCAGTATGTCATCGATGCGCCTGGTGGCGGCGGGAAAGTGCCGATCAATCCTGAATACATCGAGCGCATCACGGAAGATGAGGTTGTGTTCAAGAATTATCAGGGGGAGACGTTCCGGTACCCGCTCAAGGCGACGCCTCTGAGAATGCCGGCCCCGTTGGAGACTGCGCCGACCAATGCGGGATGATGTCTTTCAAACTATTTGCCTAGAACGCCTTACAGCGTGATTCCCGGCCGCTTCGATGAACAGGGCAGGCGGAGGGTTTGCGGCGGGTTGTTAACAAGGAGTTCACAAAACTTTTTTTCAACGTTTTTGAGCGGGGCGCGTCTATCTCCCGTGAAACAAGCATCGTTCTGAAGAACGATCATTGTTGTAGTTCTTACGGTTTGCTTGGTGTTAGGTCATGCAGGGCCGCCTTCAAGAAGGGCGGCCCTCATGATTTTGGCTGCAAAGCAGGCGGGCTTTCGCGGGGCCTGATTCCCGATCGCCGTTCTGCGGCCTGCCCGGCGCGTCCACGGTGGGAATGGGCCGGCAAAGTGCACCAAGTCGTCAGGGGAGGATTTCCACGAATCGTGCGAATATCATCTTCCCGCCGGCCGAGGGCAGGACGCTCGTGATCTCGGCGGAGATCCGGTGCCCGAGATGGGCGCGCGCGGCTCCCACCACGACCATCGAACCGTCTTCCATGAAGCCCACGGCCTGCCCCTCCTCCTTGCCGAGTTTGACGAGGTCGATATCGATCCTGTCGCCGACCATCAGTTCCTGGTGAAGGGCTTTGGAGAGGTCGTTGAGGTTGAGCCACTGGACGCCATGAAACTCCGCCATCTTCGCCAGGTTGTAATCGGTCGTGAGCAGCTTCGCGCGCAGCGATTGCGCCAGGAAAACGAGCTTCGCATCGACGTCCTGCCGCTTCGTGACATCGCTTTCGTGGATCCGGAGATCAAGGTTCTTGATCTGGCGCAGGTCGGTCAGCACATCGAGGCCGCGGCGGCCGCGGGCCTGTCGCAGCGGATCGGCCGAATCCGCCACCCGCTGCAATTCATCGAGCACAAAACGGGGGATCACCAGCGCGGCATTGATGAATCCCGCTGAGCAGACCTTCGCCACGCGGCCGTCGATCAATGCACTTGTGTCCACGACCACCAGCGGGACGTTCGACCTCGTGCGGGACGAACCGCACATAGGGGATCACGAGATTGAATTCGTCCTTGCCCCGCAGCGCGATGACCGCCCCGAGATACGAGCAGACCAGAAACAGCGCCAGGCGGAAAAGATAGACAGTCTGCGGGTCGTTGAACGACGCGTACTCGAACAGCGGCGAGACGGAGATCAAAAACGAGATCAGCATGCCGACCGCCAGGCCGAAGGTGATCGCTGACAGCCCGCGCACGGAGAAGCCCTTGAGCAGGATGTCCACAAGGACCACCAGGACGCCGATCAGCAGGCCAATCCCCGCGGCGCGCAGCCAATAGGCATCCCACTGCTGGACCGTGTAGCAAATGAGCCATCCGCTGCATGTGCAGACGACAACAAAGCCAATCCGGATGGGCAGAAGGGTCCGGTTCATGGCTTGAACCACCAAAAAGCGAGGGGCAGCAGGACGCCGGCCGCCATCAACCCATAAAGCAGGATGATCGTCCGCCGGGCTCTGGCTTTTTGCGCGTTCGTGTCATCCATCAGATTCATGCGACCACACTGCCTGCGACATGACAACGCAATATTGCGGCCGGAACCCTGTCGGACGCCATCCTCCAGGGTCGATGGATTGACGCGGCCGCAAGGCTGAGGCCGCGGCGGGGCGCTCGTCCCACGGCCGTTCGCCGGCCCGGGATCCTGCTCGCCCGGCGACCGGGAACGGCCCGGGGCGGCGCCGCGCCGGAGCTCGACAACCGCCGCGGCAGAAGCTTTGGTGGAAGAGATGTTTGAGCAGCTCACGATTCTGGGGCCGGGATTACTGGGCGGCTCGGTGGCGAAGGCCGCCCGCCACCGGGGGCTGGCCCGGCACATCGTGCTCTGGTCGCGCCGTCCCGAGAACCGCGTGCGGCTGCGGGGCCAGGCGTGGTGCAACGAGGTCCGGGACACCGCTGAAGAGGCGGTTTGCGGCGCCAGCCTGGTGGTGCTCGCCGCTCCGGTGGAGAAGATCATTGCGCTGGCGGAGGCCGTCGGACCCTGCCTGGAGGCGGGAACACTCGTCACCGATGTCGGCAGCGTGAAGGGGGAGATCGCCCGCGCGGGAAAGGCGGCCATGCGGCCCGGGGCGCATTTTGTCGGCGCGCACCCGATGGCGGGATCGGAGAAATCGGGCTGGGAGCACTCGACGGAGTCTCTTTTTGAAGGGCACACCTGCTTCGTGACCCCGTTTCACGACACCGAGGGACGCGCCGTCGACAGGATTGTGCGCTTCTGGCACGAGCTCGGCGCGGAGGTCACGACCGTCGATCCCGACACCCATGACGAGATCGTGGCCCACATCAGCCATCTCCCGCAGGTGATCGCCACGACCCTTTGCGACTTCCTGTCCCGGAAGAATCCGGGCTGGCGCAACTTTGCCGGGGGCGGCCTGCGCGACACGACCCGGATCGGCGCAAGCGACCCGACGATGTGGATCGAGATCCTCAGGCATAACCGCGAGGAGGTCCTCCGGGCCCTGCGGCAGTACCAGGACGAGCTGCATGGATTCCAGACCGCGCTGGCCAACCGCGACTTTGTCGAGTTGCGAACCCGGCTCGAACGGGGCAAGGCCTACCGGGACGCCTTCCGGCCGTAGGGGCGGCTGCACCCTTTTTTCGCGGCAACGCAATTCGCTTGGCGCAAAGCCGCGGCTGCGTGAACCTACCCGATCAATGCTCGATCCCTGTCCCATCGTGCCCTTCACCCGGCCGGCGTGCGGCGCGGTGACATTGCCCGGATCGAAGAGCATCACGAACCGGGCGCTTGTTCTTGCTGCACTGTCCGACCGCAGGGTTTCCCTCAACCACGCGCTGTTCAGCCGCGACACGCAGCTGATGGTCGGGGCGCTGCGCGCGCTGGGTTTTGCGGTCGAGACCGACGAGCCCGCGCGCATCATCCGCGTCGAGGGCCGGGGCGGCGGGATTCCCGTGCGCGAAGCCCGGATCGACGTGGGCAACGCCGGGACGGTGGCGCGTTTCCTCACCGCGTTCGTCTGTCTGCGGCCCGACGGCGTCTACCATTTCACCGGCGACGAGGCCATGCGCCGCCGTCCCATCGGGGCGCTGATTGACGCCCTGGCGGCGCAGGGCGCGCAGGCCACGGCGCGGAGCCTTCCGTTCACGCTGCGCACCGCGGGCCTGCCCGGCGGGGAGGTTGAACTGGATGCGTCGGAAAGTTCGCAACTGCTCTCGGCGCTCCTGATGGTGTCGCCCCACGCGCGCGCCCCCCTCTGCGTGCGGCTCAAGGGCGGGATGGTCTCGCTTCCGTTCGTCGGGATGACCCGGCGGATGCTCGCGCAGTTCGCTGCAAAGCCCGCTGAATACACCATTGAGGCCGACGCCACCGCCGCCAGCTACTTCCTGGCGCTTCCGCTGGTTGCGGGCGGCTGCGTCAGCCTGAACGGCTTGACGGCGTCCGACAGCCTGCAGGGGGACATCGGGTTTGTGAATGTCCTGCGGAATGCGGGTCTGGCCGTGACCGAAGCGGGCGGCGGCGTGGAGGCGCGCATCGCGGACGGCGGCCCGCGTCGCGGCGTCGCGGCGGATTTCAACGCTTTTTCCGACACCTTCCTCACCCTGGCCGCCATTGCGCCGCTGCTGGACGGCCCCACGCGCATCGCGGGCATCGCGCATACGCGCAGGCAGGAAACCGACCGCGTGGCCGGCGCTGCGTGCGAGCTGCGCAAGCTGGGCCAGGAGGTGGTCGAGGAGGAGGATGCGCTCACCATCGCGCCCCGTCCGCTCACCCCCGGCGTCGAGATCGAAACCTACGGCGACCACCGGTTCGCCATGAGCTTCGCAATCCTGGGCTGCCACGATCTCCGCGGCGACGGCCTTCCCTGGCTGGGGATCCGCAACCCGGGTTGCTGCGCGAAGACGTATCCGGATTTTTTTGATGTCCTGGGGCAGGTTTGGAAAAACGCGCACGCCGGACCGTGAAAGAACCGGATTTCATCATTGTCGCGATCGATGGCGGCGCCGCCGCCGGCAAATCGTCGACGGCGGCCGCCCTCAGCGAGCGGTTCCATCTCCTCCACGTGGACACCGGATCGTTCTACCGGGCGGTGACCGCCGAGCTGCTCCGCCGCGGCGTGCGCCATGCCGACCTGCCGGCCGTGAAGTCGGCGCTGGCGGGGATGAAGCTCGGCACGCGCGTAACGGGGAGGCGCGCCGGAATCGAGATCGACGGCCGCGGCGTGGGGGACGAGATCCGAAGCAAGGCGGTGAACGAAACCGTGTCTTTTTATGCCGCGATCCCCGAGTTGCGGGAGGCGCTCATGGATTATCAGCGCGGCCAGGCGGACGAGGCGCGCCGCCGGGGCTTCCGGGGGCTCGTGATGGAGGGGCGCGACATCGGCTCCGTGATCTTCCCCGACGCCGATTTTCGCATCTACCTGCAGGCCGACCCGGCCGAACGGGCCCGGCGCGGGGTCGCGGAGGGGAGGCAGGACGCGATCCGCGAACGCGACCGGATCGACTCCACGCGCAAGACGGCGCCGCTCACGTGCCCGCCGGGGGCCACTGTCGTCGACAGCACCCATCTCACGCTGGAGGAAGTCGTCGCCCGGATTTCCGCCATGATCGCCGCCCGCCTCGCCGGCCCATGAATCCCGACTTTCCGCAGTTGAGGATGGAGTTCGCCTACGGGTTCTTTCACGTCGCGGTGACGACGCTCTGCAAGATCCATTTCCGGATCGAGGCGAGCGGTGTTGAGCACATTCCACGGAAGGGCGGGTTCATTGTCGCGGCGAACCATGCCAGCGTGCTGGATCCGCCGATTGTGGGCGCGGTGGTGCCGCGGCAGACATCGGCGTTTGCGCGCAAAACCCTGTGGAAAGGAGGCGTCATCAGCTGGTGGCTCGACACTGTCGGGGTCATCCCCGTGGACCGTGATGCCGGTTCGGACGTCGCCGGCATCCGCCGGGTTTTGCAGGCGCTCGGACAGGAGAGGGGGATCATCCTCTTTCCGGAGGGAACGCGCACATGGACGGGACAGCTGCAGCAGGCGAAGGCGGGCGTCGGTTTCATGGCCTGCCGCACGGGCGTCCCGGTGGTGCCGGCCCGCGTGTTCGGCGCATTCGAGGCTTTCGGCCGGAACGGGCCTTTGAGGCTCGGCACGCCGGTCTCGGTTGTCTTTGGCCGCCCTTTGCTGCCGGCGGACTACGAGGACCGGGCGGCGGGCAAGGAACGCTACCAGCGCGCTTCCGAGCGGATCATGTCCGCGATCGCCGCCCTCGAACTCCCGCGGCCGAGGGTCATCTGAGCCGCCCGTTTCGCGGAGGTTTGGGGCCGCGGCGCCCCCTCAGCGGATTCCCGGGGGAAACGCGACGGGGGAGTCGCATCCCCAGGAAACACCCGGGCCGGCCGTCACCCGCCGCCGGCCCGGAGGGTCCCGGCGGCGAGATCTCCTGCGACAGCAGCAAGGCGGGCGGTGATCCGGCCGGGGTTGCCAAGGTTTTCCTTGATGCAATTGACGAGGGCGCTTCCGACGACGACGCCGTCGGCGCTCCGCGCGACCTGGGCCACCTGGTCGCGCCGGGAGATGCCGAAGCCCACCACGATCGGAAGCGCCGTGTGCGCCCGGATGCGCGCGACCGCCTCGGGGATGCCGCCGGCCATCGCGTCGCGGACCCCGGTGACTCCCTCGCGCGAGACGTAATAAACGAATCCGGTCGCCGCCGCCGTGATCTTTGGAATGCGGGAGTCGGGCGTTGTCGGCGCCACGATGAAAATCGTCTTCAGGTCGTGGGCCCGGCCTGCGGCGAGCACCTCGCCGGCCTCCTCGGGGGGAAGATCGAGGGTGAGCATGCCGTCGACTCCGGCGGTCCTGGCGGCGCGGACGTAGGCGTCGACCCCGTGGGTGAAGACCAGATTGTAATAGGTGTAGAAGACGATCGGCGTGTCGGGGTGGTCCGCGCGCAGCGCGCGAACCAGCTCGAACACGCGGGCGCACGTCATGCCGGCCGCGAGCGCGCGCTGCGCGGCGAGCTGGTTGGTCAGTCCGTCGGCGAGCGGATCGGAGAACGGCACGCCCAGCTCGACGATGTCGGCGCCGTTCGCGAGGACGGCGCGGCAGGCGGCGAGCGATGTGTCAAAATCGGGATCGCCGGCGCAAAGATAGGCGACAAACGCCGCGCGCTTTTGGGCGCCGGCGCGTGCAAAAGCCTGGGCAATGCGGTCCATACGGAACGCCGAAAGTCGAGGGTCTGGCGGCGAAGGTCGAGAGGAAAAACAGCACATCCGCACCGGACCGCCGGCCCCGGCCGCAAGGGGCTCCAAGCTGCGCTCGATGCTAATTCAGGGCAAACTCCACCATCACGGGCCGATGGTCTGACAGGTTGCACCGCACCACATCGCAATGGAACACCCGGCAGCCCGGCGGGAGGAAGATGAAGTCGAGCGCGCGCCTTGGCCAGAGGGCCGGGTAGGTGCGGACGCCCTGCGGCGGATGGAGCGTGTAGCGGCCGTGCCGGGAGAAGTAGCGGAACAGCGAAGCCGTGGCATCGGGCCGGTGCGACGGGTTGTTCAGGTCGCCGCAAAGAACGGGCGGGGAGGCCCACTGGAGCCGGTTGCGTTCGCGCTTGCCGTCGAGGAATCCCATCAACTGGGCGATCTGGCCGAAACGGCGGATGCGCGACCCGTAGTGCAGGTGGAGATTGACGATGGGCAGCAGACGCCCGCGGGCGTCGATCTCGGCGTACAGGAAACCCTTTCCGCCGATCTTGTGGGTTCCAAAAGTGACGTTCTCCCAAGTGACGATGGGGTGGCGCGACAGGATCGCGTTGCCATAGTTCAACTGGTAACCGCCGGCGCGCCGGTTGTTCACTCCAAACACGGCGTGTGGAAAGCCGGCGATCGCATTCAGGTAGTCGAGGTGATCGAAGCTGCCGCTCCAGCGCGAATTCTCGTCGATTTCCTGGAGGGCGACAATGTCGGGTTTGAGCTCGTCGAGGAGTTTCGCGATCTTCTGGAGATTGCGCTGGAAGCGCCGCCGGCCATGCAGCCCCTGGAAAGGCGACAGGCCGCGGCCGTGCGCAATGTTAAAGGTCAAAATCCGAAAACGCTGCATGAAGCCGCCGATATGAACCGGGCGGCCGGCGGGGGCAAGCCGGGGTGGCGGGTCTCGCCTGTGGTTTGATGCTTTTTTGACGGGGTTGCGGAATGAGGAGCGAGGCCGGTCTTGACTCCGGGCTGCCATGAGCCGGCGTTCACAGTCCCATCGGCGCGATCGGCAGAAACTTCAGCCGCCGGCGCCCGGTGCCACGGGAGGCTTTCGGAGGGCATTATTCGGCGACGCCGAAGAATGGCGTGCCATCCGACGTGTCCTCCAAAGCCCAGAGGGCGAAGGAGGAAGTTCTGGAGGAGCGAAGGATGGGGCGACCGACGGGAATCGAACCCGCGACACCCAGATCCACAATCTGGTGCTCTAACCGACTGAGCTACGGTCGCCGTGAGAAGCCGGAAAAGCTCAGGCGGGGGCACTCCGCTGTCAACCTTGATTGGCGCCTGCCTCAGCTCCAGGGCGCATCTCCCGATTGACGGTGGCGCGAGTGGCATGGGCATCTTGCCCATGTTGCCTGGCGCGCGTCCACGGGCAGGATGCCCGTGCCACAGATGCGCGCGCCGGCCGCCACTGACAATCGAGAGATGCGCCCTCAGCTCCAGAGACGCAAGACGGGTCGGGAAGATCGTTCATCTGCAATTCTGCGGACCGTCACGCGCGGTCATTCAGGGGGCGCCGGAATCCGCTTTGCCGGGCCGTTTGGTGGCATTTCCTTGGATGATGCCGGCTTCCCATCGCCAGGGCCGGGGCACGCGGGTTGCACCAACGGTTTTGCTGGCCCGTCCTTCTTGACGTTCTGGCTTTTCAGAAGTTTTTCAAGTATATCCATGTTTATGTCCGCCCGCACGCTGACATAGTTGACTTTGTCCACCGGCTTTTTGGCGGATTGCGCCATGTGCAGCCAACGGATCGCCTCGTCGGTTTTGCCAAGCTTGTAGTTCGCCATGGCCAGAATCCACAATGGAAAAGAATCGGTGTCTCCCCAGTCGACGGCTTTCTTTGCCCATTCTGCAGCAGACTCATGCTTCTCCATCTTGATCAAAGCCTCGCCCTTTATCGCGGCGAGTCTCCCCTTGTTCACCGGGTTGGTTGCGACTGCGATCTTCGAATCGGCGAAGGCGATGGCCTCCTGGTAGCGTTCCGACCGCACGTAACCGATGCCCAGGTTTATCGTCGAAGTCACACAATCCCCGGTGACGGTCAACGAATGGCTGAAAAGCGTTATGCTGTCCTTCCAATAGCTCACCTGAATCTGGGTCGCGAGGATCATCGAAACCCCGAGCACGGCGAGGGAGGTCCCTGTCACGGTGCGCCAGACGGAGATCCCGACCGGGCGCAGTGCATCGAAAAGGACGGGGAACAGAAAGGCCAGACCCAGCATGGGAATATACAGGTAACGATCGGCATGAGATTGCGAACCGACCTGCACAAGCCCGACTGCTGGCACCATTGTGCCCAGGAACCAGCACCACCCGATCAAGAACTGTGGCGCGCTGCGTGCCAGGAGAATGGCCACAATGGAGATTGCGCACAGCACCAGGATCGCAGAAATCGTCGCTCTGAAGGTCAAGTCGCTGATAAAGAGAGGGTAGAAGATCGCCAATCGGTTCGGATGAAAGAACATCGCGAGGTAGCTTTCGTAGGACAAAAGCATGTTGATGATCCTGTTCCCGATCGGATATTCCGCGGGCGGCATGGCGATCGATTGCGCCCATATTGTCACCACGCAGAAACAAAGGGAGATCAGGAGCAGCGGGACGACGGGCAGGAGCAACTTCTTCACCCATGGCCAAACCCCAAGGGGGGAGTCACGCCGGTCAGGATGATATACAAGATAAAGGATATGGATCAGAATCAGGGTGAAAGGCAGCGTCACGCTCATCGCCTTGCACATCAGCCCCAAAAGATGGGCGATGGCCGTGACACCATAGGCCCTGAATGAACGCGTCTTGATGAAATCGAGATAGGTGATGATCGCGCAGAACCAGAACACGGCATCCAGTATGCTTTTGCGTTCCGATGCCCAGGCCACATTCTCGACGTTCGCCGGGTGCACGGCGAAGAACAGGGCTATAATAAAGCCAAAGAGCCGGTCTCCAGTCGTCTTGCGGAAGGCCACGTAACAGAGGCACGACGCGATGGCGTGCCAAGCCACGTTCTCGAGCAGATATCCGCCCGCGTGAGGACCGAACAGCTCGCGATCAACCAGATGGGAAATCCAAGTCAGAGGGTGCCAATTGGCCGCAAAAGTGTTGCTAAATGCCCAGCAGACGCTGTCCCAGGATAACCCCTTGATGATGTATGTATTCTGGAACGTGTATAATCCGTCATCGAAATCGACAAAACTGTGCCCGGCGACCTGGCGGTAGGGAATGAAGATCGCGAGGACCAGCCCGAGACAGATCAGGATATCAGGCTGGTAGCCCGAACTGAAGAGCGGCTTGCGCGGGGCAACGGTCATCTTAGGCAAAATACGGGGCGCGTCCGGCGATGCGCGCGATGCGGAAAACGAGGGCGACTTGCAGGCAGCCCAGCCCGTAAGCGACGCTGCGCTTGAAGTTGATTGATGAGGCCTCGGTAAAATACTTCGTAGGGCAGCTCACTTCGCCGATCGTGTTGCCCCGCCAGAGGACCTGGGCGAGGAACTGGTTGTCGAAGAGAAAGTCGTTGGAGAGATCGTCGAGGCGCATGGATTCGAGCAATCCGCGTGAGTAGGCGCGGTAACCGGTATGGTATTCCGAGAGCTTGGCCCCCATGAGCGCGTTTTGGGCGGCAGTGAGGAAGCGATTGGACAGGTATTTCCACCAGGGCATGCCGCCTTTCAGGGCATAACCGCCCAGAATGCGTGAACCAAGGACGCAGGGGTGCAGCCCGTTGGCGATCATGCTGACCATCGCGGGAATGAGCTTGGGCGTGTACTGATAGTCTGGATGAACCATGACGATGATGTCGGCGCCCTTCTCCAAGGCGAGGCGGTAGCATGTCTTTTGGTTGCCGCCGTAGCCAAGATTGCGTTGATGGACATGGACCGTGACGCCGGGCAGGGCGCGAGCGACCGTCACAGTCTCATCGCGGCTCCCATCATCGACCAGGATGACGTCGTCGACGATCCCCTGATCCATGACCTCATCATAGGTGGCCTTCAGTGTCCGCGCGGCGTTGTAGGCGGGCATCACGACGACGACCTTCCGGTTGCGATACATGGGAAACGTCAGCTGGTTGCGACCCGTTGAAACGTCATTTCGACGGTTGCGCCCGCCCCGGCGACCGCAGAGGCGCAGTCGAGGAGCATGGCCGGAGCGAGAACAAGACCGCCGAGGGCGGCATGAACGGCCAGACTGCCGGCGCCGCGGGTGGCGACGTAGCCGCGGTTGCGTTTGAGGCGCTCATAAAGAAAACTCCGGTGGCGGTCGCATCGATTGAGCATGCTTTGAATCCAGCCATAGATGTTTTGCTCCAGGCAAAGATGGTGCGTGTCGAGCAGTCTGAAGCCTCTGGATTCAAGATAAGCGACAACCACACGCGGAGGAACAAGAGACAAATGCCGGGGCGGGTCGAGGTGAAACCAGTCACCCCTGAAAATGCAGGCCTGCCAGCTGCTGATGTTGGGAAACGCGAGAAAAAGACGGCCGCCGGGGTTTAACAGCTGCGCAAGACGATCAAGCGTGTCACGCGGCGCCGGCAGATGCTCGAAAACGTGGACGAGCGTGATCAGATCGAAGGAGGTGGCGGGAAGCGGAAGGGTCTCCAGAGTCCCGAGGTGAAGCTGGATTCCAGGAGTCCCGGCAGCCCGTTCGGCAGCGCGTCCAGGAAGCTCGATTCCATGCAGGTCGAAATGGCCGACCTTTTGCATATTGCGCAACAGCCGGCCGTCACCGCAGCCCACATCAAGGATTCTGGCACCGGCATTCAAGCCACGCGTGAGATGCCGGGCGCGGGATTTCGAGAAGTGATCACGAAATCCTTCGACGTTTGAGCCAAATTTGGTGTCGCCCGCACCGTAATAATCACCGGCGTAGGCGCGAATGAGCTCGGCTTCCGCAGGAGCGGGCCAAAGGAACGCCGTTCCGCATGCCCGGCACATCCAAACGGAGTAGTCCGCGCCTCTTTCGTCGCGGGTCCGGCACCATGGAGTGGCAGCCATCCGCGCACAGAACGGGCAGCTCGCAGCGGGTTCGCGCGCGGGCGGACCGGTTTGGGAAGAACCCGGCGGGGGGGCAACCTCGGCTGACATGACCTGTTGAGTCAAACGGATCGGCAGGGAAAACGATAATACAAAAAGTTGTGAATAACGGCTGGCGTTGCCGCCGGAAGGCACCGCCCGGAACGACGGTCTGACGAGGTCGGGATCGACCACCGTTGTTTGGGGAGACTTCCTCCGTGTTGTTGAAGATCCATGGGCATCCGGCAGCACCGCCCGCCTGTCACGGCAAACATCCCGGGATGCGCCTCACCGAAAGAGGTTGTATTTCATGATCGCCCACAGAGCACGGAAGCCGTCGCGCCAGCCGATCTTCTTTCCCTCCTCATAGGTGCGTCCGTAGTAGCTGATGCCAACCTCGTAGATTGGAACGCGCAACCGGGCGACCTTCGCGGTGATCTCCGGCTCGAATCCGAAGCGGTCCTCTTCAATCACGATCTTCTGCAGCACCTCGCGGCGGAAGGCCTTGTAGCAGGTCTCCATGTCCGTGACGTTGAGGTTGGTCAACATGTTGGAAAGCAAGGTGAGGAGCCTGTTGCCGACCATGTGCCAGAAATACACCACCCGGTGTGCTTCGGCGCCCATGAAGCGCGAACCGAAGACCACATCGGCCTGGCCATCGACGATCGGCCTGATCAACTTCGGATATTCCTGCGGGTCGTATTCCAGGTCGGCGTCCTGCACGATCACGATGTCCCCCGTCGCGATGGCGAACCCGCTGCGGAGAGCGGCCCCCTTGCCGCGGTTGACCTCGTGGTAGACGATCTTGTCCACGAGCGGTGCAATCTCCGTGCGCAGGATATCGCGAGTTCCATCCCGCGAACAGTCGTCGACGACGATGATTTCCTTTTGATCGACCGTGGAGGCGCGGACCCGGTCGACGATCTGCCGGATGGTCCCGGCCTCGTTGTAGCAGGGGATGACAATCGAGAGCTTCATGAGTCGATCCATCGAGCATGCCCGGGCGGGCCTGATCGCGGAAGCTTTTTTCAGCAAGGTGTCGGGGTGCGGATCCCGACGGCGCTTCTGCACGGAGCCGGGGACGCCGCTCGAACGCCGGCGCGCTGCGAGCCCGTCGGATCCGAGAAGGGTGTCGAGCACACGGCTGTGAATAGCCTGCCATACGCAACGTCATTGATCTTTGCGCATGGCGTGGAGGGCGAGGCTCCCGCCGAGCCGCGTCTGAGATTCAGGTATCGGCTCGGCGGGAGCCTCGCCCTCCATGTGCCTGCAATGCGCAAGAACTTGTGACGCGCTGTATAGAAATCAACGCCAGCGGAGGATGCTCAGCAGGCTGGAATAGTCGTCGGTCCAGATCACCGGCTGGTCACGGCTGCGGCCCGCCCGCCAGCGCGGATCCGCCGCCAGTGCAGCCAGATCATCCCTGTGGCGCGCCATGACGAGCCACGTGGACGCCGCCTTGCCGGATTCTTGCTCCTGCGGCGAGACGAATGCATCCTCGCGGGTCAGGCAGGCGACCCGGGCGGCGCGGGCGAGATCAGCCAGCACCGGTTCCAGGTCGAGGTGCCTGTTCGAGATATGAAATGCGAGGCGGCCGCTAGGCGCGAGCTTCCTGAAGTAGAGTGCAAGCGCCTCGCGCGTCACCAGATGGACGGGGATCGAGTCGGAGCTGTACGCGTCGAGGATCAAGAGGGCAAACCGCCCGTCGGGCTCGGCAACCAGCGACAGGCGCGCGTCACCGAGGACGATGCGCGGCGGGACGGATGCGTCGCGCAGGAACGTGAAGAACCTCGGATCGCGGGCGAGTTTCAGCACCGTGGGATCGATTTCGAAAAAGGTCCACCGCTGCCCCGGCAGCGCGTAGCACGCGAGCGTTCCGGCGCCCAAACCCACGACGCCGATCTCCTCGGACGGCTCCCTGCCGTAATCCGCCATGACCTGACCGACCGGGCCGGAGCGCTCGTAATAGGTGAGGGGTTCGTGCCTGCGCGCGGGGACAAGGCATTGCATGCCGTGCAGAACCCGGCCGTGAATCAGCAGGTGGTAGCGGCCGGTGGAATCGACCTCGACGCGATGGACGCCGAAAAAACTGCGTTCGGCATGGAGCAATCGCCCGTTGTCCGTCTGGTACAAGCCGCCGATCAGCAGGAATCCGGCGATGCCCAGTCCAAAGCGAAGCGGCCGGCGGGAGAACAGGTAGCAGACCAGCGCCGGCACGCCGAACAAGGCAACGCCGATGATGGCGTTCGTCTTCAGGGGAGTGGATTGGACGGCCAGCATAGCGCCGGCGGCGGCGAGCGTGAGAAGTGCGGGCCAGAGGCAATCTCGAACGACTTCACCGGCCGGTGTGCGACCGGTCACCCGCCAGCCGACCAGGCATGTGCCGACAATCATCAGCGGATATTCGGCCACGGAGTGAAAAACCAGCGGGGCAATCAGGGCGTTGAACACGCCGCCCAGCGCGCCGCCGACGGAGATCCACAGATAGAACTCGGTCAGGTGGACTGCGGGGGGGCGGTCGGCCGCCAGTTCCGTGTGGCAGAGCGTGGCGGCGACGAAGAACGTGACGAGGTGCAACAGCATCAGCATGCCGATCGGTTGCGAGAGCCGCAGGTCCAATGTCAGGACAAGGGGTACGATGAGCAGGGGCAGCGCGCGCCAGAGAAACGCGCGCGGAAGGACCGGGTGCCGTGCAAACGCGAGGATGAAAGTCAGCAGGTACAATGCCAGCGGTATGATCCACAGCAGGGGCACGACCGCCACGTCGCTGGAAAGAAAAACCGTGACGCTCAGCATCAGGCTCGATGGGACAAACGAGAGCCAGATCCAGCGAAGGCGGCGCATCCCGGAAAGCCGGTCGGGCCGCACGGCGGTGGACGGCTGCAGGGCGGGCTTGCAGGGGGACGGCGGCGTGCCAGACGATCGCCACAAGGCGATGGCGCAGGCCGCAACCAGCATCACGAACACTCCATAGCCTCCCCTCCACCAGAGGCTTTGCTCGGCCAGGCGCCAATGCTGCTCCACCCATACGGGATAGCTGAGGAGGGCCAGCATGCTGCCGGCGTTGCTGGCGACGTACAGGAAATAGGGATCGGGGGCCCGCCGATGGCCGGTGGCGGCGAACCATTTTTGAAGCAGCGGGCTTGTGGCGGCGAGTGCGAAGAAAGGCAGGCCCACGGCCACGGTCATCACGCCGAGCAACCACGGAATGGGGGAGACCGATGTCGGCGGCGGCCAGCCTGCGGGAAGGGCGATGGGCAGGATCGCGAGCGGCGCCACAAGGAGCAGCAGGTGACAGGCGGCCTGCCGGCGCGCCCCCAGCAACCCCGTGCTTGCGTGCGCGTAGCCATAGGCGGCGAGCAGCACCGACTGATAGAACAGCATGGCCGTGTTCCACACGGCCGGTGAACCGCCCAGGAGGGGCAGCACCATGCGTGCAAACATGGGCTCGACGAGGAAGAGAAGTGCGGCACCGGCGAAAATCGTGGCCGAATAGAGCACAACCATGTTAGGGGAAGGTTGTTATCTGCGAGACGGAAGGCTGGGAAGCCCCAAATTCCACTTCCGCGCTGCACAAGGGCGGAACCGAGAGCGGGAATGCGCCATTGCGCACCGGGGGATTGCCGTGTTTGGTCACGCTGCCCTGGCGGCGGCGCTTCCCGCTAGAGTCCTCGCTCGGAAATGACCCCGTGTAAATGCCCGGCTGGCGTCGATTGGCGGAGGCGCCCTTGTCGGGACGCAATGTTCATTCGCGGTGATTTCCGTGTCGCCTGGAGCGGAGGGCGTCGTCCGGGAAGAAAACGCCGGCCATGCGCAACGCGGCAGGAACCGGATCTGTCGCATCGGCGGGGATTCCCCGGCATGGTCCTGAGCGGAAGGCGGCGCCCATGCCAAGGGGGCCGGCGGGCATGCGTCCGCGCCTGGGTCCGTTTGTCTTCCGCGATTGCGTCGCCCGGTGTTTGGTGCTGGAAGTCTGCTGGACTTTCGTCCTGCCCGACCCTTTGAAGTTCTCCAAGACATGCTGTCCCCAGGCCGAGTTTCCATCCGGCAGAGTTCCCGATGATGCACGGTGAACCTCCATCCCCGACGGCGCCCGCCCCGCGGACGGTTGGAGGAGCGGCTGCCCCGACATCTGCCGGCGTCCCGCCCGGTGCGGTCCCCCCGGCCCGGCGCGGTTGGAACGCGCGCCCGGGCGCTGCAATGAAGACGACCGGCTGGCTGGGCCTTGCGCTGCTGCTGCTCTTCTCCCGTTGCCCTGACCGGCTCTTGAACCCGCAGTTCTACGCCGAGGATGCCACGGTGTTTTTCCGGGGGGCGGCAACGGGCGGGCTGTGCTCGCTGGCGGCTCCCAGCGTGGGATATCTGCAGCTGGTGCCCCGGTTCGTCGCGTATGCGGGCCGGCTGCTGCCGTGGGAAGGGATGCCGGCGGCATATGCCGCGGCTGCCGCGGCCTGCATGCTCTACATCGTCTGGCGGGTCTATGCGGCGCGCCTGCCGGCGGCCGTCCGGGTGGTCTCATCGCTCGGCCTGGTCCTGGTGCCCCAGAACGGGGAGATATGGATCAACCTGTGCTGTCTCCATTTTGCTGTTACAGCGCTTGTCGTGGTCAACCTTCTGGAGCCCGCGCCGGCCTCCCCGGCGGAATCGTGGAAGCGGGGGGTGGAGATGGGCGTGGCCGCCCTGATGTGCCCCGAGATATTGGTCCTTGCCCCGGTGATCCTGTGGCGGGCGTGGCGGAACCGCGGCGACCGGCTGGCCGCTCCGATGATCACGGTCGCCCTCGCCGCCGCGGGGATCCAGCTCCTCGTCATGGCCGCCCATCCGCGGTCCGTGGATCTCGATCTCCCGCGGACGGCCGGCACCGCTGCCGCCGCATTTTCCGGCTATTGCCAGTCCTTTTTCGGCGGCGCGGGCGATGTCGGGACGACGATCCGCCAGGGGTTCGCCGGCCTGTTGGCTCCGGCGCTTGTGCTGGCTGCCCTGGCGGACAAGTCAAATCCGCACCGCCTGACGGCGTGCCGGCTCCTGCTTCTTTCGGCCGGGCTGATGGTCCTTGGCCGCATCGGAAACATCGACCACTTCGCCATCTGGCCGCGGCCGCTCGGCACGGGCGGGCGCTACACCTATCTGCCCTTTGTGCTGTCGTTCTGGGCGCTCGCGTGGCTGCTGGCCGGCTCGATCCATCACTGGCGTGAGGGGCGGCGCCTGGTGGTCCTGGCGGCGGCGGTTCCTCTGCTGCTCGTGCCGCTCTCGGCGTCAAGGCATTGGGCACCGATGACCGAGCCCGATTTCCATTGGGCGCAGCAAGTTCGCGAGGCCCGCGCCGGCCGGCGCAGCCACTTTGTCGTTCCGCCCGGCTGGCGGTTCAGGGTGCCGGAGGCCAAGTAGGGAAGGAGAGGATCGCGGCGAATGGCGCCGCCGCTCGATGGAGCGCCGGGTGGACTTTGGCCGTTTCGTGTGAAGCTGTGGGCGAAAGCTCAGGCTCGTAGCAGGATAATCGCCTCTTGTGGCGAAAGGACCGTAACGCCAGATGATGCGGCCGGAGTAAAATCGTGCGGATTGAGAGTGACGATCGATTTCAGCTCGGTAGCCAGCGCTGCGGCGACAAAGGGGAGGTCTTTCGGGCCGGGCCAGCGTGCATCCGGCACCGGGGCTGGCTCCAGCATAATTGCGGAGGCGCGGAGCTTGAGGAAGATAGCCGCGCGCTCGGCGGGTTCGATGCGAAATTGCGGGCGCGCCATCACGTCGGCGTATTCCGCCAGAATCTCGGTGGTATAGGCCAGAACCAATCGGTTGTCGAAAAAGGCATCGACCAGCGCGACCGAGGTGCCGTGTCCGATCAGGCCCGAAATCAAGACGCGGGTGTCCAACACCACGGGTTTCATCGCCGGGCCGCCTGCACCTCGGCGGCGATCTGTGCATCGGTCCACTGGCGGGTCTGCCGGGCGCGGATGCGTTCGACGGCGATCCTTGCCATGCCATCCACGGCGAGCCGTTCCAGCTCCCGGCCGAGATCGGAGACCGGGGTGGCCGCGGCCTTCCTCCCGGCATCGACAAGGTATTTCTGCAAGCTCATGCCCCGCGCGCGGGCGGCGCGGGTGAGAAGGCGTTTGTCAGCCGGGGCCAGGCGAATGGAGGTCGGAGTCGATGCGCTCATGTAGTGCAAATGTAGCTCGTATGGAGATGGAGTCAATCTGCATGACGGCAAAGCCGCCCCGCGGCGGTGGGGTACGGCCAGCCGGTGCGGCGGATTTCGCCGGGCTTGTTATTCTCTCCGGTCTGCGCCAGCCTGAACCGATCAAGGCAACCAAAACCGCAGCCTGCGAGATTCTCCCGTAACTTCGATGCGATCTGGTCTTCCTTCGGCCCTCGGTGCACTGGTGGTGAGCCCGGCAAGACGCGACTTTCTGTTTCTGTTGTTCGACCGCGTTTTCCGGTTTGGGGCGGGGCTTATTCTTGGGGGGCTGGTCGGCCGGCACCTCGGCACCGAGGCGTTTGGCTGGCTCAACTACGCAGGGGCGACCATGGCGCTGGGTGCGGCAGTCGCGAATCTGGGACTGGACAGCATCATTGTGCGGGAGATTGTCCGAAATCCCGGCGATGCGGATGAGATCGTGGGGGCCGCGCTGGTCCTTCGAACGTTCGTGGGGTTGATCTTGGCCGTGTCGATCTGGGCGTCGAGCTCGTTGATCAGCGGCGAAGAGCCGGCGCAGCGCGCCCTCGTCGGCATCTTGGCCTTGGGCACGCTGGTGCCAGCCTTGACGGTGCCGGCGTCCTGGTTCCAGGCGAGAACTGAATCGCGGATTGCCGTGCGCGCCGGATTGATCGGCTTTTTCGGCGGCGCATTGTTGCGATTGTGGCTGCTGGCGCAGGGGGCTTCGGTGAACGCGTTTGCCTGGGCCATGCTTGCCGAGGCCGCGGCGAGCGGCTTGTTGGTGTCTGCCGCCATGTTCCGACGGGGCGGAAGATTCGGGTTTCAGGCGGTCTGGAGACATGGGCGCTCGCTCATGGAGGATTCCTGGCCCCTGCTGGTCGGGGCGATGGCGGCGACCGTCTATATGCGGATCGACCAGATCATGCTGAGATGGCTTAGCGGAGCCGATGCCGTGGGGCTCTATGCTGCGGCGACGCGGATGAGCGAGGCGGCCTACGCGGTGCCACTGCTGATGGGGACAAGCTTGATGGCGACCCTCACGGCCGCGGCCGGCGACAACGCCCGATTCGAAGCCTTGGTGGAAAGATATTTCCAGGCAAGTGCCGCGCTTGGATATCTTCTGGCCGTTCCGGCAATCGTCGTGGCGCCGTGGCTGCTGCGGCTCATCTACGGCGAAGCGTTTGCCGGTGCCGGGGTGGTGGCGCAGATCCATTTGGTGTCGGTCATCTTTGTGTCGATCAGCGTTGCCCGTGGGAGAGTGCTCGTGATCCACGGGCTGACCCGATTTGCCATGTTCACTGCGGTCATTGGCGGGACGGTCAGCCTGGCGCTCAACGTCGTGCTGATTCCACGCTGGGGGCCGGTCGGGGCGGCCCTCGCCACAGTTGCTGCTCATGCGATGGCCGCGT
Organism: uncultured Verrucomicrobiae bacterium; assembly: GCA_963827125.1. Lineage (GTDB taxonomy): Bacteria > Verrucomicrobiota > Verrucomicrobiia > Opitutales > Opitutaceae > Fen-1467. Next base: position 233,902 of record CAWHAC010000006.1, read on the forward strand.
TGGGCAGTACGCTGCTCTATCCGCCGACACGGGCGCTCGGATTGAGCCAGGTGCGGGCCTTGCTCCGACCGCGGATCCGGCTGGCCGATTGACCGCGATGAAAAGCGTTCTCCGAGCACTTCAGGCATGGCGGGATTCATCGGCGAATCCTCCGCAACGGCTGCCGACCGCGCTGCAGTTCCCAATCAATGATTTTTGCAATTCCAGGTGTCAGATGTGCCATATCTGGAAACGAAAACGCGACGACGAGATGGGTGCGGATGAGATAAGGGCGGTGCTTTCGAACGCGTTGTTTCGTGAGGTTCGCGATGTGGGGATCAATGGCGGCGAGCCGACATTGCGTCCGGATCTGGAGGATCTGGTCGCAGTCATCGTCGAGGCCCTGCCACGTCTGGAGAGTGTTTCGCTGATCACCAATGCGATTCAGGCGCGGCAGGTCATCCACGCGATTGAGGGCGTCGGGCGCATCTGCCGGAATGCGGGACGACGACTGGATGTCATGGTATCGCTCGACGGGATTGGAGAGGTGCATGACCGGGTGCGGGGTGTCGCCGGGAATTTTGAGAGTGCCGTGGCGGTGATCGATTACCTGCCTTCGGCTCCCTGGGTATCGTCCAGCCGCATTGGCTGCACTATCATCGCCGAGAATGCATTCGGGCTGGAAGACGTCCTGGCGTTCGCGCGCCGGAAAGGAATCTATGCCCGGTTTCGGTTGGGCGTGCCGCATCCGCGGCTCTATACGGAGACATTGAGGGAGCCGTTTGCCCTGGGCGCCGAGGCCCGGTTCCACGTGGCCGCGTTTCTCGAAACTCTGATCCAAGACTACGAACGCGATCCCGTCCGGCGGGTGTTCTACCAAAGCCTGCGCGATCAGCTGGCCTATGGACGGCCCCGGGCGGCGGGGTGTGCTTGGAGAAATCACGGCATGACCTTGGGACCGCGCGGGGAGCTTGCCTTCTGTGCCGTCGCCAGTCCGAAGATCGGGAATGCGCGGGAACGGCCAGCCGACGAAGTTTTTTGGGAGAGCCGGGAAGTCTTGAGCACGATTCTCCGGACGAAATGTGCTGATTGCCGGCACGACTATGATGGAATGATGGGCCGGCGTTTGCTGATCCGCCATTGGCTCAGCCAAGCCGTAAGCAAGATGCCTCCCGCGGGAAGGCGGTTGGCCTTTGCGGGGGTTGATGTTGTGCGGGGTGCGGCGGAATGGGCGGCTGTGCTGCGCCGGGAAAAAGGCCGGGGAACCAGGCCGGGGCCCAACCGTGATTCGGTGCTTTTGTGCGGCTGGTATGGCACGGAAACACTGGGGGATCGGGCGATTCTGGCGGGATTGTGCCGGCTCATCGAAGAGGAGATGCTCGGCGTGGGCGTGGACGTTGCATCGATCGAGCCATATGTGACTCTGGAGACTAGCCGGATCATGCCCGAACTGAAGATAAGGACTGTGATCAACCTGGCAGAGGCGATGGCTCGCACCGCCGTGCGAAAGTACGGAGTCGTGGCAGTTGCCGGGGGGCCGCTGATGACGCCGGTCCGGCAGGTAATTGATCTTGCCAGGCTGCTTGACGTTGCGCGGGAGTCGGGCGCCTTGACCGCGCTGCTCGGTTGCGGGCTTGGTCCCCTGGCAGCGCATGGCCCCCGCCGGTTTGCCGTGAAGAGGATGGTGCGCGAGGCGGGATTATGCATTTTTCGTGATCGTAGCTCGGCCGAACTGGCGGAGACTCTCGGGCGCAGGGGGAACTCCGTCGCATCAATCGATCCGGCCTTCCTTTGGACCGCGCTCCGGCCGGATCGTGAACGACCAACGACCGGTCGCCCGTCTGTTGCGCTCGCGTTGCGGGACTGGCAGACGGACGCCTACGCTGCTGATCTCGCCCCATCAGCCGCGCGGAAGCTAAAGACCCGCATCGAAGCGGAGCTGCTTCGGTTGATCGATACCCTCCGCGAAGCGGGGGCGGTCGACATCGTCCCAATTTGCATGCATACGCACGCAGTGGGAGGAGATGACCGGATGTTCTACCGCCGGTTGTTCGAAAAACGGCCGGATCTCGCAGACCTGATTCCTTGGCGCCGGCTCAGCCCGCGAGATGATCTGGAGCGAATGCGGGGCACGGACGCGGTTGTGGCGATGCGTTTTCATTCATGCGTATTCGCGTTGGCGCTGCAAAAGCCGTTTCTGGCGCTGGATTACACCCGCGGAGGGAAGATCGCCGGCTTGATGCGTGACAGCGAGAATCGCGACCGGCTGGTCGATCTTGCCAAGTTCGATGGCCGGGACGCGGCGGCTCGCCTTCTGGACGACATTAGGACACGCGTGAGGCCTCATCCACCGGCCATTGCCGAGGGCGAACGCATTTATCGCGAAGGCGTCCGGTGGCTTGCCAAGGGCATCGACTTGCCGTCCGGCGATTCAGGAGGGTCGGTGACAAGATGAAGGCGGTCCATCTTTCGATCAGCAGCCGCTATGGCGCCGGCATCGCGGCCGGCCGGACCATCGAGGCACTCCGCAGAAATGGGACTGACGCCGAGTTGTGGACGACGGACGGCATCGGGGCCGCGCGCGGCTTGCGCGCTCGGCTGTGGGCGAGCTTGCGGACAAGCATGGATTTCGCCCCGCTGCACTGTTATCGAAGGCGCCAGTTGTATTCGGTATGGTCCAACGGGTGGTTGCCGTCGAACATGGCTCCCCGGATCTTGGCTGCCCGTCCGGACATCGTGCATTTGCACTGGATCGGCGACGGGTTTCTGCACCTCGGCGAACTGACACGCCTCTCTGCACCGGTCGTATGGACAATGCACGACGCGTGGGCTTTCACCGGGGGATGCCATTATCCGGCCGACTGCGTGCGCTTTCGCGGGGGATGCGGTTGTTGTCCCCAGCTTCGTTCCACGAAAGCGAACGACATTAGCGCCAGAAACTTCCGCGCCAAGTGCAGGAACGCCTCCTCCATTTCCCGATGGATCGCTCCGAGTGACTGGATGGGCGGGCTTGCGGCAGGCAGCGGAGCGATGGATGGGGCACGTCTTTGCGTGATCCCCAATGGGTTCGATGAGGAGGTGTTTACCCCCGCTGAGGGCGGCGCGATGCGGATGCGATTGAGCCTGCCTGACCGTTCAATCGTGGTGGTGGCAGGCGCGGCGGACCTTCGGGAGAGGCGCAAGGGAATCACCCTGGTGCCGGAGGCCGTTCGACAGCTGCAGGCAGTCACCGGGCGGCATTGTCTGCTCCTGGTGTTCGGCGCTCACGCGGATGAACTGGCCCGGACGTTGGTCGTGGACTGCCGGTCCATGGGCGCTCTGCACTCCGAGAAGGAGATCGCGGCGGTGCTGGCCGCAGCCGACATGGTGTTGGTTCCGTCCTTGCAGGACAATCTGCCCAACGTCGCGGTGGAAGCCCTTGCCTGCGGCAGTCCGGTCATCGGATTCGACAGCGGCGGAATCCGCGAAATCGTCGAACCGGGCGTAACCGGCGCGCTTTCCGGCGAGGTAGGTGTTGCCGGGCTGGCGAACGCAATGGGAAACTGGCTGGGACGGGCGCCTGCTCGGGCGGAAGTCGCCGCTTGCTGCCGTGCGCGCTTTGAGGAGCGCTTTACCTACGCAATCCATGCGCGTCGAATCAGGGACATGTATGACGAGATCCTGGCGACTACACCCTGAGAATGCAGATAAAACACCGATGGATTCCTGCAGGCGGAAGCGATGAAGTGTCGTGATCCGTGATAATCCCCAAGCTCGCTGTTGCGAAGCTGGCCGAGAATACTGCAACATAACCGCACGAGGCCGATGAATCCGATCCTTTCCATCGTGACGATCACCAAGGACGATCCTCAGGGATTACAGCGGACCCTGGCGAGCACGGAGGCCTGGCTGGCGGATCCGGCGGTGGAGCAGATCGTGGTCGACGCGAGTGTGCCGCCGGCGGCGGCCTGCAATGCCGCCCTGCGCGTGATCCGGCAGCAGTCGCGCGGAATCTCCGCCGCGTTCAACGAAGGCTGGCGGGCGGCCCGCGGCAAATGGGTCTGGTTTCTCAACGGAGGGGATGCCGTGCATCCGCAACTGTCGCGCGAATGGCTGCTCCGGCTGTTGAGCACCACGTCGGCCGGTCTCGTGATCGGTGCGATCCAGTACGATGGCGAGACGGCGCTGCACGTTGCGCCCGCGCTGCCCCGGCAATGGCCAATGCTCGACTGCTGGATACCCCATCCGGCAACGATCATCCGGCGCGAGGTGTTGGAAACAGTCGGCGGCTTCGATGAACGTTGGAAGATTGCGATGGATTTCGACCTCTGGCTGCGCATGTTGCCCCGTGGGATCGGGGTCGACGTGATTGCAATCCCCTTTGCGGAGTTTGACGTGACAGGCCTCTGTCAGCGCGCCGACCGGCGCGGCGAGGTGCGGCGGGAGAACGCGGGAGTGCTGCGGCGCCATGGGTGGATGTTCATGCGCAGCTGGCTGCATGCGGGCGGACGGCTCGGAGGGAATCTGCTCCGGGCGGTCTGCCGATGGTGACCATGCGTGATCCCTGGCTCATCGTCTCGCACGAGGCCTCGAACTCCGGCGCGCCGCGCATGCTGCTGGGAATCCTGCGCGGGATCCGAAAGGCGCGGGAGCGGACGTGGTCGTGCGAGATCCTCCTTGGGCGCGGCGGGCCGCTGGCGGGGGAATTCGCGGAATTCGGACATGTCCGCCGCCTCACCCATGCGTTTGCGGAAGGGAGCAGCGCCGCCGCAAAGCTGTTCAACCGGATCGTGGACCAGCCGCTGCTGCAGCCGCGGCGGTTGCGCCGCTGGACGAAGCAATGGCGCCGGGCCGGGATCGGCCTGGTCTACGTCAACTCGGGCACCAACGGCCGCCTGATGCCCGCGTTGCGCGCCATGGGGCGCCCGGTCGTGACCCATGTGCACGAGCTGGCCTACTCGCTGCGGCGGTTCAACCGGCCGGCGGGACTCGAGGCCGTGCTGAACGGCACCGACCATTTCCTGGCCGTCTCCAGCGCGGCCGTCAGCGATTTGCAGGCGCTGGGGGTGCCGCGGGAACGGGTGACGCGCGTGCCGGATTTCCTGTCCGGGATGCCCGCGCCCGCCGATGCGGCCGCCGCGCGCCGGGAGATCTGCCAGCGCCTGGGGTTGGCGCAGGACACGCGCCTCGTCACCGCCTGCGGGCACATCGACCGGGTGAAGGGGCCGGATCTGTTCGTCGCGATGGCCGGGTTGCTGGCTAACCGGATCGCGGCGCCCGTTGCCTTTTTGTGGATCGGGGGCGTCACCGACCGCGCGCTGGCGCGCCGCGTGCGCGCGGAGGTTCGGCGCAAGGGCCTCGATCGCGTTGTGCGCTTCGTCGGGGCGGTGGAGGACTGCACGCCCTTTTTCGCGGCGAGCGATGTCGTCGTCATCACGTCGCGCGTCGAGAGCTTCAGCCTGGTCGCGCTTGAAGCCGGCGCGCTGGGCCGCCCCGTCGTCGGCTTTGCGGCCGCGCGCGGCCTGGCCGACCTCCTTGACGCCGGATCGATCGTGCCGGAACTGAGCGCGCCCGCGATGGCGGAGAGGGTGGCCGGCCTGCTCGAGCATCCTGGCGAAGCCGCCCGCAGGGGCCTGCTGTTGCGCGGGAGGATCGGGGCGGAATTCCTGGCGGAACGGTGGACCGGCGAGATTCTCGCGGTCGCGGAGGGGCTGGCCCATGCCTGAGAAAACGGCAGGGACCGGCGGCTCCGCGCTCTGCGGACTGGTGGTGACGTTCCATCCGGACGACCGCGTGGCCGGGAACGTGCGCGCCATGGTGCGGGAATGCGGGACCGTGGTCGTGGTGGACAACGGGTCGGGGCCCGAAGCACTGGCCAGGCTGGCGGCGGTCGATGGAGTGACGCTCATCCCGTTGGAGAAGAATCTTGGCGTGGCGGCCGCGCTGAACCGCGGAGCTGACCGGGCGCTGAAGAACGGCTGCCAGTGGATCGTCAACTTCGACCAGGACAGCCGGCCGGAACCGGGATTCGCCGCCGCGCTCTGGGCGGCGCACCTGGCCCTGCCCCGGGCGGCGGTGATCGGCCCGTGCATCCATGAAGAAGCTACGTGCGCAGGGGAATACCGCTGGGTCCGGCGGCATCCGCGCTGGCCGGGATGTTACGAGCGCGTCCATTGCCGCGGCGCCTGGATCGAGCACGTGACGATGGTGGTCACCTCCGGCTCGATGGTGGAGCTGGCTGCCTGGCAATCGCTCGGCGGATTCGAGGAGGGGCTGTTCATCGATTATGTCGACATTGACTACTGTCTGCGCGTGATCCGGGGCGGACGGGAGGTGGCGGTGGCGGGCGGCGCCGTCCTGCTGCACCGGCTGGGAGCGCGGCGCAGTGCGCGCTGGCTGGGCAAAGAGTTCCGGCCCATGCACCACGCCCCGTTCCGGCATTATTACATGGCCCGGAACCGGATCATCACTTGGCGGCGGCATGCCCTGGCGGTTCCTCACTGGGCGGCGTTCGATCTGTGTTTTGGACTCTACAATCTCTTCCGCGTGCTGGTGTTCGAAGAACAGCGATGGCAGAAGATCCGGGCCATAATCCGGGGCACGGTCGATGGACTGCGTGGCCGTCAGGGCGAGTGTCCGCCGGGCATGGGCTGAACGGCTCTGACGGCCTGCCGCGCCGTAGCCTTGGCGAAGGCCGGTGCAGTGCCCTCCAACTTTGCCTGTGGCATCAATCGCGCCAGAAAAGATCCTGACTCAACGCGGGGCCGCCGGCAGTCGGTCGTTGCGCACATAGATGCGGCTGCCATGGAGATCGGCAACTTGCGTATAATGGGCGCGGATGTAGGCCGCCAGCTCGGGAAAGATGGCATCATGAGCAAGCCGCCGATCGCCATAATAGAAACTGCCTGGCCCGACCGCATCGACAAATACGGGAGGATCCGAACTGCGCAGATCGGAAAGATAGGCGCTGTCCAAAAAGTCGCTGTAGGGTCCACCATCGATCTGTTCCGGTGTAATCGCAGCGCGGGTGGCCTTGCGCAGACCTGTTTGGACATAAAGGTCGTTCGCCCAGCCCCAAATGGCAAGGGATTCGCCGGTCCTGGCGTATTTCATCAGTTCCGCCGCCACCGCCCCCTGCCGGACCGAGCATCCTAATTCTCCGCTCACAAAGGGATTGCGGTAGCCGGCCCGCTCAAAAAGCAAACCTCCAGTTGTGCAAAGAAGGGTTGCGCACAATACGCCACATCGGAACATGGCGCGCTGACCTTCTAATGCTGCCATGATCAGACCCGTTGTTGATCCGAGGACGAGCGTCCACGGCACAACCATGAACTGCAGATAATGACAGAACGGGCGTCGCGGCACCATGATGTCAACCATGCTGGCGAAGAGAAGCACCGCGGAAAATGCAGCGATAACCCGGGCCTGCCGGGTTCCGGCGCGCATCAGCGGCAGCGTGAGCATCAGCCAGAGTCCACCGCCTGCAATCCAGCTAACGACCATGCTGTTGTGGATGATGGTTTCACGCAAAAAGAGAAGCAGCAAGACGCTGACGTTCTGCGACACCGCATTGATGTAGGAGACGTTTCCAGACAGGTACGTGGCCATCGCGAACCGCCATTGCCCGGTCACCGTCAAGATGAGCGCGCAGACAAGCAGAGGGACGCTCAATCCTCCACACAAGGCGACAAGTCGATTGCGCCGGTCGCCGGCGCGTCCCTCTCCCATCCAGATTTCGCCCGCAATCCAGCCCAGAGCAAGCAGTCCAGCAAGTGACAGCGCGTGCAGCTTGCCGAACGGCATCGCGCTCAACAACAGCCCCCCGACGAAATTCCATTGCCATCCGGTTTTTCCGACGAAACGACGCACCCCGAGAAAAAAGGCCGCTGCAAGAAGACAGATCGGCAACAACTCGGTGGAATATTGGAGCAATTCGGCATGAAGGGTCAGCGATTCAAAACAAACGGTCGAGAAAGCGGCGAATCGCGCCACCATCCGCCCAAAAACGAGGGCGACAATTTGGTGGGCGAACACCAGGGTTGCTGCGATCAGACAAAGCGCGGTAATCCGGGCGGAGAAATAGTCGTCTGCTCCGTGAATCCAACCGGCTGGCAACAATGCATAGAAATCGAGCGGTCCCGACGACCCCCCTTTGACCAGGTGCCAAAACACCGGATCAAGGTGAAGCGTGATCGCACCGGCGAGCAGCTGGCTTTCATCAGGATTCAGCTCACGAGGGACAAACCATGTGGGCCAGCGTCCCACGATGAGAACGAGGAGAATGACCAGTCCCCACCTCCAATCGGTGCCCTTGGCATCCTTCCAGTCAGGCTGCAACAGGGGCCGCAGCAGGATGAAAAACGTGCCGGCCAGCGCAAAGCAAACCAGCCACCAGTGCCGGTCAGGATTCTGGGAGAACCACGACAACATGGCAGCGGCCTTCTCCCGTCATGCGGCCAGCTTCAGTCAAAGCAGAGTAGTTGTACCTGGCGCAGTTGCGCAGCTCGGTTGGTGATTCCATTGCGTGGGGCGAGCAGAAACGTATCGACCTGCATTTCGAAGGGAAGCATTTTATCATCTGGTTTCGCACTCAAAGCTCCGGACTGCTTCCACCACGCGTCCTTGAGTCACGTCATCCAGCGCGTTGTAGAATGGCAACCGAAGAACGCGGTCGCTCACGTCTTCTGTCACGGGACAGTCGCCGCTCCTGCCGCCGAACTTCCGGCCCATCTCAGACAAGTGCAGTGGCAGGTAATGGAACACAGCCTGGATGCCGCGTGATTTCAGGTGGGCGATCAGGGCCATCCGCAGCGCGAGCGACGGCATCAACAGGTAGTACATGTGCCACGCTTGATCGCAGCAAGCAGGCACCACGGGTTGCCGCACCCCGTTTGCACGGCACCACCCGGCGAGCTGTTCATGGTAGGTCTCCCAGATCCGTTTACGTTTTTTTTGGATGCCCTGCCACGACTCGAGCTGCGCGTAGAGAAACGCCGCCAGGAACGTCACTCATCAAGTAGCTGGAGCCGATATCCACCCATGAATACTTGTCGACCTGACCACGGAAGAACCGGCTGCGGTTCGTGCCTTTCTCGCGAATGATTTCCGCTCGCTCGATGTAGCGTTCGTCGTTGATCAGCAGCGCGCCGCCCTCGCCACAGGTGATGTTCTTGGTTTCGTGGAAACTTTGGGCCGCCAGGCAGCCGAACGTCCCCAACCAGCATCCCTTGTATTTGCCGAAGAGGCCATGCGCGTTGTCCTCAACAACGGCGACGCCGCGCCGGCGCGCGATCTCCATGATCACGTCCATCTCGCAACCTACACCGGCATAATGCACCGGCACGATGACCTTCGTCCTCGGCGTGATGAGCGCCTCCACCTTTGCTCCATCCAGGTTCAAGGTATCAGGCCGAACGTCGCAAAAAACCGGCCTTGCCCCCCGCAACACGAAGGCGTTGATGGTCGAAACGAAGGTGAACGACGGCACGATTACCTCATCGCCCGACCGCACGTCCAGCAATATTGCAGCCATCTCCAGCGCGTGCGTGCACGATGTCGTCAAGAGGGACTTCGGGACGCCTAGTTCCTTTCTTAGGAATTCCTGACACCGTTTCGTGAACGTTCCATCGCCTGCTATGTGCCGGCCGCCAACGGCGTCTGCGATGTAGGCCAATTCCCGTCCTTCGAAGGACACTGTATTGAAATGAATCTTGTATGCAGCCATTTCGACATTTTCAGTTCAACCGCCACAGCCTGTCGATCCAAAGTCAACGGCCGTCTTGCCAGTTCCACCTGCTCAGATTCCCAGCCGAAGAAGACAGGCCGGTGCCTGCCGACAAACACAACCGAAATTATCGACGCAGCCCCATTTTATCATAAGCGCCGTCTACCAACAGCGTCACTCACGGCTTGAACCGTCCCGACTGAACCTCTGCGTCGTAATCAGCCAGAATTCTCGCATAATCATAAACCGGCTCCCATCCGAAATCATCCTTCGCTTTGCTGATGTCGAAGAAATAGCTCCTGGGCTTCTCCGGTTTCTCCGGCCGGTAAACAACCGGTACCGGATTCGCCGCCGTCCCGAAAACCCGCGCGAACGTCAGGACCTCCTCCTCGTTCGTCCGCCCCACTCCCGACCCAATACAATACAATCCGGATGCACGATCACTGCCAACGGCCATATGCATGGCCCGCACCGCGTCCTTGACGTACAATGAATCCCTCCGCGCCCTGTGATCCCCCCATATTTCGAGCGCCTGGCCCGCCTTTGCCCGCCGATAGAAGACCTCAAATGCACTCGGGTGAAACGCTCCATTCGCCCAGAAACCCTCCTTGCGCCCAAATCCCAGCAGTCCAGTCAATCGAAAAATAATACCCTGAATGCCGTATTCCCGGAAGTAATGCTCCACATATTCCGCCGCCGCCACCTTCGAAATCACATAAGAGGCATGGTCACCATCCAGGGCGTACCTCCGACCCATCGATTCGCTAATCGGCAAAGTCGTATGTTCGATCGCCTCATACAGCGTCATCGCATAAAGAAACTTCTTGATACCATGGCGGCGACAGTGTTCCAACGCGTAAAACGTGCCAAGGGTGTTTGTTTTGATGAAAATGTCCGATTCCGCAGCCTCCACCGCCGCCGGAATCACCGCCGCCAGATGGATGAACGCTTTGGCCGGTCCCACCGGCAGTGCTGAAAACGAATCGGGATCGCCGACATCCAGCGGGATGAACGCAACCCCGAGATCCTTGAAGAAAGAGTCATACTTCCGGCTGCGTCCCGTCGCGACCACCACCTCTCCCGCCCTCACCAGGTAATCAACCAAATACCGTCCGACAAACCCGGTCGCGCCAGTTACGATTATCATATTAATATCCCCCAGAAACTATTTTGTGCGTTGCGCAATCTCCCTGATAATGTACAAAGGCCTGTTCTTCGTCTGATCAAAAACATAACCGATATATAGGCCGAGTATCCCCAATTGCGCAAAAAGAATTCCGCTGGTAAACCAAACAGATACGATCAAACTAGTCCAACCTGATACGCTAACGCCGTAAAGCAAATATCGGATCACAAAGAACAAAGCATATCCGAACGCCAGCACGGAGACCGTGAACCCTGCCTTTATAGAAAAAATCAATGGCTTGTTCGATTGGGTTGTAATAATCTCAAGCGCCAGCCTGAGTTGTTTACGTGTCGTATAAGACGACTTTCCAAACGGCCGTTCCGCATGGTCGATGTCAAGAACCGCGGTCTTGAACCCCATCCACTTGATGAATAATACGAAAGCTCGATTTTGATCCCCGATGCGTTTGTAATTGTCCATGACCACCCGCCGACTTATGCTAAAGTTGCAAATGGAATGGTCGAATGCGCCGGCGGTGAAGTAGCCGTAGATCTTATAGAATACCAGCGACGAAAGTTTTTTTCGCAACGTGTCCCTCCGGACCGTCCGGCGAGCAAAGACGACATCGTAGCCGTCTTGCGCCTTGTTATAGAGCCTGACGATTTCTTCCGGGCGGTCCTGCAAATCGCAGTCCATCACCACGACCCAGTCGCCTTCTGCGTAATGCAGTCCTGCCGTGATCGCCCGGATCTGTCCGAAATTCCTGGACAGGTCGAGTCCTTTCACGCGGATGTCCTTATTGGCTAGCTCCTTGATGGTATCCCAGGAGTCCTGGGGACATGCGTCATTAACGAAAATGATCTCGAAGCTGGGGGTGATGGCCTGCAGGTTCGCCACCAGGCGATTGTAGAGTTCCTCGAGGCAGTCCCTGCATCCATAGACAGGAATGACGACAGAGATGTCCATTATTATGGATTAAGTTTCAGGTTGTGTTGGTTGGCCGGGAGGCAAAGCTTTTCATGAATCGCGGAGTATCGTGTCCCAGATTGAAGATCATATCCAGGATGCTCACTCCGTGCACAAAGGGAGGATTCAGCTGGTCGTATTCAAGGTAACCCGAGTAATCGATGTAGGTCAGCTTTATCCCGGCATTCACGAACAGCTCTTCGCGGATGTAATCTTTCGCTGCTGGTCCGGACAGGTACTCGTTGGCTCCAGTCTGCCTGCACAGGTCCACCAATCGCTCCGTTGGGCCATCCACAATCTGGTAGTCCCGCGACCAGGTAATGGTCGTCTGTATCCCGAGAAAACGGCAGATCGCCAGAATGAATGAATGGTTGATTTCGCTCAAGTAGGGTGAATGGCCGCTCCTGTATAGATTCTCGAAGACGGCGCTGGATTCAGAAAAGCAGGGTGCCTTGGAATACAATTGGACGAGCGTTTGCCAATGTTTCTTGGACCATCGCGGGTCGGAAACCCGTGTCTCTTCGATTCGTTGTCCGAAACGATGTTGAACGGGAATAGTCAGCCAGCGCAATCCCGCGGGAGCCTTTACGAGATTACGGTTCCGCCAGTCGTTTTTCGTGAACTGGACTGTGTCATAAAGGATAAACTCGTCGACGGTGTTGATCAGATCAAAATACCCCTTCCACGGAATGTAGTTGGATTGCAGAACTGCGATTCTCTTGTTCACGGTTCCTTTTGCTGCCGCGCTTGCGTCGTCGGAGTGTCCCCTTTTGCGGCGGATTGCCCGTCAATGGTCACATCCCGCTGGTGACTCCATTTCTGGCGGATCAGCTTCCAGAGCGAAAGGTGGCCGGCTCCCAGGGCGATCGCGACAAGCGAAATGGATCGCAAAACAAGCGCTCCGGCTTGGGCGGTCGCGGCCGAGAGACCGAAGCGCATCAGCAGTTGCGATGCCCCGATCTCGGAAACGCCGACACCCCCGGGAATCAGGCTCAGGATTCCGATCGCCGAAACGATCGCCATCAGGGCCACAGCCTTCGTGAAACCGATGGCAATCCCCGCGCTGTAGAGGAATATCTGCCAACTGAAGGCGACCGCTGCCCAAGAAACGCAGGTGATGGCCGTCGCGAGCGCGAGGGTCGGCAGGTCGGCCATGCACTGGCACATGTTCTTCCTCAACTGCTGCGGCCAGCCGTTCAGTTCGAGCTTTGTTATCCCAATCAGGCCGGCAACACATGCCAGGACAAGGCCCCCAAGGATAGAGTAAACATACCTGCGGCCCGGCATGAGATCGATGATCGTCAGGAGGCTCACGCACGCCATCGTTAGCAGGGCCAGTGAATCCAACACCCTCTCGATCAGAAACGAACCGTAGCCGGGCGAGCGCCGGATCAGGCCCCGCTCTTTCAGCAGCTCGACCTTGAGCGCCTCCCCCGACTGGAGCGGTGTGAACAGGGCGAAGCTCAGCGAGACAGCTGTGCACAGATACAAATCCAGAAGGCGCACACGAGTGCCGATCCGCCGCAGCAGGATGTGCCACCGGAGCGTCCGGAGCATCCAGAAAACCACGATCGACAATCCGCCACCCGCGAGCAAACAGGTTAGATTGACGTGCCCGAGCATCCGCCCGAGGTCTCTCCACTGGAAGGTCCGCCAGATGAACCAGACGCTTGCGGCAAAGACGATGACGGCGAAACCCGCTGCGAGTGCGCGGCGCATCGTCCGAAACGCACTGCCCTCCCTCGATTCGAACGATGGGCCGGAAGCGGAGCATTCGGCCGGCCCCCCGGGAACGGGCTCTTTGCCGATCGATGTCTCCCGAGTTCGATCCGCGGCAGTCTGGGGCGGTTTGTCGATGGACTCCATCGGTTATGGTTTCTCCGCCACGGCGAGGCAGCTGCCGCCAAAGGGCACAGTCCGTCCACGACGCAGGCGCCCCAATTCCCATTGCCAGATCCTGCCGGTCAACGATCGCAGTCGCGGCTTGTGTGAATTTGCAGGGCTGCGCCAACCGGATTTACGATGTCCGAACAAGCTCGGCACGGAGCTGGCGAAGAACACCGGCAGCGGCAGCAAGGAGAAGAAATAGGTGGCGAAAGCCACGGTAAAGCCGGCCCCTTCGAGCCTTGCCAGCAAGCTCTTGCAGGTATAGCGCCGGTGGTGCCCCGCTGCCCGGTCTGCGTCCGACCACAACCAGCCATACGCCGGAACCGTGATGTACAGCCGGCCTCCTGGCGCAAGACAGCGGTGGATTTCCCGGAGGAACCCAAGATCGTCTTCGACATGCTCTATTACGTCGAACGTGGCGGCGGCGGAGAGGGCTCCCGCACGGAAACACGCCGCCTTCAAGGTGGCGCAAATCACCGTCTCAACTCCGCGCCGCGCGGCGTTGCGGGCGCCCGTCTCCCCGGGCTCCAGCACGATCGTGGAAAATCCCGCCTGGATGAGCTTCAACGCATCAAATCCATTGCCGCCGCCGATGTCTACGATGGTTCCCGGAGGCCGGAAACGCTCCACGACGGCCCGCAAACACCCGGCGCGATGAGCGAACCAGAACGAATCCTCTTCGAGATCGAAGCAACGCGAATTCCCGTCCTCGGGATACGACACGCGGCCACGTTCTCTCGAATACCAGATCCCGTCGTCGCTCCGGACGAGCCCCTTCGCCAGCACCCGCGGATCGAACTCCAATCCTGTTGAGATTGTCGGCATGAACTTGTCGCCCGTCGGCAAAAGCGCTAGGAGGTTGTCGGACTTGCGTTCCGACAGCCTTCTAATGGCAAAACCGTCCAAAAATGAATAAGCAAGAGTGAGGGAGTCCACGATCGCCCTGAATCTGCGCGTCACAATGGCTCATTTGATCGATTCCGAATCTCTGAAGAAGGGGCGGTTTTGCTTTTTGCAGTCCGGACGGTTCGAAGCCCGAAAGACCGCTGCTAGGCTAGCAAAACAAGCCATATAATCAACGAGCAAAACCGACTTCGTCCTCCATGCGTTTTCCTAAGAAATGGCTGAGCGATTGGGTGCCGGCGGCTCATTCCCCGCGCATTTCATGATCGATGCCGTCGGCGGGGCAAAGAAACAGGCGTGTACGGCGGCGCCGGACGAAGCGTCCAGAGAATACCGGTCCCAGCCGGTCCCAAGGCGGTTCAAGATGTATTTGCCTCAGTGGAATTCATGAAGATTAATCAGGACTCCGTGCAACCGGTCCTCAGCGTCATCATCGTGGCCTACAAGTCGCGCGACGAGATCGGGGCGTGCCTCGGGTCGCTTCCGCGGGCGATCGACGGCGGGGTGGGGGACGTTGAGATGATGGTCGTGGACAATGCACCCGGCGATGGCGCGGGCGAGATCGTGAAACGGGATTTCCCCTGGGCGGGATATGTCGCGGCGGACGGGAACCTCGGCTTCGGCCGGGCCAACAATCTCGGCTTCGGGCGGACGTCGGGGGAATGCGTGCTTTTCCTCAATCCCGACACGGTCGGCAACGCGGAGGCGCTGGGCCATTGCCTGCTGCGCCTGCGGACGGAACCCGGCATCGGATTGATCTCGCCGAAGCTCGTGCTTGCCGACGGCTCCATGGACCTGGCGTGCCGGCGCTCGATCCCGACGTTGTGGGACGGCTTCTGCCGCGCGACCGGCCTGGCGGCGGCGTTTCCGCGCGCGAGGCTCTTGGCGGGGTACAACCTGACCCATCTGCCGGCGGACGGAACCTATGACGTCGGGGCGATCAACGGAGCGTTCATGATGGGGCGGCGCGAGGTGCTCGAGCGCGTGGCCGGGGGGGCGCGCGAGGGTGTCGCAGAGGTGCGCGCAGGCGCCCGCAGCCGCGGTCCGGCCGTGTTCGACGAGGCGTTCTTCATGTATGGCGACGATCTTGACCTGTGCATCCGCGTCGCCCGCGCCGGCTATCGGATCGTGTACGACGGGCGCGTTCAGATCACCCACCTCAAGGGCCTGAGCGTGGGAAAGGACTACGAACGCATGGCCCGCGCGATCTTCGACGCCAACCGCAACGTCTTCCTGAAACACTTCAACCCGCGCGGCGCGAGACTGGTGCGCTGGAAATACGAGCTGGCCTTTGGCGCATGGAAACTCCTCGCCCGGCTTCGGGCGCGGATGCGCGGCTACCGAAAGGTGAAGCCAGTCTGACGCGGACATCCGATGCCCGTGGCAGCAACCTGAGGAGATTTGTAACGTATCAAGTGACAAACCCTGCCCGGCGCTCCGGCCAGGAACCGGGGGGGAACAGGATTTCCCGGCGGCTGCGTTCAGGTATCTCAAGGGAGAGGGGTTTGAATCACGGCGGGCGGAAACCCGGCGGCGCCGGTTCACCGCCTGCCGGGCTGGGACCGGAAGAACGACAGGTGCCTCTGTTCCAGCCAGCGAAGCTTCCCGGCGATGACCGGTGAAACCGGGTCGTTGGAGTAGATCGAGAAACCCGCCGCCTGGTTGGCCGCGTTCAGATCCCGCGTCTGCAGGTAGCCCGCGACCCAGAGATTCTTCGCCTTCGCCAGGATCGCCGCATTGTTCTCCGGTTTGAAATTGCTCCATACCGCGCCTGCCAACGCCAGCCAGACCAGGGCAAATCCGATCCGAAGCCGGGCTCCCCGGGGGAGGGCCCAGCCTTCGATTGCCAGGGCGAGTCCGCAAAGCGCGGGCATCATGAGGGTGACATACCGCCACATGAAGGCGGCCTCAATGGTCACGGGCAGGCGTCCGAACGCCGTGAGCGCCGCGTAAAGCAGCGAGGTCCCCGTCAGGATCCAGACTGCCCGCGCCCGGGGGTCCGCCTTGCGGCGCCAGAGCGCGATGGCGGCAAAGAGAAACGCGGCGACAACGGAGCCGAGCAGAAAGCCTCCGGCAACCGTCGAGGCGGCGGAGATCGTCCGCCATCCGATCAGGCTCGTGAACATCAGGGCGCAGAAGCGCGGATAGTCCCACCAGGGCGGTCTTGAAGTGCTCCAGCCCGGCGTGCCCCGGTCCCAGTGGTAGCCTTGTGCGAAGACGACGATCGCGGCTCCGAGCATGAGCAGGATCAAGACAAGCTGGCGGCGGTCCACCGGCGTCCCTTCCCTGCCCGGTCGCAGCCACAGGATCAGCGCCAGACCCATGGTGACCGGAGCGCCGCAGGACCCGTAGCCGGTGAATAGGGTCAGCGCGCCGAAGATGCCGGCCCCCAGGACCCGGAGCGCCGGACCGGCCGGGCCCCAGGCATAGGCGAGCAACACGGCGAACAGAAGGGGGAGGATCGAATGGGCGAGGTTCGGCGTATAGATCATGGTCTCCCAGTGGATCGGGCCCAGCAGGAGCAGGGGGAATGCGGCGTCGCTCCATGAGAGGCGGCCGCGCAGCCGCGCGGCCAGCGCGATCGCGCCGATCGCGGCCAGGGAGAGCACGGCCACCGCGGCCCACGCCTCCGAGCGCACGTCCCAGCCCGTGGCATTGAAGAGACACCAGTCGATCAGCCCCCCCAGGCCCTGCCGGTGGGGCCCGTGCTGCCAGAAGAAACAGCTCCACGGCCCGCGACCTGCGAACAGCGGCTGCAGGAAATCCCATTGGTCCTCACAGAGGACGTCCACCGCATCGGCCTTCACGAACCCCGCCAGCCGGATCAGGCACACGGCGAAGGTGCCCGCCACGAAGGCCGCGCCGGCCAGATGCCCCGGCCCGCGGGCAGACGCAGGGGCTCCGTGAGCGGCGGGTTCGGCCATGGCGGAAATCAGCCGGATCAGGGCGGGGGAGGCGAGCTTGAAACGCCGGTGCGGGCCCCCCCCCCCCTTTCATCATGGGGGCGCAGATCCGGCTCTGCGCGCCCCGGAAACAAGCGCTCCGTCCCGCGGCATGCGCGCGCCTCCCGGCTCACGCCCCGGGGTCCCGCCAGCGCGCAAGGGTCAAAAGCAGGATCTGCAGATCGAGCCAGAAGGACCAGTTCTCGATGTAGAAAATGTCATGCTGGATGCGCCGCTCCAGGGCGCTGCCCCCGCGCAGGCCGTTCACCTGCGCCCAGCCGGTCATACCGGGCTTGACGAGGTGGCGCGGGAGATAATGGGGGATCGCCAGGGCGAGCCAGTCGACGTGGCGGGGGCGCTCGGGGCGCGGCCCGATGAGGCTCATTTCGCCGCGGAGCACGTTCCAGAACTGCGGAAGCTCATCGATGTTCCAGCGGCGCATGAACCGGCCGATCCGGAGCAACCGCGGATCGCCGGCCTCCGTGCTCACCTGTTCGTCGTCCCGGCCGGCTGCGTCCGGCGCCATGCTGCGCAGCTTGAACAGGGTGAAAGGCCGGTGTCCGGCGCCCACGCGCGACTGGCGGAAGAAGACCGGCCCGCCGGGCGACTCGCGCTTGATGAGCACGGCGAAAAGCGCAACGACCGGCGCGGACAGGGCGAGGCCGGCCGCGGAGCCGAGGAGATCGACGCCGCGCTTGGCGGCCCTGTTGAAGAGTTTGTTGATCGCGAGATCCTCGATGCCGAGCACCGGCACCCGGCCGAATGTCTGCAGCCGCAAGCCGGAGACAAAGATCTGAAACACCGACGGAATGATCTTCAACTCGACGTAGGAGCGTTCGCACAGTTCCACGAGGCGCGCGAGATCGGCGCGCGGCATTTCGAGGCGGGCCGCGATGAGCACGTCGATCTCGTGGCGTTCCAGCAGCGCCGGGAGGTCGGCGAAGCCGCCGAGCAGTGGCAGCACGCCGGGTGAGGGCAGACGGCCCGCCTCCCCGGCGGGCAGCTCGACAAGTCCGACGAGGCGGAAGGGATGCGCGGCAGCCTGTTGAATGTCGGCGACGAGCGCCTGCGCCTCCCCGGTCCAGCCCAGGAGCGCGACCCTCTGCTGGATCCGGCTGCGGAGCCCCGTTGCGGCGACCAGCGCATAGAAAAGGCTGCGCCATGCGAAGAGCAGCACCAGCACGCCCGCAAAGGCAAACACGACGAAGAGCCGCGAGATGGGCGGGGTGAATTTCAGCACGAGCGAGACGCCGAGATAGGCGAACAGCCAGAACGCCGTGCCCTTGAGGATGATGTTCAGCGCGTAGTAGCGGCGCAGCAGCAGGCGTTCGTCGTAGAGATTCAGGTGCGCGAAGGCGGCGAGGAGAAACGCCGTGCCGAGGAACAGCAGCGGCAGGTAATCGCGCAGATGCGCGCCGGTCACCTCGATGAACACGGACCCCAGCGGCGTATGGTAGCGCAGGCCATAGCCGATCAACAGGCCCGCGAACACGCACAACGCGTCCCCCGCGAGGAGCAGGAGCGGCAGGGTGCGGCGCCGAAGGCCCTGCGGAGCAGGGGCGTTCATGGGGCGAGCGTGTTCATGGTGCTCAGGAGCAGATGGTCGGGAAGATAGCCTTTTTGCGGGAAAAGAAACGAGGCGTATTTTTCCACAAGCAGGTTCTCGGGATAAACATACAGGTCGCGCAAAGGGAATCCGTCCTGGTTGCGCGCCAGGACGCTGTAGCCGGGGCGTTCGTTCTGTTTGAACTGCACGAGCGCCGGGTCGCCGGCGACCGGCCCCGTCAGCAGACCGATGAACGACCCGCGGTGGCCGGCGATTCTCCGGCGGAGCGCCGCGGCGAACGCGGGTGGGTCCCTTTCAATGGCGGCCGGGACCGCGTTGTCGCGCCACGCGACATAAAGCTGCTCCCACGGCGCAGGGGGGCCGGGCTTCGCCGGCGCATAGGCGCGCCGTTCAATTGCGGCCAGGCTCTGGAAGAAGCGGCGTTGCTCGGGCGTGCCGTCGCGGATGAGGGCTGCGCCGTCGGCGGAGCGGCCGGCCCACCAGCCGGCCAGCGCGGCGGCATACCGGATCCGGGCCTTTTCGGACTCCGCCAGCGTCTCCTCCTCCAGCCAGCGGCCGGTCAGACGCTGCAGGGCGGCCGCAGTCCGGTCGCGCCACGCCGACAGCGGAGGCAGGTCCCAGCCCGGCGAACTGACCGAATGAGGATCGTTGGCCCACTCCAGGGCGAACGCGGTTGCGGCAGCCCCGTCGTTCCGTCCGGCCAGGCTCAGGCCGATGCCGAGGTATTCGCCTCCCCGATACGGCGAAAGACGCGCGGAGGCGCGGAAGTGCCGGCCGGCCTCCCCCGGCTGTTCCAGCAGAAGCAGCCAGCCGAGGTTGAAGTGGCAGTAATCCTGGTCCGGATCGATCCTGAGCGCCCGGCGCAGATACTCGCAGCAGCGATCGCGGGCGCGGGCCTGGTCGGCCGCGCTGCCCGCCTGGAGGTATTGACCGCCGTAGAACGCCGCCAGCTGGGTCGGGTAAAACGGCTCCTGTCGGGCCACCGCAGCCGCCTGCTCCGCGCCGGCCACGAACGCGGCGGCGTCGCCCGCCACCCGGGCGTCAGCCGCCCCGGAGAACAGCTGCCTGGCGCGCAGATCCGACACGGTGGGCCAAACCATGGTTGCCAGACCTGCCAGCAACAGGCCGCCAGCCACGCGGGCGGGCACGGCCGGAACGGTGGAAACGGGTCCGGTGACGGCGGGGTCGATCGATGAGATCCGCAGCATCACCAGCAACGCGGCGACGGCGGCGGTGAACCAGGGAACATCGAGCTGGTAGTCGAAAAGGGACATTGCGGCGTAGCCGGCGAAGGCGATCAATGCGGCCTGTGCGCGCAGTTTCGCCGCAGCCACGGCATGCAGGGCGGGGTCGTTGAACCCCGCGTTGCCGGGCGAAATTGCAGGGCCCGGCGACCCCGCCCCCCAAAGCCGCCCCTCCCGGGCCAGCTTGACGATGCCGGTCAGCACAAGGACCAGGGCTGCGATTCCAGGCAGGCCGAGCTCCGCCCAAAACTGGGCCGGCGCATTGTGCAACTGGAGCACATCATCAACGCCGCCTGACAGTCGTTCCCGGTATCGCGGATAGACCCGTGGAATGGTCCCCGGGCCGTAGCCGGTGAAAGGCCGGTCGCAACCCATGAGCCAGCCCGCCCGCAGCATGGCGGCGTGCTGGCGGTTGCTTTCGACCGCGGCGGCGCTCCACTGCCGGTTGAGAACGAGATGGGACAGGCGCCGGTCGAGGCCGACAGCGACCGCGGCGGCCGCCAGAACGCAGGCGGCAATCAGGAGGCGCCGGCGGGCGGACAGCGCGGCATGCGCGAGCCAGGCAGATGCGCCGCAGGCGAGGATGACGACCACCGCGAGAGCCCCCCCCCGGCTGCCGGTGGTCGGAATCAGCGCCAGGGCGAGCCCGGCGGCCAGGACCCGCGCTCCGCGCCAGCGGCGGGGTCCGGTGATCCCGAGCGCCGCCAGCCAGGGTGCGCTCAAGACGGCGGCTCCGGCGGTGTACAAAGAGTGGCCGAATGGCTCCATGTTGCGGATACGGAGCGCCGCGCCCAGGGGCAGTCCGGCGGACCACGCCGGCAGGACGCGGGCGAACAGCCAGAGGCCCCAGCTCACCGCAACGAACAGGATCATCAGCGCCCCCATCGCCTCCGCGAGGCGCGAGATCCGCCGGGCGCGCTCCGCGGCGTCGCGCTCGATCCAGTCCAGGCACAGATACGCCAGGCTCACGCCGGCGACGGGGATCAGGGCCAGGTTGAGGCTTTGCGGCCGGAAGGGGCTGAGCAGCGCGGCGAAGATGCTGGCCGCCGCCAGCAGCACGAGGCCGCCGTCCAGCCCCCGGCCGAAACGCGCCAGGCGCGCGCGCCAAAGCAGCCGGCCGGCGAGAACCGCGATGGGCGCGGCCAACAGCACCTGCCAGCAGAAGAACCACGGCCACTGATAGAACCGGGTGGCGGCGTTGGGGCTCGAAGAGAGCGCGGCAAACACAACGAGGGCGAGCCCGCCGAGAAAGGCGGGGATCTTCGTCGGCTGCGGGGCGGGGCGGGCCGGGGTCATGGAGCACCCCGATCAGAACCGGCCGGCCGCCGGGCCGCAAGACCAAGGCGAAGGGATCGGGCCGCCCGCATGCAGTCGGAGCGTTGGGGTGTTGAAGGGGGATCGGGCAGGAGGGCGGGCTTCTGTGCTCTTGACGTTTTGGCTCCCCGCCGGGCATGGTGCCTCGATGCAGGAGGTCAGACCCCCATCGAGGAGAGGATGGTTCATCAGGGCCGGCGTGCTCGCCATCCTGGTGCTCGGCGCGGGCGTTCTCGCATTGCGGGGGGTTGATGTCCGGGCCCTGATCGACCAGGGGATGGCCGTCATCCGCGATGCGGGCCCCTGGGTGTTCTTCGGGGCGATGGCGGTCCTGCCGGTGATCGGAGCGCCGCTGATGGCTTTCACGATCGCGGCAGGCGAGGCTTTTGCCGGCCAGATGACGATGGGCGGGGTGATCGCGGCCACCCTCGCGGCCATCGCGGTCAACCTCGCGCTGACCCACTGGCTGGCGCGCCATGCCGTCCGGCCGCTGGCCGAGAGGCTGCTCAAGCGCTTTGGCTACGCCGTCCCGCGCGTGACCCCTGACAATGCGTTGACGGTCGCCCTGCTCGTCCGGCTGACGCCGGGCCCGCCCTTTTTCCTGCAGAGCTACCTCCTCGGCCTCGCGGACGTTCCGTTCCGGCTCTATATGCTCGTCTCGTGGCTCTGCGTGCTGCCGTGGGCGGTCGGCGCGGTCGTGCTCGGGCGCGGGGTGTTGAACGGAAACTTCAAGGTGGCTGCGATGGGGCTTGGCGTGATCATCGCGGCGGTGGCCGCGGTGCAGTTGATCCGGCGGAGGGTGGCGGCCCGTGAAAGGTGACCCGGAATCGGGCGGCGACAGCGGCCGCGTGGAATCGGTCAGCGAATTCACCCGCCGGGTGAAGGCGGTGCTCGATGCGCACGTGGGGCCCGGCTGGGTGCGGGGCGAGGTGTCGAACCTCCGGGCGCAGGCGAGCGGCCACGTCTATTTTTCGCTGAAGGATTCCGGGGCGCAGCTCGCCTGCGTCTTGTTCCGGGGCGACGCGTTGCGGCAGTCGGTCGCGCTGCGGGACGGCCTCCAGGTGCTGGCGTACGGGGGGATCAGCGTTTACGAATTGCGCGGACAATATCAGCTGATCGTGCGGCTCCTCGTCGAGGACGGCCAGGGGCGGCTGCAGCAGGACTTCGAACGGCTGAAGCGGCGCCTGGCGGACGAAGGCTTGTTCGACGCCGCGCGCAAGGTCCCGGTCCCCCCGATGCCCGATGTCATCGGGTTCATCACTTCGCCGACAGGTGCGGCGGTGCAGGATTTCATCCGCATCCTGCTGCGCCGCGGCTGGCGGGGACGGCTGGTCGTCCTCCCGGCGAAAGTGCAGGGCGAGGGCGCCGCGGCCGACATGGTTGAGATGCTGGAGCTGGCCGGGGCGTCGGGCCTGTTCGACATCCTGGTCATCGGCCGGGGCGGCGGCAGCCTGGAGGATCTGTGGGCGTTTAATGAGGAGCCGCTCGTGCGCGCCGTCGCGGCGTGCCCGGTGCCGATCATCTCCGCCGTGGGGCACGAGATCGACTTCACGCTGTGCGACCTTGCGGCGGACGTCCGGGCGGAGACCCCGAGCGCCGCGGCGGAGCTGATTTCCAGCAGCTTCGTCTCGGGCGGCGAGCGGACGGCGCGCGCCCGCGAAGCCATGGACGAGCTCATCCGCGCAGCCCTGGAGCGCAGGCGGGAACGGCTGGACCATGCCCGGAGCCGGCTGCGCCTGCTGTCGCCCCGCGCGCGGATCGAACAGGACCAGCTGAGGCTCGATGATCTCTCCAACCGGGCGCTGGCGGCCGTGCGCGCCGGGCTCGAGCGACGGCGGCATGGTCTTGCCGAGGTCGGGGGGCGCTTCCGCGGCTGTTCGCCGGAGCCGCGGATCGGCCTGGCGTCGCATCGACTGCTCGCCCTTGGGAAACGCCTTCAGGCCGCCAGCCCAGCCTCCGTGCTCAACCGGGGCTTTGCGATCGTCCGGGACGGCCATGGGCGCCCGATCCCGCGCCGCGCCGGGGTGAAACCCGGCCAGCAGCTCACGAACGAGTTTGCCGACGGAAGCGTGGCGGTCCGGGTGGAGTGATGGGCGGGACATGTTGCAATTGAAAAACCCGGGTCCAACGGTCCCATGTGCGCCATCCTGAAGGGATATCCGCCCGCGCGGTGTTATGGTCGCCGCACCCCTCCAACATGAAAATACTACGGGCACTGATCCTCGGCAGCGGACTGTTGGCCGCCAGTGCCGCCTTTGGCCAGTTGGGGCAGATGATCCCCGAATGGCAGTCCGTGGCGGTCGTGCAGACGTGCACCCCTGTTTTCCCCTTCCAGCTATCCCAGACGGGGGTGACCAGCGGCGGCGTCCAGGTTGCCGTCAGCACGGATGACCAGGGGAAGCTCACCGACTGGCTGGTGGTTGCGTACTCTTATCCTGAGCTTGCACGGGAGGCTGTGGAATCCATCAAGCAATGGACGTTTGTTCCTGCCCGGCTGCGCGGCGAGCCGGTCGGCACCACGATCGACATCTTTTTCGACTTCGAGGCCAAGGGCGTGGTGGTCTCCACGACCACGCTGGATGCCGTGGCGAGAGCGACGATTTTCACCCCAACCCGCAGCGCTTACGAGCCCTGCTTGCTCCGGGATCTGGACCGGATTCCCACGCCGCTGACGACCATTGCGCCGGCGTACACGGACAAGCTGGCGAAGAAGGGTCTGCGCGGCAAGGTCGCGGTCGACTTTTACATTGATGAGACGGGTGCCGTCCGCATGCCCTCCGTTGCTTCACACGAGAACATTGAACTGACGACATTGTCGGTCGCGGCATTGCGGCAATGGAAGTTCGAACCGCCCACACGCAACGGGAAACCCGTCCTGGTCCGGGCGAGCCAGGTGTTCAAATTCGGGACCGAGAAATAGGGGGCGCCGGCGGGCCCGCCCGGCCAACGGCGGGGATGGCGGATGTCCGGCCCCTTTCCTACACGGCTGCGGTCTCGCGCAGGAAGCCGGCCAGTTCTTCGCGGAGCCGCTGGCGCGCGCGGTAAAGACGGGTTTCAACCCCCCGTTCCGAACAGCCGACGACGGCGCCGATCTCGCGGTAGGAAAGCTGCTCGTAATGGTGCAGGAGCAGCGTGCTCTTGAGATCGTGGGGAAGGCGGTCGATCGCGTTGCGGACGGCGGCGCAGGCTTCATCCTGCTCCATCGCCGCATCGGGCATTGCGCCGCCGGAAGGCAGGGTCTCATGAGGCGAGGCTTCCGTGCCGTCGACCGGAGCGTCCAGACTGACGGTGGGATGGCGCCGCCTCCAGCGATAGTGATTGTGACAGAGGTTTGAGAGCGTGGTGAAAAGCCACGCGGAGAGCTTGGTGTCCGGCCGCAGCCGGTCCCGCTGCTGATGCAGCCGCACAAAAGTCTCGGCGACCAGGTCGTGCGCATCCGCGGAATTCTGCACATAGCGCCAGGCGAAGGCGAACAGGGGCCGCTGCCATCGGGCGATCAATTCGTCAAGCGCGCTGTCGCGCCCTTCCCGCAGTGCCTGCAGCCCGGCTTGATCGCTGACAGGGTCGGAGTTCACGGGGAGGGCTTGCCCGCACCTCAATTGACCGATAGATGGGTTCCGACAGCGCCCAGCAGCCCGAGGTACCGTTCCCGTTGCTGGGCGGTCATCACCCGGGCGGCGTCGGCGACCAGGCGCTGGGTCGATGAGAGACATTCACGGTTGACGGCCCGGCGCTGCTCAACGAAATGCGCGAATTCGAGGAAGTCGATCTGTCCGGACGTTGTCCGTTCGCGCTCAAAAGCGTCATATTCGTCGCGCATCCGGGCCACCTGCGCCGCCAGCGCCAGCAGGCGCGGGCTTGACTCCTCATGGATCGCCTTGATCCGGGCAAACTGCTCATCGGTGAGCTTCAGCTCGGTCTTCATCCAATTCAACTGGCAGTCCAGGCCGTTGTTCCGGCACGGCTGCTGCGAAACAAACCAGCCCACATGCGCGAACACACCCGCGGCCAGGCCGACAAGGAGGATGAAAAGGGTGCGTTTCATGGCTGGTTGGAGGCGACCTTGACCGCCGATTTTTCCATGAGCGGATCGATCAACTTGAGGTAGCTTTGGGCGATCTGCACCCCGCGTTCGGCGTGCAGGCGCGCCAGGCGGACCTCGGCGAGGAAAAGGCCGAGAAGCATGCAGGACGTGACAAACGCGATGGCGAATGAGGGCCGCATGAAGGCGGTTTCGATCCGGGCAAGGAGCCCGGGCTTTTCCATGCGGCTGTCGACGACCGCGATGCGGCGCCAGACTTCCGTGGTCAGATGGGACGGCGGCTCCGGCGTCTCCCTCCAGCGGTCGAGCAGGGAATCAAGGGGGTCGTGTGGAGGAGGCATGGTTTCTATTGCCGCTTCCGGCGGCGCGCTCCGGTGTCGGGCGCGGGCGCAAGG
The DNA here is from genome assembly GCA_963827125.1 of uncultured Verrucomicrobiae bacterium. Lineage (GTDB taxonomy): Bacteria > Verrucomicrobiota > Verrucomicrobiia > Opitutales > Opitutaceae > Fen-1467. The sequence continues at coordinate 259,970 of CAWHAC010000006.1, forward strand.
GCGGGATTCGTCAAAGGTCAGGAATGGAAAATGGCGACGCTCGTTAACATAACACCAGCAGGGGAAAAAGCCCTTCAAAACATCCTCACTGGCGCCGCACCTACTCGGGATAAAGCCAGTAGCGCCGGGATTCCTGCTGAAAAACCCGCGCGCGCTGGCGCCAGTCGTCCAGGAATTTCGCGACATCGACGCCGGCGCCTTCCCGGCTGAGCGCCGTCCACCAGGCTTCAGAGCCGACCAGTTTGTTGAACATCGAGACCTTGTCCTCCGGGGCGGAGGCAAAGGGGTTCCGGGCGTTCCATTTGCAGGCCAGCCGCATCATGTGGAAACTCAGCTCGGTCGGCTGCCAGGCGGTCCAGTCGGTCACTTCGATCTGCACCTCCGCAGCCGGCCTCCTGCTGCCGTTTCGCGCAGCGGCCTTGAGGAAGACGATTCCGGGCAGCTTGAGCGCCTCCAGTTCCCGCTGAAGTTGTTCGCCCGTCTTTCCCCGGAAGGCGATGAACGGGCGGGTGTCTCCGCTCCCGTGGGTGAAACCGCCGATTTCACAGCCGAGACCGGTCATCGCGTAGCCGATGCAGGCTGAGAAATCCCTTACGAAAGGCGACGTGGGCACGAAAACGAGGCCGGTGTCCGGCCACCGCATGGACCGTCGCCAGCCCTGCATGGGCACGATGGTGAGGCGGCCCTTCAGGCGCAGCGCGCCGGGTTCTGCGACCATGCCGGGATCCGCGGCGGCGATGCGCGCGAGTTCGCCGATCGTCAGCCCGTGCACGTAGGGCGCGCGGAACGCCCCAACATAGCTCATCAAAGCCGCATCCATGGGAGGTCCGTCCACCTTCAGGCCTCCGAGCGGATTCGGGCGGTCGAGCACGACCACCTCGACGTTGTTCTGGAAGCACGCCTCCAGCGCATAAAGCATGGCGCTTGAAAAGGTGTAGCTGCGCACGCCGATGTCCTGCAGGTCGATCACGAGTGCGTCGATTCCCTGAAGCATCTCCGGGGTCGGCCTGCGGACCTTGTTGTGGAGTGAATAGACCGGGAGGCCGGTGCGCGAGTCGATCCTGTCGGGGACGTCTTTCCCCGCCTCCTCGTTTCCATAGAGGCCGTGTTCCGGCGCGAAGAGCGCCACCAGCTTGACGCCGGGCGCGCGCCGCAGCACGTCGATCGTGCTTTCACCCCTGCGATTGACCCCGGCGGCGTGGGTCAACAACCCGATGCGCCTGCCTCTGACCGCGGCAAAGCCTTCGCGCTCCAGCACATCAATGCCGAGCATGACCGGGAAAACGAATCCGGGCTGGGCGGGGGGCAGGCCGGGCGCGGGGGTGATGACTGCTGCGCCCTGCTGGCCTCCCCCGGGGGCTCCGGCAGGGGAGGCGGCGCGGTGCGCGCCCGACGAACAGCCGGCGCATGCGATCAGAACCGTCAGGATGGCGGCAACGAAAACGGTTGCTTGCAGGCGGGGATTCGCGGCCATTGCCGGGTCACTCTGCCGGGAACCGGCGGGGCGTCGAGCCGGAATCGGACTGGAACGCGGCCTGGATGCTCCGGACCAGGAATTCAGGCGCTTTATGCAACATGTCGCCGCCCGGGCATCCGGGCGGGGTGATCGCGTGGAGCTGCCAGGCGTTGAGCGGCAGTCGTTCACCGAGCCTTCCCGCGAAAACATGGACCACTTTGCCGAAAGCGAGCGCGCGCGCAGCCACGGCGCCGGGCCCCTTGCCCGAGAGCGAGGAGGCATCGAAGGAGCCCTCCCCGGTGATCACAATGTCCGCGGCGGCAATCCGCGCCTCCATGCCGAGCCAGGCTGAGACAAGGTCAAATCCCGGAACCAGCCGCGCATTTGCGCCCGCCATCAAGCCGAAGGGCAGGCCTCCGGCGGCTCCAGCGCCCGGGGTTTCAGCCAGGTTCCACGGCTTGCCGCAGCAGTCGCACAAGAGCCGGGCGAGGCGTGCGACGGCCGCTTCCATGCGCGGCCCGTCCTCCCGGCGCAGCCCTTTCTGCGGGCCGTAGACGGCTGCAGCCCCGGTGGGCCCAAGCAGCGGGTTGGTGACATCGCAGGCGATGCAGAGGGGAGGTATGGAGGAAAACGCCTCGCCTTCGATCCGGACGATCCGATCGCAATACGTCGGCGCCGGCGGGCGGATCTTGGAGCCGTCGGCGGCGCGGAACTCGTACCCGATTGCGGACAATGCGCCCAGCCCGACGTCCATGGTCGCGCTGTCCCCGACACCGAGAAGGATGCCGGCGCAGCCCAGCTCCGCGGCAGCCCGGATAAGCTGACCGACGCCGTGGGTTGTGGTCTGCCACGGATCGCGCTGTTCCACGGGCAGCAGGCTGAGTCCGCTGGCGGCCGCCGTTTCGATGATTCCGATCGGCCGGGTGCCCGCGGCGCCCGTCTCCGGATTGCAGAACAACGACCTGGCCGGCGCCGGTATTTGGGACGGCAGAACCAGCCCGATGCCGGCGGCGATCAAGCCGCCCCTCGGCCCGCTCACCGGGAACGTCATGAGCCGGCCGTGGGCGGCACGCGTGAGGATTTCAGCGAATCCTTCCCCGCCGTCGGTCAAAGGACACGAGTCGAACTGCCAGCCCGGCTGCTCGGAGCGAAGCGCGCGGACGGCCAATTTACAGGCCCGCGCCGCGGCCAGGGAGTCTTTGAATTTGTCAAAGGCAACAAGGACGCGCATCCGTCAAGATTGCGCGTCCTTTGACAGGCTGGAAAGACCTAACTGGCGAACGGCAACCTGGGGCGCCACATCTCCCGATTGTCGATGGCGTCTGGCGCGCGCAGCTGTGGCACGGGCATCTTACCCGTGGACGCGCGCCAAGCAACATGGGCAAGATGCCCATGCCACTTGCGCCACCGTCAATCGGGAGATGTGCCCGGCAACCTGGGCCGTTCCGGCCCGCCGGGCCCGGAGGCTATTTTGCGGAGCACTCCTTCATCAGCTCGATCCACTCGCCCGTGCGAACGCGGACCCGCGGGAAGGAGACGCACATCTTGTAAAGATCCTCGAATTCACCGGCAAAATCGCGCGGAAGCCGGTTGCGGCGGAGATACCAGTCCTCGAAATCGCGGACGCTGGTAAGCGCCTTGATTTCGATCACGTTCTTCATCGCGTCGGGCAGAAGATCGAGCAGATAGGTTTTCACCAGCTCTGCCCGCTCCGGATTCTCCGTCGTGACCTTCTCGCAGATCGCCTGGATGTGGGCCGGCTTGATCGTGCGGTACTTGGCCTGAAGGTAATTATTGATTCGCGAGACCGCGATTCCGGTGAGCTTGTGCAGTTGGACTTGGTTGATGCCGTTCTTTTGCATCACCGCATCCAGCAATCCTGGGAATAGTTTCTTATTCATGTTGTGATAAAGATATCATGCCTTTTCGAATTTACCAGTTACAAGATCGGTTTGATGAGAACCTTCTTGAGCGGTTTTGTGATATTTTTCGCTGAAAGCAGCAGGCATCGCCAATCCTGTCAATATTGGACGTCAGATATCTCGCTGATGCCGAGGATTTCTGGGAAGACGTTGCAAACGGCAAACGGTTTCAACGATTCCGGAATCCGGCGCCCGACCAACTGTGCGCGCCGGCTGGCGTTCCGCCGCGGCCGGCCGGCGGGCTGGATGCGCTGCGGGGTGCGGGGCCGCGTTTTGCGAGCAGAATGTGAAACACCGGATCCGGACGTTTTTTGTTGGCGCACGGATCGGGCGCGACCAGACTGCGCAAGGTCCACGTGAGGGCACAGGAGTTGTCGGCATGGAGACACGATTGATGACACAGAACACCTGGAGAGAAGGTTCGCTAATTCGTTCCTCTCCCATGCTCCCCTGGAGGTTTGGAGCCCCTGATGATCGCCGGATTCCGCGTGCCTATCAGAAAGCATAATAATGCTGCATGCCCCATACGTTGGGGTTGACCCGGGGCGAAACCACAACAGGTAGTATGACCTCCTAGGCTTGAAAGCCCTGAGCCGCATAGCGGCCTGTCAGATTCGACATCAATTCCATCATACCCACTTTCCCACCATGGACAGCTTTGCTTTGCCCATTTCCCATCCTGTCAACGGCCTCCAGGACTACATTGCGATCTCGCGCTATGCCCGTTACTCTTCTGAACTCCGGCGCCGCGAGACCTGGGTGGAAGCGGTCGACCGGGTGCGCGACATGCACCTGGCCCATTATGACGACACCTCCCTTGGCGATGCGGCGCTCGCCGCGCTGGCGGCGGGGGATGTGACTCCGGAGGATCTTTCGCGGATCGGGCGGCTGGGGCGGCTCCACGAGACCATCCGTTCTGCGTTTGCTGCGGCGGAACGGCATGAAGTGCTGCCGTCGATGCGCAGCCTGCAGTTTGGCGGCGAGGCAATCCTGAAGAAACATGCGCGCATCTACAACTGCGCGTTCACCTACATCGACCGGCTCGATGCGTTTCGCGAGACCTTGTATCTTCTGCTCTGCGGGTGCGGCGTCGGCTTCTCGGTCCAGCGCGCCCACGTGGCGAAGCTTCCGCCGCTCGCGCCGCTGCGTTACAACGCCCCGGTTGGGACGTTTGTCGTCCCCGACACGATCGAAGGCTGGGCGGACGCGCTCCATCAGCTGATGCTGGCGGCGGTCGAGGGCCGCCGCGTCATTTTCGATTACTCCGTGGTCCGGCCCGCCGGAGCGCCCTTGCGCACATCCGGCGGAAAGGCCCCTGGTCCCGAGCCCCTGTTCCATTCGCTGACGCGGATCGAGCACATCGTGCAACGGGCCGCCGGCCGCCGGCTGCGGCCGATCGAGGCCTACGACATCCTGATGTGGGCGGCCAAGGCCGTGCTGTCGGGCGGGGTGCGCCGGTCTGCGACGATTTGCCTGTTTTCCGCCGACGATGAGGAGATGGCGGCGGCCAAGACGGGCAACTGGTTCCAGGACAATCCCCAGCGGACCGCGAGCAACAACTCGGCTGTGATTGTCCGCGCCGAGGCGACGCGGGCGCAGTTCGACAAGCTGTTCGAGGCGCAAAAGGCCTTCGGCGAGCCCGGTTTCTATTTCGTGGAAGATCCTGAGTATGGCGCGAATCCCTGCGTGGAGATCGGCCTGCATCCGCGGCTCAAGCTCGACGCCGCCGCGATCGCCCGCCTCCGCGAGCTTGGCTACAAGGGGGAACTTCGCGAAGGCGAGGCGCTGACCGGCGTGCAATTCTGCAATCTCACGACGGTCTCGGCGGCTGCGGCTGAAACGCCGGCGCGGTTTTTCGAGTTGTGCACGCATGCCGCGATCATCGGCACGCTGCAGGCGGGCTACACCGGCTTTGGTTACCTTTCGCCGGTCTCGCAGGTGATCACCGAGCGCGAAGCCCTGCTCGGCGTGTCCATCTGCGGCGTGCTGGACCGGCCGAGCGTGCTGCTCGATCCCCAGGTGTTGCGCACGGGCGCGGCGGTGGTGAAGGCGGTCAACGCCGTGGTGGCCCGGGCGTTGGGCATCAATCCCGCCGCCCGCACCACATGCGTGAAGCCCGAGGGCACGGCAAGCCTCCTCCTTGGCACGAGCAGCGGGCTCCATCCCCACCATGCGCTGCGCTATTTCCGGCGCGTCCAGACCAACGTCTACGACCCGATCTTCCAGCACTTCAAGCGGACCAACCCGCACATGGTCGAGCCGAGCGTGTACGATCCGAATGGCCGGACCGAAGTCATCACGTTCCCCGTGGAAGGGCCGGCGTTTGGAATCTATCGCGAGGATTTGTCCGCCGTGAAGCACCTGGAGTATGTCCGCCTCGTGCAGTTGAACTGGGTGCAGGCGGGGCGCCGCCACGAAAAACACTCCCCGGGCCTGCACCACAACGTCTCGTGCACGATCTCGGTGCGCGCTGACGAATGGCCTGCGGTGGGCGATTTCATCTGGGAGAACCGCCAGCATTTCACCGGTGTGGCGCTGTTGCAGGATCAGGGTGACAAGGCCTATGCCCAGGCGCCCCGCGAGGCGGTGACCACGATCGAGGACATCATCAGGTGGAACTCCCTGACGTACGAGCCGGTTGATTACACGCTGTTGCGCGAGGAGGAGGACCTGACCGAGCTCAAACAGGTCGTCGCCTGCGCCGGCGGCGCGTGCGAGCTCCACATCTGAACGCCGGCGCCGCGCTGCGCCTGCCGCGCACCCCGTCGCCGGTCGCAGGGCCCGGCCTGCGCCACCCCGTCTCCCGGCGCGGCTGACTCCGGCCGGTGCCGGGGGATTCCGTTTCATGGCGGGGGCCGTCTCCGGCCCGGTCCGGCCCCCGCGGGATCGGGGATCCGAGGCCGCCGCGGCGATCCTCCCCGCGCGATCAGAAGGGCGATGAGGATCCTATTAGGAAAATCATTGGTCACGGAATCGATTTTTAATAACCTACCAAAAATTGAGTGTTCACGGGTATTGATGGTGGGGGCCGGCGCTCGTACCAGGGAATCCCGCCGCGCATGGCCGCGGCATGTTTTTCCGCCACCGCCGGTGGCTCTTCGTGTCCCCAAAAACCTTTTCCCGAGACCCAATGACTGCACGCCGAGCTGCTCCGCAAGGCGGCCCGGCCCGAACGCAGCCTGCTGAGAACCCGCCTGCGCCCCGGCGGTTCCCTGAATCCATTTTGCTGCATTCCGCAGCAGAAATCGCACGGAATCAACAGAGGAGAAACCATGATCGAAAAGTTAAGGAACACGATGCTCGTTCTCGCCGCAGTCGCTGGTTTCAGCGTTTGCTCGGTGATGGCCGGAGGCTGGTCGAACCAGATCACCTCGGGCAGTTTCAGCGCCCAGGTCACGGCCCCCACGGCGGCCACCGTCATGCAGATGGGCTACACCTATGGCGGATACGGCCAACCCCCCAATCAATACGGCTGCCTGGTGATCAACAACGGGCCGCTCGGCAACATCTACCTGACAAAAGGCGATGTTGAGGACAAGCGGGATGGAGTCGTCGCGGCAGGGACGTATTCCATCTACCAATACGTGTATACGAGCCTCAACCCCATCACGGGCGGGGTCTCGGTGACCGTTGTCCAGTGGTAGGCGGACCCGGCGCTGCCAGGGGTCGGTCGGGTTGACCGGCCCCTTCATCGCCACAACCCGGACGGCTTTGAAATGACACGCCAATCGTCCCCTCCGGCGCCGCGGAGGCGCGCGAGGAGCCGTTCAATCCGCGGGTTTTTTGCGGGCCGGCCGCGTTCCTGGCGGGACGCCCCCGGATCGGCGGTCGCCAGGGGAGGATCTGCGATCGTCTTCGCGTTTGCCGTGCTGTCCTGCCTCCCCGCCGTGGGGTGCGCGGAACCCGCAACACCTCCGATCGATCAGCGCCCGGAGCTGGAAGTGGGCGCCTACCGGGTGTCCCGCTATTTGTTCGACAAATACTTCCAGCGCTTTGCCGACGGATTGCGGGCCAGACAACACCGCCCGGTCTCCGCCGCGGAGACGGAAGCGTGGCTGGATTTGTTTGTCGCGCAGCAGATCATCATCGCCCACGAGGAATCGGCCGGGCTTGCGGCGCGCCCGGAGGTCGTTGCAACGGTCGCGCACATGGAGCGGAACATGCTCACCCAGGTCACAGGGCCTTTCTACGCCGCGCTGCTCGACCGGGAGCCGCCGCTCACGGAAGCCGGGCTCAAGGCATTGTATGAGAAAGCGGCTTGCGCGATCGAAGGGGTGGTCGCGCGATTTCCAGACGGCCCAGGAGCCGAAAAGCTGCTCGGGGCGGATTTCGACGGAATCTCAACGGGTGAGCAGACCCAACGCATCATGCAGTGCCGCGATCGGGAGGGCGTTGGGCTCGCGGACAATGCGTTTTCGTGGCCGTTCCTGCCGTTCAGCGAGATCGGCGAGGTGATCGAGTCCGCGCCGATCGGCCGTTGGATCAGGCATCACGAGCCTGATTTCGGGGAATATTTCATCCTGGTCCGGAATAGGAAAACCCGGCCGGGCGGCGACTGGAGCGAAGCCCGGAATGGCTTCCGTTCCTGGGTGATGCAGATGCGGCAGCTGATCCTGCGCCAGCAGCGGCAGGTCCGATTGCTCAAGGCGGCGGGATTTTCGTTTGACCCGTCCGCCGCCGGCCCGTTGCTCGACCACTGCCGGGATTTCATGACCGGGCGCTGCGAGATTCCCGTGATCCCGGGGCAGGCGCTCGCCGACAGGCCCCTTTTTTCCTGCCGGATGGGCGCGGAGGTGAAGAGGATCATGGTCGAGGAATTCCGGAGGCACTACAATGACCAGTATGTCCGGACGCCGCTCCGCGAGATGTCGGACCTCCGCCGCCAGGCCGAGGACATGGCGTTGGAGGAATTGGATTACCGCGCGGCCAGGGCGGGGGGATTCGATCGCACGCCGCGGTTTGCCGAGGACCGCTTCGGGTTTGCCGGCTTCCAGGTCCTGGACTTGTTTGAGCGGGAAACGCTCGCGCCGGAAATCAATGTCGGGCAGGCGGAGATCGAACGTTATTACCGCGGGCACGAGTCTGAATTCCGCCACACGACCCGGATTTGCGGACGGCTCGTTGAGTTCGAGACGTTGGAGAAGGCTTCGAACTGGAGGGCCCGGCTGGAGCGGGCCGGCGGGGCTGCTCCGCTGCCGCAGGTGGTCCCGGCGGGCGATCGGAAGGTCGAGGTCGCCCGGGATGAGCCCATTCCGGGCCTTGAGCCGTTGCAGCCGCTTCTCTTCGAGAGCCCCGAAGGCACGACGATTGGCCCGATTCCGCTGGGGAAATCCGCTGTTTGTTTCGTCAAGGAGCGGAACATCGCCGTGGCGCCTGACCTGATTGAGGACGTTGCTCCGGTGATCCGCGGCTTGTTGATGCGCCAGGCGCTGGATTCACAGGAACTGAAGATCGCCGCGGATCTGTCCAAGGAGATGGGGGTCAGGATTGATCGTTCCGATTTTCTCAGGCGGGCCGGGGATGCGGGGAAAGCCATCCTTCCATGAGAACGAAGATCCTGGTGCAGACGGGATTGTTGGTGGCGGCGCTCGGGATTGCGGCCTGGCTGGCGATCGAGAACCGCCGCATCGGCCTCGAACTCGAGCGGACCCGGAAAAGGGCGGAGTCCGGGGCGGGGCCTCTCAAGGCAAGTCGTCGACCGGCACGGCGTGGCGCAGAGCTGGAGAACGCGGTCGCCGCTGCGCCGAACCAGGCTCCCGGGACTTCCGCCACTCCGGGACCCTCCATGGCCAGACTCTGGGACGACCCCAACTGGCGGGCTGATCGTTTCAATGAAGCCTATCTTCAGGTCGAAGCCAGATTCGGGCGCTTCTTCCAGAAGCTCGCCGGATGGCCGCCGGAGCGGCTGGAGGCGCTCAAACGCCAGCTGGCGGACAACGATCTGGCGTTGATGCGCGCTGCGATGACGGGCGCTGAAAATCCTGATCCGACGGCCGTGGGCGAGGCTCTTCGAGCCGCTGAAGCCAGGAATCAACAGCAATTGAAGGAGATCCTGGGCGAAGCCGGCTACGCGGAGTTTGACGCGTCACAGAAGACCGAGCCCTACCGGGAATCGGTCGGCTCGATCGTCAATACGATGCGCTCACAGAACGCCCATGTCAGCGATGAAGCGGAGGAATCCATCCTGGGCGCCTATGCCGCCGCGATTCAAGAGGCCGCCTGCCAGGCCGCTCCGGTCGATCCCCGGCAGCTCAGTGAAGACCAGTTGTCGGCCCTGAGAAGACAGCAGAAGGATGCGTTTCGCCTCATTCTCATGAACAAGCTGTCCGGTGTGCTCGAAGGGGAGCAGCTTCGGGCATTCATGGAGGCGGAAATCGAACAGGAGGGCGGGGGCTGACCGTTGACCGCGGCCGCGGGGAGCCGCAGGTTCGGGCGGATGCGCCCTCGTGCGTCTGCTCCAGCCCGCCCCGTCAGCCGCGATCCGCGGCCCGGATGTCTCGCCCCCCGGATGGGGTCGGGCCTGTCATGGCTGGGAACGGCGGCGCCCTCGCCGTGGAATTACTCACTGGACGCGACGGGCGTGTCGCGTCTCCATGCAACCAGCATGTTGGCAACCTGTCAGGCGGGCTACGAAGCCGCCCTCGCCGGGGAACTGGCTGAGGCGGGGCGCCGTCCCTCCGCGCGAGGCCCGGGCTGGGTTTGCTGCGAGCCGGAGCCCGGCGGAGGAACGCAGGAGCTGGCGTTTGCCCCGCTGATCCTGCCGGCGCCCCTTGCGCTCCAGGCTGGAGCGGTCAACGCGCTCGCCCAGCAGACCGTCGATTTTTTCGCGGAGTCGTTGAGGGATGAATACATCGATTCCGCCTGGCCGAACCTCTGGATCAGTGCGCCGGAAGTCGCGGGTCTGCCGCGCCGGGTCAGCGCGACGCGGCAGGCGTTTGGGGATCTGCTGCGCCGCAAACTCTCGCGGGTCGCCCGGCTGGCGGTGCCCGGCATTCCGCCGGGGGTCGGCCCGGCCCGCGGCCTGTTTGTGGTCTTCACCGGCTTCGACCGCGCATGGGTGTCGCGCACCGCGGTGCTCGGCGGCCAGCGGCGCATGGCCGACGACCCGGAGGCTCCGTCGCGTTCCTACCTGAAGGTCGAGGAGGCCTATGGCGTGCTGGGGGCGGAGCCCCGGCCGGGGGATACCGTTGCCGACCTTGGCGCCGCGCCCGGCGGCTGGAGCTACAGCGCAGCCCGGCGCGGCGCGCAGGTGGTGGCGGTCGACAACGGTCCGCTGAAGGGCGGCGCCCTGGGCCATCCGCGGATCGGGCATCTTCGGCAGGATGCATTTGGTTTCCACCCGGAGCCGGGCCAGACGTTCGACTGGCTGTTCTGCGACCTCGTGGAGGAGCCCCATCACGTGCTGCGCAACCTGGTGGCACCGTGGCTTGCCCAGGGCTGGTGCCGCCGGTTCGTCATCAACCTCAAATTCGGCCGCACGGACCCGGTGGCGCTGTTGCAGGAGCTCCGGGCCGCGGATTCGCCCTTCGCCCGGCACGCCGCCGCGTGCCGCATCCGCCATCTTTACCACGACCGCGAGGAGTTCACCGTCGTGGGGAACGTGAAACCGTAGCCGGATGTTTCCGGGTGCGGTTTTGCTACAACTGAATCGACCGCAGATCGCTTGAGGGCTGCTGCGCAATCAATCCGGGGCGGCTCTTCAAGAGTGCGTTGAGGAAACCGAGACCGAAAAAGATGGAGGCGCGACGCCCTCGTCGCGTGAACGGCCGGCAAGGATTTGCCCACGAATACACACGAATCCGCACGAATGAATGGCTGGCCTGAATCTGTAGCCGCGAGCGCCAGCGAGTGGCCTCCGGATCAGACGCATGACTTCATTGGATCGATACGCCGCCCGGCAGCAGGCTGGGTGCGGTCATGAATTGTCCCCGAACTATGTCCTGCGCCCACCCTGGCCTTCCGCGGTACCGTCCCATCGCGGCAACCGCCAGCCACCTCACGGTTCACTCTAGAATCCTTCCAACCGCCCCATGAGCACCTCATCGACGACTGCACTCCGGGACGCCTCCGGCCGGCTTCAGGGCTTCATCACCAGGGGTTCGTCGGGTTTCACCGTTTTTGACACCAAAGGCCACCACACCGGCTACATCGACAACGACGGCAAGACCCGGGACGTCCGCATGAACATCCTCTCGTTCCAGCCGCGCCTCGATCTGATTTCACCCGTCCGATCAAGCCCGAGAAAATGATCCGTCGAGATGAGTGACACGGCAAACGAGCTTCCTCTGTTCGCCGACCTCCTCGCGAGCGTATCTCCGTCAGCGAGCAAGCCGGGTGGCGCGCGTCCAAGACACGAACTGGAAAGCGCGCTTGTTCGCCTCGGCTTCAAGCCATCACGCAAAGTTCTCGGACTACTTGGTTCGCTGCGAATTCACCGCGTTGCACCACTTCATTTGGACCTCGCACGCAGGCTAGCCACCGACCCGGTCGCTTTGCGCCGACTGCGAGGTGTGCGGATCGGCGAATTTCTGCTGGACCTGATGGGATTCGAACGCGTGCGCATGCGGATGTCCCGCCGTTTCTTTCAGACCTTCCGCCCTCGCGCTGAGCAGGAAGAGTTGCTCTGGTGGGACGCCGCGCATCTGGATCGGGCCCTTCGCGATGATCGCATCGAAGTCCGCCGCATTGACTCCACGCAGCAACTTCTCCGCCTGGGCGAACGCGCCCGCCAGGTCCTCAGCGCCGCAGGATTTCCGGTCCTCCTGCGCCCGCACCAAACGAAACTGCATTCGGCCGAACCAGTATTCTCAACATTTGCGACGCCAACAACGGTGCCGTTGCCTGGCTCAAGCGAGAACCCAGTTCGACGTGGCGAATCGGCCGTTTCGGGTTGAAATCAGAGCATGCCATCATCACTATGCTAAACCATCATGTTTCCCCTTCGCGACTTCCTCAACAGACATGGACGGAGAATAGATCTTAGAGAACGTCCTCGACAAACTACAGGACCTGCTACCGAATTACCCGGTACCCGCCAACGGTGTTGAAGTCTTCCAAGCCGATCAGGATGGCTGTGAGCACGGTGCCTTTGAGTTCAAGCAGTGCGGTTACGACCAGGCACACGCTTGGCATGCTGATATTGTCATTCTGCTCGACTCTCTCACGGTTGTGCTACTGCAGATCAGTTCGGTCCGAGAGCTGCGCAGCGCGACTACTTTGCTCGTCGCGTCGATCACCAGTGCTACTTTCAAACCAGGCAATCTCTGCCAAGAAAACACACACAAAATACATGATGAGTGATTTCCGCGCCGAATTCGCCAGTGCGAAAAAGAATGCCGAGAACAGGCTCAAAGGTGTGGATGGCATTTGTGCTTTTGCAGGAAACCATTTTACCGACCCGTGGCTGGAGTGGCTTGCTCGACGTATAGAAATCTACGGCGACTTCCGATGCAGTTGCAGGACGATCTTTGTCTTGCAGGACTGGGGAGAGGAACTTCCTCCGGATCTGGGTGTAAACTTACTTAATGACAGCATAGAGGGCGGCAAATCCGGCGAGGACGACAGCACCCTTGAAGTGATCAAGCAATCTATCGGCCGAAAGGTGCTTCTTGAGGGGAAGGTGGTCATTTTCAACGCTGTGTGGGCACGCCGAGCTTCCAATATTCCGAAGTCACGTGAGCTGAATGCTGCCATTCATCAGGCTGCTTTCCCCATCTGGGCCGGGATCATCAGAACGCTTTGTCTCGGACAAGAAAAACGCAGCGTCTGCCTTTGCGGAAGCTGGGCAAAGTGGCCCGAGATCACTTGGGGGGAATTCAGGAACGGCCCCGAAATAATCGGACTGTGGAAAAAGTGGGCACCAAGCAATGATGTCAGTCCGCAGGATTTCCAGAACATCAGGTTCTGCACCATTCCACACCCTTCAGCCTGGATGTTCAATTTCGGGAGCTTCTTGGTTGGACTCGACGTCAGATAGCCGATGTCAACCGATCGAAGTTCGGCAAATTCGTCCAGACCGGGTTTCTCCCTCTTCCCTGCGTTTGCAGAGAATTATTCGGATTATGTCCGCTGGGTCGCGCGCACACGAAGGCCTTCAGCCGTCGCTGACTTCATCACAGCGGTGCTCGTTCCGGCCGCGGATCGACGTTTCTGCGGCTTCCAACCCGTGCAGCCCACTGACGCCGCACTCATCCGCCAATCCGAGCAGTGGCTGTGTGAAGGCACCTTCGAACCTTTTCTCAAAGCACGGGAGAAATACGACGAATTTGCCGCCCGGCTCCGCACCGAGCCTGGCTTCCGCCGCGACTGGCGTGCACTCAAGAAGGTCTTCCCGCGCGAGACGGCACAGAAGGGCATCCTGCACCGCACGCTTATCCCTGAGCGCAACTGGGTGCGCGACGGCGGCGCGAAATTCAAGACCCGCGCCCAGCGATTCCAAGCCGCCTTCGACCTCCTTTGCTGGAAATACTGCCTATGGGGAGTTGCACGCGGTCGTCCATTGTTGCTCAAGCCGTCCGTCGTCGTCACACCGCACGGGACGCAGATCTTCATCCCGGCCTACCTGAGTTTCGATGCCAAGCGGGACCTCAACCTTGGCCTGATCACCCGATTGCACCGCGCGCGCGGCCAGCTCCGCCAGGGAGACCGTTTCATGGCAGCCAGAATGGAAAACGCATCGCTGCGTCGTCGCGCCAAAGCCGCCGATGCTCTTGCCCGGAAGCGCGGTCTGAAAGGCGATGCCCGCTACCGCTTCATCTGTCAGGAAATCGGCCTGCTCGATCATGGCGACTACCGTCAACTGCGCCGTCTGTTGCATGGCAGACAGAACTCTGGATGAGGGCAGACGCGCGGCTGGCCGCACATGCCTCTGCCATGACGCGTCTGGAGTTCGCGATTGCACCGATGCCGATTCCGGTCACTCGGCAAACCCGCGGGTGCGCTCCATGAACACGGCGTAGGGGATCTCACGCAGTTTCTCTTCGATCACTTCGCGCAGGGCGTCGGCGGAAACCGTCTCGGAGAGTTTCACCAGTGGCTTCGCGGTGCCGCACTCATCCTTGTCCCAGTGGTATTCCGTGAAAAGGAAACGGTCGCCGAATTTCTCCCGGAGAATCACAAATCCGCAGTCGGCTGCCACCCACTGGCCGATATGGCTGTTGCGCGCGTGAACGAGATACAAACAGCCGTCCTCCAATTGACCGATGCGCAGATAGCGATCCGTGCGCTGAAGGGCCGAAAAGTGCGATGCTTGGTCGTCCATGTTTGATCGAAAGTACGCGAGGCTTCCCTCGGCCCATGGTATCCTGCAGCGGCTTCGATTGTGCAGGACAAAGATTGGGGCCATAATCCTGCCAGGACGGAACTTGCCGGCGAGGCGCAGTCTCAGACCGTGGCGAGCAGTGGGCGGGCTTTTCGGTTGGCGGAGGACACGCCATGATTGACGCGCCACGGGCTCCGGAACAAATTTCGCGCATGACCTTGGCCAATTTTCCGCAACTCAAACGGTTGCCGCCCCGCCAGCGGCTTAGCTTGGCGGAGGCTCTCTGGGATTCGGCGGCGAGCGATTCATTGCCGGTTCCTGCCAGCCACAAGCGGTTGATTTGCTCCCGCCGCGCGGCCTACGAACGCGGCGAACTGGCCACGCTCACGATGGCTGAATTGCGGAAGTCGGTCCGTCGTCGTCAGTGAACTCCAAACCGGTTGTCGCGCTGGCCGACGTTCGCGAGGACGTTCAAGTTGCATGCGACTATTTCGACACCCGTGTCGGAGCGACCGGCGGGGGTTTTCTGAGGCGCTATTTCGCAACGACAGACAGGATCTCCCTGAATCCTTGGAGCTATCCGATCAAGTTCGAAGATTACCACCGGGCACTCGTTCCGCGCAGCTGTTTCGCCATCTACTGTTTTCAGGAGGCAGCCCGGTCGGTTATTGTCGCTGTGATCGACGCGCGCCGGCACCCTCGTTTCATCCGCACATTGGTGCAGACCCGGCGGCTGAGATAGCAATCCGCGCTCCAGTCTCAACTTGAGAGTCGCTTGGAATTCGAATCGATGCAGGCTTTCGATTTGCTGCCATGAAACCGAAAGAACAAACCGTTTGCGGCCTGGCGGCGGTGAAGGCGTTGTTCGCCCGGGACGCGGGCGCGATCAAGCGCCTGTACTTCGACCATCCGACAGGGCTGCGAATCGGGATCATCTGCCGGACCCTCGCTGCGGCCCGGAAGGTCTACCGCTGCGTCGAGCCGGTTGAATTGGAGAAGATCTCCGGCACCGTTCACCACGGCGGCATCGTGGCGGTCATCGAGCCGCGCGTCCTGCACCCGCCGAGGCCCGAGGATCTGCGCCGCTGGGCGCGCGCCCGGGCTCCGCTGCTGCTGCTCGACCGGATCGGCAACGTGCACAACCTCGGCGCGATCGTCCGCTCGGCGGCCTTCTTCGGCGTGGAGCACATCGTGATTCCGGAGGATCCGGAACAGGCGCGGCCGGGCGAGGCGGCATACCGCGTGGCCGAGGGCGGCATGGAGCATGTGGAAATCCATGCCGTGAAATCGCTCGCCGGGTTCATCCGCGAAGCGAGGCCATTTTACCGCGTCGTCGGAACAACGGTCCGTGGCGCGGCGCCGATCGCCGGTGGCGGAAACCGCGATCCCGACGGGAAGCCGCCGGAGCGTCC
This sequence comes from uncultured Verrucomicrobiae bacterium, assembly GCA_963827125.1. Lineage (GTDB taxonomy): Bacteria > Verrucomicrobiota > Verrucomicrobiia > Opitutales > Opitutaceae > Fen-1467. The sequence goes on from CAWHAC010000006.1 coordinate 276,020, forward strand.
GGTCGCGCTGGTGCTCGGCAACGAGGAGCGCGGCCTCGCGCCGGAGGTGGCGGCGGCGTGCGACGAACTCGTGCGGATCCCCGGCGGGGGCGCAATCGAGTCCCTCAACGTCTCCGCGGCGGCGGCGGTCCTTTGCTGGGAATTCTTCGGGCGGCGATGAAGGGCGCCCGCGGGCCCGGCGTTTGCGCCGGGCGCATCTCCCGATTGATGGCAGCGTCTGGCGCGCGCACGGGCATCCTGCCCGTGGACGCGCGCCAGGGGACATGGGCAGGATGCCCGTGCCACTCGCGCCACCGTCAATCGGCATGCACCCCGTTTGCGCCCTGCAATGAAGAATAGCGGCGAAGGGCCGGACGCAAGCCGCAGGATCCGGCCTCAATAGTGGTCCATCACGCCGTACATCACCCAGGTGATCCCGCCGGAGAAGATGACCGCGCCGCTGAAACTGAACACCATCACGCTTGGATTGCCCCAGCCCAGGACAAGGCCAAGGCAGAAGAGCCCGTTGCCTGCGGCCATCAGGACCAGGTAGTCGAGCCTCCGGCGGTTGGGCCGCGGAGTCAGATCGACGGGCTTCTCGAACGGGGCCTGCGTCCTCGCATTCTCGCGCAGGATCTCCACCACCTCATTGCGCGGCGCCACGCCTGCGGACCGGGGCGGTTCCCCCTCCTTCGCCGCAGGCCCCGGACGGTTTGCCGCCGCGATGAGCGCGCGGTGATCGACCGGGGGCGCCGCGGATCGGTTCACCTCATCAAAGAGCTTGGTCTTGAACCGGACCGGCGACGGGGCCGGGAAAATGCCGTCGTGGTTTCCCAGACGCTCGAAGGGAAACCCACGGCCCGGTGGCGCCGGGAGACGCTTCCGTGTCGGGGGTGATGACCCGGGAATGCGCAAGCTCCACCAGCACGTCCGGGTCGAACGGTCCCCGGACCTCCCCGTCAAGGCGCAGGAACAACGGGGCCGGTTGCGGCATGACACAGGGCGAAAAATCAAACCCCGACCAGAGGCGACCGCCTGCCGGACATCATCGCGGATGTCGCGGCCCGTTTTTGCGCATACCCACACCTTTCCCCCGCGCCGGGGCCCGAGGCTGGCGGGGGAACGAACGGGAAAGGCTCCCTGCGGACGCCCTGATCTTGGGTATTCGAACTTAGGATACCGCCGGTGCGGCAGGCGCCGGGGGAGCTGGCGGCGCCACAGGCGCGGCCGCGACGGGCGCAGCTGCTGCGGGCGCCGGAGCAACCGGCGGAGCAGGAGGCGGGATCACCGGAGCGGGCGCCGGCGCAGGAGCCGGGGCTTTGGCGACCACCTTTTTCGCAGGCACAACGGCCTTCTTGACAGCCTTTTCTATCACCTTTTGGACGGCTTTCGGCGGAGCCTTTTTGACGGCTTTCGGCGCGGCCTTTTTGGCCGCCTTCGGCGAGATCTTCTTGACCAGCTTTTTCGCCGACTTCTTCACGATCTTCTTGGTTTTCGGTTGTTTCTTTTGGGCCATGTTTTTTCGGGGTTAGGGGTGCTGAACAGCCAATCCGGAGAATACCAGTCAAGTCAGCTCCCTGTCAAAGGTAACCGCTGCGGGACCGACAGATTTCCACCCGGGGGGCTCCCCCCCGGGAACCGCGGCGGTGGAGGGGACGCCGGCTTTCCGCGGGGAGCCGGCCCTGCGGCCGGGCAAAAGCGACGAATCGAGTTGTAGGTGGCCGGGAGGTGGTTAATCTGCCGGAAAAGCTCGGGACATTACCCCATGAATACCTCGATCTCAGTCCTTTTGGAACGCAAAGGCTCCGCGGTTTTTTCCGCGTCACCGGATACTTCGGTGGTGGAGGCGGTGAAAGAGATGGATCGCCGCCGCATCGGCGCCATCCTGGTGATCGAAAGCGGCCGGATTGTCGGCATCTTCACGGAACGCGATGTGCTTACCCGCGTGGTGGCGGCGGGCCTTGATCCGGCCACAACGCCCCTCGAACAGGTCATGTCACGGGATCCGACGACGGTCGCTTCGAGCACCACGATGGAGGAAGTCATGGCGCTGTTCACCAACAAACGCTTCCGCCATCTCCCCGTCGTCGACAACGGACGCCTTGTGGGATTGGTCTCGATCGGCGACCTCCTGCGCCGCATGGTGGACACCCATCGCCAGGAGGCCGAACATCTCAAGCAGTATATCGCGGGCGATTATCCGACCTGACCGCTTCGGCCGCAGGGCGATGATGCAGGCTGGACCATGGAACTCGATGCTGCGAAGGCTCTCATCGCCGATGCTCTCGGGCGCATGAATGCGCTCTACGGCGCGACCGTGTTCGATGAATGGGTGGCCGTGTCCCTGCGCAAGGGCCGCGGCGAAATCCTCGCCTACAGCGGCCCCCGGGCGGAAAGTTATCAACGGTGTTTTGCGGAGGACATCGGGCCGTTGCGCGACGAGATGACGGGCCGGCCGCTGGCGGTCGGGGACTTCGAATTCGCCCGGGACGCGGCGGGCACGCGCCACGACGCCTGTCTGCGCCTCGGCGCGGCCAGCTACCTGATCTGCAATCACACGGTCAAGTCGATGGCGCAGATCCGGAAGAGCCCGGGATGGATCGAGGCGCAGAGGCCGTTTGTGGCGATGAGCGAGAGGTTCCGCGCCGATCCGCTGGAATAGCGGATCCGGCCCGGAGGCTGTCCGGACCCGGCGCCCCGTTGCGTTTCACCCTCAAGGCCGCCGCGACGGCATCGGGGCTCCGCATCGCGGCATGGGCCATGAATCCCCGGGACCGGGGAGGTGATCCTGCCGGAGCCTTCACGCCAGGCCTTCGTAGAGGAACCATGCATAGCCGGCGATGAAGACCCAGCCGGCCCATCGGGGCAGCCCGCCGAAAACGAGCAGGAGGAGCACGTGGGCCGCGGTCGCGCCGAGCAGGACCCAAAGGCCCGTCAGGAAAATCCCCGGCACGGCCACGGGCGCAAAAAGCGCGCAGAGCCCGAGGCAGAGCGGGATGCAGATGTGGCCGTCGCCGATCTGCGAGCTGTAGACGATGTCGGCGCGGCGTTTCCAGCCCCAATAGAACGCGAGCAGCGCATTGGGGAGCACCATGAGCCAGCCGCTGAGCCAGCCGAGATGGCCGGCATTCACAAAGCCGCCCTGGCGCTGCGAGATCCAGGTGACCAGCCAGTCGATGCTGGCATACAGCCCGTAGGCACAGGCGAGAACAACGCCTGCGTCGACATAGAAGAGCGCGCTGAACGAAGCCCGGCGCCGGACGTTGTGCTTGCGGAACGTCATAGACCTGAAAGCACTGCCAGAAGGCAAAAAGCCCGATGAGCATGAGCCCGTCCTTCCGGTCGAGCCGGCCCTTCCCGCCGAGCACCCATGCCGCCCCCGTGAAGAACAGCACCGCGGCGAGCGTGAGAAGGACGGAAAGACGCTGGATCTGGGCCTCGATGTCAGCGCCCGCCCTGCGGTTCCGGTTCCCCCGACCGGCGCGAGCGGACGCGGGCGAAGGCACTACGGCGAGCCCCCAGATCAGCGCCGGCAGGCCCAGGAGCAGCGTGAGGTTGGTGACGTTGTTGACGAGGCAGTTGGTCAGCACCTCCCGGGCGGGGCCGCCGCGTGCCACGACCAACCCGACGAAGATCAGGTTCCCGAGCCCCGAGCAGTAAGGCATGATGATCGTGCCCAGGGCGGTGCCTTCGAGCCCGTGATCGAGCATCGCCTCGAGCCGCCACATCATCAGCAACGAGGCGATCAGGAAGATTCCGACATAGGTCCACACGCCGGTCAGGCCGAGCGAGTCGGTGAGGGAAGGCATCGCGGCAATGCTGGCGAATGCGGCGGCCCGGCGTCAATGATCCCGGTTTCCGCCGGCGGGTGGAGCCGCGAACAGCCGGCCGTGATTTTTCATCGATCGCGCAGGATTCTTGTAACTTCGGGCCCCCAGCCGGGTTTTAATGAACACAAGCCGTTCTTCCCCCCATGAACTCCCCGCTCTTCCTGTTCGTTGGCTTCGGGTGGCTTTTCGCCCTTCCGATCGCCCTCAATGCGACCGTCGACCGCACGGTCGAGAAGACCTTCGCAGTCCAGCCCGGCGGTGCGCTCAAGGTCGAAACCGACGGTGGCAACATCACCGTGGAGCCGGGTGCCGGCGACACGGTCAAGGTCGTGGCGAAGGAGAAGATCCGCGCCGGCAGCGATGCGGAGGCTGATGCGCTGTTGAAGAATCTGACATTGACGATCGAGCAACAGGGCAACGATGTCACCGCCGTCAGCAAGTACCACCGCGGGAGCGGCGGCTGGTTTGGGACAACGCCCGTTCAGGTCAGTTTCACCATCACCGTGCCCAGCCGTTGCAACGCCGGCCTCCGGACCTCGGGTGGCAACATCACCGTGGGGGACCTCACGGGGCGGATGGAGGCGCGCACAAGCGGCGGGAATGTCCGGTTTGGCGCCATCGACGGCGCGATCGACGGCCGCACTTCCGGCGGAAATGTCGAGCTCGGGTCCTGCACCGGCGACACCAGCCTCCACACCTCCGGAGGGAACATCCGGGCGGAGAAGATCCTGGGCAAGGCCGAGCTGGGCACCTCGGGGGGCGAAATCGTGGTGAAGCTCGTGGAGAACGCGCTTGTCGCGGAGACCAGCGGTGGAAACGTGGAGGCGGGGATCGGCGGCGCGCTGAAGGGTGACTGCTCCCTCGGCACCTCGGGTGGCGACGTGAAGGTCACGGTGGACAAGGCGGCCGCATTCCGGCTCGACGCCTCGACCAGCGGCGGCGCAGTCCGGGCGGACGGGCTCGCGATCACCCTGGACGGCGGCGGTTTCGGGCGGAGTCATCTTTCCGGCGACGTCAATGGCGGCGGCCCCGAGCTCAGGCTGCGCACCTCGGGCGGCAGCATCCAGATCGTGGTCCGGTAGGTTTTTCCCCGGCCGTTTGCGCGGGCTGGCGGAGAGCCGCCCGGCCCGTGTGCATTTTGTGCCCGGAACGGGCCGGCATGCACCCCGCGCCGGCCCGCTTCACACAGAGTTTTCAAGACCGTCGCAGGATCGTCACCCGGAAGGGATAGCTTTGCCCCGTCAATGAACCCATCCCCATCGCTCGTCTGGAACGATTTGCCTGACGATTCGTGCGGGACCGTGCTTTCGTTCTGCGCGGAGCGCGGCGGCGGGCCCCCTCCGTCCTCCGGGGGCGAACCCGGGAGTTTTCAGTGGTATGAGCAGGATCCGGGCGACGAGGTGGCGGACGAGGTTCTCGCGTGGGCGTCGGCGGAGGAGCGGAAGCCGGGGCGTGAAGCGTCAAGCGTTGATTTTCATGTTATAGAATGAATCCTGGCGCTTCCAACGGGCGGGCGCCCGCGGAAAGTGGGGCGCATGACCCCCGGTTCCGGATTTGCCCCCGCCGCGCTCGCGCCATACACGCTGCAGAGCCTCCATGCAGACCATGGGACGCAGCGTCCGTGGATCTACTGGCTCGTCCTGGGCGGCGTGGCCGGCGCCCTGGCAATCCTGCCGCTCGTCGATGTGGACGTGACCATCCGGGCCGCGGGGCTTGTGAGACCGGTGACGGAGCGCACCGAACTGAAGGCGGCCGTGGGCGGCAGGGTCGCCCGGGTGTCCGCCCGCGACAACGAACGCGTGGCTGCAGGCCAGGTGCTCGTGGAGCTGACGACGTGCGATGTCGACGAACGCCTTGCCCGCAATCGCGTGCTTCAGCGCGAACAACAGGGCATGGTCGCGGATCTTCAGCGGCTGACCGCGGCCCGCCGGGAAGAGACGGCCACGGAGGGCGACTTTGCAGCGGTTGCGCCGCCGGAACCGGTCGACACCTTCGCCACCCCCCTCATGGCCCGGGAGTACGCGCAGTATGGGGTTCAGTTTGAAGCCGGCCGGCTCGCCCTGACCGAGGCGGCCGCGGTGCGCGATCGCATTGTGCGCCTTGCGGCCCGCGGGCTCGTGACCGATCAGGAGCGCGACGACACCCGCTACGCGCTCGGGCGCGTGCAATCGGATCTGCGCCTGCTGATCCGCCAGACCCTGGCGGGCTGGCAGGCGCGGCTTCGGGACGCGAGGACGGCGCTCGACGCGCTCGTCTCGGATGAAAAACGCCTTTTGGAGGAGCGGGCGCTGGCGGTCATCCGCGCTCCGGTGGCGGGCACCGTTCAAGGCCTGGTCGGCCTGGCCGGGGGAACCTACGTGCTCCCCGGGCAGCTTCTCGGCTACGTCTCGCCCGACGACCGGTTGGTGGCGGAGGCGTATGTCCTGCCGCGCGACATCGGCCTCGTCAGGGCCGGCCAGACCGCGCGGATGCAGATCGATGCCTATCCCTACACGCAATGGAGCCTGCTGGAGGGCACGGTGGAAAGCGTGGCCGCCGACAGCGGAGCCGGCCTCAATCCAAACGCGGCGGCGTACAAGATTGTCATCCGCCCGGCAGCCACGGCGTTGCGCCTGCGCAATGGGATGCGCGGCGAGCTCCGGAAGGGCATGACGCTCAGCGCGCGCCTGGTTGTGACGCGGCGGAGCCTCCTCCAGCTCCTCGATGACGACGTCAGCGGATGGCTCGATCCCGAAGGCAGGGGGGTATCCGAGCCTTGAATACTCATCCGGCTTTTCCTCCAACATGGGGTTGGAGCAACCCAAAAAAAATGAAAACACTGACCGACACTGAAATGCAACGTCTCACCGGCGGCGCCGATTCACCGCCGCTCGCCGATCCGGCAGGGACTGCCTTGATCGGGGCTCAACTGGCATCGTTCCTGGACAGCCTCGCGCAGAAGCAGCGGGCAGCCTCCCTGGCCTGGCTGCGCACGCACGCGAATTGATCCCGTCCGGATGCGCCGCCGGTGCGGCCGCCCCGCGGACGCGCGCGTTCCGCGGCGCCCGGGATGCGCCCGGATGCCCGGCCGGGAATGAGGCGGGGACCGCGCCCCCTTGGGCGGCAGGGAAGGAGCCCCGGAGGGCGTATTCGCGGCTCCTTCCTTCCTCTGGGAACATGAAGGGCGAAGAGTCTCGCGCTGGTCGTGTTGTACAAACAACGTGATGCAACGGACTGCGGCGCATGCTGCCTTGCCGCGGTGCTGGAACATTTCGACTCCCGGCATTCGCTGGCCGAAGTCCGCCGCCTTGCGGGAACCAACCGCAATGGAACGACGGCGCTGGGCCTGGTGGAGGCGGCCCGGAGCCTGGGCATGGCCGCGAGGGCGGTCAAAGGCACCGTCGAACAGATTCCGGAGGTTCCCCTGCCGGCCATCGCGCACTGCGCAATCGACCAGCGCCAGTTGCACTACGTCGTTCTCATGGCGTGGGGCGGGAAATGCGCAAAGGTGATGGACCCCGCCGTGGGGCGTGCCGAGCACTGGAGCCGCGGGAGATTTCAGTCGGTCTGGACGGGCGTCCTGATCCTTCTGGCGCCGGGCGACCAGTTCCAGGCCGGCGACCATACCGTGTCGCCGCCCCGCCGGCTGTGGCGGCTGCTCCAGCCGCACCAGCCCATGCTCGCGCAGGCATTCGTTGGCGCCGCGGTTTCGACCGTCCTGGCCCTGGGCACCTCGGTTTACGTGCAAAAGATCGTTGACGGCGTCATCCCTGATGGCAACCGGCCGCTGCTCAACCTGTTGGGACTCGCCATGCTGGTGGTGCTCGGCGCCAGACTCGTGCTGGGCGTCTTTCAATCGCTTCTCCTGCTCCGGATGGCCCAGGGCATCGACGCCCGCCTGATCCTCGCGTATTACCAGCACCTGCTGCGCCTCCCGCAGCCTTTCTTCGACTCGATGCGCGTCGGGGAAATCACCTCGCGGATCGCCGACGCGGTGAAGGTCCGGAACTTCCTCAACAACACGCTGCTCAACATCGTCCTCAATCCGCTGATCCTCGGTTTCGCGCTCGTGGCGATGGCGTTCTACTCCTGGAAACTCGCATTGCTTTCCCTGGCGCTGGTGCCCGCCAATGGCGCGGTCTATTGGTTCACCAACTGGCGCAACCGTTTCTACCAGCGGCAACTCATGGAGCGCGGGGCCGACTTCGATTCCCAACTGGTCGAATCGCTCAACGCCCAGTCGATCGTCCGCCGGTTTGGACTCGAGGAAATGTCATCCCTCAAGACGGAAACCCGGCTCGCGCGCCTCCTGAAGACGTCCTGGCAGGCGGCGATTGCCGGACTGGGCGGCAGCACGGCCGGCGCGCTCCTGACGCAGGCATACCAGGTGGGCCTGCTCTGGCTGGGCGCGACATTCGTGCTTGGGTCCGGCCTGACGCCCGGCGAACTCATGTCCTGCTATACGCTGGCGGGCTATCTCACCGGCCCGGCAACGGCGCTCATCGGCCTCAACACGTCCATCCAGGAGGCGCTGATCGCCACCGACCGGCTCTTCGAAATCATGGACCTCGACCGGGAGAAGGACCAGGGCACGATCGAACTCACGCCGGAGCGCGCCGGCGAGATCCGCTTTGACGACGTCGGCTTCAAACATGCCGGTCGCGTGGCGACGCTGCAGGCGGTGAGCTTCGTTTGCCCCGCCGGACGGATCACAGCGCTCAGAGGCGAATCCGGCTGCGGCAAAAGCACGGTGCTTTCGCTGATCCAGCGGCTCTATTCCCCCGACCAGGGCCGGATCTTCATTGGCGGGCACGACATCCGCTATTACTCGCTCGAGAGCCTGCGGCGCGCCGTGGCGGTGGTGCCGCAAAACACGGTGCTCCTGCTGGGCACGGTGCTGGAAAACCTCGCGCCAGGCGAATTCCAGCCCGACCTGGAACGCGTGCTCCGGCTCTGCCGCGAAGTGGGCGTGCTGGAGACAATCGAGAAACTCCCGCAGGGCTTTCTCACGCATCTGAGCGAGAACGGCGTGAATCTTTCCGGCGGACAGCGGCAGCGCCTTGCACTGGTCCGGGCGCTCTATCGGGACGCCCCGATGCTTTTGCTCGACGAGCCCAGTTCCGCGCTCGACGGGCGCTCCGAAGAGATGCTCTTGAAAATCCTCCTGGGGATCCGCGCCTCCGGCAGGACGATCGTGTTCGCCGCGCATGATCCCAGGCTGCTCCGGATCGCCGACCACGTGGTGACCCTTGCCGCCGGCCGCGTCATGGCGGCCGATTCCATCGTCGCCGGCACGGCTCCCGCCGATCCCTCAAGCCAAATACAAAACGCATATTAGCAGACGGTGTGCCGGCGCCATTATCTTTTCCCTCCGAAGGACACGTAATCGTCGAGATCGAGGTGTTCGCAATAGGTTCGGATGTCTTCCCGGCCTGGACCATTCTCTTCGACCTTGGCGGCCAGCCAGGCGTGTCCCTTGGCTGTCGCGGGGCCGATGGATTCAAGCCACTGCGACCACTGCGCGATCTCGCAGGGCTGCCGTGCGGGCCGCAAATTTTCCATCACCCACTTCAGCATTTCTGCGTCGGACCTTCCTTTCTTCACCTCATCAAGGAACTTGTCCGCATCAATCCCGGTGAAGGCGAAAAAATGGCGGTCCATCATCGCTGCATACGCGTAGAGGCCCTGCTTCCCCGCAGCGAAGGCGCGAGCTTTGTCCAGGAGGCGCGGCAGATGCGCAAAGCCTCCGAGCCGGACGCGCGGGCTTCGGGGCGGATGCTGGGTCAGGTCGGGAGAACTGTAGTCGATCATGATTGGTATGCCGAACGCTAAGACGGGGAACGCCCGACGGCTTGCGCGACGGGTGCGTTAGCAGCCGGCGTGACAGCCAAGGGCGTTGCCTCCGGCGACTGTATCGGCCTAATATCGTTCATATCGTGGGCCGAGATGCTCGAACGCTCGACGGTCGCGACCGACTATGGAAGCGTTCGCCCGCTCGGCGAAGGCTAGCTGCCAAGCGTCGTTCTCGCCAAACCGGCCTCCCTTATGGGCTGCGCGTCGCTGAATTTCTGCACACTTCGTGGCATGCTGGAAGCCCAATCCCTGAGGAACGTAGCGACCGATAAAGGACTTCCCCTTTTCGGGTTCTTCACACCCATCGAGAAACTCCGCCGCAGAAACGCAACTAACGAGGAGGGTCCGGGAACGTAGAGACCGATTCTTGCGCAGCCACGCGACCGCAGGACCAGCCAAACCTGCTTCGATCTCGCGCTCCAGGTCGATCAGAAACGATGAATCAAGCAGCACGGGATCCACGACGGCTCTTTCGCAACGCGTTCTTCGCCAGTTCACTCTCAGCCCAGTCAGCGAGCTCATGAGTCGTTAGAATCTTGCCCAATGAACGGGTGTGAATGAGCTCTGCCCGCGAAATGCCGCATGACTTCGCAGTGGCATCGAGCAGCTTTAGCTCCTCTGCCGTGTATCGGGTGGAGATGGGAAACTCTTTCATCGGCATAGGCTCACATTAACTACGGATGAAGTCAACTACGGTTGTAGTCAATATGGCCGAACGCTTGAAGGCCAGTCGCGACCTACGGCTGGCGTGACGGCTGTCCCTGGGCCTCCGTAGCTTCAGCGGAGGAGGCCGCAGCCGGCATGCCAGCCAGGGCCATCTGCAGCGGCGGCTGCATCGGTGTTCGCCCAGAGTTTCACCACAAAGGCACAAAGACACAAAGGGAAACCGCCGGCACCGCCGGAGCAACGGCCATTGCTGAACCGCAGATTTCGCAGATAACGCAGATGCGGCAGCCCCGAGCGTCAGCGAGGGGTGAGGCAAAGCCAAGCAGATGGCCGGCTTTGTCTGGGCGATGCTCCAGTTGGTTCCGGCACCGGCAGCGACCCCGCCGCCGTTGTCACGTATTGCGTTACCATCCGCCGCCACCGTGCGATCTGTGGCAGCCGGCGTGTCCGCACTCCAGCGGTCAGCGGACAGGAGTCAGCAGAGGTCGTAGTAGCACGGGAAACGAGCCGGGAGTAGGCGTTTACCTCCCGAGGGGTGCGCTGAAAGGCCCGGACGGTCTCACGCACGTGCGAAGGACTGAACTGATCGGGACCGCGGAGACCGCGGCTTCCTTCCAACTGGAGTTGGCGCTCAACGCCGATTCTGCGGAGGAGCGGGGGCAAGCGGCGGAGACAGACCGCGGTCAAGGTGAACTGTGGGAACGCGTCCTGAGTCCGGAAAACCTCAACGAAGCGTGGAGGCGGGTGCGGGAAAATGGCGGGGCGGCGGGGATCGACGGTATGTCGGTCGCCGCTTTTCCCGCCTTCTTTCGTGTCAACTGGACAAAGGTGCGTGCAAAGTTGCAGGCGGGAACCTAAGGCGTGCCCAACCTGCAAGCCTCATGGATCGCCTATCATTACCCGCCCAAGAAGGAGCCGAGCGCGCCAGTCTCGGTGACCTCGCAAGCGAAGTAATCTGATCGGAACCGCCCGGTACGGACCCGTACGCCGGGTGGTGTGGGGGCCGGTAGCTAATCACTACCGGCTACCCGATTAGCCAGATCTTCAGGGACTTTCATCTTGCAGAAACTCATTGATCTCCTCCGGGCTGAGCAACTCAGGCTCGCCTGAGCTGCTTTCACTTTGCTGCACCTTTACTACCTCCCGATGCAAATACTCGAAATCAAACCATCGCTTCGGGTCTTTCTTCTCGTGACGGCTCTTCATTATCTGCTGGTGCCCGGCGGACCAATAACCGTGTACCCACTCGTAGAACGTGTGCCATGCCAATTCTTTCCTGATTGCACCCGTGCGAACCAAATAGCCGATGGTCTCGAATAGATCGAAGACATCTTCGGCCTTTTTGCTTGGGTTTCCGTTTTTCAGTTCTCTGGCCGCGTCGGCGCGCAGCTTGCGGAAATCTTCTCGATTGAACTTATCATCGAATCTCAGCGCTAACTCGACATTTGTGGCTATGCGAGCGCGCCGGATCTGCCACCAGAGCGCCGAGATGGCGACTAGCACGCCGCCGACCTGGGCGATGCTAACGAGTGTCTTGAATATCTCGCACATGTGCCTTTTTGGCTAACGTTCAGGGATGAGGGGCGCCGGGCACCTGACTCGGCTTGGAAGGCGAGGACTTTCCCGGCGTTCCCTCTGGCCGCTGGTTGCCAAATTTGATTCAGTCAGCATGATGCGGATGGGCTCTGCGGTGATGTCTTCTCTTTTTGTAGGCCGACCATATCAACGATGAGACAACCGCAATAACGCCCATTGCGGCTACGAAGAGGCCGCCTCCCGACGCACCTGGACCGGTGATGAACTTCGGGTGGTATCGATCAGCTATCGCATAGAAACCAAAATACTTCACTCCGACATAGGTACATACGCCGGACGCGACGAGCGCAAAGCCTCCCCATCGAAGTATGTCGTCATCCATACGTCGCTTTCCTGCAAAGATGAAAACGATGAGCATCGGGGCGAACTGCACAAGAATGCTCAGGAGAAATTTGTTCATTGTCTCTTATGGCTAGACGCCTAAGACCACCCACGGCCGAGGGCTGGCGCGACTCGTGCGCACGCACGAGGCGTGACAGACAAGGCCGTTGGGTGAGGCGCATGGTTGGGGCTTCTTCACTTCAAATATGACGTTCGTGGAGATTTGCATCTCCACCTTAGGGAGTCGAATATCGAAACTATCGCCCCCGTTGCTTATGGCACGCCCCCAAGGCTCCGGCATTCCGGTGCCAAGAAATGACTCTCGCAGACTGCCAAATGGTACCGGTGCCACGGCGAACACCGAGGTGATCTGTAGGCCGCTTACCTTCGCGATGTCCTCTGCTTGCCGCCTTGCATCCTGAAGTGCCTGCTCCATCAGTTGGTGTTCCTGCTGGGCGCGCTTTGACGAATCGACCTTCTCGACTTCAAGTTTCGACACCGATCCACCTATCAACCGTGTCGTCACCTCGGAGAACTTCGCAGCATCGTGGACAACGATCATGATGGATTGAGTGACTCGATACCCTTTGAACGTTCGCTCACGCCGGTCGCCATACTCATATTCCGATGTCAATGTGATCCGATGCGATGACACGTCGCCATCGGGTATTCCAACGGCTTTCAGCATGGCGAATACAGCGGCGGACTGGGAGATTGCCTTCTTACGCGCCGCTTGCTGATCCATGTCTACGCCGCTGACTTCCACGCTCAGCCGGATAATATCCGGATCGACGGAAACACTTGCTTGGCCTACGGTGTAGATGTACGGCCCGGGCGGAAGCCCGTCGCAGAGCCCACGGGAGGCAATACACAACACCGCAATCAGATATGTGATCTTCATAGAAAATGGCCCTAGACGCTCAGGACCTGCGATGTGCCGCCGGCTGGCGTGCCGGCTGCTCCGCAGGCGGCATGCCAGCCAAGGCCATTCGCAGCGGCCACTTGTTAGGCAGGGTTTTCACGCTTCTGTTTCGAGATGAGGCGCCGCATTCCGTAGATGAGCGACGCCCAAATCAGCATCTGACCGGTGAAAAGTAGATTCATCGCTGGAATCGCCCAATAATCATCTTCTTGCTTGAGGATTCCGTGATGCTCGAGGTACCAGGACATCGCGACCGCCGTAATGGGTGAGCCGATCTTGTATACTTTATCTCCGACGTAGTAACCGAAGCCGAAATAGGAGTGCCCGTCGAGCCATAGGAGCGTCGCCACCAAACAGAGGATCGCCGACACGGCAACCGCGATGCGATACTCGATGGCGATCTGCTTCATATCGTGCCCAACGATTCAAGCAGAGCCACGAGCGTAACGCTGGCGCGCAGCCTGCCAAGCAGGATGCGTGACAGCGACGCGAGTTGGCTCCTGCGAGCGGTTCGGCGGGCCGCACCGGCCACTCCGCCCGCGATTGAGCGCGCCGATTCCCGGTCCTCCCGCCCCAGCGCCCGGCGTCACAAAATGAGGAATTTTCTGACTAGACATCCGCCCGCGAACGCTAAAATACCGCCGCATGGCGCGGCGGTCGGTGGACTCCGTCGCCGGCGACGAGTCCCCGACCTCCGGCCTTGCGGCGGGCCGCCCTCGTCCGCCTGCGTTTTTCTCCGGAAATATCCTCACTTTTGCCACGCCTGGTTCACTGTGATTGCGGGAAGACTTCGTAAATCGTGCACTCGGTCCGCGGCCGTACGTCGTTGAGCGGCCCACCATGCCGAACGCTGTGTAGCTGTACTAATGAGTGGGTTTGCCAATTAGGGTGGGATGATAGGCAGAACGGTCAATGATTTGCAGCAGCTGATTTGCAGGCGGAAATGCTGTGGATTCCCGAGATTGCGATGAAGCCTCTTTGGGGTGCTGCGCATGGAATGGGCAGGGTAAATCAACAGGGCTGGCAACTGGACAAGCTGCCAAACATGAACCGTTTGGAATTCGCGAAGTCGAGCTTTTCTTTTCATTCATCGCCGGGATTGAGGCGAGCGAATTCGTCCGCAATTGGCGGCGGAACGCCGGCTGCAAAGAGGGCGGTCCGGCGGCTTGTTCACAAGGGTGAGACCCGTTCGCATTAGGGTTCGAGAAAAAGCATGGTTTTGAGCGGGAGGAAAAAAATGTCTCGTCGGATGGCATGGAGCAGATAATTCGGCAACATGGAAGATACGGCCGGAAATGAATCCGCTCGGCTGGTGGAGAAGCCGTCGGAACCGCCGAGGGTCGCGAAGCCTTGGGTCAAGAATTTGCTGGCCGGACAGGGATTTACCCTTCCAGAGAAGACACAATTCTGGTGGGGCGTGCGGTTGAGGGCTTTCTTGGGCTACGTGCGGAAGCGGGGAGCGGAGATTCCCCTGGAACAGCTCGTCGCGGACTACCTTGAGGGTTTGCGCATCGACCAGCCGCCGATGCCGCCGTGGCGGCTGGAGCAGGCCCGCCTGACATTGGAGGTCTTTGTCCGCGGGATCGATCATTGGCGTTGGGAAACTGATCCACAGAGGGGCCGGGTGATCCGATTCCGCCTCAAGTGCTCGGTCGAGCCAGCCGGAGTCGACGGCTTTGACAGCGGGGGCGGCGCTCAGCGCAACGGGCCGGCGAGAGACCGAGGGGGGCAACTGACGGAGGGAGACAATCGGCAGGTGACAGAAACGCCCCCCGCGATTGGGTCGACCGGTGAAAAACAGCCCTCAGGGCCGTCGAACCGAGAACCCGCTCCAGAGTTGATGGCAAACGGAGCGGCCGCCAACGCCGAGGCAACGATCGAGCGCTTGCGGCGTGAGATCCGGCTGGCGCACTATTCGTTGCGGACCGAGCAGAGCTACACGGAGGCAGTCGCACGGTTTCTCAAGCACTCCCCGGAACGTCTCGCCGGCGCACCTGACGGACACCCACGTCAAGGCATACCTGGAACATCTCGCGGTTGAGCGGAGCGTGTCGGCAAGCACCCAGAACCAGGCGTTTTCGGCGATTCTTTTTTTGTTCCGCCGTGTGCTCGGGCACGATCTGGGAGATCTGGGCGATACGCTCCGGGCCAAGCGTGCGTTTCGGCTTCCGGTGGTGCTAAGCCGCGAAGAGGTCGCCCGATTGCTGGTCGCCGCGAAAGGGACGACAGGATTGATGATCCGATTGATGTACGGCAGCGGTCTGCGGCTCATGGAGTGCCTGCAATTGCGGGTGAAGGAAGTGGACTTTGAACGGAACACGATTTTGATCCGCGCCGGGAAGGGCAACAAGGACCGCACGGTGATGCTGCCGCTCATCCTGCAGCGGAGGGACGCAGCAAGACTGCGCCCCTACGGAATAGCGGCCACGTCGGACGGAGCGGCCGGCCCGGACCTGAGTCCCTGAGTTTCCCGTTGGCTGGGGACGCAGCAAGACTGCGCCCCTACGGACATCGGCTGCTGCGGGCGCAGGCAAGGCTGCGCCCTTACGGATATCGGCGGCTGTTTCCGACAGAAATGGCGCCGAGGGCCTGCCGGGCCGAACCTTCAGCGAAGGCTGGATCGGCGCCTGGTGTCTTTCCCGACTCTGCTGCTTCGCGCCTTGCGTGAGCCAATTCCGGGGAACCGGACCGACTGCATAGGTTTGCTTCGTGCGCTTCGTGGTTGATTCAAGCTGCAAGCGGTCGGTGCGGACCTGAGTTCCTGGGTTCCCCATTGGAACCGGGCGCAGACGAGACTGCGCCCCTACGGAATAGCGGCCACGTCGGACAGAGCGGCCGGTCCGGCCCCAAGCTCCTCATTGGCTGCGGGCGCAGGCGAGACTGCGCCCCTGCGGACCCGCTCCGGACCCGCGAAAGCGCTGGCGGACGGGCGCGGCCTGGATTTAATGGGGGCATGACCACGGATACCGCCTACGCGGAACTGATCTCGCGGCTCAAACGGGTTCATGTTCTCGGCACGGTGAACAGCCTGCTGGGCTGGGATGAACAGGTGAATCTGCCGCCGGACAGCGCGGACCTCCGCGCCGAGCAGCTTGCGCTCATGGCCGAGCTCCAGCATTCCGCGGCCGGCGATCCGCGCATCGGAGAATTGCTGGACGGGCTCGAAGCGCGCCGCGGCGGACTTTCCGGCAACCAGCAGGTCGTGTTGCGGCTCGCGCGGCGCGACTACGACCGGGTCGTGAAACTGCCCCCGGAGTTTGTGCGCGAAAAGGCCCGCCACAGCAGCAGGGCATTTCACGCGTGGGCGAAATGCAGGGCCGCGTCGGACTTCTTGGGTTTCGCGCCGTTCATCGAGAAGCACCTCGAGCTGGCGAAGCAGGAAGCCGCCTTTCTGGGTTATGCCGCCGCGCCCTACGATTACATGATTGACCGGAATGATCCGGGGATGACAGCGGAGGCGATCGAGGGGCTGTTTGCCGAATTGAAGGAGGGCCTGATGCCGGTCATGCGCGGGATCATTGCGTCGCCCGTGAAGGCGCGGCCCGGCATTTTCCGCGGCTTCCCGGTGGAACAGCAGCGGACCTTCCTGCGCGCCGTGACGGAGAGGATCGGTTTCAACTACCGGCGCGGGCGCATCGATGTGTCGCTGCATCCTTTCTGCGACGGCAGCGGGGCCGACCTCCGCATGACCACCCGTTTTGACGAGGACAATCCGCTCGACTCGCTGTTCAGCGCGATCCATGAGACCGGCCACGGCCTTTACGAGCAGGGCACGTTGATCGAGCACCAGGGCACCCCGCTCGGCCAGGCGGTGGGCATGGCCGTGCACGAATCGCAGAGCCGCCTGTGGGAGAACCAGGTGGCCCGCAGCCGCCCCTTCTGGCGGTTCTTCGAGCCGCGGTTCCGCGAGACGTTCCCCGCGCAGCTCGGCGCGGTGTCCTCCGACGAGCTCTACCTTGCGGTCAATGCGGTGCGGCCGACGCTGATCCGCGTCGATGCCGACGAGGTCACCTACAACCTGCACATCATCCTGCGATTTGAGATCGAGAAGCGGCTGTTTGCGGGGACGCTGGCGGTGGCGGATCTGCCGGCGGCGTGGAACGCGCTGGCGCAGGAACTCATCGGCCTGAGGCCCGCCAACGACCGCGAAGGCGTGCTTCAGGACGTGCATTGGTCGGGCGGCGCGTTTGGGTATTTCCCGAGCTACTGCCTGGGAAACATGATGGCGGCGCAATTCTGGTACAAGGCCCAGGGCGACCTGCCGGGACTGGACGACGACTTTGCGCGGGGCGATTTCTCGCGGCTGCTGGGCTGGCTGCGGCGGAACATCCACGCACAAGGCCGGCGCCACGACACCCGGGGACTCGTCAAGGTTGTCACCGGCGAACCGCTTTCGCCGGCGCATCTCCTGCGCTACCTGCGCGAGCGGTACTGCGCGCTGTACCTGGCATGAGGGGCGGGGGCACCGGCGATCAGATGACCACGCCACTCATCGACACCCACACCCATCTGGATTCGTTTGCGCGGCGCGGCGATCTGCCGGCCATCCTCGACCGCGCGCGGGAGGCGGGAGTCGGGGAGATGATCACCATCGGAACGGAGCCGGCGGACTGGGCCGTTTGCCGGGACCTGGCGCGTGGTCACGCCGGGGTGGTGCACTATACGGTGGGGCTGCATCCCTGCTCGGTGGAGGCGGGTTGGGAGGACGCAATGGCGCGGGTGGAAACCTTCTTCACCGGCGATGCGCCGCGGCCGGTGGGAGTCGGAGAGATCGGGCTGGACCGGTTCCATCTGCCGGCGGAGGCCGCGGAGGCCGAACGGGTTTTTGAGCTGCAGGGCGCAGCATTTGCAGCCGGGCTTGAGATCGCGCGTCGCGCCGGCGTTCCCGCCGTCGTGCATTCGCGCAGCGCGTTCCGTGAATGCGTGGAGATGGTTGACAGGAGCGGGATCGACTGGAACCGGGTGGTTTTCCACTGTTTCAGCGAAGGGGCGGCCGAGATCGACGCCCTTGCCCGGCGGGGCGGCCGGGGCTCGTTCACGGGCGTGATCACCTACAAGAATGCCGAGAGCGTGCGCGCGGCTGCCAGGGCCCAGGGGATGGCCCGGCTGATGCTCGAGACTGACGCGCCGTACCTCGCTCCCGCGCCCCATCGCGGCAAGCCGAACGAGCCGGCGTATGTGCGCCATACGGCAGAGTATTGCGCAGGCCTTTTCGGGGTGAGTTACGGGGAACTCGCGGCCGCCACCACGAGGAACGCGGCCGAATTCTTCAGCCTCCGCGCGCGCTGACCCGGGGCGTTGCCCCCGGGGCGCGGCAGGATGGATCAGCCAGGCAACCTTCCAGAAAGGTTTTGGCGCAGCCAAAACCTAGGCCTCGTCGAACTTGCGGCCAAAAAGAATCTCGATCTCGGCCAGCATCTGCGAGGAATCATCGCCCGTGGCAATGAACTTCACCTTCGAACCCTTGCCCGCAGCCAGCATCATCAAGCCCATGATGCTCTTCCCGTTCACCTGTTCATCGTCCTTTTCCACGAACACATCGCAACGGAATCTGTTGGTGACGCGCACGATCATGGCGGCCGGCCGGGCATGAATGCCCATCTTGTTTTGCACGAGGAACTCTCTGACGTGCTGCTGCGCGTCTGGCGTGGCTTCGACTTTTTCCATGAAGTTCAAAATTGAGGGGAAGAATCTCGACGGTCCGGGAGGCTGCTTGCAATCATAAAACCGTTGGCCCGCATTGCGTGGGCACATCTGCCGATTGACGGTGGCGCGAGTGGCATGGGCATCCTGCCCATGTTGCTTGGCGCGCGTCCACGGGCAAGATGCCCGTGCCACAACTGCGCGCGCCAGACGCTGCCGTCATTCGGCAGATGTGGCGCCATTGCCTTCAAGGGCTTCAACACGTTGCCCAAGCACATGTCGGGCCAGTCAGGCCAATGCAGGGCTGCGCCTTCAGCGTTGCCCGCCGGTGGCGCCGGTGGCATACCCACGATGATGCCCACCACCGCCATCATCGTTCCCTGCCGCCTTGAATCGACCCGGTTCCCGCGGAAGTTGCTTCATCCGATCAGGGGGAAACCGCTGTTGCTCTGGGTCGCGGAACGCATCGCGGCCGAGGCCCCCGGGTTTCCCTTGTACTTTGCGGTCGACCATGAGCTGCTGCGCGATGCCGTCGCGCCTTCCGGATTCAGGGTCATCATGACGTCCCCGGCGCACCCGAGCGGAACCGACCGCCTCGCCGAGGCCAACCGGATGGTGCGGGCCGATCGGGTCATCAACGTGCAGGCGGACGAGCCGCTGGTCACGGGCGGGCAGATCCGTGAGCTGGACCGGCTGATCGGCGGAGCGGCGCCGATGGCCACGCTCGCCACGCCTTTCCGGCGCGCGGCCGATTTCAACAATCCCAACCAGGTCAAAGTGGTCCTTCGCCGGGACGGCCGGGCGCTCTATTTCTCGCGGTCGAGCATTCCGTTCTCCCGCGATCTCGGGCGGGCTGTCGACGACGCCTGGGTTCTGGCCAACCCCTGCTACAAGCACCTTGGACTCTATGCGTACCAGGCGGCCTTGCTTGAGAAGCTCGCATCGCTCCCGCCGGGCCGGTACGAGCAGATCGAGAGATTGGAGCAGCTTCGCGTGTTGGAGAACGGCTATGACATCAGGGTTGGCCTGACCGAAGATCCGGGCATCGGTGTCGACACGCCGGACGACGCCAGCCGTTTCGAACAGGCGCTAGGACGAAATCCTACAGGCTCCTGCTAGATCTTCCCGGCCTTTCGCTGCTCGATCAGCCGGTAGAAATCAACGAATAGCGGATCGGCGTCGTGCGGGCCGGGCGAGGCCTCGGGATGGTACTGCACGGAGAAGACAGGCAGCGTTTTGTGGCGGAGCCCCTCGACCGTATTGTCGTTCAGGTTGATCTCGGTGACCATTGCGCCGCGCCGCTCCAGATCTTCGGGGCGGGCGGCAAAGCCATGATTCTGCGCGGTGATTGAGACCTTGCCGGTTTCCAGGTTCTTCACCGGTTGATTCGCCCCCCGGTGGCCGAACTTGAGTTTGAAGGTCCTGGCGCCGAGCGCAAGGGTGATCATGTGGTTGCCCATGCAGATGCCGAAGGTGGGATATTTCTCGATGAGCCGCGCCACGGCGCGGTAGGCATAGTCAAGCGGTTCGGGATCGCCGGGACCGTTGGAAAGGAACACGCCGTCGGGGGCGAGTTCATCCACCATCTCCGGCGTGGCATTCGCCGGGACGACCCACACGTCGAATCCATGCTGGCGCAGTTTCTTGAGGATGTTGCGCTTGGCGCCGTAGTCGATCGCAACGACTTTGAAACGTTTCGCCGGGGTGATCGGGGAGGCCAGGTTGGTCCCTGTCAGGGAAAAAGGTCTGTCCCAGCGGCCTTCGGGATCCCATTGATAGGGTTTTTGGCAGGTCACCTCCTTGACGAAGTCGACGCCGACAAGCCCTTCCCACGCCTGCGCGCGGCGCACCGCCTCATCGTCGGAGATCTCCGTGCTGCTCAGGCAGCATTTCATTGCGCCGGTGACCCGGAGCTTCTTGGTGATGGCGCGCGTGTCGACCCCCTGCAGACCCGGGATCCGGGATTCGCGAAGGTAGTCATCGAGGCCCATGCGGCTCCGCCAGTTGCTGGTGACGGGGGACAGTTCCCGTACCACAAAGCCGGAGACCTTCGGGCCGCCGGCGGACTCCTCGTCGTCGGGATTGATTCCGTAGTTCCCGATCTGAACGGCGGTCATGGTGACGATCTGCCCGAAGTATGACGGATCGGTCAGGATTTCCTGGTAGCCCGTCATGCTGGTATTAAACACCGCTTCGCCCGTGATCGTGGCCCCGGCGCCGAAGGCAACGCCGCGGAAGACCGAACCGTCTTCGAGCGCGAGTACTCCTGAACGTGGCGTGAGCATCAAAATGCGACGAAAGGCCCTTTCTTCGCGTGTGCCAAGGGTATTGTGGCGACAGGCGAAAACGCGGTGGCGCCGGTCATTATAATCTCGTGCAACCAGCTATTGCCAAGCAGGTTGGCACTCAATCTGCTACAAAGCCGATTGACGGTGAACACCAATTTTAGTTTCCTAGGTCGATAATTCAGCAGCCGAAGCCGTTTTGCGTTCCCGCAAATCGGCGCGGGGAACCCAAATGCCGTGTTGCGCAAGCACCGCGGCGGGGGCGAGTGGCGGTGGGCAACCACGGCCAGGGCCACTTCTCAGGCCCAGCCCGTCAGCTAACCTCGCAGGCAAGGGGAAGGGCGATC
This sequence comes from uncultured Verrucomicrobiae bacterium, assembly GCA_963827125.1. GTDB lineage: Bacteria > Verrucomicrobiota > Verrucomicrobiia > Opitutales > Opitutaceae > Fen-1467. The sequence goes on from CAWHAC010000006.1 coordinate 297,441, forward strand.
CTCTGGGACGCGAAGTCCGCGTCGTCAAGGTTGTCCCGCAGCGCAGGAAGACAACCCACATGACAGACAATTCTCCATTGCGGTCGGTGAAGAACTTGCTCATCGGCCGGGAACGCGAACTCACGGAACACGGGCTGTTCCACAAGCTGTCGCTTGTCGCGCTGCTCGCCTGGGTCGGCCTTGGCGCCGACGGCGTCTCGTCGTCGTGCTACGGGCCGGAGGAGGCTTATCGCGTGTTGCTGGCCCATCCGGCGCTTGCGACTTTCGTTGCGGTGATGACAGCGGGAACTGTGGTGATCATCTGCATCAGCTATTCGCAGATCATCGCCCTGTTTCCGACGGGCGGCGGCGGCTATGTTGTCGCCAGCCGGCTGCTTTCGCCGACGGCGGGCGTGGTGTCCGGGTCCGCGCTGCTCATCGACTATGTGCTGACGATCGCCCTTTCGGTGGCGAGCGGGATGGACGCGCTGTTCAGCTTTCTTCCGCCGTCGTGGCTGGTGTGGAAACTCGGGGCATCGGCGATTGGCATCCTGGTCCTGACCCTGCTCAACCTGCGGGGCGTCCGCGAATCGGTGCTGGTGCTGGCGCCGGTGTTCTGCCTGTTTCTCCTGACGCACGGGTTTGCGATCCTGTACGCCTTGGGCACCCATGCGGGAGCGCTGGCATCGCTGCCGGGCGACACGCTGGGGGCGGTGCACGGCGCATCGGCGGAGATTGGCGTCTTTGGGGTCATCGCGCTCCTGCTGCGCGCCTACAGCATGGGCGCGGGCACGTACACGGGAATCGAGGCGGTCAGCAACGGGCTGCCCATCCTGCGCGAGCCGCGTGTGCGGACCGGCCGGAGGACGATGGCGCTCATGGCCGTCTCGCTCGCCGGCATGGTCGCCGGGCTGCTTGTGGCCTATCTGCTGCTCAGGGTGCAACCGGCTGAGGGCAAGACGCTCAACGCGGTCCTGCTCGCGCAGATCACAGGCGGCTGGCCGGCGTGGTTGGGAGGCGGGTTCATGAAGATCACGCTCGTCAGTGCGACGGCGATCCTGTTTGTGGCGGCGCAGGCGGGCTTTCTGGACGGGCCGCGCGTGCTTGCGAGCATGGCGCTCGACCGCTGGATGCCGTCGCGTTTCACCGCCCTGAGCGATCGTTTCGTGACGCTCAACGGCGTGCTGATCATGGGCGGCGCCGCCCTGACGGTGCTGCTGTTCGCGCGCGGCGAGGTGGACCTGCTGATCGTGTTTTACAGCATCAATGTCTTCATCACGTTCAGCATCTCGCAGCTCGGCATGGTGCGCCACTGGTGGCAGGTCCGGAACGAGGAGCCCCGCTGGGCCTCGCGGCTTGCGGTCAATGCCGTGGGCCTCGGTCTCACCGGCTTCATCCTGGCGATGCTGGTGGCGGTGAAGTTCAACGGGGGCGGCTGGGTGACGCTGGTCATGACCGGGGCGCTGGTCAGCCTGGCGTTTGCCGTGCGCCGCCATTACGATGGCGTGCAAAAGCAGCTTGCGGACCTCAACAGCATTGTCGAGGCGGCCGCGTTGCCGCCTCCGCCCGGCTCGCGGGAATTCGCACCGACTTCAAACCGGACCGCTGTCGTGCTGGTCAACGGATTCAACGGCCTCGGTCTCCACACGTTGTTGGGGGCGGTGCGCCTGTTTGGCGGCGGCTTCCGCCGGATGGTCTTTGTGCAGATCGGCGTGGTCGACGCCGGCAATTTCAAAGGCGCCGATGAGATCAAACGGCTGTCGGAGCACGTCGAGCGCGGAGCCCGGAGCTATGTGGACTTCGTGCAGGCGCGCGGCGGCGAGGCGGAGGCGGTGACTGCCGTCGGGCATGAGGTGCTCGATGAGCTGGACAAACTGCTGCCCGGCCTGATCGAGCGTTATCCGAATCTGATCTTCTTCACGGGCCAGCTCGTGTTCGAGCGGGAGACCTTCCTGACGCGTTTGCTGCACAACTACACGGCGTTCGCCCTGCAGCGGCGGTTGTTCCTGAAGGGCCTGCCCTGTGCCATCGTGCCCATCCGCGTGTTGGAGGCGTTTGACCCCAGGGCGTCGATTGCCGCCTGACCCGGGTTCGCCCATCAGTTCATCCCGGGCATTTTGCACGGCGGGGCGCGGCGATTGCCGCCCAGCGGGGCTCTATTCCGTGCGGAGGGCTTCAAGGGGATTTACCCGGGTTGCTTTTCTTGCCGGCAGCCAGCAGGCGAGCCCGGCGGTCGCTGCCAGCAAGAACGTCACGCCGGCGATGACCAACGGATCGATGGCGCCCAGGCCGTAGAGAAGCTTCGACATGACGAAGCCCAATCCGGCGGCCAGAACGAGCCCGACGACGAGCCCTGCGATGGTCAACCGCATGCCCTCGTACAGGACAAGACGCAGCACATCGCGGGCATTGGCGCCGAGCGCCATGCGGATGCCGATCTCATGGGTGCGCCTGCTGACGCCATACGAAACCACGGCATACAAACCCATCACCGCGAGCAGAAGGCCGATGACTCCCTGGACCCCCGCCATCGCGGCGCCCATGCGCATCGGGAGCAGGGCGAAAATGCTTTGCTCCATGAGATCATCCATCGTGTGCACCCCGTAGAGCGGAAGGTTGGGGTCGAGGGCCCGCACCGCCGCCCGCACGTCGTTGACGAGGAAGGCGGGATCGCCCCTGGTGCGCACCATCAGTGTCAGCGGGCTGGAATAATCCTGGCGCAAGGGCAGATAGAGAAACGGTTGGGGCGGTTCGGAGATCGTCCAGTATTTGGCCGTCTCCATGACGCCGACCACCTCGACCAGAGGTCCGTCGCGCCACAGACAGAGACGCTTGCCGATGGCGTCCTGGCCGGGCCAGCATACGTCGGCCAGCGCGCGGTTGACCACGGTGACGCGCGGCGCGGTTTCGTTGTCCGTTTCCGCCAGCAGGCGGCCACGGGAGAGGCGGAGACCCATCATCGGCAGGTAACCCGGATCGACCCGGGTGAATTTGGTCGAGGTGCTTCCATTCTGGAGGCGCGGGGCGTTTTCGGGCCAGACGTCGCAGATCTGCACGTAGTAGTCGAACGGGGCGTATTGGGTGACGCCGGCCGCCTCGACCCCCGGGAATGCGCGCACCTTGTCGAGCAGCTGGCTGGTGAATTCCTGGCCGCGTTTTTCCGTGTACCCGCCGAGGCCGAGATCGAAGGAGGCCATCAGCAGGTGGTCGGACCGGAAGCCGGGGGCGACCGAGCGTGCGCGGTTGAGGCTTTGCAGGAACAGTCCCGCGCAAATCAACACCACGAGCGAAAACATCACCTGGCCGACAACGAGAAGGTTGCGCAGACGGTGTTTGCCGCCGGTCATCCGCCCGCCAGCCCCCTCCTTCATGCTCTCAACCAGATCGACACGCGAAGCCCGCAGCGCGGGAACGATGCCGCTCGCCATGCCCGCCAGGAGCGAGACCACGACGGTGAAGAGGTAATCGCGGGTTGCCGGGGTGGCGTCGGTGTTGATCGGGATATCGGATTGCGGGGCAAAGCGGGCGAACAGGCCGCCGATCTCGCCGGCGAGGAACCAGCCAACGACGCCGGCGAGCGCGGCAAGGAGCATGCTTTCGACGAGCAGTTGCCTGATGAGCCGCCAGCGGCCCGCCCCGAGCGCGGCCCGCATCGTGAGCTCTTTTTCCCGGGTGATCGCCCGGGCGAGCATCAGGTTCGCAACGTTGGCGCAGGCGATGACCAAGACGAGGATGACCACGCCGACAAACAACACGGAGAAGACGGGCGTGAAATCGGCGACCGACGGATCCGGGCGGCAGCGGTTCTCGGCCATGACGAAGTGGCGGGTGCTCTTGTGCGTGTCCGGGAAATCCTGCGCGATCTGCCGGCTGAGGATGGCGATCTCGGCGTTGGCCGCGGCGATCGTGACACCGGGCTTGAGCCTGCCCAGCGCCCGCCAGATGGAGATGCCGCGGTTGTCGAGGAACTTCAGACCATCGCCGTACACATGCACGATGGCGCCCGCCGGCACGAAGGCGTCCATCAGCATGGAGGAACCGAAGCTGTTGAAGCCGGCGCGGGCCACTCCCACGATCGTGAACGGCCTTCCGTTGAGCGTGATGGTCCGGCCGATCACCGAGGCATCCCCGCCGAACCGTCTCTGCCAGTAACGGTAGGTCAGCACTGCGACGGGCGGGGCGCCGCTGTCGTCGCGATCCGAGGGAAGGAGCGTGCGGCCCAGCGCCGCGGAAACATTGAGCGCCGTGAACCCGTTGGCGGTGACGGTCTCAATCCAGCCGCGCTCCGCATCGTGACCGTCCGTGCTGATGTGTGCGGCCTGGGAAAAATAGGCGAGAAGGCAGCTGAAGCTGGTCGCGTGCGCCTGGTAGTCCTTGAAATCCGGGAACGAAATCCCGTGGGGCATGTTGACGGCGTCGCTGCGTTCGAGAATGAGCGCGAGGCGGCCGGCGTCGGGCACCTGCATGTCCTGCAGGAAGAAACGGCCGACGAGGCCGAAGATGTTGGTGTTGACGGCGACGCCGAAGGCCAGGGTCAGAACGACGACGAGCGTGTAGCCCGGAGATTTCGCGAGCTGGCGGAGAGCGAATTTGAGATCTGAGATCATGGCAAAGTTGCGAGCGGCAGGTGGCGGATGGTGCGGCGGAGGCAGCGGGTGGTGAGTGTTTGATGATCGCTATTCTGAATCATTCGCTGTGCAGCACATCCGCGGGTTTGGCCGGTGCGGCGGATCCGATCGCCGCCACGGCCGCCACCACCGCAGCCGGGTCGAGTTCTCGCCCGCCCGTGTGGAGGAGGAGAAGACCGTCCGGGCCGAAAATGAGCACATTGCAGCGCCTGGCCGGCAGGCGGTAGGCCTTGGCCAGCTGCCCGCCCCAATCCAGCAATGTCCAGTTGGCGGGGTCTTGGGGAAACTTGCTTTTGATGAAACCGTGGAGGAAACCAGGCATGGACGGCAGCGTGGCGACCGGCACCCACTGCACGGCCGGATTGGCGGCGGATTTCAGCGCACGCGAGATGGCGTCCGACCACTGGCCGGAGAATTTGCTGCCTTCGCGGTCGGCTTCGACGACGATTGCTGTCTTCCCGGCGTACAAAGCCTGCGTATACTCATGGTCAAACTGGTCCTTGAGGGCGAAGGTCAGCGGCGGCGCCGTGTTTTTCGCGGGATTCGCGACGGCGTTCGACCGCAGCGGAGACAACCCTAGAAGGGCGAAGACGCCAAGGCTGGCGGCGATGATGCCGGGAGGGAGGGCGAGACGGTGGTTAGGGAGCATTTGGGTGATGTCGGCCGCTGTTCGGCCTCGGTACGATTAGGGATTGCCGATTTGCGATTGGACGGTCGGGAGCGAAGGGTGGCAGGGAGCGGGGAGAGGCTGGCGGATGGGTTTGTCGGGGGTGGAAATGCTCGCTACTCATTGCTCGATTCTCGCTCCTGGTCGGTCACTCGGCGCGGAGCGCCGTCACCGGATCGACGCGCGTGGCGCGGCGGGCCGGCAGCCAGCAGGCGAGCAGCGCGACGGCGAGGAGCGCGAGCGCGACCAGGATGAAAACCAGGGGATCCCGGCCGGTGACGCGGTAGAGCTGGTTGGAGAGGAGCTGACCCGCTCCCAGGCTGCCCAGGGCGCCGATGACCAGGCCGATCACCACGAGCTTCATGCCGTCGCGCAGCACGAGCGCCACCACCCGGCCGGCGCCAGCTCCCAGCGCGATGCGGATGCCCATCTCCCGGGTGCGTTGCGTCACCGAATAGGCCATGACTCCGTAGATGCCGATGCAGGCCAGCACGAGGGCTGTGGCGGCAAACAGGCTGACCAGGGTCAGCATGATCCGGCTGACCTGCACCGAATTCCCCACCGCCTGTTCCAGCGTGCCCAGATTCGCAATCGGCTGCTCCGGATCGACCGACTGCACCGCGCGCCGCACGTCGGGCGCCAGCGTCAGCGGCGGCACGCGGGTGCGGACCACGATGGTCGTGTACCACGGGAAATAGACCTGCGGGTAGTAAACCTCGGGCGTGGGATCGAAACTGAGCGTGAACCGCCGGACGCTGCCGACCACGCCGGCGATCTCCCACGTCGCGTCTTTGAAATGCAACAGGCGCCCCACCGGATTTTCGTCGCCGAACAGCCGGCGCGCCAACACGTCATTTATGATCATGACCTTGGGCGCCGTTTCGTCGTTGTCCGCCTCGGTGAAAAACCGGCCGCGGAGCAACGGAATGCCCATGGTCCGGAAAAAGTCGCCGGCCACGGAGTCGAATCCGGCGGCGAAACGCGAGTCGTTCCGGGTGTCCGGCTGATCTTCGCGGGTGACCAGGTCGCCGAAGTAGGCGTTGCCGTTCATCGGCGTGGACGACGCCATGCCGACGCCGGCGACACCGGGAATCTGGCCGACACGCTGGAGGATGTCGCGCACGAAGCGGACCCGGTGCCCGACGGTGGGCGCCTTGGTGCCGGGCTGCGACAGGTCGAACACCAGCACGTTTTCGCGGTTGAACCCGAGGTCGGCGTTGAGCGATTTCACAAAGCTGCGCAGGAGGAGGCCGGCGGACACGAGCAGCACAACCGTCAGCGCGGTCTCGGAGATGACGAGGAGCGACTGCAGGCGGCGCCGCGCGCCGACGGTCGACCCGCGCCCACCCTCCTTCAAGTGCTGGTTCAAATCCGGCCGGGTCAGGCTCAGCGCGGGAAAGAGCCCGAAGAGGAGTCCGGTGGCGCAGGTGGTGGCTAGCGAATAGAGGAGGACACGACCGTCAACGCCGATCGCAATGCCGGGGTAGGCCTGAACGCCGGTGAACGCGACCAGCGGGTTGATCGCAGCCGAGCCGAGCAGCAACCCGGCGACGCCGCCGGCCAGGGCCAGCAGGAAGCTCTCGGTCAACAGTTGCCGGAGCACGCGGCCCGGCGTGGCGCCCAGGGCGACGCGCACCGCGATTTCGCGCTGGCGCGAGGACGCCTTGGCCAGCAGAAGATTCGCCACGTTGGCGCAAGCGATGAGCAGCACGACGCCGACCGCAACCAGCAGCGTGAGCACGTAGGGGCGCGCGTTGCCAAAGGTTGCTTCGTGCAGGGTTTGCAGGGTCACGGCCCAGGGGACCTTGAATTTCGGATAGGACGAATTGAGCGCCTGTTTGGCGGCCGTGAGTTCGGCTGCGGCTCGCGTCAGCGTGGCGCCGGGCTTGAGCCGGCCGATGACGGCGCAGACATAATTGTAGTCGCGGGACTGCTTCCAGGCGTCGGCCCGAATCGTGGCGGGCGTGAGAAAACTGACGTTGGGAGCGAGCAGCGCATGGGGCGGAAGCACGCCGATCACGGTGAAGCTCATGCCGTCGAGGTGGATCGGGCGGCCGACCAGGGCCGGATTCCCCTGGAAGCGCGTCTGCCAGAGCTCATGGGTGATGACGGCCACATGCCGGTCGCCGCCCGGGGCGTCGTCGGCCGGCGCGAAGCCGCGGCCCAGCGCCGGATTGAGGCGCAACACCCGCAGATAATCGGCCGACACTTCGAGGCCGCTGATGCGCACCGGCTCGCCGTCGCCGGTGAGGTTCTGGTTGGTCTGATGCGCCGCCGCGATGGTTTCGAGCTGGGTCGTGTGATCCTGCCAGTCCATGAACACGCCGCCGGACGCGATCGCGAGGCCGCCGGTGTTGGGCGCCTCCCAGACCTGGACGATCCGGTCGAATTCCGGGTAGGGCAGCGGCCGCAGCAGGATCGCGTCGACAACGCTGAAGATTGCGGTGTTGGCCCCGATGCCGAGGGCGAGAGTGAGCGTGGCCACCAACACGAAGCCGGGCGACTTGGCGAACTGGCGGAGGGCAAATCTAAAATCGGCGATCATGGGAGTGTAATGTTCAAGGCGTAACGCCTAAGGGAGCGCGGCGGGGCTCTATTCTGCGCGGAGGGCTTCAAGGGGATTGCCCCGGGTTGCTCTTCTCGCCGGCAGCCAGCAGGCGAGGGCGGAGGCAAAAAGGACGAGCATGGCCACGCCGGCGAAGATGATGCCGTCCATCGTGCCGGCACGGTAGAGGAGACCGGAGAGCATCCGGGCCAGTCCGAAGGAAATCGCGATGCCCACTGCGAGGCCGGCGAGCGTGAGGATGACGCTCTTGCGCGCGACGGCGCGGATGACCTGTACGCGGGAGGCCCCAAGCGCCATCCGGATGCCAATTTCGCGGGTGCGCCGCGCTACCGTGAATGTAATGAGTCCGAAGATACCGGCCGCAGCCAGAAGGAGCGCGATCGCTCCCTGAAACCCGGCGAAAACCGCACCGGTGCGATAGGGCATCAAGCCATTGGGGCTCTCCACAATCTGCTGTTCCAGGGTTTGGACGCCGAAGAGTGGAAGATCGGGATCCAGCTGTCGGACGATTTTAGTGACGGCCGCAGTCAACGGGGCTACGGCGCCAGCGGAACGGATGACGAGCGCCAAACCACTGCGGTAATCCTGGGCGAGCGCGCTGATCAGGAGCGGACGCGAATCGTCGGCCAGATTATAGTAGCGGTTTTTTCCCACGACGCCGATTACCTCGGCTTCGTTGCCCTGGATGGAAATGCGCCGGCCGATGGGGTCCTTGCCTGGCCAAAGCTGATTGGCAAGAGCGCGGTTGACAATGGCAACGAGTGGCGCGCCGAAGTCGTCATGCGCCGTGAAATCCCGTCCCGCTTCGAGGCGAAGGCCGATGGTCGACAGATAGGTGTGTTCGACGAGAATCCATGCGATGGGCGAGGCTCCGTTTCCGGCGGGTGCAGGTTCCCCGACCGCCGTGATGCCGCCGAACAGGCCAATGCGGGTGTCGAGCGGGGCATTCGTTGCGAGGCTTGCGACCGCGACGCCGGGAAGGGCGCGCACCTTTTCGAGAAGCTGGGCGTGGAAACGCCGGCCTTGGTCGGGAGTGTAGTTCTGCAAGCCGAGATCAAAAGAGGCGACAACCAGATTCTTTGGCCGGAAGCCGAGGTCGACGCGAGAAAGCAGAAGCATGCTGCGCAGCGCAAGTGATGCGCAGACCAGCACCACGCAGGACACGGCCACCTGGCCCACCACAAGGAGGCTGCGCAATGGGTGGCGGCGGTGGTTGGCCAAGGGGGCAGACTCCTTCAAGAAATGCAACGGGGCCATGCCAGAATGGCGCTTAGATAAGGCGCAAAACCTTCTTGTTGAGTGGTCTACGGTGTTCGGTATCGGGAAAACGAGCTCGCATGATTTTGCGGGAGAGGCGGCGCATCTCCGTGAGGAGTTTCTTGACGCGGTGATGCTCTGCGACGGCCTTTTCGAGCCAGTCAGCCTGTTCCGCTGAGAGGGCGAGGCTGACAGTTTTCGCCTTCACCTTGGTTGACCAGGTGAAGCGCGTGCCGGGTTGTCCGGCCGGCCGCCGATAAACCGAACCGTGGCTGAGATATCCAATGCCTGCAAGCTCCTGGCGGAGGGCGGCATAACGGGCTTCCAGTTTGGCGAGACGAGGCGGAGGCATCACGGCCAGTTTGTTACCGATTTTGCTAGCTTCGTCAAGCAGAGGCCGGATAGATACGGCCCTAGATGAACTCGACCCCCTATTTTCCTCAACTGCGGGCGCAGTGTGCGCCCATGGGCGTGCACCTCCGACGCGCGGACGCCGCCAGCGAGTCGATCGGCGGCCTCGCCGCGTTGTTCGGCGGCTATTTTGCCGGGCTGCTCGTGCCGGCCGCAAAGGGCGCGGGCAGCCGCCAGCGGGATTTGCCCCGCGTCGCGGTGTTCTGGGCCTTCCTGGGCCAGGTGCTTCGGCGCGGCGCCAGTTGCCGGTGGGCGTTGACGCGCCTGCAGGCGGACGCCGCCAGCCGGGGTCGCCAGCCCCCGGGTGATTCCACCGGCGCCTATTGTCAGGCCCGCACCAGCCTGCCGCTGCCGTGGCTGCAGGCGTTGTTCGCCGCTTTGAGCCGGTGGTTCGAGCCGCGAACCCCGGAACGGTGGCGCGGTCGCACCGTCCGGCTCATCGATGGCACCGGTTTCTCCATGCCAGATACCAACCAGAACCGCCGCCGCTGGCCGTATGCGGGCAGGCAAAAACCCGGTTGCGGATTTCCCACCGGCAAACTCGTCGGTCTGTTCTGTCTGCACACCGGACGCTTGCTCACGTTTGTGGAGGACAGCTGGAAAACCCATGACCTGTCGCTCGCCCGCCGCCTGCTGCATTGCTTGCATGCCGGGGAAGTGCTCGTCGCGGACCGCGCTTATTGCGGCTGGCTCTTTCTCGCCCAATTGATGGGGGGAAAGGTCGATTTCGTGATCCGACTGCACCAAGCACGCCCTGTGCGCTCTCGCCGCTATCGCTCGTGCCGGCAAACCTGGAATAAACCCCAGCGCCCGCCCAGGCTGTCCCGGCGCGCTTGGGAAAACCAGCCGGAGGAACTGACGGTGCGCCTGGTGCGCTTTCGGGTCCACGTGCGCGGGTTTCGAACTCAAAGTGTGATGGTCGTCACCTCACTGCTCGATGAAAAGGCCTTCCCCGATTCGGCCATTGCCGAACTCTACGCCCGCCGCTGGCAGGTCGAACTCCATTATCGCCAGCTCAAGACCAACCTCGCGCTCGATGTCTTGCGCGGCCTCTCGCCCAGGATCATCGAACGGGAACTTTGGATGCACGCGATCGCCTATAATCTCGTTCGAGCGTTGCTAGTGGAGGCGGCACTTGCTCATGGCGTCCCCGTCGAACGCCTCAGCTTCAAGGGGGCACTCGACGCCTTGCAGGCCTGGGCCGACCGGGCCTTGTCCTACCGCCGGCATCGCCGCCACGCCCGCCGCACCCTCCTCGCACGTCTGGCCAATGACCTGGTTCCCCTACGCCCAGCCCGCAGCGAGCCGCGGGCGCGAAAACGACGGCCGAAAGATTATCAACTGTTGAACCGGCCCCGCCAGCTCATGCGCGTATCCGCTTCTCGGCGACTGCGATGAGTTTTGTTTGGTTTCCTCACTCGTGGCTTATCTAAGCGCCATTCGGGCCATGCCACTTGCCTTGAGCGCCGGCAGAAGACCCGAGGCGAGGCCGACAAACAGCGAGGCAAGACCGGTTCCGACAAATGGCCTCCAATCCAACCCGGTTGCTGCGGCAGGCGCATTGGCAGAGGACGTCGGAATCAGCCCGACCATGAAAGGTGTCAACCAGAGCGAAGCGGTGGCACCCACCACTGCAGCGATCAGGGCGAGGACAGCGCTCTCGGCCAGAAGACCGCGGATAAGACGAAAGCGCGTGGCGCCCACCGCAGCGCGTATCGCCAGCTCCCGTTCGCGGGCAGCGGCTCTGGCGTAGATCAGATTGGCCACGTTGGCCATCGCGACCGTAAGCACGAGAAGCAACAAAGCGGTCAACGCCACCATGATCTTTGGCGTGTAGTGGGCAATATATGGCGACGGGCGGCTGTGACTTTCGCGCATCACGACGGCTCGCGCATCGGCTAGATAATTCTCAGGGTAGTCATGGATGACGCGGGCGAATGCAACGTCCATGGCAGCCTGGGCCTGCGCGAGACTGGCTTCCGGCTTGAGCCGACCCATAAGAAAGACCGCAGTGTGACCGCGCTTCAGGGCGTAGTATTCCCCTCCAGGCAGCAACCGCGGAAGCATGGTTGCGGGCACAAACCCACTGAGCGCCGTGCCCCACGAGGCGCCAAAAAAGCCCGGCGGGGAAACTCCAACGACGGTGAACGGCAGGCCGTTGAGCTTGACGGTCCGGCCGATGATCGAGGGATCGGCGTTGAAACGGGTGCGCCAGGTGTCATAGGTTAGAATGAAGATCGGATCGGCGCCTGGAGTGCGGGCCTCGCCTGGGAGGAAGAAGCGCCCGAGCTGGGGTTGCACCCCGAGCACGGTGAAATAGTTGTCGGTGACGGCGTGAACCCATGTGCGCTCGGTGGATTCGCCGGTGCGGCTCAGGTGGACGACATCCTCCTCGTAGGCCATCAATCCGGAGAAAACCCGAGCCATATCCGGGACGGCGGAGTTGTCGGTCTCGACGAACCGGCGGAAATCCTCGGCATCGGCGTAGGAGAAGGGAACTTGGTAATCGATCGTCGGCGCCTTTTGAGCGACAATAACAAGACGATCGGGCGCTTCGGCCGGCAGCGGCCTGAAGAAGAGGTCATCGGCGATCGTGAAGAACACCGCATTGACCGTGAGTCCGAGGGCGAGCGTGAGGACCGCGACAGCGGTGAAGCCGGGGGAATTGGCAAGTGAGCGGAGAGCGTGGCGGAGGTCGGACATGGGGGAAAGTGACGAGTGACGAGTGAAAAGTGACGAGTGAGGGGTGAGAAATGACGAGTGGCGAGTGACCAGTGCCGAGTGAAAAGTGACGAGTGGAGAGGCAATCATGTCTTTATTCGGCTCTAAGGGCCAATATCGGATCTGCCCGGGTTGCCCTTCGCGCGGGCAGGAGCGTGGCGCCGAGCGCGGCGAGGGCGAGGACTGCGGTGGCAAAGAGAAAACTCCACGGATCGGTCGTGCCAGTGTCATACAACATGGCGGAAAGCAGGCGGGCGGAGACGAGGGCGCCGGCCAGACCAAGGACCGTCCCCAGCGCGACGAGACGGAACCCCTGGCCGAGGACGAGACGGAGGATGTCGCCGGCTTGCGCGCCGATGGCGACGCGGAGGCCGATCTCCCTCGTGCGCTGCTGCACCATGAATGCGACGACGCCGTAGGTGCCGAGCGCGGCGAGCAGCAGGGCTGCACCGGTGAATCCGCCGAGAAGCGAAAGGCTGAACCGCTGCTGGTCGAGGCTGGCGGAGCGCAGGTCTTCCATCGTTTGGACGCGGAAGACCGGCACCGCAGGATCGATTTCCTTGATGGCCGCGCGGATGGCCGGGAGCAATTGGGTCGGCTCGCCCCTCGTTCGCACGACAAGGTGCATCGGTCCGTAGAGGAATCTATACATGGACCAGTAGTAAGTCGGGCCGGGGTTGGAGCCCAGGCTCCGGCCGCGAACGTCGGCAACCATTCCGACCACGGTGAGTCGATCGCCTCCGACCTTGAGGTTGTCGATTTGGCGCCCAATCGGATCGGCATCGCCGAACAGCATCTTCGCGAACGAGGCTGAAAGCACGACGGAGCGGCGGGCTTCGTCGGGCGGCAGACCCGCAAGCGTGCGCCCGCGCAGCAAAGGAATCTGCATGGCGCCGAAATAGCCGCCGTCGACCAGCCTCCAGCTCGCCTGAACCGGTTCGCCGGCGGGCAATGGAGACGGTCCAACCGGGAAGATGGGATTCATCGTGTCGCCACCCGCGAGGGGAAGAAGGTTGATGAGCCCCAGGTTCGACACTCCGGGCAGACTGGCGATCCGCTCGGTGACACGTTCGTAGAATTGAATGGCTCGTTCGTCGCCTTCGGGTCGAAGCGAGAACGTGAGCACGTTGGCCGGATTGAAACCCGGATTGACCTGGAGCAGGCACAAAAAACTCCGGCCGAGCAGGGTTGCGCCGACGAGCAGGGTGAGGGAGATCGCGAGTTGCGCCACCACCATTGAGTCGCGAAGCCGGGACCGGCTGCCCGAGCGCGGGCCGCGGGATTTCAATGCATCCTCGGGGCGGGCTTGTGAGGCTTTGAGCGCGGGGCCGAGCCCGGCGAGTACTCCGGCCAGCACGGTGGCGACAAGAGAGGCCGTCAGCACGCGAAGATCGATGGAGATCTCGGCTGCGCGCGGCAGCGAGAGGGAGCGCATCGCGTCCACTGCCCAGAGCGATGCAAACACACCGAGCAGACCGCCGGCGAGCGTGACGATGAGGCTCTCGGTCATGATCTGGCCAATGACCGCGGCGCGGCCTGCGCCGAGCGCGGTGCGGATTGCCAGTTCGTGTGCGCGGGCGGAGGCGCGCATGAGGAGCAGGTTGGAGAGATTTGCGCACGCAATGAGCACCAGCAGGGCGACCGCCCCGAGCAAAACGAAGAGCGCGGTCCGAAGGCCAGGCCCGACGATTTCCCGCGCGAATGGCGCGATTTCGACGCTCCAACTGCGATCCGTGTCGGAGAATCCTGAATAGAGCCGGCCGGCAATGGCCTTCATCTCGGTGGCGGCCCGGTCAAGAGTGACGCCTGGCTTCAGCCGTCCGTAGACCGCAAGTTCGTGTTCGTACCGGCGGTCGCCTCCGGCCTCGGCGGCAAGCGGGATGGCGATATCGAGATCGCCGGGAAAGAACGCGCCGGCGGGCATCACCCCGATGATGGAGTAGCTGGCGCCGTCGAGCGTGAGGGATTGTCTGATGGCATCAGCGCGGCCCCCGAGGCGCCGTTGCCAGAATCCGTGGCTGACGATTGCGACCTTGTTGCCGCCGGGTTTATCTTCCTCGACGGAAAACCCTCGGCCCAGTTGAGGAGAGAGGCCGAGCGTCGGCAGCAGGTTCGCCGTCATGGCTTGGACGGAAACCAATTCGGCCTCACCGCCGCCGGTGAGATTCATGGAACGGTCGGTGACGGCGCCCAGCGACTTCCAGCTTTGGCTCTGTTCACACCAATCGCGGTAGTTCGGGTATGAGACGGAGAAGCGGGGAAGATTGAGCGGGAGATTGGTTTCGTAGATGACCGCGAGCCGGTCCGATTCCGGCAGCGCCACGGAACGCAGCACGAGCGCGTTGACCGTGCTGAACATCGCGGTTGCCGCGCCGATGCCGAGGGCGACGATGACGATGGCGACAAAGGTGAACCCGGGCGTGCGCGCAAGGGATCGGAGAGCGTAGCGGAGATCGTGGATCACGGAAGTGAAGGTGATGGAGAGAGTGGGAATGGCACGGTGCTCCGGCTGAGCCGGACTCACGCATTTGGAGCACGCCATGCGAATGATGCCGCAGACACCGAATGGTGTGCAGGGCCGGCGCTTGTCGCCGGGCCACAGTCCTTTGGGATAACGGCCCGCCGACAAGCCCCTGAACGCGCTCGGGGCCTTGAGACATCTGCTTGCGGTGAGCCTGTCGAACCCGTCGAAATGGCGGCGGCCCTGCATCGGACTGCATCGACCCGGTTGAGAGATGTCCGACGATTCGGTTTCATTGTCACCGGCCCGTCCTCAAAGCGACTCGTAGGCGATGAACTCCTCGAGTTTCTTTTTTGGCGGAGAGTCGGGCCATTCGACGGGAACCCCCAGCGGCGTGATGCAAACGCGGGTGTAGTGTCCCGGGATGTGCAGCACCTCCTTGGTCACCTGGTCCGGAATTGCGTCGGTTATGAACACCGTGCCGTAGCCCAGTGCCCGGGCTGCAAGCATCAGGAACCCCGCGGCCATCGGACCGTCCCAATGGTTGTAATCCGGGTATTGCGAGTCGTTGTCCGTCAGAACGACGATGTAGACCGGCGCCGAAAAGTAACCGCCGAGCCGGTTGCGGACACCGCTTTCGTATTCCTCCTTCGAGGCCGCCTTGTTGCCACGGCTGTCGAACCGCTCCAGCGCGCGTTGCACGCACGCCTCCTTCATGCGGCTGATCTTGTCGCGGTCCTGGATCACCAGGAACTTCCAGGGTTGCTGGTTCCCGGAGGTCGGCGGCGTGCGCGCGGCATCGAGAATCCTGACAATGTCCGCTTCGGGGATGGCGTCTGGCTTGAATTTTCGCACCGACCGGCGCTGGCGGAAAACGTCCCAGATATTTCCATTAGACGCCGGCGGGGCTTCAGCGGCGCGGGCTGGCGCGCCCAGGCTGCCCAACAGTATTCCGGAGCCCAGGAGGGTGACACTTGATTTGAGGAAGGTTCTTCGTTGCAGATTCATGAGGCAGGTTGGTCAGGGAAGTGGGGCGGCCGGCACCGAGGCGCGTGCACCTGATGCGTTCGCCGGTGCCCGCCACGGGCAAGAAGTGGATGGGTCTGGCATTCTCGCTCCTCGATGCTCGCCATGGATTCGTCATTCCGCGCGAAGCGCGATGATCGGATCGACCTTGGTGGCGCGTCGCGCGGGCCCGCCTTCGCCAAGGTTCCGGCGCGGCGGGGCTCTATTCTGTGCGGAGGGCTTCAAGGGGATCGACGCGGGTTGCTTTTTTTGCCGGCAGCCAGCAGGCGAGCAGCGCGACGGCGATCAGCACGACCGTGGCGCCTGCGATGGCGACAACGCTGTTGCTGGACAACCCGGGCATTGTATTGGCCAGGAAGCGTGCGAGCCCGACGGCTCCGAGAAGTCCAATGACGGTGCCGATGAGGACCATGCGCATGCCGGCGCCGAGGATGAGGCGCGCGATCTGCCCGACCTGGGCGCCGAGCGCCATCCGGATGCCGATCTCGTTGGTTCGCTGGGCAACGAGGCGCGCGATCACACCATAGATTCCGAGCGCGGCCAGGAACAACCCGAGCCCGGCAAAGCCGAGGAGCAGCCGATTGATTGCGACCAGGGTCAGCATGTTGCGTTCGATGAACGCGGGAACGGGCGTCAGCTCCTTGACCGCCATGTCGGGGTCCAGCTCACCGACCGCGCGGCGGATCGGATCGACCAGGGTGGCGGACGGCACGCTCGCCCGGACCACCAGGGCGACGTAGCTCCAGGTATTCTGCGCCAGCGGAACGTAGGCCTGGAATGACGAACCTCCGTTGCCGGGATTCAGAAAGCGCACGTCCTTGACGACTCCGACGATTTCCATCCAGACTGGCTCTTTCTCGTTGTAGTCGGCGAGCCGGCGGCCGACCGCTTCCTTGCCGGGGAAGAACACCCGCGCCATGCTCTCGCTGATGATGATGACGCGCGGGCTGCCGGCCTTGTCGGACGGCGCGAAATCGCGGCCCTGGAGGATGCGCGTGCCGGTGGCGTTGAAATACCCGGGCGTGATCCCGTTGATCGGCGCGCCCGGAACGTTGTCCCGATTCGCCGGCGGCGGCTGCCCCTCGATGAGGAATCCGCGCCCGGTCGGGAAGTAGAACGCGGGCACCTCGTAACAGATCGCCGCGGCCGCGACGCCGGGCAATACCGCGACGCGCTCCTGCACCCGTTCGTAGAACCGCATCATGCTGTCCGTGTCGGGATAGCGTGTAGCCGGCATCGACAGGATGCCCCGCAGCACGGGCGCCGGGTTCCAGCCGGAGTCGCGCCGCACCAGGTGATCGAGCCCGCGCACGAAGAGTCCGGCGCCGGAGAGAAGCACGAGGGCGAGGGCGAACTGGCCGACGATCAGCAGCTGCCGGACGCGGTTTTGCGAACGGTCGCCGATCGAGCCCCGCGCGCCGCTCTTGAGGGCGTCGTTGATCTGCACCCGCGAGACGAGCCAGGCGGGAGCGACGCCGAAGAGCAGGCCCGTGGCCAGGGATGCGCCAAAGGCGAACGTGAGGAGCCGCCAGTCGTGCACGAACTCGATCGTCGTGCCGCCCGCGCTGAACTCGCGGGCCATCCAATCGTTCGTCCAGGCGCAGACCAGCACCCCGAGCAGGCCGCCGGCCAGGGAAAGGACGGCGCATTCGACGGCGATCGGGCGGATGAGCTGTCCGCGCGACGCGCCGAGCGCGCCCCGGATGGCGAACTCCCGCGCCCGGGAGATGGCGCGCGCCAGCAGGAGGTTCGCCAGGTTGGCGCAGGCGATCAGCAGGACGAACGCGGAAAGTCCGATCAGCATGAAGACGATCTGGCGGCCGGTGCCCTGGAGCGTGGGGTTGAGCGAGATTGTGCGCAGGATCCGACCCTCGTATTCCTTCGGATCGCTGCGGGCGAGGCTTGCCGCGACCGCCGTCAGCCGGGTGTCGGCCTGGGCGGGAGTCACCCCCGGACGATAGCGCCCGATGATGTCGTACGCGTGGTCCTCCCGTTGACTCAGCTCGTCGGTCGTCAACGCAAGAGGCTTGAAAACCTCCGGGGAGAACAGAGTCCGGGGATCGCTGGCGAGCGCCGGGGCGACGCCGATGATCTCATTCGGCTGTCCGTCGATCCGAAGCGTGCGGCCGATGACACCCGGCTCGCCGGAGAAGTGCGACCGCCAGTACTCGTGGCTCAAAATGACGACTTGGTTGCGGCCGGGCTGGTCCTCGTCGGGCTGGAAATCCCGCCCGAGTTCCATCCTCAGACCCAGGACGCGGAAATAGCCGGAGGAGGCGCGGAGTGATGCGAGCACGTCCGCCGGTTGTCCGGGCTCGGCGAGGGTGAAGCTCCAGGGCCGCGAACACGCGACCTGCATGAAGTCGCCGCTCTCGCGCTCGATCTGGGCGAAGTGCGCCGGGCGGAAGCCATTGTTTCCCTGCTGCGGGGTGCCGTTCACCAGCCGGAACAGGCGCTCCGGTTCTGGAAACCGCAGCGGCTGCAGCACGATCGAGTTGACGATGTTGAACATCGCCGTGTTGAGCCCGATGCCGAGGGCGAGCGTGAGCAGCGCTATGGCGGTGAAGCCGGGGGTCTTTGCGAGCTGGCGGAGGGCGAAGCGGAGATCGTTCATGGGGGAGAGAAATGACCGGTGACGAGTGACAAGTGGCAAGAATGCGGAGATCGATCGGGAAAACGCGGTTTCATGGAGAGGTGTCGTATTCAGCAGGTTTTCCGACACCGCGCCCTGGCGAAGCAGTGGGACACGATTTGCAGCCAAGCATGCGGCATTCCAAACTGCGGAACAGCTATTAAATATCGGATGGGTAATAACATAGGGAATAGGAGGGTATTTCGCAGTGCGAATTCTCCGCGAAAGTGGGATGCGGCGTTCCCAAGATCGGGACAGCGGCGTACTGCCCCGATCGGCGGTGTTCAAGTGGCATGGGCGTCCCGCCCATGAATGCCCATGCTTTGCCGCATTACTATCCCTCCAAACCCTTTTTTCTTTGCACGACTTCCCTATGCTACGAGGCGGTTGGGACCCGTAGGGGCGCAGTCTTGCCCGTTCGACAGGTTCAGGGCACCGAGCGAAGTCGAGGGGCTGCGTCCCTTTGAGGGCGCGACGAGATCGCGCCCCTACCTTCGGTTGCGGCGGAGCCGCGCTAGGAGCTCCGTGAAACCCATTTGCCGTTTCGACAGGCTCAAGGCCCCGAGCGTGTCAATGGGCTGGCGCTCGCCGCTACGAGGAGCCGGAGCGGCAAGGTGAAGAAATCGAAGCAGGCGATCGCGCAAACCAGCAAATCGGGCGCATAGATCGAGCCCCTATATCTGAGCAGGCGGCTCGGATCGTCTTTTGGCGGGTGGGCGTTCATGAAAGTGACAAGTGAAAAGCGACGAGTGACGGGTGACGAGAAGGAGCCTGTCGGACTGCCGCCCGGTCACCTTGCCGAAGTGGGTCCCCGCATTCTTCTCAACGACTCCTGGGCGGGGGTGAAACCCGGGTCCAGCTTGAGCGCCGCCTCGTATTCGGCACGGGCTGCGGGCGCCTCTCGCTTCTGTTCGCAGATCATGCCGAGGCGCCAGCGGGCTGCCGACAGGGGCGGCTCGCGGCCGGTCGGCACATGAGTGATGTACCGCCTCAAGGCGGCTTCGCCCCGGTCGAGCTGCTGGCCCGTGATCGCGGCGATCTTGCCCAGCTGATACAAGTCGAACATGTTCTCCGGTTGTCGTTCGAGGAGACTGCCGATGGCGGCAAAGGCCTCGTCAGGTTTCTTGTCCGCAATCTGCTGGTCGATGAGCAAGCCGGTTGCCAGCTCGGGGTCGCGCTTGCGGATTTCCCCAAGTTCGGCTGCTGCCTTGTCCGCGCCACCGCCGATGAAGGACGGAGCGCCGCGGTAGAATTGATACCGGGCGGTGCGGACCTCGACGTTGTTGGGATCGACCTCGACGCCGCGGTCGTAGGCAGCGAGGCATTTCTTCGCCAGTCCGAGCTTTGAAAACACCGAGGCGCGCTGTGCGGATTCGCCGTAGGCATCGCCCAACACATGGAAGTAGAGCGATTTCGTTGCATCGAGTGCGATGGCTTTTTCCAACAGCTTTACTGACTCCTCGGGTTGGTTGAGGCGGAACGCGGTCCAACCGAGATAGAACAGGGCCTCCGAGTTCTGCGGCTCCGCGGCGGCGATCTTTTCGAGGGAGGCACGGGCTTCCGGGTAATGTCCCCCATCGAAAAGTCGTTTGGCAGCCGCCAGAGGCGCGATATCGGATCCGGGGTCGGCAGCAGCGGCGCTGATGCCCACTGCCAGCATGAGCACTGTGATGGCGGTGAGACCGGGCAACTTGGTTGGCTGGCGAAAAGCGTAACGGAGGTCGTGGGGCATTCTGGGTTTTCGGATTCCGATTTTGGATCTGGCTGAAAGAGTGGACTGCAGTGGCGGGGCCGGGTGATCAGTAATCAGTGGTCAGTAATCGGTGATCAGTGATCAGTGGTCAGCGATCGGCAGGAGGTGGGGGAAAATCAAAAATCGCAAATCGAGACCCGGGAATCCCCTCATTCGCTCCGCAGGGCGACATTCGGGTCGACCCGGGCGGCGCGCCGCGCGGGGAGCCAGCAGGCGAGGGCGGCCGCGGCGGCCACGGCCGCGATGGCGAGCAGAAGTGCGACGGGGTCGACTGATTCCATACCGTAGACGAACGCTTGCAGTGCTTTGGTGAGCGCAAGGGCTCCGGTGACACCGATGATTACTCCGGCCAGGACCCAGCCTGCGCCCTGTCGGAAGACGAGGCGCACGATCTCCCGGCGACTGGCGCCCAGGGCCAGGCGGATGCCGATCTCGCGGGTGCGTTGAAGCACGTGATAGGACAGCGTGCCAAAAAGGCCGACCGCGACGAGGCCGAGCGCCGTGGCCATGAAGAAATCCACCAGACCGGCGATGACGCGCTCTCCTTTCGTGGCGTCATTGACGACCTCCTGGAGCGTGCGCACCTCGGCCAGCGGCAGATCCGGATCGAGGGCGGCCACCGCGCGTCGCAATGCGGGCGTGAGCTGAGCCGCCGGTTGGGCGGACCGGACGACCAGGAAGACGCCCTGGCCCCAGGCATGCTCGGGCGTCCAATAGATTTCCGGGTTCGGCGGAGTCTCCGCACCCCATTGGCGGACGCTTTCAACCACGCCGACAACGCGGGCATGAAACCATGCCTTCGGACCGCCGGGGCGGATGATCTTTCCCAGCGGATCCCCGCCCGGCCAGCATTTGTCCGCGAGGGCCCGGTTGACCACGACGCCTATGGCATCTTCGCCGACATCGCCGGGTTGGAGCGTGCGCCCGCGCAGGAGCGCGATCCCGGCGGCGTTGAAATAGCCCGGCGTGATGGCCGACATCTCGGCAAGTCTGCCTCCGGTGGTGGGATCGAAAACCTCGTTGTTGACGAGGATCCACATGTTCGATCCGCCCTCGAGCGGCAGCTTGGTGGTCAGTCCGGCGGCGGTGACGCCGGGGAGGGCGGCCGCGCGCTCGGCCAGCTGGTTCCAGAACTGCACGCGAGCCTCTGTCTTGGCGTAGCGTTCGCCGCGAAGCTGCAGCGCGGAGGACAGAACGTATTCGGTGGCGAGCGAGCGGTTGGCTGCCACCAGCCGCAGGTAGCCGGCGGTGAAGAGCGCCGCGCCGTTGGCGAGAATGAAGGCGATCCCGACCTGGCCGATGACCAGGGTGCGCAGGGTGCGGTGCCGCGAGCGCGAACCCGCGGCGTTGCGGCTGTCTGAGCGGACGAGATCCACGACTGATAGCCGGGCCGCGGCCAGCGCGGGCGGGAGCCCGGCGAGCAGCGCTGTGAGCAGGGTGAGGGCGGTCGCGAAGACGAGCACGCCGCCGTTGAGCGTCATCGCGGCCCGGCGCGCGTCGCTGACGGGGGCGATGGCGGCGAGGATCTCGACGCCGTAGAGCGCGATGAGCAGGCCGCCCGCCGCGCCGAGCAAGGCGAGGACGACGCTCTCCGCAAGGGCGAGGCGGATGATCTGGGCGCGGGTGGCGCCTAGGGCGAGGCGGACGCCGATCTCTCCCTGGCGGCGGGCGCTGCGCGCGAGGAGCATGCTGGCGACGTTGGCGCAGGCGATGAGCAGCACCAGCGCAACCGCAACCAACAGCATCCAAACGGGCGACCCGACGTAGCGGGTCATTTCAAAACGCAGCGAGCGCACCAGAAACGGTTTTTGGGAATTGGTGTCGGGATGGTCCTTCTTCAGCTGCGCCGCGATGGCTCTGACCTCGGCATCGGCGGCGGCGACGGTGACGCCGGGCTTCAGGCGCCCTACCGTGCAGAGCCAGTGACTGCCCCGGTCGCCCTCGCCGCGCTTGAGCTGGAGCGGCACCCACAGCTGGCAGGTTTCGGTGCGCATCCACGGAGAGGCGAATTCGAACTCGGGCGGCATGATGCCGACAACGGTCGTTTGGCTTCCGTTGATACGGATGGTCTGTCCGACCAGGGCCGGGTCGGCGGCGAACGACTGGCGCCACAGCGAATCGCTGATCACCGCCACGGGGGGAGCGCCGGGCTTCTCATCGTCGGCGCTGAGCAGACGGCCGAACGCCGGAGCGACGCCGAACGCGCGGAGCACGCCCGGCGTGGAGGAAACGCTGCGCACTGCCTGCGGCCGGTCGCCGCCGAGATTTGCGGGGGTGGGTGAGTAGGCGCCGAGTTCGGCGAACGAGGTGTTGCGGTCGCAGACGTCGAAGAAATCAGGCTGTGACAGCGGCTGGCCATCATTGGACCAGACGTGGACGATCTGTTCGGAATGCGGATAGGAGAATGGCTCGATGACGATGGCGCGCAGCGCGCTGAACATGGCAGTCGTTGCGCCGATGCCGACGGCGAGAGTCAGCACTGCGACCAGGGTGAAGCCGGGCGATTTTGACAGCTGGCGGATGGTGTAGCGGAGATCGTGGAGCACGGGAGTGAAGGTGAGGGTCGCGAGCAAGCTCGCTCCTGCAATTGGCCTAGCGCGGCTCCGCCGCAACCGAAGGTAGGGGCGCGATCTTGTCGCGCCCTCAAAGGGACGCAGCCCCTCGACACGCTCGGGGCCCTGAGCCTGCCGAACGGGCAAGCCTGCGCCCCTACGGGACTCACCCGCCTCGCGGCATAGGGAAACCGTGCAAAGAAGAAAGAGTTTCGAGAAATCGTAATTCGAATAGTCAGACAAATCCAGTTCAATCGGACTCAAACACCCTCCAAAAACCGTGGGCCTCCTTCTTCCGTTCTTCCCAGTATTTGATGAAGGAGGCCTGGGAAATGATTCCGAGCGGGCTGGCATAGATCCCGCCGACGCCCCCGCGATCGAAGACGCGGACGGCGATGGTATTGGTTTCCTTCAGCAGGGAGGCCGGAAAGATATAGTTGCGGTACTGCGCGTAGTGCGGGGCGCCGTCATCTTCGGAGGGATGATCAATGGCCCCCGTGGAGCCGACCAGGGTGCCGTTGAGATAGACCGCATCAAAATCATCGATCTTGCCCAACATCAGAACGAGCGTCTTGTCTGTCGGCGCGGTCGGGACGGTGAAGGTCTTGCGGTACCAGGCATAGCCGTGCAACTGCGGGTAGCCGGCGTTCTGCCAGTAGCTTGGAACTGGAATCTCCGCGAAGCCGGATTCGTCGCAATGTTCCTGTTTCCATTCTGCGTTGTCGCCCGGACTGAACTTCCACGTTCCACTCAGGATGACATCGGGCTGGGGAATGTCGGTGGTGAAAAAGCACAGGCGGCCTTCGACGAGTCCGCCGACCCCGCCTCCGTCGTAAACGCGAACGGCGAGAACGTTGTCGCGCCCCACCAGCAGGCTTCCGGAGGGTATTTCAAAGACCGTGGCTTTGTCGTAGGCGGACAGGTAGTGCGGCGGGAATTCTCCTGAGGTTCCGATGAGCTTGCCGTTCAGATACACCTGGCCGGCATCGTCGATCCGGCCCAGGGAGAGGAAGACATTTCCCTTTTCGTGGCCGGAAGGGAAGAAGAACGTCTTCCGGTACCAGGCGTAACCGTTGTAGTCTTGATAGCCTTCAGATTGCCACTCAGCCGGGGCGTGGATTGTCGCCCAGTCGCGGTCGGAAAATCCCGGAGCGGCCCAGTCAGGGTTGTCGCCGACGGAGAATTTCCAGTCGCCGCTCAGTCGGACGATGCGTTTCCAGTCGTCGCTGCCAAAGGGCGAATCATCGGCGTGGACCCGGGCAGGCGAGCCGCAGGAAAGCAGCGCGCCAAGCGCTGCGAAGGGGAGGATGGCGTGTGAGTTCATGGGGAAGTAGCGAGTAGCGAGTGGTGAATGCCTGGTGACGAGTGACGGGTGGCAAGTGACAAGTGGGACGGGGCGGCGAAGGGTGTCGGGCAGTTCTCTTGGCTTAACAAGCGGGGTTGGAACTGCAGAGTCGGATCTCGTCACTCATCACTCGTCACTGTGGGGTTTCACTCAGCGCGCAGGGCCTCGGTTGGGTTGACCCTTGTGGCCCGGCGCGCAGGCAGGTAACAGGCGAGCAGCGCCGGGGCGGCGAGGAGTGCGATGGAAGCGCCGAGGACGAGCGGATCGTGCGGGCTGACACTGACGAAGTGTGAGGAGACCGCCTGGCCAAGGAGCAGGGAGAGGATCGCGCCCAGGAACACAGCGAAGGTCGTCTGGAGCGCGCCTTGTTTCATGAGGAGGGCGAACACGTTGGCTGGCATGGCTCCGAGCGCCATGCGGATGCCGATTTCACGCGTGCGCCGGGCCACGGCGTAGGCTTTCACGCCGTAGACGCCGCCCACGGCCAGCAGGAGCGCGATTCCGCCGAACGTCCCGAACATCACGGCTCCGCTCCTGATCATCCAGAGATCAAGGTTGCCGTCGACCATTTCGGAGAACGGGACCAGACGCAGGACCGGCAGATCGGGATCGATGTTGCGGAACGCCTGGCGCAATCCGGCCATTGAGGCGGCGACGCTCCGGGGATTGTTGGTGGCGAAGCGGATCGTGACAAAGACGTCCGGACTGTAGCCCTGGGCGAAAGGCACATAGAGGTGTGGATCCGTGTCGCCGACCCGCGGATGATTGCGATGGTTCGAGACGATTCCGACGATTTCCATCTCGGCGCGTGATCCGTCTGTCAGGCGGACCCGCCGGCCGAGGGCATCTCCATTCGGGAAAAGCGATTTGGCCATCTGCGCGTCGATGATCACCACGGAGGGCGCCTTGCTGTTTTCCGCTTCGACAGGCGTGAATATCCGGCCATGGAGCAAGTGTACGCCGATGGCATCGAAGAAGTCGGGGGTTGTTGCACAGTACATGCCGTCAACGCCAGGTTGTTTGGCGTCCGGCCCGGTTGCGGGGGCGGCGTCGACCGGCGCGATCCGGCGCATGTTGTCGACGTTGGTGTAGGGCAGTTGCGTCGCGAGCGCCGCTGCGCGCACACCGGGCAGTGCCTGCATGCGGGCCAGAATCAAAGACATCTTCTGGCGAGCCGTTGCCTCCGGGGTGCGGGCGAGCGAAAAATCCAGCTCGGCGACGGCGCAACCGGCCGGCTCAAAGCCGAGATCAAGACCGGAAGCGTTGAGTGCGCCCCGGAAGAACAGGCCGCCGGTGAACAGCAGGACGAGCGAAAGGGAGATCTGAGCCATCACCAGGCAATGCCGGGCAGAGAAGAACCGGTTCCACCGGCCGGCGACCGCGGGTTCGCCGACCTGCTGCTTGAGGTCGTGCACCAGATCGACCCGGACGGATCGCAGGGCGGGCCCGAGGCAGAAGATCAATGTTGCGGCGAGACAGAACAGGAATGTCGCGACAAGCACGTGGGCGTCGGGCTGCAGCTCGATCGCCATGGAAATGTTCAACGCCCGGAACGCGCTGTTCAAGGATTCTGTCAGCAGATCGTTGCTCCATTGGGCAATCAGCATGCCGAGCGCACCGCCGCTGAGGGCGAGCAGCAGGCCTTCGACCAGCAGTTGCCGGATGACCCGCCAGCGCGGAGCGCCGAGTGAGATGCGGATCGCGATTTCCTTCGCGCGGGACATGCCGCGGGCGAGAAACATGTTGGCAAGATTCAGGCAGGCGATCAGGAGCACGACCCCGGCCATGCCGAGCAGGAACACGGCGGTTGCCGTGACGGGACCGTCCTGCGCTGGACTGGTGCTGATGCTGAACCGGGAGGGTGGCTGGATCTGCAGTTCGCGGGCGCCGGCGCTCGCCGATTCGGGCGGCTGCAGGGCATCCAGGCGCCTCGCCAGCACCGGGAGCAGAGGACCTGCCGACCCGAGATCGACGCCCGGATGCATCCGCCCCATCAAATTGAGCGCGTAGTTGGCCGGGCGGGCCAGATCGTTGTTGGGACCGTCATTCGAGAGCGGATTGGCAAAAAGGGTAAAGGTCCCCAGGGGCAGCCAGAGATCGGGTGAAAGCACGGCGTTGATCCCGGTGAATCCGCGCGGGGTGACGCCGATGACGGTGAATGCCTGTCCGTTGACCTGTATCGTGCTGCCGACGAAATCCGGGCGGCCGCCCATGCGCTGCCACAGCGAATAGCCGGCCACGACGACGGGAACATTGGCATTCGGTTGCGATTCGGCGGCGGTGAAGAACCGGCCCGCGGCCGGCCGGACACCGAGGAACGAAAAGAAGTTGTCCGAGACGAAGAACACGAAGCTGCGCCGCATGGCATCGCCGCGGCCGACGCCCACCAGGGAAAAGGTCAGGGCGGCGACATCCTGAAAGACCGGGTTTGCCTCGCGGAGCGCGGTGAATTCAGCGTACGAGAACTGGCGGTAGTCGCGGTTGGCCGCCTTGCGGGCGGTGAAGATATTAACCACTTCCGCCGGTTTGTAAGGCACGAGCGGCCGGAGGAAGAGTCCGTTGACGAGCGAGAAGATCGCAAAGTTCACGCCGATGGCGATGGCGAGCGTGGCGATGGCGACGGCGGTGAAG
Organism: uncultured Verrucomicrobiae bacterium; assembly: GCA_963827125.1. Taxonomy (GTDB): domain Bacteria; phylum Verrucomicrobiota; class Verrucomicrobiia; order Opitutales; family Opitutaceae; genus Fen-1467. The sequence goes on from CAWHAC010000006.1 coordinate 324,070, forward strand.
CCCGGCGATTTGACAAGGGTGCGGAGGGCGAAGCGGAGGTCGGACATAGTGAAAAGTGACGAGTGACGAGTGACGGGTGACTAGTGACGAGCGGCAAGTGTGCGCCGGAGAGCGTTCAGCATCTTCCGCAGTTCAAGGAGCAGCGTTAGTGCGTCTGCAGCGGCAGGTTTTTGGAGAAGGCCCAGTTCGATACTAAGCAGAATCTGCGTCTCCAGCTCGGCCACTGATCCCTCAGCGTGGGATATGAACTGGATGAACTCGCCAGTGGTGTGCCGAGCCTGCCCTTCGGCCAGATTGGAAGGTATCGAGACGGCCGCGCGACGCATCTGGCTCACTAGGCCGAAACGTTCATCGGCAGGGAAGACGCTGGTGAGTTGGTAAACAATCTTGGCCAAGGCGATGCCCTTCTGCCAGACAAGCAGATCCCTGAAACTGGCGGGTTTGTTCTGGGCACTCATCACTCGTCACTCCTCCGGTTCACTCCGCGCGCAGCGCATCGGTCGGGTTGACCTTTGTCGCGCGACGCGCGGGCAGGTAGCAGGCGAACAGGGCGACGCCGAACAGGAAGAAGGCCACCAGGCTGATCGTGACGGGATCAAGGCCGCCCATGCGCGGCATGAACGCCTGCAAGGCCAGATTGAGCGCGAATGCGAGCACGCTGCCGATCACAAGGCCGAGCAGCGTGAGCCACACCCCCCGGCGGAGCACGAGTTCGAGCACGTCGCGCGGCCTGGCGCCGAGCGCCATGCGGATGCCGAACTCGCTCGTGCGCTGCGCGACGAGGTTGGAGATGACGCCATAGAGTCCGATCGCGGCGAGCAGGAGGCCCAGCAGGGCGAAGCCCCCCAGCGTATCGTTGACTACGGTGAAGCTGCGCAGGAACTGGTCGGCCGCCTCAGGAACCGTAACCATCTGTTGGATGGCGACATCGGGATCGACGTCGGCGACCGCACGGCGCACTTCGTTCTTGAACGTCGCGGGAGCCGGCGCCCGCACGATCAGCCACAAGTAGCCCCACGGTTCGTTCACCAACGGCTTGTAGACCTGGTACATCGTGCTCGGGTCGCTGGGGTTCAACGCGTCCTGGATGTCGCGCACGACGCCGATCACCTCGCGCCACACGACCACGTCGCCCTGGCGGTCGCCGATGCGCTTGCCGATGGCGCTCTCGTGCGGCCAGAAGCGGCGCGCCATGGTCTCGTTGATGATGACCAGCGGCGGGCTGTCCGCCTTCAGCTCCGACGGGAACAGACGGCCCTCCAACAGCGGGATGCCGAGGGCGGCAAAAAAGTCCGGGGTGACCATGGTGTAGCCGCCGATGGGCTGCTTCGTCGGATCATCCGCTGTCACGCCGGCAACCTCGAAAGAGACGTTCTTCGAATAGCCGAAGAGCGGCGGACTCGAACAGATCGCGGTACGCTCGGCATGCGGGATCTGCGCCAGCCGGCGTGTGAGCTTGTCGATCGCCACGCGCCGCTTGTCCTCGGTGTTGTAGGTGGACTGCTCGGCCATGTGGATGTTGGCGAGGAGCACGCGGTCGGTGTCCCAGCCCTTGTCGCGCTTCAGCAGGGCGCTGAATCCCCGGATCATCACGCCGGCGGTGGCCAGCAGGGCGAGGGCGAGCGCCACCTCGGCGACGACCAGGCTGTTCCGGAGGCGGTGGGTGCCGCGGCCGGAGGTGGAACCGCGGGTCTGCTGCTTGAGCGTGGTGACCATGTCGCCCCGCGAGGCGATCCAGGCGGGGACCAGGCCGAAGAGCAGGCCGCTGAGCAGCGAGATCAGAAACGCTGCGCAAAGAACCGGGCCGTTCATCTCGAGCGAAAGGGTCTCCGTGGCGCCAATGGGGATGGACCGGCCGATCAGGTCGTTGGACCACTTGCCGACCAGCACGCCGAGAAGGCCGCCGTTCAGGGCGAGCACCATGGACTCGGTGAGCTGATGGAGAACAAGGCTGGCGCGGGACGCCCCCAGCGCCGAGCGGATCGCGAGGTCGCGCGTGTTTCCCGCGGCGCGCGCGAGCTGGAGATTGGCAAGGTTGAAACACGCGATCAACAGCACCGCGGCGCCGACGCCGAACAGCAGCCATGTGATGAATTCGAAGGGGCTGCCGTTGATGATCGCCTTCTGCAGGAGCATGACCTTGATGCCGCGGCCGGTGCTGGTCTGCGGATAGTCGTGGGCCCAGCGGGCGAGCAGCGGCTTCAGCTGGGCGGTGGCCTGAGCGGCCGTGACGCCGGGATTGAGACGGCCGATCGCGCCGAAAAAGTGGTTGTTCCGGTCCTCGACGATATGGCGCGGAACGGTCATCGGGCGCCAGAGGTCGATCGGGCCCCAGAAGAGGGGATAACCGAACGAGGGCGGCATGACTCCGATCATGGTGACCTGCTCGGCGTTGAGCCGGAGCGTCCGGCCGATGATGCCGGGATCGCCCCCGAAACGGGACAGCCAGAGCTTGTGGCTGAGGAGCGCGACCTGGGTGCGGCCCGGCACTTCCTCGTCGGCGGAGTACGGGCGCCCCAGCATCGGCTGCACCCGGAAAGTGCGGAAGAAATCGACCGAAGCGTCGAGCGAGACCAGGCGTTCCGCGGGCTGGCCGGGCTCGGCCAGGTCATTGTTCCACCCCGAGTATGCCGTGATGGATTCGAAGGCTGCAGACGGGCCGGAGGCGGCCAAAGCGCGCATTTCGTCGATCTCCGCATAGGAAAACACGTCGGGCTGGCCCTGGGCGGTGAGGCCCTGGATGTAGAGCAGGCGGTCGGGTTCCGGGAACGGCGCGCTGCGGAACATCAGCACGTCGACGAGCGTGTACATCGAGGTGTTCACGCCGATGCCGAGCGCCAGCGTGAGCAGCGCCACGATCGTGAAGCCGGGAGTCTTGATCAACTGGCGGAAGGCGAAGCGAAGGTTGGACATGGGAGTGGCGAGTGACCAGTGACGAGTGACCAGTGACGAGTGGCTAGTGACGAGTGACCAGTGACGAGGAGCGAATAAGGAGTTTGCGGTGGAGGGTCCTAGGCGTCGTCCGAAATCCGATGAGCGATGTTGAAGTTGGCCGGGTTGGACTCGTCACTCATCACTTGTCACTGCCCGGTCACTCTGCGCGCAGCGCCTCCGTTGGGTTGATCTGCGTGGCCCGGCGGGCGGGCACGTAGCAGGCAACCAGGGCGGCGAGCAGCAACAGCAGCGCGCTGGCGATGTAGGCAAGAGGGTCGGTGCCCGTGATGCCGAAGAGCTGGCTCTGGAGCAGCCGGTTGACGGCCCAGGCGCCGGCGAGTCCAAGCAGGACCCCCGGGAGCGCGAGGCGCAGGCCGCGGGCGAGCACGTCGCGCAGCACGTCGCGACGCTGCGCGCCGAGCGCCATGCGGATGCCGACCTCGCGCGTGCGCTGGCTGACGACGCAGGCGAGCACGCCGTAGATGCCGACCACGGCGAGCAGCAGCGCCGTTGCCGCGAAGAAGATGAAGAGGCCCATGTTGAAGCGCCGGTCCGACGAGAAACCCGCGATGCGCGAGGTCATCAATTCGACGGAGTAGATCGGTTCATCCGGGGCGATGGAGCGTATTGCGGTGCGCACCGAAGCCAGGACGCCGGCGGGGTCCGCGCGGGTCCGCACGACGAGGTGCAGCCCCATGGGCGCCGGGTACTGTTTGAGCAGGCAGTAGAATTCGGGTAGTTCGCCGCGATCGAGGCCGATCTGCGTCGTGCTGCCGACGATACCGATGACGCGGGCGGCCGGCAGGTGCATTTCGGGGAAGCCGAGTTGAAAGCGCTTGCCGATCGGATCCGCGCCGGGCCAGATTTGGCCGGCCATACGCTGGCTGATCACACAGACGAGGTCGAAGTTCTTGTAGATCTTCGGCAGCAAATCCATGGAGAGGAGCTCTCCCGCGGGGAAGGTGGGCGCGGGCTCATGGCCGCTGAAAAGCTCGCCCCGAATGAGCGGGATGCCCATCGCGCGGAAGTAATCCGGGGTGACCACGTGCGTGTTCGCCCACGGCAGCTTGCTGGGTTCGGGCACCGGCTGGTCGGTGCGGAAAAGCACGCAGCTCGACGTGTCCCAGGTGAACGGCAGCGACGAGCCGAAGGCGGCGGTCTCCACTTCCGGCAGCGCGGCGACGCGATCGAGGATGCGTTGGTGGTAGTCAACGTAGGCGCCGGGATCACGGAGGTACTGCTCCATGGGCGGCGTGCCGATGCGCAACGTCAGCACGCGATCCGGCTGCAGGCCGGAATTGACCTCGCTGAGGCGCGCCAGGCTGCGAATCATCAATCCCGCGCCCACCAGTAGCATCAGGGCGAGGGCGATCTGGACAACCACCAGACCGTCCGCGAGCCGGACGCGGCCGAACAGCGTGCGCATCACGGGCTTCGTGTTCTTGAGCGCGTCGTTTGGATTCGTGTGGGAGAGCTGCCAGGCGGGGGCGAGGCCGAAGGCGATGCCGGTGACGAGCGTGATGCCCGCGACGAACAGCAGCACGCCACGGTCGATGCCAGCCGCGCCTTCCGTGAGCGCGCGCATTTCCCACGGAATCAGGCGGCTGACAATGTCGAAGCCCCACGCGCCGAGGAGGGCGCCAACGACTCCGCCTGCGGCGGCGAGCATCAGGCTCTCGGCGAGGAGCTGGCGGAAAAGGGCCATGCGCGTCGCACCGAGCGCCGTGCGGATCGCCATCTCGCGGGCGCGGCCGAACGAGCGGGCGAGCAGCATGTTTGCGACATTGACGCAGGCGATCAGCAGAACCATGCCGACAGCGCCCAGAAGGAGCAGGAGATTGGTCCGCGCGTCACCGGCTATTCGCTCGCGCAGCGGCTGCATGAAGATGCCCCTGCCGGCATTGATCTTCGGGTAGGCCTGTTCCAGACGCTTGCCGATGGCCGTCATCTGCGCCTGCGCGGCGGCAAAGGTGATCCCGGGCTTGAGGCGGCCGATGGCGTACGTGCCGTTGCGGTTCCCGCGTTCGCGCATGAACTGCTGGTCGAGGAACGGGCCGAGCGGCACGAAGAGGTCGGCGCTGCGGTGAAAGCGAAAACCGGCGGGCAGGATGCCGGCAATGCTGGTCGGCACGCTGTCGAGCAGCACGGACTGGCCGACGATTTTCGGATCGCCCGCGAAGAAGCGCTGCCAGGCCGCATGCGTCAGCCACGCGACGCGTGCGGCGCCCGCGCGATCGTCGTCGGCGTTTAGATCGCGCCCCTGGGCGGCATGCACGCCGACTGCGGGGAAAAAATCCGCCGAGACTTGCGCGATCGAAATTTGTTCCGCGCTGTCAGGCGTCCTGAGTTTGCATCCGTCGGTGCGATAGATCGCGAGTGCGCTGAACACGTCCTGTCCCGCGCACCAGTCCTCGAAGTTCGGGTAGGAGATGTTACTATCGCCCGTCTCGGACAGGTGCACGAGGCGCTCCGGCTCCGGGTAGGGCAGGGCGCGCAGGAAGGTCGTGTTGACGATGCTGAAGATCGCGGTGTTGGCGCCAATGCCGAGCGCGAGCGTCAGCACGACCACGGCCGTGAATCCGGGCGACTTGGCGAGCAGGCGTAAGGCGTATTTAAGGTCTTGCATGGAAAGAAGCAGCGAGCAACGGGTAGCGAGTAGCGGACTGTGTTTTGGAGGCGCGACTCCCCCGTCGCGTTTTCGATGGATGGGCGCGACGAGGGCGTCGCGCCTCCATGGAGTGATCGAGCTGTATGGCAGAACGGTTCATTCGATCTGGTCGTTCCTCGCTGTCCGGTGCTCACTTCTGGTTGGCGCCTTCGGCTTCCCGCTCAAAGCTTTGCGCTTTCCGCCCCCTCACAGCGCCGTTTCCGCCTCCTTGGTGATCTCGCTCTCCTCGACGACGCGGCCGTCAAAGAGGTGCACGGAGCGCGCGGCGTGGCGGGCGAACCGGTGGTCGTGGGTGACCATCACGATCGTGGAACCGGTCTTGTGGAGGTTCTCCAGCAGTTCCATGACGGCATCGCCGTTCTTGGAATCGAGGTTCCCCGTGGGCTCGTCGGCGAGGAGCACGGAGGGATAACCCGCGAGGGCGCGGGCCACGGCGACGCGCTGCTGCTGGCCGCCGGAAAGCTGTGAGGGAAGGTGCTTGGCGCGATGGGCCATGCCGACTTTCTCGAGCGCCTCGTTGACGCGCTGCTTGCGCTCGCTCCCGGGCATGCCGCGGTACGTCAGCGGAAGATCCACGTTCTCGTAAACGGTGAGATCGCCGATCAGGTTGAACGACTGGAAAATGAAGCCGATCTCGCGATTGCGGATGCGCGCCCGCTCGGCGAGGGTGAGCCCCTGCACGGGGCGGCTGTTGAGCAGGTATTCCCCCTCCGTCGGCGTGTCGAGGAGACCGAGGATGGAAAGCAGCGTGGATTTTCCGCAACCGGAGGGGCCGGCAATGGAGACGTATTCGCCCTTGAGGATTTCAAGGTGGATGCCGGAGAGGGCGTGGGTTTCGACCTCGTCGGTCAGGAAGACCTTGGTCACGCCGTCGAGTTTGATGAGCGATTGGCCGTTCGTTTCAGTGTTCATGTGGAGAAGCGTCAAGGGATAAGCAGTAAGCGTTAAGCAGCATGCTGTGAGCGGTGATGAGATTTGGGTGATTGGACGAGTGGTTTGATGCGACTGGCTGGCAGCGCAGAGCTTATGGCTTGGAGCTTACAGCTTTTCGCTTAATGCTAGTTCAGCCGGATGCGTTCGTTGGCGTCATATGGGGTCATGTCGGAGAGGATGACGCGGTCGCCCGGGCGCAGTCCGCTGACAATCTCGATCGTGTTCACGGAGCTCCGGCCGAGCTGGACCTGGGTGCGCGTGGCATAGCTGCCGTCGGCGTCGAGCTTGAAGATGCCCACGGTGCTGCGCTCCTGGCCGAAGGCAGGACGGCCCATGTAGATCACATCGTCGAGGTGTTCGAGTTCGATGGTGCCGTCGACGCTCAGGTCGGGCCGGGCGCCCTTGGGAAGCTCGCCCTCGAGCGAGACGTCCACCGTGACCGTGCCGTTTTGCACGGAGGGATCGATGCGGGAGACCTGTCCTGAGACGATGCCGTTGCGCGTGTCGATGGAAGCGGCCTGGCCGATCTGGATGTCCTTGGCCTGGGTCTCGGCGATCCGCACCTCGGCCTTCAGGCGGGTGGGATCGGCCACGCGGGCCAGATTGGCGCCCGGCTGCACCTGGGCGCCAACTTCGACAGGCAGCACCTGGAGCACGCCGGGCATCCCTGCGCGCACCTGGAGCGCGTCGGCCTCATCGCGGCGGAGCTTTGCCTGGGCGCGCATCCGGTCGACTTCGGCCTCCTTCACAGCGAGCTGCGGCGCGATGCTTTCCTTGGTGAACGCGAAGCGCTTCTGCTCGATGTCGTACAGCGTGCTGGCGTCTTCGGCGGCGACCTTCGACTTGCGCAGTTCGAGAGTGGATACGAGGCCGTCCTTGAACAGGTCGTCATTCACTTCCGCCTGCAGCCGGTTCGTCTCGAATGCGGACTTTGCATTGGCCAGGGAGGCCTCGGCGTCCAGCACGCCCTTTTCCAGGGACACTTTGAGATTTCCCAGCTCGGCTTCCGCAGACTTGAGCTGCGATTCGGCGCTGACCGCCGCCTCAATCACGGTTGGATTACTGAGAACGAGAATGATGCTGTCGGGCTTCACAATTGCGCCCGGCCGCAGGACGATCCGATCCACCCTCCCGTCGGTCTGCGCCGCGATCCAGCGGATCTCCTCCGGGACGAGGGTGCCCAACCCGCGCACCTGGCGGTCGATCGAGCCGCGTTTGACGTCGCCGATCCACACGAGATTTCGGTCCACCGTGGGTGCAGCGGGCTTGAGCCGGGAAAGGGCGACGGTCACGCCGATCAGGGCGACAGTGGCGATGCCCGCCATGATGATGCGTTTCCGGCGTTTTTCCTTGGCGGCGTTTGGGCGGGGAATGTCCATGGAGGATCGTTTTGGACAGGGTGTTTGCATTGCCTGTGCCAATCGGTGCACGACTCCACAATGATCTGATGGGGAACAGTTAAGGTTTTGCTCGAGCCTGGCTACCCGGCCGGCGCACGCCGCTGATGGGATTGTTCCGTCCCGAAATTGGGACGTGTTCGATACCGGATGTCGGATACCGGAGATCGGACAGCTCGGGAAGCGGAGACGGATTGTGGCGCGGCTCGGGCCGGCCCGAGGCTCCGCGCGGCTACACCGGCAATCTCAGCGTGGCCAGGCAGCCGGACGCGCCGCTGTCGCGGTTCCTGAGGCTGATCGAGCCGCCATGATTCTCGGCGATCTGGCGGCAAAGGAGGAGGCCGATGCCCGAGCCGTTGGGCTTTGTCGTGAAAAACGGCACGAAAAGATTGGCGGTGCTGGCAAGGCCGCGTCCGTCGTCTTCGATGCGGATCTCCAGGGCTGCTCCCTGTTTCTGCCAGCTCACGCGCACGCCGCCGCGGGTGTCGAGCGCGGCGTCGACGGCGTTCTTGAGGAGATTGATCAACACCTGTTCGATCTGCGCGGCGTCGACCCTGGCAGTCAGGTCGGGGCCGCCGGTCACCGAGATTTCCATGCGTGTTTCCAATGCCGCGGCCCGCCGGATGAGCGGGGCGACCTCGACCAGCGCGAGCGTGGGCGGGGGCAGTTTCGCCAGGCGCGCGTAGGCCTGCATGAAACGGCCGAGGCCCTCGGCCCGCGACTCGATGACCTCGAGACCGGAACGCATGTCGTCCTCCCAGTCGGGGGCCCGTTGGCCGCGCTTGAGCATCGCGCTGAGGCTTCCGGCGATCGACTTGATGGGGGCGAGGGAATTGTTGAGCTCGTGGCCGAGCACGCGCACGAGGCGCTGCCAGGCCTTCAGCTCCTCCTCCCGCAGAGGCACGCTGAGATCGGCGATGACGACCAGCGTATGGGGCCGGCCTCCTTCGCGAAAGGACGTGCGGCGCATTCCCCAACGCCCCGTGCCTCCGGGGAATCTCATGTTGGGGAGCACGCGCATGTCCTCGCCTTCGAGCCATTCCCTGAGCCCGAGCTCTCCGGCGGAGCGGCCGAGGATGCGTTCGGCGGGCGCGGCGAGCAGTTCCTGGCCGCTGCGGTTGACGAGGCGGAGCGTCTCCTGGCTGTCGAACGCGAAGACCGCCACGTCGATCTCCTCCATCACCGTTCGCAGCAGGGCGGTGGCTTCGAGTGCTCCGAGGCGCTGGGCCTTGAGGACATTGCCCAGGAAGTTGATTTCCCAGTAAACATCCCCCAGCGGCTCATCGTGCCTGGCGCCGCGGGCGCGGATGGAGAAGTCGCCCTCGCGCAGCGCTGACAGGAGGTTGGCCATCGTCTGCAGCGGCCTGATCGTCCGATCGCGCACATTGACGCTGAACCCCAGCCAGAAGCCGATGATCAAAAGCGTCAACGTCCACTGCACCCGGGTCGGGGTGTCGCCGAACCAGATGAAATACATGGAGACCACGACCGCCGGGGCGCCCGCAAGGAGCGTATAGAGCAGGATCTTCTGGTCGTGGGTGAGGCGGGGCCGGGGGGAAGCCATAAGCGCTAAGCTGTAAGCGGAAAGCTGTAAGCTCTAAGCGTTAAGCCTTAAGCTTTTGAATGAAAGATCCAAGCATGCGCCTGATTTCTATGATCTCGGTGGCGAGTGGCCGGCCGGCGGGTTCGTCGAGATAGTCGAGCTCGCGCGCCAGGAGAAGGTAGTAATCCAACTCACAGGCAGAACCCAGCGCTATGGTCAGAAATCGTTTCAACTCTGCGTCACCTTCCCGACCGCAGCCTTCCGCGATGTTCGCCGGGATAGACGTGCACGCCCGCCGCATCTGGCTCGTAAGGGCGAACAACTCGTCTCTGGGAAAGCTCTTGGTCGCTCGATAAAGCGAAATGGTGAAAGCATGGCTGCGCTGCCAGATTTTCAATTCACGGTAGTTTTTCATAGTCCGGCGTGCCTACTCTCGCGTCGCACAAAAACCAAGCCTGAAGCTTAGGGCTTAGTGCTCACAGCCCGTACTTTTCGATGCGGCGGTAGAAGGCGCTGCGGCTGAGGCCGAGCTCCTCGGCGGCACGGCGCGCGTTTCCATCGCACCGGGCGAGCGTCCTCCGGATGAGGTGCGCCTCGACCTCCTCGAGGCTCATGTCCTCGATGCGCGGCGCGGCCGTTCCGGTGTTGAGGCCGAGGTCGGCCGTGCGCACCACCTTGCCGGTTGACATCAGGACTCCACGTTCGACCGCATGATCGAGTTCGCGGATGTTGCCGGGCCAGGCGTGGCCCTGCATCGCCTCGACTGCGCCGGCGTCGAAGCCGGTGATCGCCTTGCGGTAGCGCTCGACGTGCTGCTTCAGGAAATGCTGGGCGAGCAAAGGAATGTCTTCGCGGCGCTCGCGCAGCGGCGGAAGATGGAGGGCAATCGTGTTGAGGCGAAAGAGCAGGTCCTGGCGGAACCGCCCGCCGGCCACCTCGGCGGAAAGGTCCGAATTCGTCGCGGAAATCAGGCGGACGTTGACGTGGTAGGTCTTCGAGGAGCCGACGCGTTCGTATTCCCCGGTCTCGATCGTGCGGAGGATCTTCGCCTGCTGGTTCAGCGGGATGTTGCCGATTTCGTCCAGGAACAGCGTGCCGCCGTCGGCCAGCTCGAAACGCCCGGCGCGGTCGCTCTTGGCATCGGTAAACGCGCCGCGCACGTGGCCGAACAGCTCGCTTTCAAACACGCCCTCGGGCAGGCCGCCCATATTGACGGAGATGAACGGCTGCGCGGCCCTCGCCGAGACCGCATGGAGCGCCTGCGCGATCAAACCCTTGCCCGTGCCGTTCTCGCCCGTGATGAGAACGTTGGCGTCGGAAGGACCCACGCGCGCGATGATTTCGAGCACGGGCCGCATGACGGCGGACTGGGCGATGAGGTTCGGCCCGCCCTTGCCGCGCAGCAATTGGTTCTCCTGTTCGAGGCGGCGGTAGGCGCGGACTGCATTGCCGAGGTCGATCTGGTTGCGGACGATGGCGATCAGACGGGGGTTCTCCCACGGCTTGGTGACGAAATCCCGTGCGCCCCTCCGCATCGCCTCGACCGCGAGGTCCACGGTGGCCCAGGCGGTCATGACGACCACCGGCAGTGAAGAGTCGATGGCCTGGATCCTGTTCAACAGATCGAGGCCCTCCTGGCCGGACGTCGTGTCCCGCTCGTAATTCAGGTCCATCAGCACGAGCGAAAAATCACGCGCCTCGAGGGCCTTGATGACGGCTGCGGGCGACTTGACGGTTTCGATCTGGTAGCCCTCCGCCTTGAGGAGCAGACGCAGCGCTTCGAGGACGTTGGGCTGGTCGTCGGCAATGAGAATCCGATGGATTGAGGTGTCGGTGGCGGCCATTGCGGGGCGGGGCTGGGATTTGAGCATGACGCCGGGCGGTCGGTTTCGGCAAGCGGAGAGTGATGGAAAGGCTGGCGATCAGCTTTGGGCTACACGCCGCAAGAAAAAGGCTTCAGGCATCGGTTTTTCGCCTGCCGCCCGGAGCCTCACATCACGCGACCGTGCATGTATGGCGGCGGATGCCGTAGGAAGAATGGCGCCGGGCCGGATTGGCGATCAAGGGGAAGGGAGCCGCCGATTGCGGCCGGTGAACGATGACCGGCCGGCGGCTGCCGCCGGTGTCATTCAATCCGATGAGCATCAGGCCAACGAACGCAAACGCGAAGAGGGCAACTCCGCTTCCCACGAACGCGGCGGGAGGAAGGATGCCCACCAGTCCGCCGAAGGAGGCGGCGGGGAGAATGGCGGCGAGGATCAGGAGGATGACATTCAGGGTGGTTTTCATTGTAGTGCTTTCGTTGCGCGTTCCTGTTGCAGCCCTCGTGCCAAGTTTGTGACGAATACTTAAGATATTTAACGATAATCGGTTGTGATTGTTCTCCAAAATCAGACGAAGGTGGGCGACCAGAATCCCGCCCGCTGACGGGAAGAGCGGTTCCCGGAAATGGGATAAGAAGCGACGCACCACATGCGCCGATTCCCGACATGGGCGACAAGGCTGCGCCCACCGGCGGCCTGACGGGCGCAAGCACGATTGTTTCGCGGTTCTTGACGATACGGTGGTTGGAAGCAGGCTTCCCTTCGGACCGACTGTCGGGACTTCGAAAAAAATGCAGGCCAAGAGCAGAATTCCAACCGCAGGAGGCGCGCCGCTCGCGCAGAATCCATTTGCCGCATTGAGCAATGATGGGCTGCCGTCCGCCGCTGCCGGGCGCCCGGCGGAAGCTGCAGCCGGCCCCGGCCGGTCGCCTCCGTCGAGGAACCGCGGCTGGGTGGACATCACGCGACAGACCGCGGGGCGGGGTGGAAAGACGGTGACGATTGCGAGCGGCTTCGTCGGGATTGGGCAGGCGGAGAAGGAACAACTGGCAAAGAAGATTCAGAAAGCCTGCGGCGCAGGCGGGACGGTAAAAGAAGGCTGCATCGAGATCCAGGGCGACAAACGCGAACAAGTGGCGCGGATTCTCAGCGAAGCGGGATTCCGGCCGGTGTTTGCGGGCGGAGGTTTTGCCTGCGGCAAAACCTGATTGGCCACACCGGAAGCGGACTGGCTTCTGGTGCAGACCGTGGTTTGGAGACGCGACGCCGTCGTCGCGCACCTCGCCAAAAACGCGACGAGAGCGTCGCGCCTCCAGGGCATCCCCTGGCAGGCACGGAGGACTCCTATGCTCCAAGCCCGGCGGCGAGGATCAGGGCGCTCTTGGCGCGATTGAGAATGTAGAGATGGTAGCCGGGCGCCCCGCGTGCCAGGAGTTCGCGGATCTGGGCCAGCGCCCAGTCGATGCCGACCGTCTCGATGATTTCGGGTTCCTCGCCGGCGGCTTCGAGGCATTTGAGGAGCCGGGCCGGCAGGGTGGCTCCGCAGAGCCCGGTGATGCGCCTGATCTGCTTCAGGGAGAGCACCGGCATGATGCCCGGCACCACGGGCACGGTGATGCCAGCTGCGCGGCATCGGTCGACAAAGCGATGATAGACGATGTTGTCGAAGAAAAGCTGGGTGGTGACGAACGACGCGCCGGCATCCACTTTGCGCCGCAGATTGGTGAGATCAGCGTCGGGCGACGGGGCCTCCGGATGCTTCTCCGGGTAGCCGGCGACGCCAAGGCAGACGTCCGGATGCAGGCTTTTGAGCAGGGAGACGACATCGCAGCCGTATCGCAGGCCGTCCTTGAATGCCGTCGCCGCGGCCAGCTCCTTCGGCACGTCGCCGCGCAGCGCCATGATGTTCCGGATGCCGCCGCGATAGTGGGCCGCTGCGATGGTCGCGATCTCCTCCCGGGTATGGTTCACCGCGGTCAGGTGCGGCATCACGGTGAACCCAAAATCCCGGCGGAGCATCGCGGACACGTGGGCTGTTCGCTCGCGGGTGCTTCCGCCGGCTCCATAGGTGACCGACACGAAATCCGGCCCGATCCGCTTCAAGGCGGCGGCCGTCCGGCGCAGCGCTTCAACGCCGGCGTCGTCCTTGGGCGGGAAGAATTCAATCGAACACAGGGGATGTCCCCGCGCAAAGAGTTCGGAAATGGGTCGGTCGGCTGACATCAACTCATCAACAGGTGCAGATCGGTGGAAGCCTGTAAAGGGAGGAATCGCTTCGTTGACGGAGGCTGGCCATCGACCTTGCCGTGTCCGGGCGTACGTTGGCCTTGCTGGTCATGGGCGTGGTCATGGTGAACATGGAAGAGCATGAACCTTGGGCGCGGGGGTTTGTGGGGCGTGCTGGCCTATGGCGCGATGTTCCTGACCTTCGCCGTGGTGCCTGGGCGCTCCTTTACTGGCTCATGGAATTGCGCGGACGCCGAGGGTGGAGCCGCGTCTTCAGCCCGGCCGGGGCCAATCCGCTCCTCGCGTACCTTTTGCATCCATTCATCGGGTTTCTGCCCGCCCTCGCGGGACAACGAGCGCTCGCCATCGTCTTCTTCTGCCGCGATCCCGGTCTGCCCGCCATCGTTGCGGTGGCTGGATCGCTCGTGATGGCCGTCATCGTGATTCGGGCCACCGGCTGGATTGCGCGAGCTGGATACCGGCTGAAGGTCTGACCGCGGCCGTCCGGGTTGGCAGCCTGCCGGGCTTCGCACCTTCCATGCTGCTACGAGCCTGGCCGGGCGCCCGTCCGAGAACTAGGGTTTTGCGCCGGCCTTGCCGGCTGGCTGCGTGGCGACAGGGGTCTTCTCGGGGGCGGCCGCGGGCGCCGGCATGGGCTCGAAAAGCTCGTCGCGTTTCTGGGGCAGGTTCGTGAAAGTCCATTCAAAGATCTGGAACGCCCGTTTCTTCATGACCGCATTGACGGTCGCGCCCGGGTCTGAACTGGCGATGAAGGCGTAGACGGGACCCGCGGGGATGGTCTCCGCTTTCGGCTCCTCGGGTTTTTCAGCCGGCGGCGTTGCGGGCTTGACGGGGGAGGTGTTCAAAGCGCCGCCCTCCACGCCGCCAGACGCCGCGGCCTCCAGGTTCTTCTTCACACCGGCTGCGGCGGGTTCGACCGCAGTCGATGCTGCGGCAAGTGCGGAGCCGGAGGCAGCCGAGCCCTGATTGCCGGCCTCGGACTTCTCGCCCGCGGCTGATGCATTCCGTCCTTTGACCTCGGTCTTTGGGGCTTCAATCACCCTTTTCTCCTCCGGCTTGCGGCCAACCTCGATGGTGATGGTCTTGTGGTCGAACGTCGTCAGCTTGACGGTCCGGCTGTGTTTGCGGGCGGCCTCGACATTCGCGTCGGCAAGGTCGGACGTATCCTGGAAACGGATGCTGGTGAATGAACTGAGCAGCGACGTGATGCGGTCGCTCCTGATCCGCTGGCCTGCCGGCGCATTGTCCGCGACCCAGGCGGCCTCCTTCCTGGCGCGGGTCGCGGCGACGGGCGCCTCATCGCCAAACGTGATGTCGACACCCGCGATGTCATCCGGCTTGAGGTCGACCAGGAGCGTGTCGGCCCAGTTCTTCGCCGTGGCGTCAATGTAGAGATTCATGCTGGCCTGGTAGCCTTTCTTCTCGTCATCGAAGCGGACGAACCGCCCGCCGCCCTCCGCGTCCTTGCCTAGGGTGAGGGTCCACAGCGTCTTGTCGGCCGAGTCCAGCAGCGCGATGGAGGCATCCTTGAATTCCAGGCGCGCGAGGCGCTCGGGATTCCCGGTCACCAGCCGCTGGATTTTGGCGCCGGAGAGGTCGTCGATGAACCGGCTCAGCTTGGCGAAGTCCGCCGGCATGTCGTAGTAGGTCGGCACGGTCCATTTGCCATCAGGCTGCCGGGCCAGGACCACCGACTTGCCCTGATCGGAGAGGCGGATCCTGGCGGCCATTTCCAACGCCTTCATGTCGAACACCGGCTGATCCGTGCGCGGGTCCTTTCCGGCGGGCGCCGGCGGGCGCTGCAAACAATAGGCGGCGAGGGAGAGGACGGCGAGGATTGCCACGACAATGGCGAGCGTCTTGAGTTTCATCGCGGATGAGGGGAATGGACTTGACCTGAAAATCTCATGGGTGGGCGAGGCCCTCGTCACAGTCAACGCGAAGGCCCGCGACGATGGCGGCGCGGCTCAAAATCCCGGCCAATGAGGCAGGAATGCGGGAGGATGAAACGGTCCGGGCCAGGGTCATCTCTTCCGGCGGTAATAGAACCCCACGCCAAAGGCCCCGATGAGCAGCGGCGTTGTGAGAAGGTTGAGGATCAGGAGGCGGTTCTCGAGCGCGGCGATCCCTTCGCGGAGAGACTTGCGGATCTCCCGGCGACTGGCGCGCAGCTTTGCCTGCTCATGGCGGAAATCGTCGATAGCCTTGGTGATCTCGGGCGTGGCCACGAGCCGCCCGCCCTCGGTCTTCTTGCCTTCGAGCTCGGTTAACTGGCCCTCGACCTTGCGGAGCTTGTCTTCCAGCGCGGTCAGCTGCTCCTGGTTCTTTTGCTGCGCCTTGACTTCCATGTCCTCCACCACTGTGAACGGCCGCAGGGAGATGCCTTTGCCGCGAATCGAGATCAGGTCCTGGGATCCCGACAGGAAATCGAGGGCGTTGCCGGCAAAATCGAGATTGTCGTTGATGGGCTCGGCGGCGGTCGTGCCGAGGAAATTGAGCTTGTGGACGCTGTAATCGTCGAACAGCCAGTCGGTGTCGGCGATGAGCAGCAACGTCGATTTTGTCACGGAAGCCTTCAGTGAGGGGGGCGCCTTGGGCGCGGCTTCCGGCGCAGCAGCGGGCTTTTTCTCCTCCTCCTTGGAATCCTTCGCCGCTCCGGCCGGCTTTTCCCCGGGCGCCGCGTCCGGCTTCGCCGGGGGCTCGGCGGGCAGGCCGTCGGGGAATGCGCTGGTGAACTTCCCCTGGATCAGCCCTGCGAGCACCTTCTTGCCGGAAGGCGTGATCTGGCGTCCCAGGTCCTCCGGCGGAGTCATGTTGATCGCCATGCCCGTGACGGTGCCGCTTTGGGAGGAGGATTCGAGCAGCGGCGTGAGGGTGAGGTCCGAGCGGTCCTTCAGCGAAAAGCTGCCCGCTTCCACCAGCAGCACGGACTCGAGCTGGCTGGTCGGCAATGCCGTGCCGTTGAGGTGGTCCCGGGTGACATTGAGCCAGATCGGATAGCGGACGACGGTGCCCGGGGTGATGCCGCCGAGGGGCATGGCCTCGACCGGGTCGGCCACCACGGATTGCGGGTCGTACACGATGCCCCAGCCCTTGAACAGGTCGGGCAGGTCGCTCGAAACGTTGGGAGGGGGGCCGCCCATCATCGCCATCTGGTTCCCGCGGACCCGGAAATAGCGCGAGGAAGGATCGACGGCGATGAAGACCGGCTTGCCGGAGAGAAGGAACTGGTCGATCGCGAACAGGAGCTTCTTCGAGAGGTTCTGCGGGTGGACGATGGCGAGCACGTCGAGATCCGCCGGGAGGCTGTCGGCGGAAGCCTCGACGGTCACGATGTTGAAGGTCTTCTCCCACTCGGTGATCACGAGCTGGCTCTCGGGCATGCGTCCGCTCTGCATCGCCATGTAGTCCATCACGGGTTGCAGCGGCACGCCGCTCAGCAGACCAAGCTTGCGGCGGTCGAGCAGCTGAGCCTGGTACAGCAGCTGCGACAGATCATATTCGAGGAACTGCTCGCGCTCGGTGACCAGGGCCGGGATCACCTTCTGCTGGTCGGCCTGGATGGCAACGAGCCCGAAGTAGAACTGCTCGCCGGTCGACGGCCACGTCTGCGGCACGACGCCCGCCGTTGTCGCCTTCTCCTCCTCGGGCGTGTCAGGCTTCGGATCAATGACGTTCAGCGCGATCCTGCCATGTGACGAGCGGACGTACTGGCCGAGCATCTCCTGAACGCGCCCGGCATAGTTCTTGAGGCCGATGGGCAGGGTTGTGGAGCTGCGCGAGAAATAGAGATCGAGCTGCACGGGCTCCCCGATCTTGGCGAAAAGGGCCTTGGTGCCCGGCGAAAGCGTGTAGATCTTCTGGGCGGTGAGATCGAGCCGGGTGGGAAGGGACGACGCGAGATAGTTGACGAGGACAAGGCCGGCGAACAGCAGGGCGAGGGAGAGGGATTTGATTCCGGGTTTCATCGGGCGATCAGAATGGGAATGAGCGGGGGCGGCTCAGCGTTCCAGCACGAGCACGTTCGAGCAGAGGCAGAATCCAGCCAGGGAGAGGAAGAAGACGACATCCTTGGGGTCGATGATGCCCTTCACAAAACCGTCGAAGTGGGTTTTGAAGCTGAAGTTCGAGACGAGATCGACCACCCACGCGGGAAGCCCCAGGTAGCCGCCAAGGAAGTCGGTGAACACGCTCCAGCCGAGGAGGACCATCACGAAACAGACAAACACGCTTATGACAAAGCTGATCACCTGGTTCTTGGTGAACGCGGACGTCAGCGAGCAGATCCCGAGGTACGTGCCGGCCATCAGCATGCATCCGAGATAGCTGGAGAGGAGGACGCCCCAGTCCGGATCGCCGAGATAAGCCACCGTCAGCGCCATCGGAAAGCTCAGGACGATGCCCAGGCAGAGAAAGGCCCAGGCCGCGAGGAACTTGGCGAGCACCGCCTCGATCGTCGTGACCGGCAGCGTGAACAGCAACTCAATGGTCCCGGAGCGTTTCTCCTCGGACCAGAGCCGCATGCCCGCGGCGGGCACGAACGCGATGAAAAGCCAGGGAAGGAATTCGAAGTAGCTTTCGAGACTGGCGCTGTTGTTGTCGAAGAAACGGCCGAGGAAAAAGGCGCACCCGACTGAAGCCATCAGGAAAACGACCAGGAACACATAGGCGACGGGCGAGCGGAAGTAGCCGAGGAATTCGCGTTTGAAGAGGGGCGGAATCTGGGACATCGGAAGAAAAGCGGGAAGGCGGGAAGGCGGGAAATCGAGAAACGAGGGCGGAAGAAGGAAAAAACGGGAAGGCGGGAAGGCGGGAAATCGAGAAACGAGGGCGGAAGAAGGAAAAAGCGGGAAGGCGGGAAGGCGGGAAATCGAGAAACGAGGGCGGAAGAAGGAAAAAGCGGGAAGGCGGGAAGGCGGGAAATCGAGAAACGAGGGCGGAAGAAGGAAAAAGCGGGAAGGCGGGAAGGCGGGAAACCGAGAAATGAGGGCGGAAGAAGGAAAAAGCGGGAAGGCGGGAAACCGAGAAATGAGGGCGGAAGAAGGAAAAAGCGGGAAGGCGGAAGATCGGGAAACGATGGGGGCGGGCGAAGGATTGGATGGTGAATAGATGAGGAAACGGGGGCGAGAACAGACAGGAGGTTTCCCGCTTTTCTGATTTCCTGCCTTCCCGGTTTTCCTAGGTGTCGGTCTGCGTCAGATTGCGGAAGATCTCGTCGAGCCGCGCGCCGTCGTGGCGGGTGCGCAGTTCATCGGGCGTCGCATCGACCACCACCCTGCCGCGGGTGATGATGATGATCCGGGTGCAGATGGCCTCGACCTCTTCCAGAATATGGGTGGAGAGGATGATCGTCTTCTCGGCCGCCATCCCCTTGATCAGGTTCCGCACCTCGTGCTTCTGGTTCGGATCGAGGCCGTCCGTCGGTTCATCGAGCACGAGCACCGGCGGGTCGTGGAGCAGGGCCTGTGCGAAGCCCACGCGCTGTTTGAATCCCTTGGAGAGCGTTTCGATGGACTGCCGGCGCACGGGCGCCAGATGGCAGAGATCGACCACACGCTCGATGCGCGGGCGGGCTTCCGCTTCCTTCCGATAGCCGCGCACCTCCGCGATGAACCCGAGGTATTCATCGACGGTCATCTCGGGATAGGCGGGGGCGTTCTCCGGGAGGTAGCCCACCATCCGCTTCACTGCGACGGGGTCGACGGAGACGTCATAACCGCCGACGACCGCCCTGCCTGCGGTGGGCCGCAGGAAACCCGTGATCACTTTCATCGTGGTGGATTTTCCGGCTCCGTTGGGGCCCAGGAAACCGAGAATGTCACCGCGGGTGACCTTGAAGGACACACCATCCACAGCCCGGATGGGGCCGTAGTGTTTGACCAGACCTTGGACGTCGATCATGAAAGGTGAAGAAGGAGGATGCGCCCCGCGATGCGAGGCGGGTACAGAAACCCCTGCGGCTCGCGGGCATGCTGAGTCCGGGGAGACGTTCGTTTTGAGAGACTGGTTACGGCTTTCAAGAGAAAAAATCGGAGTGGTTCCGGCACCTTTTCAAATTGCAATTCAAAGAGGGAGCGCGAATTTGTCCCCGACCGCGCCCCCGCGCGATGAAACCGGGCGTTCCGCCCGAGAACAGATCAGCCCCGTTCCAAGGGTTGCCGACGGTCACCCCGCCGGGCCGGCGCCGCGGTCCCTTTCTGTTTTCAAGCGCAGCTGGCCGCATGCGGCGTCGATGTCGTGGCCTTTTTCGCGGCGGAGGGTGACGGACACCCCGCGCTCCTGCAGGGCGGCCAGGAATTCCTGCTGGCGGGCGAGGCTGGGACGTTTCCAAGGGAGGCCCTCGACGGCGTTGTAAGGGATGAGGTTGACGTGGGCGTGAAGGCCGCCGGCGATGTCGCGCAGCTTCATCGCCTGGTCGCGCGTGTCGTTGACACCCTCGATGAGGATGAATTCGAGCGTCACCATGCGGCCGTGCTTCTCGGAGAAGGTCCGGACCGCGGGCAGCAGTTCCTCCAGCGGCCACCGTTTGTTGATCGGCATGATCTGGTCCCGGACCTCGTTCGTGGCGCCGTGAAGGCTGACCGCCAGGCGGAAGCCGGCCGGTTCGTCCGCGAGCCGGAGGATCCCCGGCACGAGGCCGCTGGTGGAGAGGGTGATCCGGCGCGCGCCGAAACCGAGGCCCCATGCGGCGTTCAAAATGGCAAGCGCGCGCAGGAGATTCCCGTAGTTGTGCAGCGGCTCGCCCATGCCCATGACCACGATGTTGTCGAACGAGGCGAGTTCGGCGCGCGCCCGCGGCGTGCGTGCGTCCTCGCGGCGGCACACCTGCACCAATTGGTGGACGATCTCGCCGGCGGACAGGTCGCGTTTCAGGCCGGCGAGGCCGGAGGCGCAAAAGGCGCAGCCCATCGCGCATCCGACCTGCGTCGAGATGCAGATCGTCTTGCGCGATTGGTCGAGCCCCACGCCTTCCTGCGGCGCGCGGATGATGACCGTTTCGATCAGCGCGCGGTCGCGCAGCTCAAGCAGCAGTTTGTCGGTGACATCCCCGGACTGGCGGTCGAGGACGAGGGCGGTGGCTTCGAGGTCGAAGGTGTCCGCCAGCCAGGCGCGCAACGGCCGGGGCAGGTTCGTCATCCGGTCCCATCCGGCGGCGCGCTTCTTGTAAAGCCAGTCGAGAATCTGGCGGGCCCGAAAGGCCGGCTCGCCCGCCCCGGCGAGGCGCGCGCCCAGGGAATCGAGGGTTTCCCCATGCAGGGACGGCTTGTCGGGCGTGAACTTCATCCGGCCACGAAGAACACCAAGGCGGCGCCGATGTCAAAGGCCGGCCGGAGGAAGCCTCCTGCCGGCCTGGACGTTGTCCGGGGCCGCGCCCCCCCTCGCGGCCTTGAATTCCATGCCCGATGGGATGGGACGCGGCGGGCCCCCGCGCACCCCGTTGATCCCCTCCGGACTTTTCCGGCTTTTTCGCAGCTTGCCATTTGAATTCACGGGGCTTGTGCCGATGTTAAGGCGTGGAAAACAGGGCCGACACCCGCACTGACCGTGGTGCGCGCACCTCCCACAGATCCAAGCCCTGGGTCGTGCGCCTTGGGGCGTATGTTTTGCTCCTCGGGCTGCTCGTCATGGTTCCGGAGGCGTCGCACCGGGGGATCGTCATGCGCACGGACAGCGGTTTCCTGGACGAGATTGAACAGCGGGCACTCCGCTATTTCTGCGAGCAGACGGATCCCGTGACAGGTTTGACGCGCGATCGGGCGCCCGCCGACGGGTCGCCGAGCCATGCCCCGGCCAGCATCGCGGCTTCGGGTTTTGCGCTGACCGCCTGGTGCATCGGCGCTGACCGCGGATGGCTTGACCGGGCGGAGGCGGTGCGGAGCGCGCTGACGCTGCTTCGGTCCGTGAACCGGACGGTCGCGCAGGAACATGGGTGGATCTACCACTTCATCGACGTCCATACCGGCGCGCGGGTGTGGCACAGCGAGGCGTCGACCATCGACACGGCCTTGTTCCTCCAGGGGGCGCTCCTGGCGCGGGAATATCTCGGTGATCCGGAGGTGAGCGCGCTGGTGAACGGGATTTATGCGCGGATCGACTGGAACTGGGCCCTGAATGGCGGCCGGACGCTCTCCCACGGCTGGATGCCGGGAACGGGGTTTCTCGCCGATCGTTGGGACAGCTACAGCGAGCTGCTGGGGCTTTACCTGCTGGGAATCGGGGCTCCGGCGAACCCCCTGCCGGCGGAAAGCTGGGACGCGTGGCGGCGCGAGCCGGTGGCGGTCTTCGGCGATCGCAGGTTCATCAACTCGCCGGCGCTGTTCACCCACCAGTATTCGCATGCATGGTTTGATTTTCGCGGAAAGCACGATCGCTACCTCGACTATTGGGCGAATTCGGTGGATGCGACCCTGGCACAGCGCGACTGGTGCGCGACGTTGTCAGCCCGGTTCAACCGTTGGGCGGAGGGGCTGTGGGGCCTGACCGCGTCGGACAGCGCGCGGGGGTATGTCAGCTGGGGCGGCCCCCAAAAATCCGCGGACCGGCTGGATGGCACGGTGGTCCCGTGCGCCCCGGGCGGTTCGCTGCCCTTCGCGCCGCAGGAATGCCTGAAGGCCCTGCGCCTGATGATCGAGGCCGGGGGGGCGCGGGTGTGGGGCCGGTACGGTTTCTCCGACGCATTCAATCCACAGACGGGCTGGGTCTCGCCTGACGTGATCGCGATCGACGCCGGCATCACCCTCCTGATGGCGGAGAACCTGCGCAGCGGATTCTGCTGGAAGTTCTTCATGCGGGCCCCGGAAACGCGGCGCGCGTTTCTGCTCGCCGGTTTCGAGCCCGAATCTCCGGGGCGTCCGTTCGAGAGCCCGGTGCTTGCGAAGACGGCGCGCGGAATCAGACCGATGCCGGCGGCCTCCGGAGGATGGGTCTTGATGGGCGCGGGGACGTTCCGGGCGGCCGCGCCCGACCGGCGGCCGGCGTCGACGCTTCCCGGCCCCTCCAGGGATCCGGATCCGTTATGGGCGCAATCCGTCAAACGTGAGGATGGGGCCCCGGCTCCCCAGGGATGGCGCCCGCGCGCCGGCTGAGCCGGACTCGTGAACGTGCCCCGGCGCGGGGCTCCCTCACGCATCGCGCGCCCGGCGTCCGCGGCGCCCGTGTTGCGGATTCACGGGCCGGACGCCCTGCGGGCACCGCGCTTCCGGAGGAACTTCAGGGACGGGCGCGGACGCCGGAATCGCCGCCGCCGCGAATTTCCTTCGTGCGCTGAAGCGGGTTCTTGTTAAGCAGGACGGCGGATGAACCTCCTCCAGCGGCACATTTTCGCGAGTGTCTTGTTCTCCTGCGCGGCCGCGGTGGGCTTGTTCGCATTCGTTCTGACGGTGGGCAACGTGGTGCGGGATCTCCTCGGGTATCTGGTTGCCGGCCAGCTGGCCCCGGAGCTGTTTCTGGAACTGCTGCTGCTGATCCCGCCCTTCGTCCTCTCCTATGCGCTTCCCTTCGGCGTGCTCACGGGGGTGCTGCTGGTGCTCGGCCGCATGTCGGCGGAGCACGAGATCACCGCGATCCGCGCCGCGGGCCTCAGCCTGTCCTGGGTGGCGCGACCTGTCCTTGTCCTTGCCGCTCTCGGCGTGGCGGCGGACCTGGCGGTCAATTTCGTGTTCATGCCGTGGGCGAGGGTCGTGTACCACGTCGAGCTGAGCAACGCGGTGCGCAATGCTCCGCTCACCTTCATCGTGCCCCGGACCTTCATCCGGGATTTCCCGGGCAAGATGCTCTACGTCGGGGGCAGGAACGGCGGGGGCGTGACGGATGTCTGGGTGTGGGAGCTTGATTCCCAGGGGCGGGTGAGGAACTTCGTCAGGGCTTCGTCCGGGACGTTCGGTTTTGATGAACAGGCGGGCGATCTGGTCCTGAATCTCAATCACATCCAGGTGGAGGCGCGGGATCCGAAGAATCCTGAGGATTTCACGGCGCCGCGGAGAACCGTGAGCGCCGAGCACATGCCTTTGCGGCTGCCGCTCGGCGGGATGTTCGGCCAGGGCACGTTCCGACCGAAGCTCCAGTGGTACGCGCTCCCGAAACTCTGGTCGGAATGGCGGCGGCTGGACCAGCCGGTGGCCCCCGCGGAAAAGGCGCAGCGGGACCTGGAGCGGATGAAGTTGCGCCTCGTGGTGCAGGAAAAGTTCACGACGGCGTTTGCGGTCTTCTCGTTCGCCCTTGTCGCCATTCCGCTGGGGATCAGGGTTTCGCGGAAGGAGACATCGGCCAACCTCGGCCTCGCGCTCGCGCTGGCGATGGGCTATTATTTCCTCACGGTGGCGGTCGGATGGCTCGACCGGCATCCGGAGCTGCGTCCCGACCTTCTCATTTGGCTGCCGAATCTGATCTTCGTGGGCGTGGGCCTGTGGCTGTTCCGGCGGTTGGACAAGCGGTAGCTGTCTTGCGCATTCCGGGAGCCCGGGGTCCGCCGGCTGCCCGCGGCGGCGGGCGCGCGCGGCCGGGGGCGGACGAAAGCCTACTGCGGCGTTCCGCGGCGGTCGAGCCGTTCAAACACCATGAAGCGGGCGTCGATTTCCATCCCCTGACGGCCCGGGAGGAAGCGGACCGCGGCGAGCCGGGGTTCGTTGTCGATGACTTTCGCGATCCGGTAGCGGGCCAGGATCCACTCCTTGCTGATGCCCTGCCTCTGGATCTCGACGGGGCGCAGCACGAGCCATTCGGGATTGAACCGGGTGATCAGATCGGCATAGGCGGCGGAGCCTGACCGCAGGGCGCGCACGACCTCGGGCGCGCTCAGTCCGGGGACATCGTACGTCTTGAGTTGCGAATAGTAGCCGATGTAACCAAGCGGTTCGAGGAAGACCCGGTCGCCGGGCGCAGCATGGTCGCGCAGCCATTCTCCGATGACACGGCGCCCCTGGTCTTCGATCACCTGCTGCTGGATGCGCATCTGCCAGGCGACGCAGGCGAGCAGGATCACCTGCAGGGCGACGGTGGCGGCGGCGAGGGTGACGACGGCGGCGCGCAGCCGCCGCCGGCCGGCGGCCGCCGCCCGGGCCGCGGCCCAATCGGCGGCGAATGCGAGCGCGATCGTGCCCAGCATCGTCCACGGCGGAAGGTACCACGGGTAGACGTAGATGGAATTCAGGTAGAAGGCGCCGGCGAACAACGCGAGCGACGCCCGGCGGCCGGCGGCGGGCAGGCCCGGGAACAGCCAGGCGAGCGCAGCGAGGGCGGCCAGGAGGTGGCCGTAATTCAATCCTTCCACCGGCCAGCCGCCGCCGTTCCAGTAGGCGGGCAGAAAAACGCCATCGAGCGGCGAGGAAAAACCGACGAGCTTCAAGGGGACCAGCAGCCGGTCCAGCCAGTCAAATGGCGGCGCGACGGCCATCTTGGCGACGATCGTGTTCGGCACGGGCGAACCATAGTACGCCCAGGCCCAGAAGAACCACGGGGCGTAGAGGAGTCCGCCCAGCGCCGCGCCGCGCGCAAGGGTGCGCCAGCAAAGCCGCGGGGCGGCAGCCTCCGGCCGCCGGAGCAGCAGGTGCGGAAGCACGAGGGCCCCGGCGAGCACGAACCCGTCGGGCCGCGTCCACATCAGCCCGGCAAATGCGGCGGCCAGGACGCCGGCGCGCGGGCCGTCCGGAGCCTCGAGCTCGCTCCAGAGCAATACGGTGAAGAACACGAGGAAACCGGTCTCCATCCCGTTGATGGCAAAATCCGCCAGCTTGGGGTCGGCCAGCAGCAATCCGAACAGCACGAGCCGGCCGAGGGAACCGAGCGCCAGGTCGCCGGATCGGCGCCACAACAGCGCGGCGGCTGTGGCGAGGGCCCCGGCGCTGGCCAGCCGGAAGATCCACAGGGCCGCGGTCTCGCGGCCGATTCCCGAGACCCACGTGCAGAGGGCGGGCACGAGCGTCCCGAGCGGCGAGGTGAACGTCTGCACGTACTCGCCGGGATTGAAGACGAGCCCCCGTCCCGCCACAAGATTGCGGCTGCTGCGCAGCGTGATGAAATAGTCCTCCCAGATGTGACTCGTGAAACACGCGAAGGCGACGGGCACGAGAAAGGCCAGCAGCACGATTGACGATTTGCGGAGGGAGCGGTTCATCCCGGAGACGCGGAAAGCAAGAGCCGATCAACTCCGGCGCCGCAAGCAATAACCGGCTTCCCCGCTCCCGTCCGCCCGCCCCTGGTTTTTCCGTCTCGATGCGGACTAGGTTGGAATGACCTCTTCGGATCATTTCAACGATGAGGGGACAGCAGAGTTTAACGGAATAGGGGAAACATCCGTCGGTCTCTGTCCGGGACAGGAGGCCAGTGCCGGACTGACCGGACTGTTTGGGTTCAAATCGGGGCAGACGATCGACAGGTTTGCCTCGGTGCGCCATCGGATCGGCAGGGCCGGCGCGCCGATTCTGTTCGAGGGCGCCGGCCATCAGAAAATGGAGACGCGACGCCCCCGTCGCGTTGAAGGAAAATCCAACCACATAAGCACAAAGATCACGGAGACCAAACATTTTGGGGCAATGATCTCTGGGTTTCCCTCGGTTCATCCTGATGCAGGGCGCAGCGCGGTGCATCGCTCGGATTGATTCCCGCACGCCCCCGGCCGGGTGATCCGAGAAGGCCTAGCAGGGGGGAACTGCGGCTGGAAAACCCCTGCAAATGAGCAGCGCCGGGTTCACCGCGCCACGATTTCTCCAAGCATAGAATGTGCCTTTCTGTTAATTTACCATGACTCAGGGAGATTTTCTTACTTGCCCCCCCCCCCCCCCCCGAGACGCCCTATCGCTCGTTTTCCCCAGTCTGTTTCTTCCTCGATCATCCACCCCAAAAACATGCCCCGCAGCGTTCGATTCGCGTATGGAGCCGGTTTGATTCCGAGGCTCCCGAGGGCAGGCCGCGCACTCTTTCACATCCCTCACCCCATGAAATCCTCCACCTCCCGCATTTTTCTCGCCTGTTTTGCCTGCCTGCCGGCCCTTGCGCTGCCGGCCCTTGCGCTGCCGGCCGGCGCCACGAATGTGGTCGCCGGTGCGCCGCTCGCGGCGACCGACCCCGTGCAGATCGAGACCGCGCTCATCGCCAGTGCCCACGCAGCGGCCTTGACCGGCACAAGCGCCGCTGTCAGCCCGATCCTGGCCGCGGGCTCCCCGTTCCCGGCGCCGGTCGCGCCGAGTGTCCTGCTGGCCCGCCGGACAATGGCCGTGTGCGGCTGGCTGCAGAGCGAGAACCAGTATGGCCGGGCGATGCAACTGGCGCAGAGCGCACTTGGCAGCCTGGCCAGCATGCAGGAAACCACGAATGCGGACCATGAGGAGCGGCTCTATTGGGAGGCGCTCCTTTGGGGCCGGGTCCTCGACCAGAAAGCCCTTGCGATTGAGCGCCTGGAGGCGGCGCAGAGTCTGAACCCCAACGACGATCGCGTCTTGGAACTGGAGCAAGAGCTCGTGGCCGCCGTGGCCGCGTTCGGCCGGTGAAAACCCCCGCCATGCAACCCCGAACACCATTCTCCATGAAAGCCCTTTCCCTATTTCTGGCGGCGTTTGCACTGGCTGCGGCGCTCCACGCGCAACAGTTCGACAATCCGGTCTCGATTCCCGTCAGCTACTACGGCGAAGGCGCCGCGATCGGCGCCCCGGCTTCGTTTTCATTTGGCGCGGAACTTGGCGCGGTTAACAGCGCCAGTGGAAGCGGCTATGGCTATTTCTATTCGTCGCCGACGATTGGCACAATGGTGCCGGGCCAGACGTACACCGTGCAGCTGACAAGCAGCGGCACCCCCTTTGTCCAGGTGTGGTTCCTGCCGATCGACGGGTGCGACTTTTTTATCGACGGGAACAAGACATCGACGATGGGGTTTTCAAGCGGAGTCGCCTCGTTCACGGTTCGGGTCGAGTCGGTGCATGACCTGGCGCAATCGCTCGCCGGCAGCCGCGGCGGCCAGTGCTCTTCGCTGGTCGCGGACAAGCCGTTTTGGGTCATCGGCCTTGGCTCGCTGCGCAACGGAAACTTCGCCGGCGCGGTGGGTTTTCGCGCCGCCTCGTTCCCTTCCAGCGGCCCCGCCCTCTGGACTCCCGCCACCCTGATGTTTGGCAACGTTGACCCGTCTGAAATCTCCTCCACACGCGACTCCAATGGTTATCTCACGCAGATCCAGTCCCGCGACGTCGTGGTGAACATCGATTCCTATGTGGCGGGGGGCACCTCCTACCACATCAAGGTGTACCAGAACCAGACCCCGCTGCCTGCGAATCCCTTCATCACATACACGGTCAGCAAGTATGCCGTCAGCAGCGGCACCGGCATCCGCATCGACAAGCTGGAGGATGGCGTCAACTGGTCAACCGTCCTGCAGCAAGTGGGCTCCACATGGACCCTGTATGACTGGCGCGTGGCCACGGCTGGATCCCCGATCAACACCTCGAATCCTGTCACCACCATAGTCAGCGGTTCCGCTTCGACCGTCACCTGCGGCTCGGCCGATGGTGGGCAAATCACAAAGACGAAGACCTTCGTTTCCGTGGGTTCAAACACGGAACTCGCCAGCGTGGTCATGGGTGGGACTCTGACCACGACCTACAGCTACTATTCGTCATCCACCGGTTCCGGTTGGGCTGATTCCGTGCAATCCATCATCCAACCGACGGGGAACTGGACCAAATACGATTACTACAACAGCGCGACGGACACCCGCGCCGGACAGATCTGGCACATCTACCGGCCGTGGCTGAACGCGCCGTTGGATCCGTCCGGGGCGGGAACCTCCAGCGGGTGTGTCGAGACCTATGACTATGCGGCCAACTATGACGGGACGTTGACGGCGCCCATGTCTCGCGTCACCTCCGTCAACGGCACGACCGTCGGAAAAACGACCTGGTCGTACAATTGGACCTATGCCTCGGCCAATTCGCACACCATCGCGCAAATCGTCGAGCAGGATTATTCCTCGTCTTCCGCCTATCTCACCACTACGACCCTGCAAATCCCGGGCAATGACGCAGTCACCTTCTTCCAAAACAAGCCCTATTCCGTGACCCATCCGGATGGCACGAAGACCTCCTATGCCTACTTTTTCGGCACGTGGGACCCATCCTCCAATTCATTTACTGCCGGAACGAGCGGCAACGACCGCCTGATCCTCGCCTTCCACGGCCAGTCGTTCCCAGGTTCCGCCTCGACCCAGACCACGTCATGGCAGTGGGGATCCCAGATGACATGGGCGCTCGATCCGATCTACCTGGTCAGCGACCTTTCAACCGTCGCAGAAACCGTCGTGGACACCAGCGGCCACGTGGTCTTCAGCGCCGAGAACATCTACACCGGCACCGGGATCGAGTGCATTTCCGGGACCGCCAATTCCTACAACGCCAACAATCTCCTCACGACACAGAAGGATGTCATGCGAAGCGTGCCCGGCGGCGATGTCGCCGCGTATTATCACTACTCCGCCGGGCTTCTTCAGACAAAGACCGACATCGACGGCACGCAGACGACCTATGGCTGCGACAACTACCTGCGCACAACCTCGATCGCCCTTTCGGGCTCGGGCAGCTTTCCGGCGACAACGCAAAACTTCGCTTATTTCTCCTCCGGTTTGAAGAACACCGGTCAGGAATCTCCCCGCAATCCGACGGTCACGACCTACGCCTACGAGAGTGCAGGCACGGGGCGGCCCACGTCAGCCAGCACGCCAAAGCCCGGCGGCGGCACCCTGACCACTTCCTACAGCTATCCGACCCTCAACCCCCTGCAGACGACGGTCACCCTGCCAACCCTCGCCACCCAGACCACGAATCTTTTTCTCGATGGCCGCGTGTGCGAGACCAACGGCACGGGCCAGGTGGACACCCAATACAGCTACAGCGTCGATGCGAGCTACAGGTACAAAAATACTCAGCTTGGCTCCGACCAATCGCATGGGTGGTCGGAAGAAAAGTTCGACTGGCTCGGCCGGCCGGTCACCCTGCGCACGCCACAGGTCGGCTGGACCTCCGGCTCCTCGAAGGTGGTCCGCAAAACCTACAACTATGGCTCATTGACCGGCCAGCTTGCCTCCGTGTCCACGACCGACGAAGCCAACAACCTGGCCCGGCTGCTGCCGGACCACCTGTATGTTTACGGGGACCTGGGAATGCTCAACTGGGAAGGCGATGACATAGGCAACAACGGCCTTCTCGATGCCAGTTCAACGGACCGGATCATCTTTTACAACACCTTCTTCTTCAAGGACACGGGC
Organism: uncultured Verrucomicrobiae bacterium; assembly: GCA_963827125.1. Taxonomy (GTDB): domain Bacteria; phylum Verrucomicrobiota; class Verrucomicrobiia; order Opitutales; family Opitutaceae; genus Fen-1467. The sequence goes on from CAWHAC010000006.1 coordinate 353,858, forward strand.
GGATTCAACGGCTGGATGCGGGATGATCAGAAACAGGTCTACCGCACGCTCAATAATTCCACCGATGTGACGACGGTGGTGGAAACACGCACGCGCTACACCCGCTTCAACAACGGAGTTCTTCTGGGCAATTACCGGGCGATCAGCGATGTCAGCACAATTGATTCGAGCGGACGCGTGACCCTTGACGGCGCCTGGGTCGATCCCATCGACCATCTCCGCATGCAGAACCATACAGTGCAAGGCGACTCACAGTCTGCAATCGCGTATTGGCAGGACGGCTACCCGCAATCGAGCAGCACAATCAGCGGTGAAACCAAGTCAGATTCCTACACCAGCAACGGGCTGCTTCAGTCGGTCACGGAAGGCACAACCAACGCGGAGGTCACCTACGCCTACTATTCGAACACCGCCTACCAGTCCAGCGCGACCAAGACTCATGGGACTTCAGGCACGGTGCAGACCTCGTACAGCTATTCCTGGGATACCACCCGGAACACCGCGATCGTGGCGGTAACCGACGCTAACGGCGGGATCGCCTATAGTGAATCAAATGCCCTCGGGCTTCCCTGGCACACGTGGGGAACAGCCGCCCAGCCGAGTGCAATTGGCTATGACGCCTACGGACGCCGCACGAGCGTGACCACCTGGCAGGCGACGAACAGTTGTTGGACGGCCGCCACCTGGCCGTCGAGTCCGCCTGCCGGCAACACCGTCAATTGGACTCTCGACCCCGCCACGGGTGCAGTGCTCAGCAAGACCTACCCGATCAACAGCTCAATCCCCAACGCCAGCACGGTCGGGTTCACCTACAACGCCCGCGGCCAGGTCAAGACCCGCACCTGGGCGCGGGGCGTTGTCACCAACTACAATTATTTCGACACGGCGGGCAGCCAGACCGGCGAATTGCAGCAGGTGACCTACAGCGACGGCACGCCCGAGGTCGACTACACGTACATGCGCTGGGGAGCCCTGGCGACCGTGAAAGACGCCTCCACCGGCACCTCCGGCCTCCGGAAATTCAATTATGGGAACGACCTCAAGTTGGCCAATGAGGCGTTCGATGCCTCCTTCTATAATAGCAAAATCCTCACCGCGACCTACGACAGTACGGTGCCGGGCCGGCTCACCGGTTACAGCTTCAACGGCAGCGTCACCGTGGGATTGACGCTCGGATTCGATCCCACCACGGAGCAAATCAAGACCGTCGAAGGCACGTCGGGCAGCACAAACACGACATTCAACCTCGGCTACGCCACCGGCACCGACTGGGTCGATTCGGTGACCAACAGCTCCGGCTCCTACAACCGCTACCTGCCGCTGGTGTCGAAAGACGATGTGATTTCAGGTGCTGCGACGACCTGCAACTCGAACACGGTTGGCGACTTCACGGCCGCCTATGCCGACAGCCGCGGCTGGCGCAGTGGCCAGACTGTCAACGTAAGTTGCTACGCGGGCGCCTTGAGCATCAGTTCCAATGTGACCAATTTCACCTTCGACAGCTATGGACAACTGACGGGCAGCACCGGCAACGTCGATAATCAAAGCTTTGCGTGGACTTATGATCTTGCGGGCAACCGCAAGACCGACACGACCAACAGCGCCGTGACCAATTATACGCCCGGGACACTAAACCAATACACTGCAATTACTGGCTCGCTTGTCGAGAGTCCGCTCACCTATGACGCCGACGGCAACTTGACTCAGGATGGAACCTGGACCTATGCCTACGACGGCGAGAATCGCTTGAAATCAATGACACGCACCAACCCGTCCCAGACGCTGACCTTCGTCTATGACTACATGGGGCGGCGCATCCGCAAGACGGTGACCGGCATTAGCGCCTCCGACACCAAGTTCCTCTGGAATGGCTGGCAACTGGTGGCGGACCTGGGTGCCGACGGCTCCACCGTCACCCGCAGCTATGTCTGGGGCCCGGACTTTTCCGATGCGCACGGAAGCGCGGGCGGGGCGGGCAGTCTGCTCGCCCAGATCAGCGGCAGCGGCGCGGTTGTCTACGCGGTGCCCGACGCACTCGGGAATACCGTAGGCTACACCGACAGCAACGGAAACCTCACGGCGGCCGTGGAGTACTCCGCCTTCGGCCGGGTGATCAAATCCTCCGGCAGCCCCGCCAATTATCCGATCGGATTCGCCGGCCATTACACCGACTGGGAGACGGGATTGGTCTACTACGGCTGCCGGTTCTACAGCCCCAAGCACGGTCGGTTCATCAACCGCGACCCAATCGAAGAGGCGGGCGGGCTAAACCTCTACGGCTTCTGCGGAAACAACGGCGTCAACGGTTTTGACTCGTTGGGGATGATTGACGCCGGCGATCTTGACGCTTTCCAGGGGAACGCGAAACCTCGATACAGCGCCGCCGAACTGGAGGCGCAAAGCGCCATGATGAATTCCATGTATCGTGAGGGTGCTGGCGTCAGCTTCACCGGGTGCTGCGGGATGGGCGGCCTTCCCATGGACGGCTCCGACCTCTACTATTTTTCGGGCGACGACAACGACCCCACGTTTACGTTGCGTCAATTTGAATGGCTCGACTTTTTCGAGAAAAGGGCCGAAAGGTCCAACCCGCCCCCCCCGCCCCCGAAGAATGTGACGCTCGCAAACGGGGATTCTTACACAGTCTACTCTAATGGTGTCATTGTCGCTCACTCGAATAATGATGGTGATGTTGAGTTTATCCCTAATGGCGACGGAACCTATACGGCCCAAGCAATCGTTGTAAATCAATCCGGCGGTTTTGTCGCTGATATTTCTGGGACAGCTGCCCCAAACAATACATCGACTCCTATTTGTTTTGTCGCGGGGACGCCAGTAGCCACTGCTGACGGAGGATTCCGTCCCATCGAGGAAATCAAAGTCGGGCAACGTGTGCAAACTGCAGACGATGCTTCGACTCAGAATAGCGACACCGAGGTGAAGCCGAAAGATTGGCGAAAAGTCGACTTTATCATCCCGAACGCGGATGGAAATGGCGGGGACTTTGAATTGACCACTCTCATGCCGGTCGCCCGGATCGAAGCCGAAGGCCTTAAGGTTGGTAGCGACAAACAGGTCGACTTCGAGGAAATGGGTATCCACGGCCGCGCCCAAGTTCGTTCTATCTCACCCTGTCCGCCTATTGAGCTTGGTCGCGGCCGAGTAGTATTGTCGACCTTCACCCGCATCGGCAACAATCTGTTCGAATTGCGGATCGCCGGTTTGAAGGATTCTATCCAGGTAACCGGTACCCACCCGCTCTACAGTTATGATCGAAAGGCGTGGGTTCCCGCAGGCCAACTCAAGGTCGGTGAGAAACTCTGGACGGCGTCTGGACCGTCAACGGTTGAATCATTGCGCCCCATTCTGGGCAGGAAACGAGTCTACAACTTTGAAGTCGAAAAGGATCATCGATATTATGTTTCAACTGCACGAGTCCTCGCGCATAATTCATGTGTATTGCCAACAAGCGGAACCTTAACCATATCTTCATCTGGAACAACCGGCCTAGGAATCCATTCATGGTTAATATTTACGTCGGCTGACGGGACCACCACAACGTATGGGACATGGGGGAATAATCCGACTGGAAACGGTAATGGGCTGTTCACTGATCTTGAGCTTGGCCGCTCGGGTGATGCGAGTCGGACTGTCCAGCTTGACGCGAATGGCGTAGCTGCATTCTATACGTTGATCGGCCAATATCAGGCCCAAGGTTCCGGAGCATGGAGTTACAGCTCGCCTTGTTCGTCTTTTGCAGCGAATGTCTGGAATTCAGTAACAGGCGAATCCTTAAGCCCATATTACGGTCCGATTAGCAACCCGACGAGTCTGACGAATTCAATTATCAAGGCAAATGGCGGTAATCCGAATGGGACGGGGACCTATGGGACAGGTTCATCGTGGAATCCTGGGAACAGTGCAGGGCAAAGCTCCGGCAGCTCATTTACCACCCCGGTCGGGAATTCACTTCATAGTTCGGGATCTTTCTAACATGAAGACTTCGAGCCCAATTAAGTTGATTGTTGGCCTAGTAATAGGTATACTATCGATTGCTATGAGATCAGACAACAGAGAGGTGTTGGAATTCAGCAATGTTGCTCAATATAGACTTGATGTGGATCCGGGAACGAAAGTCCCGACTCGCATCTCCGGCTTGTGTTTTAAGAGCATGTACGGGGTGTCGAGTATTGAAACCGTGCGCGAGAGTGGGATCTTGATAGTCTTGGTCAGCATTGAACTCTGCAAAGAGGGTCAATCGGGTCGATTCTCATACCCATTGGTGATTGGAACGGATGTTGAAGAGCTTCGGTTCGGCACCGAGAGGCATCTGCTTTGGTGTCGTAAGAATGGCACGGCGACGCAATAATTTCGTCGGGGGCGTGACCTCGAAACAGATGGCCGAATGGCGACTTGAAGAGCTTGACCACTCTTGAGGCAGCGTTAGCCGACAAGCCTTCATTTGAATGGGCATACGCATCCCCAAGAGCATGGATAAGCAGGCCTCTCTTCGGATCGCTAGAACAATCAGAAATCTCTGCTTGCAACGATGCTCTGATACCAAACACGGCGCTTCCTTCTGCACCATTTAACATATGCAGGGTTTGCTGCGCCGTGATGAGCCGATCATGGTGGAAGATCATGTCAAATCCAGTCTTAAGCATCGTCGTAGAAGCTGACGTTCCGCGATGTTCATCGGGATAGTTGCTATAGTGGGCAAGCCTAGAGGCCCTGTCTGAATCAAAGCCAGCTGCCACTGCAATTATGTACGTTGCGAAAAGGTGCCCCCCTACGTCATACCATCCGGTAGGATCGATGGCCGTTACGGGATTGTTGCGCACATAAGAATAGCGGTTGTAGCTCTGCAGGTCACCAGGAAACTGGACGGTAATGTCTGCGCTGAGGAACCTTCCCAGGAGCGGGTCATAGATACGGCCGTTCATGTGGATGAGGCCGAAGTCGTCCAGCATCTCGTGGTCGGTGAAGCCGCGGGTCATCTTGCCGCCGGAGCCGGTGTGGTTGTCCACCGGGGTCGCGCGCTTTCCCCAGGCGTCGTACGTGAAGCGTTTCTCCACCTGGCCGTACTCGTTGGTCACCGCGTCGATCGAACCGAGGGCGTCCTGGTGGAGGTACCGCGTCTCGACCGTGCTGTCGCTGCGCACCGTGTGGACGGCGGTCCGCCCCAGGGGCGTCATGATGTAGTCCTTCAGCTCGACGAGATTGCCGGGCGAAGTGACTTTTTCAAAGAGCGACCCGACATAGAATGTCTTGGTCCCGTTGGTATTCTGCTGGACGACCCGTTCGTGTCCAGCCCCGAACCAGAACTCCGAGGTCCGCACCTAAATCGTCACATCAAAATCCGCGGCCCGTAGCCGGGCGAAGGCTGATTGCTGGAGCTTGTCGGAGCTATTTCCGAGGTAAAGGGTGAGGCATGACCCCCTCGGATCGGCCCTTCGGATTGACCTTCGTGGCGTCGTCGCGGTCGTTCGCGGCGGTCTCGCGAGAGAGTTTCTACGTGGGGATTTCAAGGGGGAGGGAGCAGGTCCGGATCTTCACCGACGATGCGGCGACCTTGGAACGCCGCGTCGAGGAGACCCACACAAGGAAGGCCGCGCTCGAGCTGCAGGGGCTGCGCGAGGAGATGGCGCGCCACGGGCTCTTGCGGCTCCGGGAAGAGGAGGAGAAGCAACTAAAGGAAAGACAGCGGGCCGCCGCGGCGGAGGAAGCGGAGCGGCACGAACGCGACATGCGCACCTCCCGGACACTGCGGCCGGTGCGGTCGTTGCGGGTGCTGCGCGGGGAGCGGCTGGCCGCGCCGGTCCTCACGCTGCAACGCTGGGCGCAGGAGTTTCGCCGGTGGATTGGCGCCCGGGCGGCCGTCCAGGTCGAGGCCCCGAAGCTATCCTGGGAGCGACGATTTCACCTCAACCAAAAACAACAGGAGACCCCGCGGCAGTCCCGCGGTATCCGCATCTAAATGTCTGCCCTCGCTCAAGAACTGGCCGCCAGAAAGGCGGCCGAAGAACCAAGTCCCACGTGCTGCACGAGCGCCTCGCACGGCGGCGCGTATTTTATCGAGCTGCGGCCCGATCCGCGAACGAAGACGGGATTTCCCGTCGCGCAGCTCTGCCATTACACGCTCGAACCCAATCCCAGCGGCGACGAGGGGAAGGAAGCGCCGGAGCGGCTGACGCTCGGGTTTTCCACGGCCGACGTGGTCGTGACCGGCGCGCGGCTGGGGAAGCTGGTCGATCTCGTCAACGAGCACGGCCTCGCCTCGGTCTCTGCCGTCGATGCGCGCTATGCCGGCACCGTCGGCCGCGGCCCCTGGGTCGCCAAGATCACCATTGCCCTGATCGACAAGCCCGGCGCGGGCCTGGGCTAAATGTTCGCCTTGTCCCTGTCTGGATTCTCAGGCTCGTACTCTACTGACAAAATCGCCCGGCAGTTCAATGAACCGAGCCGCGCTAGTGCCTTCGGCGATAGCTCGATCCCTTGTTCAGAGTCCCGGGTTACAAGCCGGCAAACGATCGATATCGTCAACCCCAACTCGTTCGCGAGCTTAACGAGCCGTTCGGACCCGACAGCTACTTGGTCAAGAAGCGTGTCCAGCGTTTCCTCAAAAGAACGCTCTTGTTCCCCGACGCATTCCAGTATCCACGACATTGACGGAATCGTGTCTGGCCCGTGGACCTTTAGCCCTTCTTTGCGTTTCCAAATCTTTGTCGGCGTCAGCCCTATGATTTCAGAGACGCGGCCGTGATCAAAGGGCACAGAGCTCGAGACGACTAGCGATGCGGTAATGTCGCTCATCTTCGATCCTTATCTTTGTCCTTGTCCTTCTCTTTAGGATATTCCTTGGGCAAGTTTTGAGCAGTGGTGTTCGTTTCAACCTTGGTTTTGCCGTCCTTCGATACGAGCACTACATTGCCTTCTGGCGTAACTTTCGCATCGAACTTCGCGACGTTTTCCTTGCCAACATACTCTTCCTTGAAGGCGTGCATGTCAGCCGCGTTCACGGCACGCTTATCAAGCGGCTTGAGATCGCCCTCTGCCTTCTTCGAAGCCGCATCCTTCTGGTCCTTCTGGCCAGACGAATCTTTCCCATCGTCCTTCTTTGGCTCCTGCTTTGGCGCGTCCGGCTTCGTTTCCTGTGCAGGTGACTGATTGGGGTTAACCTGATCGCCGCCGGAATTTTGTACCGTATTCGGATCGAGCCGTGTCTCGTGAGGAGCAGGTCGCTGTGGAGCCCCCGGCTGCTGTGGATTCGGTTGCTGTCGCCGTTTCTCGGTATCCGCCACTCTCTGGTCTGATCTCTTTGCCTCTTGATGTGCTTTCCAAGCTTCAGCGCCTTCGTCGGCGGCAACAACGACCTTTTCGGTCGTCCATGTTACAGCAAGCCCCAGGGCAATAATCGGCATGAGCGGTGGTGCCTCAACGCCGGTCGCTTTCAAATTCTCCTCGGTCTGCTCGAGAAACTGCGTTATCGGTCCGGGCGACCCTGCCAAGAACCCGCTTGGATCTACAAGCGTGAGCGGGTTGTTCATCACGTACGAGTACCGGTTATAACTCTGTAGACTCCCCGGGAACTGAACGGTTGTGTCGGCGCTGAGGAATCTCCCGAGCAGCGGGTCATAGATACGGCCGTTCATGTGATCTGCCAGCTCTAGCGCGGTCGCCGCCAGACGGACGTAGGACGTGGACGCGGTTTTCTGCCGCGGAAGGGAGGCGGGGGCACGGGAGGGCCACCAAACCAAGTCAAGGAACGGGCACCGTGTCAGACGGCGCAGGAACAGCGATTAAAGCGTTTTCCTTCCTTCGTGAAGGGTTGGACAAGGCCCGCTAGTTCCGGCGCGCACCATGCGCCCGGCGAGCGGCTGCGAGCACACAGCAAAACGCCGCGCCCGGCAAGACCGGACACGGCGCAAAAAAGCGGCTAAGGAAGAAGCGGGCTTTAGCGGTGCGAGAGCGCAGCGCGACGGGCCGCCGGCTTCTCGGCAAAAAACGCCTCGGTCGTGCGCCGCAACAGCGCCTGCTGCTGCTCGAAGGTCAGGCCGCGCAGCTTGCGCCCGGTCGCAATCCGCCAGCGGCGGGAAGCCGCGACGGCGTCAAAGCTCTTTTTCTTGGTGGCCATGGATGAGGAAGGTTGGCGCTACTATGCGCACGGGCCGGTAGCCTTGCAAGAGATTCACGGCGTTGAAGCCGGCTTCGCGCCGGACGTTGGCCAGGTGCTTAAAGTTCCAGCTCACCAGATAGTCGATCCGCGCCACCGAACACAGCGCGACGTGCCGCGCGTCGTCGTCAAAATCCAGCGGCACCACCTTTTGCGCGAGATAGGCCTGCGCCAGTTCCTCCGCCTCCGCCGTGCGCTCCAGCACGGCCTCGGCCGCAAACGTGGCGCGCATGAGTTCGCGCACGCGCTCGGGCGCCCCGGCGATCTCCTGGAAGACCAGTTGCGAGGAGATGAACCGGAACTGACCCGCCTCCTTCAGCCGCCACAGGGCGCGCGTGTCGGCCAAAAACTCGGCGTCGTAGTAGCCGCCGATGACCGACGTATCGAGGTAGAGCGAAAGCGCGTGCATCGTCGTTGTCATGCCGGGGCCTCCGGTTGAGGTCGAGGCGACAGTTTCGCGCCGGGATGGGTCGCGGCATGCACTTCTTTTAGCCGCCGGATCGAGACGTGCGTGTAGACCTGCGTCGTCTGCAAACAGGCGTGCCCGAGCTGCTCCTGGACGTGCCGGATGTCCGCGCCGCCCTCCAGCATCAAGGTCGCGCACGTATGGCGGAACAGGTGGCACGAACCGGCCTTGGCGAAGCCGCCCCGCGTCACGTAGCGCGTGACGAGCGCAGAGAGATAGCGCACGGTCATGGCCTCGCCCTGTTCGGTCACAAAGAGCGGCCCGGCCTCGTCGCCCGGCCGGGCCAACTTCGGCCGGGCTTCGGCCAAGTATTTTTCGATCCACGCCAAGGCGCGTTCGCCGATGGGCACCACCCGGTCTTTCCTGCCCTTTCCCTGGCGCACGAACACGGCCCCTCCGGCAAAGTCGATGTCGGCCGCCGTGAGCCGCACCGCCTCCATCCGCCGCAGTCCCGTCGAGTAGAGCGTTTCCAAAATCGCCCGGTCGCGTAGCCCCGGAGCCGGGCGGCGTCCGTCCAGCTTGGGAACGGCAAGGATCGCCTCGGCCTGAGCGGCCGTCAGCCACGCCTTCGGCAGCGGCTGGCCCACCCGCGGCAGGACGAGCGCGGCGGCGGGATTTTCGGGGAGGAGTTTTTCCCCGAGCACCCAGCGGCCGAACAGGCGCAGCGATTCCAGGCGCGTGCGCTGCGTGCGGGAGGCAAGCGGTTGTCCATCGACCTTGCGGTGCTGGCTCATGTGCCGCTGCCAGCGCGCCACCAGGGCCGGCGTCACGGCGCAAAGAAGCTCCGCTCCGCGCTCCTCGGCCCACTGGCGGAACAGGTCCAGGTGCCACGCCCGGCTGGCCAGCGTCGCGGGCGTGTAGCCCAGCGCGCGCAGATGCGCCAGATGCCGGGCGATGACGCTTTCCAGGCTGAGGAGATCGGCATTCATGAGGACCAGTTACGTTTACGCCGCGTGCGCCGAGCTGTCCTGATGTGCGTTTTCGGGCATTTTGGCCGCGCCGGACGGTTTTTCAGAGGAGAAGGCGGCGGTTTCCGAGGCCCGGACACCCCCCGGAAGGGGGCCGGAACCGGGCCGGACGGGGGCCGGATGATCGCCATTTACCCCCGGATGATCCGGCAAAACCCCCGGACGCTTGAGCGCTTCCACGTCGAGTAACCCCGGCAAAAACCGTCTTCCGTCCTTGCCGCTGCCATCGTATACCAGTTCGTAAACGAACCCCTGCCCGTGGTCGGCGCGGTGGGTGAGGACATATTCCATCGCGACCAGGCGGTTCAGATGCAGGTGCAGCTGCGAGTTGCCCCAGCCGGTAAATTCCCGCAGCTCCCGCGCCCGGAAGCGCACGTCGGCCCGCTCGATTTTCCGCTCGGCGCGCCGCGCCGCCACCATTCGTTCGATGAGATCCAAGAGCGCCCGGGTCTGCGGCGGCAACTCGTCCAGGCACCGCCCGAGCACCTCGTGCGCGAGGCCGTTCGCCGCGGCGATGTCGTCCAGCGTGGCCTCGATGTATTCGACGGGCTGGCCCTGGTGCTCGGCCGTCTTCACCGGTCGCTGGTGCTGTTGAAGGAGCGCAATCGTGCGGATCAAGGCCAGATACTTCATGTGGTCGCGCCGGGTCCGCGTGCGGTCGTCGAGGAACGTGAGCCGCTCCGCAAACGGGTTGACGACGCGCAGCGGCCGAAGGAGCCGCTGGGCGTTGCGGTGCAGAGTGAGGACGGCCGCGCGCGACTCCGAGCGGAGCAACCCGGCGAGCGTTTCGCGCTCGCGCTGCAAGCGATGGATCGCGGCCGTCTGCTCCCGGCCTTCGTCCACCGTGAGCACGAGGCAACGGTTCAAAAGCTCTTCGTCGATGTCCACGGCCGTCGTCGTCAGGAAGATCATGACCGGCCCCTCGACGCGGTATTCCTGCGTCACCATGCGACCGGTCTGTGGGTCCTTGCCGGTGCTCGCGATGGTCAGTTCGCCCTCGCTCTGCAAAAGTTTCAGGGCGTAGGAGGCTTTCTCCGCGCCCTCCTCCTCGACGATGGCCAGGATCTTGTGCCGCAGGTCCGCGCCCCCGAGGTAATAGAGCGCCTGGCCCGTGAGTGCCGAGTATTTGATCCGCTCCTCCGGCGGAACGAATGCGAGGACGGACTCCATGAGCGCCGTCTTCCCCGCCGCGCTCGTCGATTGAAGGATGACGGCCAGCGGCTGATCGAGCTTGCGCGAGACGGCCGCGAGGTAGCCGACAAGTTTGTTCGTCTCCTCGCCCACCACGCCGCACGCCGCGAAGTCGGCCAGGATCCGATCGAGCAATTTGGGATCGCGGAGCAGTTCGAGGGCGGCGGTGCGTTCGGCCTCGGTCATCTTCGGCCCGGCCGGCTCCGGCGCCACCTGGGCGCGAAGCCGGGCCTCCTGCAGTTCCTCAAGCTTTAGGAGGACCCGGCCCAGGTCGCGCTTCAAGAGCTCCGCTTTCAGGCCGGTTTCATCGGCCGCGGCCTCCACAAACGCGGCCCGCTGCTTGGCCTGCGCCAGGTCGAGCGTGTCCAGGTGCCAGGTCTCGCCGCAGGCCACGCGCAGGGACACCTTCAAGGCCTCAAAGCCGGTGTTTTTGGCGAGGCCCCGGACGCGGTAAAGCCGGTCGCCACACGCGAGGACAATCTCCTCCGAATCCTGTTTAACCACGGATGCCACGGATGGACACGGATCAACCGGGACCGGCTCGTCTTTTTTCTTAGCGGCTGAAGCGTTAGCCGCTGTAGCAGCTAAAGAAGAAGGCGCGCCTGTGTCCGTGTGTGAAGACGCGGCGGCATCGACGCCGCGCAAGAGAGATGCCGCAGGCATCTCGGGTGCAGGGACCACGTCCCTGCCGGCGATCTTCTTGGCCCCGTCGATGACGGCCCGCAGTGCCGCAGCCGGGTCGTCGGCCTCCCTGGCCACGTCGTTGATGTCTTTGCCCTCGGGGATAGCGGCCCGCCAAACGGCGACGCCCTTTGCGGCCAGTTCCCTGGCGAGCGCCGCGGCCTGGGTGTGGCCCGCGGTGTCGGCGTCGTAGGCGATGACCAGGCGGCCGGGTTTGCGCTCGGCGAGCAAAGCCCAGTGATCGGGGCCGAAGCCGTGAACCCCGTAACTCGCGGTAACGCCGCGCCACCCGTGGCACCACAAGGTCAAGGCGTCGATAAGAGCTTCGCACAAGATCCAATCCGCGCCGGGTAGGAGCGCCCCGGCGTTCCAAACACCGCGCTGCGGTCCGGTCAAATAGAGGTGCCGCGGATCGGCCCCGGCTACGATCCGCCGTCCGTAAAGCTGCACCACCTGGCCCGCGGTGTCGGTGATAGGAAAGACAACGCACCCGTTCAAGTGTTCGTGTCCAGTCTCCTGGCGCAGGACGCCCAGGGCCTGCAGCCGTGCTTTCAGTTCCCGGCCCGCGGCCGTCTCTTGCGGTGGCACTCGGTAGCCGAGCGTCCGGTTCGCGTAGCCGAGACGGAAGACGTTGACGGCCTCCGGGTGGAAGCAGGCCCGGGAAACGAGGTATTTCATCGCAGCCGGGTCGTTGCAAAAGCTGCGGTGGTAGTAGTCGGCCACCTTGCCCAGCAAAACCGCGTCGTTGGCTGTTTCCTCGGGCGTGGCGAGTGCCTCGTGCATGGTACCCAGCCGCGTCGTGATCGTGGGAACGGCCGGAGCCGCGCCGAGACGAGCGCGGAGCTTTTCGCAGGCGTGGCGGAAGGAGACTCCTTCCTTGCGCATGACCAGCGCGATGGTGTCGCCCCCGGCCCCACACGCCCCGAGGCAGTGCCAAAGATTCTTCGACGGCGTGACAACAAACGAGGGCGTGTCGTCTTGGTGCCCGGGCAACGGGCAGCGGCCTGCGAGGTCCTTGCCCTGGGGACGTCATTCAACGCCATAGTCGCGGCAGAGGTCCGCGAGCGGGATCGCCTTCAGCCGGGCCAGTTCGTCGTCAGGGATGCGCGGCATCTTCGGCTCCTTTCTTCATTTGGGGGTGTCAAGCAGTATTGCATTGAACAGAACTGCACAGCATACCGTGCAAATGCAAGCTCGCTTTCCTCTTCTGCCGTATACTCCGGTTATCATGAAAAACCCGGCCCACGGCGAACGCCTCAAGACACTGCGCAACGCGGCCAACCTGTCGCAGCGCGAACTGGCCACCCTGATCGGCGAGACCCACACCAACGTTGCCTATTGGGAGACCAGCGGCAATCTGCCCCGCTCCGATGTGCTCCTGCCGATGGCCGAGGCTCTTGGAGTCAGCGTCGAGGAACTGCTCGGTGCGCCCAAGCCGAAAGCAGGCGCCTCGCCGGCAGGCAAGGCCCGGCAGCTATTTGCCGCCGTCAACAAGCTGCCACGTCGACAGCAGGAAAAGATTTTCGATCTCCTGCAACCGTTCGTCCGCGACCAACTCCAGGAGCAGCAGCGGGCCTCCTGAGCCGCGCGGCGGATCGAGCGCGCGGGGCTAGGCCGCGCGCAACAGGGCGGCCGCTCGCGTTCAGCGAGGGGCCGTAGGCGGCAACCAAGGCGCACCGGGTCGCCGAGCAGCGCACCGACCGCCGGGGCGGAAGGAGCGTTGGCTGCGATGGCCGCGAGCGGCACAGCGACGAACGCCCCGGCGGCCGGGAGCAGCGCAGGCGTGCCGGTGCGGGTGGAAGAAAGGCCCGCCACCAAGCGGGCCGTTCACGAGCGAAGGCGAAGCCGGAGCGGGGTTGGCTGCGCGCGCCCCAACTGATGTGCCGCCCGCCAGGGCCAGCCGGTGGAGCGAGCCGGAGCCGCCAGGCTGAACCGGGGCCGGGGGCCGGCCGGCTCGCCGGAACCGCGCTGGCCGGAAGCGACCAAGACAACTTTATGTCGCACTTCGGCGGTGCCGCCGGAGTGAACACCCGCGAACGACCAGGCACGAAGGCCGCGCCGCCAGAGCGCCAGGCCGCAGAGCCGATGCGGCATAAAGTTCCTTGGGCGTGAACGGCGGCAATTACTTCGTCGGCCAGGGGCGCGCGCTGGCTGGAACTGCCATCGTCCACCCCAAACCCCAAAGCCTGACCCCGTCGGATTGCCCCTTTTTGAGCGGGGTTGGTGTCATGGGCATTTCTCAGGGTTTGGAGGATCGGAAGACAGCGCAAAAAGACGGGCGAAAGGGAAGGCGGAACGATGACACAAACGGACCGTTCTGGGCGTGCGAGGACGATGGATTTGCGGCCGGAGGGAAGGACGAAGGAGCGCGGAATCGGTGGCGTGGATTGGTGGCCGGCGGTGTCGTGGACGAGTGCGGCAAAGCGAGTCGGAACGCGTGCGGCCGGTGTCGGCGGAAGTGTCGGCGATGGGCTCGCGACCGGTGCGCGTCGAGGCCGATGTCGGTGGCGGTTGGTGGATTCAAAACCGGACCGTCGAAACGGCTCCGGCAGACGTTACCAGTCTTGGTAAGGGGAAAGGTGTTCCGCTCAAAAAGGAACGCGCTACTGCGTTCCAAATCAGGACCGCAGGTGAGTGCCTCGCCAGTGCAATGTGCAAAGTTTGACCCCTTCGGATCGGTCCTCGTACGACCGCAGCCCGGTTCAAAACCATGCGACGCCACGGGTCGCAATGCTTACAATGAACCATCCGCCGAGCGGGAAATCCACGCTCCCATCGTACGCGAACCCACCCGGTTCTCCGGTTCCGCTCCAATCCATCGTAAGTCCCGCCCTGAGCCTGTCGAAGGGCTACGATCGGAGCGCGGTAATTGGGTCGCGAATTACGATCCCAGTCCGGTCAATCGTAAAAAAACCCTACGACGCCAATTCGGCAGATCTTACGATCAGAAAAAAGTCGGTAACAGCTGGTGGAGCTTGTCAAGAGTCAAGACCTGACGTATTCGGATCGGCCTTTTTGATCGCGAGAATGGGGGCGAGTTTGCGGCCGGGAAGTGTGGCGAAAGAGCGCGGAATCGGTGGCGTGGATTGGTGGCCGGCGGTGTTGCGGACGGATGCCGGGAAGTGGGTCGGAGCACGTGCGGCCGGTGTCGTCGGAAGCGTCGGCGATGGGCTGCGACAGGTGCGCGTCGAGGCCGATGTCGGTGGCGGTTGGTGGATTCAAAACCGGACCGTCGAAACGGCTCCGGCAGACGTTACCAGTCTTGGTAAGGGGAAAGGTGTTCCGCTCAAACAGGAACGCGGTTTTCGCGTTCCGGATCGGCTCGGCAGGTGCGGCGGTCGGGATCGGCAACGGGGGGCTTCCTCGGAATCAGGTCACGTCAGTCCGCCGTTCGAAACCGACCCGTTGTCGAACAGGACTCTGGAGCCTTGCGTCTTTAGATCGCCCAGGCCGTCACGGTGTTGGATTCTTGACAATCGCGACAACTGCGGGAATCAGCGCACAAAAAAGGGTTTCTAGGAAGATCAATCCGCCAATCAGAGAATCTCGACTCTTCGTCTGTAGGCTTAAGTAACGAGCGATCGCTTCCTCGCCCTTCTCCAAAAACTCATATCGCCAACATGACCAAACGCTGGCGACCAGGATAATCGATCCGATGACAAGTTTCTCATGCCTAAACCCAAGTGTAACCCATCCGAAAACTTCTAAGGAAAAGACAGCAGCGATCGCGTTCATGATGAAAAACAGTGGCGCAAATGCTGCCGCCCAACCGGAGGCTTGCTCCCTACCAGGACTACCTCGCAGAAAGCTGTAGATCCAACAGTATACCCGGTCCAACAAGTGCATCTCAGTCCTTTTTTGTCCTGGGTTTGTCTGAATAATTCTCGAACATAGAATCCAGGAGTCCGGTGACATCACCAACTACAAAGACTCCAAGTGCAACCCAGCCAGGAGGTCCACCGGCTGCAGCGACAAATGTGAAGCCTAAGCCCATGCCTGACTTGGCTATTCCGCGATTCGAATACCCACTCATATGCGCTTCGACAGCCGCGACACCAACGTCAACGGCAACCCCCGCATGAAGAGCAGATTTCAACAAACCTTTGGTAAGAGCCTTAGCCTCTCTCACTTCCGCCGCTTTGAGGACTTTATTTCCACGAAGTCCTGCTTTGTAGATCTTCCCGTCCATCGCAAATCGGCCCGACTCGATCGCCGCATCAGCACCAACATGGGTCGCGGCGCCGGCTGCCCCTAAAGGAATCAAAAGGTCTGGGCCGGTCTCGGAAGCGGGACTAGACACTCCTTGCGCCCCCTGATTGCTTGGTTTGTCACCGACTGTGTTTACCTTGTCGCCGTTTCTTGATTCCGGCGCTGCGTCGGCGACTTTAGGTGTGTTCGGCGTCGGTGCAGTCTGAGCTTGGTCACTCGACTTCATTACTTGATCTGCCGCTTGATCTCCAGCTTTCCGGCCCGAATCAGACACTTCGCTCCAATGAGTCAGGTAATCGGCCACTCCATGCTCCTTGATATAGTCCGACCTCGCCTTATCCTCTGCTTTGATGCGGGCCGCATTCGCTGCTTTTTCGCGCGCTTCTCGAGCGGCCTTCTGTTCGGGCGTTTCATCCGCAAAGCCGCTTGGGTCGACTAGCGACAACGGGTTGTTTCGGACATAGGTATAACGGTTATAGCACTGGAGATCCATCGGATCGGTGACCTGCACATCCGCGCTAAGGAACCTGCCCAGCAGCGGGTCATAGATACGGCCGTTCATGTGAACGAGGCCGAGGTCGTCGAGCATCTCGTGGCCGGTGAAGCCGCGGGGAGTCAGGCTGTCCGACCCGCCGTCGTCGCTAGCGTTGCCGCCGGTCGGCTGCGGAGCACCAGACCAGGTGAATGGATTGCGGCGCTGGCCCCAGGCGTCCTCGCTGAAGCGGCCGGGCCTGCCGCCGGAATCGGTCGCAACACTGGGTCCGGGCGGAACGAAGCTCGTGATGCAGTCGATCGAACCGAGGTGGTCGTAGTGGTAGACCAGCGGGGTCTCCTGCTGCCCCACGGGATTCCCGGGACGGAACTCGCGGGCGCCGATGATGCCATCGGGACCGGGAACGTAAATGCGCACGGTGTCGAGATTCCAAGTCGGCGTGGCGCCCTGCCCCGCCGGATTCTTGTAGTTGATCTCCAGCGTGGACCCGAGCGCGTAGATGCGCTTGCGCACGTAGTGGTCCGGGACCTGGTTCGGAGCGGTCCCGCTCATGTGGTCGAATTCGAGCTGCATCGTCCGCGAGCGGTTGGCGTTGTAAAGGAATTCGCTGCCGACAACCGTGCTCCCGGTGATCTTCGCCATCCAGCGCGGCTTGTCAAAACCGGCGTAGCGCAGGCTCCATGACTCGGATCCATTTGTGCGGCTGAAGAGGTTGCCGTTGGCGTCGTAGCCCATGGTGACGGTGCCTGTGCTGGTCGTTGCGGCTGTGACGGCATGCGGACCGGAGCCGCCGTAGGCGTAGCTGCTGACGGCTTTGCCCGAAACGTCGGTCTTCGAGGTGATGTTCCCCAGGCCGTCATAGGCGCTGACAACCCCGCCGTTGCGCTTGATCAGACGGTTGAGGACATCGTAGCCATAGGTCTCCGACAGCACGCTCGTCGGCACCAGGGCGTTGGTGCGCGAGGTCAGATTGCCCAGGCCGTCGTAGGTGTAGGTAAGATTCTGGTAGTTGGTCCCGCCCGCGGTGGTTTGGATGGCGGTCAGCAGACCGTCCGGGGGGTTATAGATGCGTGTCGTCGTGTAGCCGCTGCTGCCCGCCTTGCGCACGGAGGTGAGGCGGTCCATGTAATCGTAGGTCGGATTGTCCCACCAGGTGCGGCCCAGGGAATCGGTCAGACTGATGAGATAACTCTCCGATGCGGAGCCCGAGCCGTCGTATGTATAGAAGTACCCGAAATCCTGCCAGGCGTACGGCTGGTTGGCTGGCGCCTCGTCGCCCGCCGGCCGCCAGAAATAGTGGACGGAATTGACGCGGCTGAAGGCGTCGTAATCGGTGTACGTGTAGAAGAACTTCCCGTCGATCGTTGTGAGGTCGATGTTCGGGCGGCCCTTGGCGTCGTAGTAGTGGACGGTTTTTGTCAAAGAGTTTGCGGCGGCGTAGCCGGGGCCGTTGGCGGTGCTCGATTCTTCGCGCTCGGGGGCGCCGATCCAGCCTTTGGCGCCGAGGGCGACGGTGTTGATGCTGGGGGTGGCAACGGAATCGTAATAGTAGAAGTTCGCGGTCTCAACCGGGCCGCTGTTGGCCTCGGTGGTCGTGCGGGTGAGCAAACGGGACAAGTGATCATAGGTACTATTGGTCACGTTCGTCCTGGCATCGGTCTGGCTGGTCACCCGCCCGAAGACGTCGTTGACGTAGGTCCAGCTCCCCTTATCGGGATCGTTGAGGGCTGTCTGGTGGCCGAGGGCATCGTAGCCGGCGTTGATCGGCTTCGTCTGCCCCTTCAATGTGGTCTTGAGCATGCGGCCGAAACCGTCGAGGGCGAACTGAAGGGAAGCGGTGGTAGTCGTAGTGCCAATGGTATCGGAGAAAGACGGCACGTTATCCGCGTTCCAGACCTTGACGGTGTGGCCCTTGGCGTCGACCAGCGTTGTGTTGGTCTGGGGAGGGGGATTAACGCCGCCAAGGTTTTGCGCGTCGACCGTGACCTGGGTGGCGCGACCGATGTAGGTGTTGGTCGTCGTGGTTAGGTTGGGCGCCGTGACGGTCGCCACGCGGCCGAGGGCGTCGTAGGCGGTCGTGGTCCAATAAGCGGCGCCACCGGAATCATAGGGCAGCGAGGTTGCGATGACCTGGCCGAGGTTGTTGTAAGCGGTGTCGGTGTAGATCTGCTGGCCGTTGAATCCACTCTTGATCGTTCGAATGACACGGCCAAGCCGGTCATAGTAGGTGGTGACCGGCGGCTGGACGGTGGCCGTGGTGGTGACGGAGTAAGCGGAGGTGAGCGTGAGACCGGTGACGGGCGCCCGGTTGCGGCGCTGTTGAAGCCGGCGGGCCCTGAGACAGTCTGAGTAGAGTCCCAGGCAAAGGTGTTGAAGGTGTCCAGGTTCCTTGAGCAATCGCGCACATGGAGCTTGCGGCCAAGGGGATCGTACTGGGTGGTGATCTGGACGCCATTGACATCGGTTGCGCTGGAAGTTCGGCCGAGGACGTCGTAGGCGATGGAAGTGGCCCAGTCGTAAGGATCGGCGTTCAGGGTTGTTTGAGGCTCATCGTAGGCGTTGAAACTTTTATTCTGCGAAATCAGATAGGTGCCAATATTTGGATCCGGACAGGAGATCCCGGTGCTGGTCACCCGGCCATTGTTGTCGTAGTTGTAGGTGGTGGTCAGGTCGAGATAAGTGCTGCCGGCCGGGCTGGCCTTACTGGCGTAAACCATCTTTGTAAGGACAAGCGGCGTCGGGTTGTTATTGATCGTGGCATAGGCGTAGCTCTCCACCGGGGCGATCTGGGTGCCGCCGTTCGTCGAAACGACGGTGGTCGTTACGGTCTTTGGAAGGCCGAAGAGCGTAAGGACGCCCAAGTTGTTGGTCTGGCCGGTATAGTAGGTGGTCTGGACGGTCTCGGTGTTGCCATCACCGTAGTTGGTGGACAGCTGCGCGAGGTTGCCGTAGGTGATTTTGCCTGGCAGGGATGAGAAGATGGACGCGGTCGAAGTGCCGCCGACCGCATTGGAGCCGCCGCCCATGGTCGGGTCGGCGCCGATGCCGGTGGTATCGCTTGCGTAATAGGAATAGTTATTGGAGGTCAGTGCGGTCGGGAACGTTGTCTGCGGGGTTGACTGGCCGTCGAACAGCGATGTTGCCGTGATCGTGATGTAAGCGCCAGCGGGCCGGGGGTTGGAGAAAAGATTCTCAGCCTGGGCCGACGTGCCGGGGGTGCTCAACGGGATTTGGAAATGGGCGCTATTCGAATCCTCCCACCGCGACTCGATCGCCTGGGAAATGAAGGGGTAGAGGCCGTAGATCTGACCCCCATTCACCACGCTGTCGAAGACGACGGTGTTGTCATGCGTGCTGATGAGGCGGAAGTACCCGTTGGTGCTGTCGGCCCAGTACCGGTAGGTTTGCTCCCGCGCCGCCAGACCGGTCATGGGGAACGACTGGGTGAGGAACTGGTATTTTAAGAGACTCGTCTGGGCATCGAGGGTGACGAAGCTGTGGAATCCGAGCGAGCCGCGGCCGGAAAGGTCGAGCCGGTTGCCGGAGTACTGGTAGCTGAAATGGGCACGGTCGGCCGGCACGTTGTCGCCGGAATCCTTGAAAAGGTCCGCGACGACCGGGGTGGCTTCGCGCAATTCCCGGATCGGGTAGTTGACGGGAACGCCGGGCGTATAGATGGTGCTATCCTTGGCGGCTAGGTAGTCTAGGGACGTGGTCTTGCCGTGGATGGCGCCGCTCGTGTCGACGCCTTCAGTCACGGTCGTGACCGTATCAACGAATCCGAAGGGGGCATTGGGGTTTGTGAGGGTTTGGTTCGGATTAACGGCCTGGAACGCCTCTACGCCGCCGCTCGGCCGACCATTGACCGTGCCCTGGATTGAAAAGTCCATGTGACCGTCGCCGTCGAGATCGAAGCCGGTCGAGACCCGAACGGAAGTGAAACTCTGATTTGCGAGCGTGTACGGCGTGCCGCCGCTGAAGTTGAGGAAATCGAGGCGGACCGGGCCGACAAAGCCGGTCCCGGGCGTGACCGTTCCTGACGCTCCGACCTTCATCGCAGAGGTGAATTTGCCAGTGGAGAGCATCGCATACCAGCCCGGCTTCAGCGACGGATTGTCACTGGTATTATCGGCTACATACCACACATAATCGGCGAGGCCGTCGCCATTCACGTCGTAGATGAACGCGTTGGTAGTGCCTCCTCCGCTTTCGATTCCGGCGAAGATGGACGAATACGTCGGGCCGAATGCGTTGCTGACAGATTGCGCCAACGTCGCCCACGCGGCGGAGGTGCAAGGCTTGAAATAGGTGAACACCGACTCGGACCCAGAGCTGGCACTGGGCGTGACAGTGACTTGATCGGGCATGGGCATGAAGATCTGGTCGAAAGTCACTACGCCCGCGATGTCGCCCCTGGAAAGCCGCAATGTCCAGCGCGAGAAGGGGTTCATGACGCTGCCGAGCACGAGGAAATCGGTCTTGCCGTCGCCATTGAAGTCGCCGGCCAACACGCCCGCATAAACGTCATCGAAATTCAGCCCCTTGCCAAGGGCGTCATCGGCATCCGTTATCCGAAGAACGTCGATGACGAATGGGGCGGAGAAATTGCCGTTTGGCAGAGACAGGACTCCGATCAGCATCCGGAGGTTTGTATAGCCGTACGGGGACGGGGAATTGGGGAGATTGAGGTAGGTCCCAAAGGTCCGCAGATTCTCCACGAAAACATAATCGGTGCGCCCGTCGCCGTTGAGATCGCACGGGATCGCACGGATGAAATAATGCTGGGTGATATAATGCGTAGTGTAAAACGACTCGACGCAGCAGGCGCCGCCGACCATATACTGCGACTTGGTCGGGCCGGTAAACCCGGTGCCCGTGGAGGTCCAGACATAAAGATAGCCGTCCACGCCGTGGAGCATGATGTCGTCGAGCCCGTCGCCGTTGAAGTCGCCGACACAGAACCGGTCGCCGAATGCCGCGCCTTCATTCTGCGCAAGGAACATCGTGGTCGCGCCCGGATCGCAAACTGCAGAGGCGGGGATTCCGAGACCTACGGTGTTTCCTGTCTTTGAGAAACTGACCCCCACCCCCAATCCAGCGACTGCCGTATCCTTGACGCCATCCCCATCGAAATCGCCGACAAGGGTCACGGTGTCCGTGAGCAGAAGCGTATCCTTGCCGGTGCCATTGAAATCGCCCCAAATGGCCAGGTCGAAGCCCGCAGAGCTTCCGGTGATCGAGCCCTGAACAAGCTGTTGCTCTGTCTTCTGCTGCCATGAGATCTGGGTCATCGGGCATGCGCCAAGACCATTGCTGTTCGTGTCCAGCAGATACGGGGTCACAGACACGAGCCGCGATCTGCCGACGGGATTGCCGAAATAAGGGTTCTCCCGGTTTTCGTGTGGGTAAGGCTGGGTGAAGGCGGTAGAATGGGGAATGGGCGAGATTCATGATTCAAGCATCGAGAGACATTACGCCGGGCTGTTAGGCGTTGTCGCTCCATGGGAGGTCAGCGAGGTGACACGAGAGCCGAGTCTGCAGCGGGTGACCATTCGGGTGGCATGGCCAGGAAGGACGCGGCCGGTGTGCCCGGCTTGCGGCCAGGTGGGGGCGCTGCACGACAAACGCGAACGACGTTGGCGGCATCTGGATGTGATGGGACACGAAGTGCAACTGGTGTGCGCGGTGCCCCGTTGTGCTTGTGAGCAGGATGGGATCTTGCAGGTGAAGGTCCCGTGGGCGGAGGCGGGTTCGCGCTTCACCGCAGCCTTTGAAGCCCATGCCGTGAAGGTGATCGAGGCCAGCCGGTCGCTGACGCAGGCTGCCGATTTGCTTGGCTTGGACTGGGACAGCGTGCAGCGGATCTTGGAACGCGCGGTCGCGCGGGGATTGCAGCGGCGCACGACGGAGCATGTACGTTATGTCGGGTTGGATGAAAAGAGCTTTGGTCGCGGTCAAGACTACGTGTCGTTGATGACCGACTTGAAGGGACAACGCGTGCTGGAAGTGGTGGCGGGGCGGGATACCGAGCAGGCGGTGACGTTGTGGGAAAGCCTGCCGGAGCCCCAACGCTCGCAGATCGCGGCGGCGGCGATGGACATGGGGGCCGATTTTGCGGCGGCAACTCGCCAAGCAGCGCCGCAAGCGCAGATCGTCCACGACAAGTTTCATGTGTCCAAGTTGCTCAACGAAGCCGTTGACAAGGTCCGCAAAGAGGAACACCGCCGGCTCCTGGCCGAGGGCGATCAAAGCCTCAAGGACACCAAATTCCTGTGGCTGCAAGGAGCCGCGGTCACAGGCGACCGAGCCCTGCGCTTTGAGGAGCTGTGTGAACGGGATCTGAAGACGGCTCGCGCATGGGCGCACAAGGAGACCTTCGTCGAGTTCTGGGCGCAACCGGACCAAGCCAGTGGCCTGGACTTCTTCACCCGCTGGTTCCGCACCGTCCGCCGATCCAAACTCGAACCGCTGAAGAAGGTGGCTCTCACCTTCAAGGATCATCTGCTCGGACTGCTCAACTACTTCATGCATCCGATCACCAATGCCTTGACCGAGGGCTTCAACTCTCGGATCCAAGCCATCAAGGCTGACGCCCGCGGCTTCCGGCGCTTCGCCAACTACCGCGTCCGCATCCTGTTTTTCTGCGGCAAACTCGATCTCAGCATCCATCTGCCATCAGCTCAAACCCACACGATTTCCTGAAGAACCGAAATAAGGCGAATACTCATAGGTGAGAAGGTACGCGCCGGTGGTGACGCTGCCGCCCGCGGTCTTGCAGGTGATCAACGCCAGCCGGGCGCGGTGCTCGAAGGAGCGGTTGGCAATATATGTTTTCGGCTGATCCTTGCGGCTTGTGTACGAAAACACCGCCGAGGACTGCGGTATGATGGCCGAGCCGCCCGTGTAGTCGATTTCACTGAGCACGTATTCGCCACCGCCGAGATTCTGATAGGTAAACGTGACGAAATTGCCGACGGTGTCAGTGACCTGTTTGAGGGCATAGGCGTAAGCCAGACCGCCGGCTTCACCCCCGCCCTGCTGGAAACCGTCGATCGTGCCATTGAATTTCCCAAACGAGAACTGCCGCCCGGATTTGTCGGTCATCACGAAGTAGTCGATGCTCGTGCCGCTCGTGAGGTTGAACGCGCTGACCGTGACAAAAGAGTCGACCTCCGTGCGGTAGGTGCTGCCCGCCTGTCCATAAACGCCGGAGACGCAGAGCAACCGTTTGCCATCGAGGTAGAACTTGTCGGTGGCCGAAAAGGTCACGCCCTGCACGGTCCCATCGCGTGCCAGGATCGAACGACCCCGGGTGATCGATTCCGGAAAGCCGGTGGACAGGGAAAAGCCGACGCCCAGAGGACCGTTGCCGGCTGAGCTGTTGTATTGCAGGGTCAACTGCGGCTCGAGAGCCGGCCGCCCGGGCGCTATCGCCAGCGGAATCGCAAGATTGGCCGAGCCGTGATTGTCCACCGTCACCGTTGAGCCGATCGTTCCAACAACGCCAGGGGCGGTGGCGGCGGGGACCTGCAGAGGCGAGCCGGGGCTCGAAGGATCGAGGGGGTCTTGCAGCAACGACACCAACGGCCCCATAGTGGTGACGCAAAACGTGTCCGACCAGGGCGAGGTGTTGCCGGCCGGGTCAACCGCCTCCACCTTGAAGGTGTACGCGGTGCTGGCGGTGAGACCGGTGAAACAATAATAAGTAAGCGCTTTGCCGGTGCTGCTGTCGGTACCCAGGACCGTGTTGGCGCCGTTGCAGTTGAGGACGTAATGATCGACCGGGTGCCCGTCGACAGCCGGACTCCAGGAAATCGTCACGCTAGTGTCCATCAGAATGGGCGCCGCCAAGCCAACCGGCTTGCCCGGTTGACTGCCGGATGGAGCCCCCGTGGTTGTCACGTTCGCGGTTTGCGCAGCGGAATTGTTGCCGGCGGCGTCGAAGGCCACGACGGAGACCTGATACGCGGTTCCGGACTGCAGGCCGGAAAAGAGGCAGCTGGTTGTAGTCGAAGTAAGTGACTGAAACGAAACGACCGATCCGCCCTGCAAAACCTGCGCGGTGTAGCCTTGGACGCCAACATTGTCGGTGGAGGCTCCCCAGGCGACGACGAATCCTGTCGAACTGATCCCTGAAATCGTCAGGGCGCCCGGCTTGGTGGGCGGGGTGACGTCGGAAACGGGTGTTGTCACCGAGATTGGAGAACTCCAGCTGGAGACATTTCCAGCCCAATCCACCGCCCGGACCGCGACCGTGTAGGTGGTGCCCTGGGCGAGGCCGGTGAACGTGTAAATGGTTGCGGTCCCGGGCGAAGTTGCCGTGGACACCGTGGCGCCATTCAGTTGAACGTCATAATGGTCGATCAGCTGGTTTTCCGTCGAAGCGGTCCATTGCACGGTGAATTGCGCGGTGAGTGTCGAACCATTGACGATTGCCCGGATGTCGCTCGCGACGAGTCCGCTCGGGGCGCTGGGAGGGGTATTGTCAGGCAGGTAGATCTTGACGGCAGTGCTTGCACAATAGGACCCGCTGCCGCTGGCCGTCGCCAGGTAGTTGACGTAGACATTCCCGGTGTCCGGAGGTGTCACCGCTTTCGGCGGGAGCACGAGCAAGCTGCCGGTGTTCGTGGCCACGATCGAGTTGAAAGACCCGCCGTTCCTGGTGATCGTTATGGTGTACGAAACACCAACCTGACCGTTGAGAAGGTTCACACCCACCGCGTAAGCGGAACCCGAAACGATCATCTGGCCGGGCGAGATTCCAGTCCACACCAGCGTGGGAGGGTCGGCGTGCAGCGGCAGGGCAAGCCCGGAAAGGCAGACGACGGCAAGAAAATGGCGAAGGGTGCGATAGTGCCACATGGCGTATCCTATTGGTTCGCAGCGAGAATCTTGGCGGCGAGATCGACGCGGGCCGAAACGCTGGTGATCACGCCATTCCGGGCGGCGACGATCACGAAATCGTGGCCTATCAGTTGACGTTGCCCGGCGAGGCTCGGATCGAGCCCCGCGGAGCCATAGATTTGAATGCCGGGAAGATTGTTGTCCCCGGCGACCTTGCGGGCGCTCGCGACATCTGTGTTGAGATTCAGGCCGACGATTGTGGCATCTTGCGGCGCCGCGGCGGCGATTTGTTGGCCCAGGGTGAGCCCCTCGCTCACGGTCGACCACGTGTAGAGCACGGCCATGTGGTTCTTCCGAAATCCCGGCTGCGTGCCGGAGGCCAGCGCCGTGCCCAGCAATGGCGCGAGCGGCTGGCCCACCAAGGCATAGCGATCGAGGAGCCTCCGGGCGCCGTCCCCCACGTTCTGGGGCGCGGGCATTTTCAACAGATCCTGGGCGATCCGGGTGCAGGCGGCGTCAACGTTGTCGTCCGCGATGCGCAGCAACGATTCGTAGGCTGATGGGGCGTTTGGGAATTCCTGGATGAGCGCGCGCGCGGTGTTCTCGACCGCCGCGAGCAGATCGTTCATGGAGGCCGAGCCGCCTACGCGCGCCGCCCGCAGGTCGGCCAGCGAGGCAAGCTGGAATCGTGACTCCTGGGACAAGGTCGTGTCCTGACGCACGCTCTGCACGAGCGCATCGCAGCGCCCCGCGATCGAATCCAGGCCGTTGTAGCGGGCATTGACCAACATCAATGCTTCGAGACGCCTCGCCTCTCCCAGCTGCGGGAATCCCGGGTTTTGCGCGCAGAACCCGTCGATCTCGTCCGCACGTTGCAGATACGCCGCTGCGATCGGCGAACCCGCTGGGCCCGAATTGTTCCCGACCGCGACGGCCGGCGAGGAAGCCCCGTTGGCCGCCGGAGCGACGGGCGCGAATTCATATTGGCTGATCCGGCTCCACTGCGCATTGACCTGCGCTGAGGACAGCGCGGCAGGGGCGTTTTGCGCGGGCGAATCGAGTGCTGCTGCGAGCAGCATGGGAAGGCACAGCAATCGGCGGAAAGAATTCATCGGGAGGGGCAAAAAAAGCCTGGGGCTGGATTAAACTCGACGGAGCGCATCGGCCGCCGATCAAGGTTTCGGCTGGGCCGCAGGTGGAGCGGCTGAGGCTCTGCGCAATGACTTCATGACCATGGTCTGAAGGATTTGATGATTGCTGGCGGAATCAGGATCGGCGACCTCGGGCACGCGCAGGGGCGCGTGGGCAAGGTACATCCGTGCGGTGCCGGCGATCTCCTGCGTCTGTTGGGGCGGCGGAGGCTCGGGCGCTGCGGCGGGCGCGGACGCGGGCGCAGGGGCGACGGGCGCGAGGGCGAGGTTCACCGGCTGGGCCGCGGCAACGGCTTCCGGCTGGGGGGCCGCAGGAGGCTCGGCGGCAGACACCGCCGGCGGCTGAAGGGATTCCGCCGGGGCCGGTTGCGTGGATACAGCCGACGGTTGCTGGGCGGCGACCGCGGGCCGCGCGGGCGTGCGGACGCGGGCGAACCCATGGCCGTGCCGGTGGCCGAGGATCCACCAAGCGGTCCCGGCGACCATTGCGGCGACGGCGATTGCCAGAAAACCTATCTTGATGCGGGAGGACATCGTAAGAATGGCTTGAGCAGGCGATCAAGGAGAGGCACCGGAGATCGCCCATGAGCTTGTGTTCACGCCGTAGAATGTGTTGGAGGGGGTGCGCAGCACCAATTGGACGCCAGCGTCGACTGTCGGCAGAAGTTTGTGCTCGGACTTAAACGTCTGGAGGTTGGTCAACCCCGTGTCGGGGTTGATCAGACTGGCATCGGTGGGGTCTAGCGGGTTGAGCCCGTGATCAATCTCCCATGCATCGGGTATCCCATCGCCATCGGAATCGGTCGCTTCCTCAACGTCGGAATAGCCGTTCATATCATGATCCACCGCGGCCCAGAAGAACGAGCCGTTGGCCGCGTGGAAGCCGGGCTTGAGGTCCACCCGGCCGCCCGACCAGAAGATCAGACTGCCCCCGTTCTGAACGAGAACCCAACTGGAGGGGGGCTGGGTGTCGTTCTCATAGGTGCGGATCTCCCCCGGATCGAGGATCATCTGGTCAGCCCCGCTGCCGATGCTGGTGCCCGTTGGGACGATGAACCGGTCCGCGACCGTCTCGAAGTAGCCATACTGGGTGGTCGTGCCCGAGGAGCCCACGACCACCACCTGGACCATGTAGCTGCCGGTTTGCGCCGGGGACCAGGTGACCGACGGGGAGGCGCTCGAAACGCCTGAGCTGAAATTCACCGTGCCGGCCGCTTGAAACGCCGGCCATGTGATGGCACCCAAGCTGGCGGAATTCCTCACGGCCGGTCCCGAAACCGAGAATGTCGCGCTGCTCAGAGTTCCGCCGGGATTGCTCACATAGGCCTGAAGAACGGCCGCCCCGCCAATGATCACCGAATCGAACTGCAGGGGCTGAATGGCCGGCGCCGAAGCGCACATGGCGCCAAGCCCCAGGAAACCAAGCCCGGCCACAAACAGTGTGCTCGCTTTCATGGCTCAACGACTTGAGCGAAGGCTGCGGTTCTCTTCCTCGATCTTTTGGATGCGCTTGTCCTGCGCGATGACATACAGGGTGAGCTCCTCGACTTTTTCCAGAAGCTTCGCCTGCATGTCGCCGACGTTGACGCCCTTCGCGGAGACCTCCGCTTGCGAGGGGATGCCGGGCAGATGGCCGGCAGCCTTGATAACCGTCTCAACCTCGCTCAGCGGCGCCAGCCGGTAGCTCGGCGAAAACACGAAGTCGGACCAGCCGGTTTGCACAATCACTTCCTTGGCCTCGATCGTGCCGTTGACGGAGAGCGGATATGTCGGATTCATTGTTCCGATGCCGACGTTGCCTGGGATGTACACATTTCCATTCTGGTCCACACGGAAAAGCTGGGCCGAGAAATTACTGTTGAGTATGCGGAAGAAGCCATTGTCGCCCTCCAAGTACATGTTCGAACCATTGCACCCACGCAGATTGATCGTCCCTCCCTCCGTGGCAGTACTGTAGATGTCCACATAGCCGTTTGCGTCCGTGCCGAACCTCCCCGTCCCGGAAACCTGCAATTTCTGTTGCGGAGTCGTCGTTCCGATGCCGACGTTGCCATTCGGAAAGCAGACTGATTGTGCCGGATAACTTCCGCTCGCCCGCGTGACATATAGCCAATTGCTGCTGAGGGAATAGGCATCATTGACGAATCTGCCGGTAAATGCACCGCTCTGCTCGATGAACTCAGTGTATTTTTGATCGGTCGGATCGCCCGTGTTGCACCACTGCAATATGTCAAAACCGCTGCCATGAATCGAAATCGTTGGATTTGTGCCGCTGGTCCGGACGGCACCCACGACTTCGAGATTTGTGCCCGGCGTTGTCGTTCCGATGCCGACGTTGCCCGACGCGGGGAAGATGTTCGTCTGGGCCGCAGCGGGGATCGCAGCCAGAAGAAACGACGCGAATATTGGAAAACACGGAGGTTTCATGAGGGTGGTGGTTTTTCGAAGCGGGATGCCCGGAGAGCGGCTCAAAGACACGGGCAAACCCGAAGGGCTTTCCCGTTTTGGGGGCCAAGGTTCAGGAATTCATCCGGGGGTTGGGGGATCGGCCGCCAAGCGGTCAGGACCGGCCAGAAAATTCCTAGATCAACTTTCGGACCGTTGTCAATGGGAAGAATTCCTCCTTTTGCAACAGGGGTGCATCATGGCAGCCCGCGGCCCGGCCCGCCTGCGCTCTATGCCGGACTTATGCAGTCAAGGTGGGGCGGCTTGTCCCCAAGACGCTCCAAGCGCGTTGGGGACAACGCGCTCCACCTGTTGGTCGGCAACAACGCACAGCGAAACGAATGTCAATTGCATGGATACGGCTACGAGCTACGGCGAGACCCTGAATCCGGAACCCGCCGCGACGAAGTCTTGGCGAAGTCGGGACAGCGCCGGCCTCTCCAGGCTGACGCGTCTTTCCGGCTGCGCGCGACAGCTTTGCATCTCGCTGACAGGGGTGGATGCTCCCTATTCCAAGAGCGTGAATCTCAAAACACGGGGCTTTGACCCACGGTTCTCAAACCAACAAACACCTTCGGAAACCATATCGATCGTAACGCGCCATCGATTTGGAGACGGCAGGCGGATCGGAACAGAAACTCGAACGGTTTCCCCCGGGCTCACATCGTGGGGCAGGAGTCCGCGAGTGAAATCGTTGTCCGACCAGCCTCCGTCCGCGGACGCGAGATGGATGCCGACTTTGACGGCGCCGATCCCACTTGTCGTATGCGCGAGCCAGACCGCCGGGCCGATGTTCGTGACTCGAAGATCGATGAGCTGCACCGGCGACGTCACCTCGCCCGGAATCTCCGAAACGAGTTCCATGTCGGCGAGCAATCCCAAATGCTGTCTGCTGTCCAACACAGTTTCGCCCTTGTGGAAAAAGAACACGTAGAAAGCCCGGGTCTTCTGCCGCAGCGATTCGAGGACTCGTTGAGGCAGCCCCTGCCCGTCATGGAATGCGAAGAACTCCTCCGGCGTCAGCACAAGGCTGGGGTCGCGAGTAATGTGATGTCTGGATTCCGTGAACCCGATCGTACGGGCGGTCCGGCAGAGCCCTTTGAGATCGATGTCGTTCTCTAGAGTTTCGAAATCGCGCATTTCGCGTTGAGCCGCTCCTGATTGAGAGTGACCAAATCCGGGCTCGCAAAATGCCACCAATCCACCCGGTCTGAGCACGCGATAGAATTCGGCAAGAACCTGGTCCGGATTAGCAATATGGTGAAATGCGTCAAAAGAGATGATCCGATCCATGCTCGCGTCAGGCAAATCGATCTTCAGTCCGTCGAAAACCAGGAACCGGCATGACCTGGGAAAGGGCGATGATCCTATTGGAGGCGACGCGCTCGCAAAACGTTCCGCCTCCCTGATCGCCGTCGCGGAAACGTCAAGGAATGTCACACTACAACCCATCTGACGGAAAATCCTACCCAGCCAGCCGACGCCGCAGCCGAAATCCAGGACATCCATTCCGGCGTGCATGTGCGCCCGCCGAACAAGAGCGCGAGGTGGTAAAGCAAAATGTGGCTTTCGTGGAACGCGGCGAACGGTTTGCAGTGGATCTGCGAAAAGTCTCCGATCTTGCGGTAATATCCGTCGGCATTCCGGTTAAGTCCGTCGATGCCCAGCCTCGCAATCAAATCAGCCGGCCGCAATGGCGCCGGATCAGCCGACGCGGGCTCGGGCGGGTGTTTGTCCGGGGAGCGTTGATTCTCTATGTTCTCCATTGGAAAGGGTCGACGCAATTGATCCAAGGGCGACGCAGGAATATGTCCCGACGTAGGCAGGCCGGACAAGCTTTTGCGAGGGAAAACTCATCGGCTGAGAGATTGCGGTTCGACGACATTCTGATTGCCCCGTTGCGTTTTGCGGGCTTCGTCGCTTCTCTGCGCGGCAGACTGATTCAACCAACACCATGAAAGACTATGTACTGACGGGCCTTTTCCCATTGAGACCGCCACTGCCTCTCCCGCCCGGCCGGGATGAGCTGCAAACGCTCGCCCTTTTGCAGCAGGTCCGGGTGGAAAAAGCGCCGCCAGAACTCGTTGAATACTGCAATCAGGATTGGCGCCGTTTTCTTTACACCTATGGTCTGACGGCAAATTGCGGCCCGCGAATGCTCGAAATTGGCTCTAATCCCTATTTCACCACCTACCTTCTCCGGGCCTTCACGGGATTTGAACTTACGCTGGCCAATTTCTTCGACCCTCGATTTACGCTGAGGTCACAGCGCGTGGCCATGCCAGCTGCCGACGGGTCGGTTCGGGAGGAAACGCTTGCGTTCGACCATTTCAACGCCGAAACCGAACGTTTTCCGTACGAGGCCGAATCCTTTGACACGATTCTGTTCTGTGAGCTGTTGGAGCATTTGACGAACGATCCACTGGCCGCATTGAGGGAGATCAACCGCGTGCTCCGTCCTGGGGGGCATTTGATCCTGACCACCCCGAATCTCGCGCGGTTGGAAAACGTGGCCCGGCTGATCGCCGGCGGCAATATCTATGATCCCTTCTCCGGTTACGGACCCTTGGGAAGGCATAATCGTGAATACATTATGCACGAGCTATATTTGCTGCTGAAATGGTGCGGGTTTCAACTGGAGATTCGATTTACCGCGGATGTGCATGAAAATCGCTGCCTCGACTTTATCAGCGAAGCGTCACTCGCACAGCTTCGCCCCCTGTTGGAGTTCCGCCGCCACGACCTTGGACAATACCTGTTCACGCGCTTCGTTAAAACAGGGCATCCCAATCCCAAGCGTCCCGCCTGGCTTTTCCGAAGTTACCCGTCTGAAGAGCTGGAGAACCAATAGGCCCGGGTTCTCACAAGGGGTTGAATGAAGGGACAGTCCTTGGCGTGGCGTCTTTTGGTTTGCTCGAGGGCGACGGCGATCTTCCCGTGCGGAAGCGCGCCCGCAGCTCGTGCGCCCAGGTGTGCAGTGCAAGCAGATCGTGGGGAAGCCCATCAAACATGGGACCAAAACAGCGATCGGGCCATCGCCGACACGGGGAGAGTTGCTCACAAACCCCGCTCGCTGCGCAGCCTTTCGGCTCCAGGCTGCGCTCGCGGGTTTGATGAACAACTCACCGGAATCGGAGGCGATGGAGATGCCATAAGCCTTTTGAAACGGCGGCGACCCTACGTCGGCGGATCATGGTCCGTCGTCAAGCGACGGCCCTACATCGGAGGCAGCGCCCCCGAGGTTTCCTGCAGCCCACGTGCCCGCCGGCGCGATCCAAGACCGGCCGAAATCAAAACCGCCCTGCCATCCCCCTGTCCAAACACTTGGTCATGACACCATGCTACGCAATGAAGTGGTGCTGATACAGGGACCTGAACCTTTCCAACCTGCCATCGTCGAAAGCCGCCAAAATGCTCGGGAAAAGCATATGCATTATATGATGATACATCACGATATAGCTCTCGCCATCGTCATGCAGATCCAAATACCTCCCGCCATCGACTGCCAGAAGAACGGGAAACACCGAACGAAGAAAATCAAAGAAATCCGGGATCGAGGTCCGCTGAAGCGCGTTCAGACACCAATGATTCAACTCCAGCACGACCACCGGCCTGAAGCTGGCCAATGTCTGTTTCGCCCCGCGCAGCACATGCCCCTCAAATCCCTCCACATCGATCTTTATGAAGTCCACTCTCGTCAGGTTCAATGGACGCAGGATCTCATCCATCGGGCGGATGATCACATTCTCCACCGTGTGGCCGGCGCTGGCCCGCGTTCTATTGGAGACAAAACCGCCGGATCGATTGGAGGGCCAGAAGGTCAACGGGTACTCGCCCGACTCCGCTCCCAGCCCGAAATTCTGAAGGACCACGTTTTTCAGACCGGATCTCGCGACATTCTTCGCGAGAAATGCAAATGTCGTGGGCGAGGGTTCAAATGCGTAGACGATTTTGGCCAGATCTCCGAACAGCAGCGCGGTGCACCCGATGTTGGCGCCAACATCCAGGATGACTTCAGAGCCGGCCGCCACTGCTCTGAAAAGTCTCACCATATCCGGTTCAAAACCATTCTCGATCTGTGCCAGATAATCGTCATCTGACGTGAGAACGTAGTTTTTCCCGCCGATATCCACCGTTTTTTCGGTTCTCCCGGTTTTCGTGTGGGTAAGGCTGGGTGAAGGCGGTAGAATGGGGAATGGGCGAGATTCATGATTCAAGCATCGAGAGACATTACGCCGGGCTGTTAGGCGTTGTCGCTCCATGGGAGGTCAGCGAGGTGACACGAGAGCCGAGTCTGCAGCGGGTGACCATTCGGGTGGCATGGCCAGGAAGGACGCGGCCGGTGTGCCCGGCTTGCGGCCAGGTGGGGGCGCTGCACGACAAACGCGAACGACGTTGGCGGCATCTGGATGTGATGGGACACGAAGTGCAACTGGTGTGCGCGGTGCCCCGTTGTGCTTGTGAGCAGGATGGGATCTTGCAGGTGAAGGTCCCGTGGGCGGAGGCGGGTTCGCGCTTCACCGCAGCCTTTGAAGCCCATGCCGTGAAGGTGATCGAGGCCAGCCGGTCGCTGACGCAGGCTGCCGATTTGCTTGGCTTGGACTGGGACAGCGTGCAGCGGATCTTGGAACGCGCGGTCGCGCGGGGATTGCAGCGGCGCACGACGGAGCATGTACGTTATGTCGGGTTGGATGAAAAGAGCTTTGGTCGCGGTCAAGACTACGTGTCGTTGATGACCGACTTGAAGGGACAACGCGTGCTGGAAGTGGTGGCGGGGCGGGATACCGAGCAGGCGGTGACGTTGTGGGAAAGCCTGCCGGAGCCCCAACGCTCGCAGATCGCGGCGGCGGCGATGGACATGGGGGCCGATTTTGCGGCGGCAACTCGCCAAGCAGCGCCGCAAGCGCAGATCGTCCACGACAAGTTTCATGTGTCCAAGTTGCTCAACGAAGCCGTTGACAAGGTCCGCAAAGAGGAACACCGCCGGCTCCTGGCCGAGGGCGATCAAAGCCTCAAGGACACCAAATTCCTGTGGCTGCAAGGAGCCGCGGTCACAGGCGACCGAGCCCTGCGCTTTGAGGAGCTGTGTGAACGGGATCTGAAGACGGCTCGCGCATGGGCGCACAAGGAGACCTTCGTCGAGTTCTGGGCGCAACCGGACCAAGCCAGTGGCCTGGACTTCTTCACCCGCTGGTTCCGCACCGTCCGCCGATCCAAACTCGAACCGCTGAAGAAGGTGGCTCTCACCTTCAAGGATCATCTGCTCGGACTGCTCAACTACTTCATGCATCCGATCACCAATGCCTTGACCGAGGGCTTCAACTCTCGGATCCAAGCCATCAAGGCTGACGCCCGCGGCTTCCGGCGCTTCGCCAACTACCGCGTCCGCATCCTGTTTTTCTGCGGCAAACTCGATCTCAGCATCCATCTGCCATCAGCTCAAACCCACACGATTTCCTGAAGAACCGTTTTTTCTCTGGTAGTGCTCATATTCTTCTGTTCGGAAAGGTTCTTAACAACAAATGGAATCTACGTTGGTTGTTTTCCCATGCATGCCACACAAAACATTATGCGGAGTGTCCGCGCAATGGCCTGGAACTCCACATCGTTGGGCCGGACGACTTATGGCATGATGCGATTGACGTGCAGGTTGGTGGCGGAGCACAGAGAGGCCAGATGGTCTAAAGCTTGGTGACTGGCAGGACCGGGGACAGTGGTCAAGGCCTATGGCGGTTCCTGGGCGGTGTAATCGTCCATTGACGGATGCCCGCCCTGATCTAACGCTGACCGACAGAGCGCTGCCTTTCGCCGATGACAACCGAGCCCGTCCAATCGCCCCTTCACCGGCTCATACCATTCCGCGAAATCGGCCCCGCCCTTCTTTCCGGGGTCCTTTCCGTCCTCCATCTTTGCCAGTCCGTCGTTTTTTCAGGCTTCGCGCGAATGCCGGGGGATCTCGGCGACGGGCGGCTCCAGAATCTCATCCTCGAACATGTTTTTCGCGCCTGGCGCGGTATCTATCCACTCTGGTCGCCCGGCCAGTTCTATCCCGTCCCCGGAACCCTGGCCTACAGCGACAACCACCTGGGGACCGCCTTTATTTACGCGGCCTTCCGGTTGCTCGGTTGCGACATTGAGAATGCCTTCCAGTTTTGGCTCATCGTCATTGGCCTCCTCAACGCGCTCTCGCTGTACGCGCTGCTGCGCGAACTCGAAGTCTCCCCCTGGCTGTGCGTCCCCTGTGTGTTCCTCGGCACCTCTTCGTGCGCCCTGGCACTCCAGTCCTACCATCCTCAGATTTTCCCCTTCTTTCCGTTCATTCTCACGCTCCTTTTCCTCGTGCGCGCGTGGCGCCGGCGCAACCTCGCCTACCTGGTTCCGGCCATTCTGTTCTACACCTACCAGCACTACTGCTACCTTTACGACGGCTATTTCTGCACTTGGATCATCCTCCTTCTTGGCTCTGCATGGCTGGCGGTCACCGTCCCATCATTGTCATGGCGCCCGGCGGTGACCCCTTCGCGTCTGCGCCAATTCGGATTTATCGCCGGCGCCGGGCTCGTCTCTGTTCTGGCGCTCCTGTGGATCTACGAGCCCTATGCCGCTTTCAGCCGGCAACACGGCACGCGTTCCATTGCGGAAGTCGTGATGAACGCCCCGCGCTGGTCTTCCTGGTTTTCAGCCTCGCCCTTCAGCTTCCTCTATCACCGGCAGAATCTTCTGCCCCCGTCTACTGGGATCAACCCGGTCGAGAATCTTCTCTTCTCAGGCTGGATCATCTGGATACTCGGTCTTGCCTCCCTGCCATATCTTTGGTTCAGGCGGGACCGCCGCCGCTCCGACCTGCCGTGGCAGACCATCGCCTGTATTCTCTTCGCATGGCTTGCGATTCTCGTTGGCACAACCGCTTGGTCCGCTTCCGGACGATCCCCGTACCTCCTTCTCTGCGAGAGAATTCCGGCCCTCTGCGCCTTCCGCTGCGTTTCACGCATTGCCTATCCGCTCGCCGTCCTCCAGTCGGTGCTCGCCGCGCTTCTGCTCCAGGAACTCCTGCGTTCCACGACCCGGTCTCTCCGGCTGCTTGCGCTCCTCGCTGCCTGCCTGCTTCCGTTGGACACGTTTTCGCTTGGGGAACCATCCTACTCCAAGGAGATTGCCCGGGACCGCGCCCTTGCCGTGCGTGAACAATGGCGGAAGCTCGACGCCTCCAAGCCGCTCCTCTTCGCGCCCGGTGAAACCAATCAAGACGCCTACGCGCTCCATCTCGACGCGTGGTCCGCCGCGCTCCGCAACAACGGGCGGACCTTCAACGGCTACAGCGGGAACCTCCCGGGCGTTCCCGGATTTGCTCTCTTTCTCACCGCGCCGACCCTGGAGAATGGCCGCCACCTGCTCGCCGGCCTCAAAATTCCCGAATCGTCTGTCGCCCTCGTCACCACCTGGAATCCTTCGATCATCCAACGGGCGGGAATCGTCATGGAATTCGTTGTGCCATCGATCGCCCCCCGCACGACGGTGAAATCGCTGGTCTGCCGGCCCGCCGACAAGATCGAGATTCCGGTCGTCCTCCACTATCAAGGGATTGCTCCGGTCGCGATGGCCCGCTTCAGCGTCTTCCTCTCTTACAGGATCTTTGATGATTCCGGGCGAACGGTGGATGATCCACCCACGCTGCGAACGCAGGTTCCGCCGCTTGAGCCCAATCAAACCGTCGCGTTGAGCATGACCGTGGTGACTCCGGCCTCGCCCGGCCACTATACAATTCATCTCTCAATGGTCCACGAGGGCATCGCCTGGTGGGAAGACAAGGGCTGGGGCGGTGACATCGTCCAACTTGTCGTCAAATAATTGACGGGCGGGCAATCCAAACGGCGTCCGCCGTTTGTTTAGGAGCAGGGAGGGCGAAGCCCGACAGGCTCCCAGCCGGACTGCGTGGCGACCAGGCCGGAGCGGCCGTCGATGGGCGCCATGACCTGGTCGCGCACGGGCACGACCGCGCGGTGCGCAAGCAGCTCGCGCGCGAGGCTGTCGAGCCGGATGAACTCGACGCCGCGGTTCCGGCAGGCGCGGAGCAGTTCGCGGAACAGCGCGCGTTTGCCCATGCCCTCGATCTCGGCGTGGATCGTGAGCACGTTGGGCTGGCCGTCCCGGAGAAGCCCGAGGTAATGCGGCACAATGCGATCGTCGGGAAACTCCGGCCGGCCCAGCAATTCGTCGAACGTGGGCAGCGTGCTAGGGATCTCGAGCGTCCCGAACACGCGCCCGTCGATGCGCGGAAAGAACGGCGGCCCGTTGCGCGTGTCGCTCGCATAGAGGAGGCCGGCCTCGTCATAAACCGCGCGGCTGCGGGCGTTGCTCTGCCAGCCGGGCGCCCCGGCGGTCTGCGCCCCGGCGCCGAAGATGCGCCGGAATTCGGCGCGCGCCGCGGCGAATTCCGCCCGCACTTCGTCGAGGCTCATGCGGTGGACGTGGTCCTGCCAGCGATAGTGGTTGTTGCCGTGGATGCCCACCTCGAACCCGGCGTCGCGCACCGCGCGCATCGCCGCGGCGTTCCGCCTGCCGATGTGTGGGGCGGGCAGGAGGGTGCCGTTGAGCAGCGTGCGAAGGCCGTACATCGAGACGACGCTCGTGCGGCTGACTTTCTTCAAAAAACCGGGGCGGAAGATCCGGGTGACTGCCCGGCCGGTCTGATCGGGGCCGAGTGAGAACAGGAAACACGCGGGCGCCCCGAATTCGCGGCAGTCGGCCGCCAGATTCGGCACGCCGATGCGCGTGCCGCGATCGGTGTCGGCGTCGGCTTTCAGGGCTAGGCGGATCGGCATCGGGAAAGGGAAAACTGAAAGCTGAAACGCTGAAAGCTGAAAACGAAAAACGGCAGCCTGATGCGCACCTCGAAGCCGGACCGCCTTACTCGAGCTGGTAGTCCTTGTGCGCGAGGTGGTAGTCGAGGGTGAGGCGGATGGCGGCCTCGATGTCGACCTTGGGCTCCCAGCCGAGGCACCGCCGGGCGTTTCCAATCGCCGGCACCCGGTTCTGGATGTCCTGGTAGTATTTGCCGAAATATTGGTCTGACGGGACGACGACGACCTGCGCCTGCTCGGCGTGCCCGCGGTATTCCGGGTACCCCTTGAATGCTGCGATGATCAGCTCCGCGAGCCGGGCTACGCTCACGTTGTTCTTCGGGTTGCCGAGGTTGAAGATCCGGCGCGAGGCGCAGCCGTCCTTGTTCTCGATGATGCGCAAAAGCGCGTCCACGCCGTCGTCGATGAACGTGAACGACCGGCACTGCCTGCCGCCGTCCACAAGCTGGATGGGCTTCTTGAAGATGACGTTCGAGATGAACTGGGTGAACAGCCGCGAGCTGCCCTCCTTGGGCTCGAAGACATTGTCGAGCTTGGGGCCGATCCAGTTGAACGGCCGGAAGAGCGTGTAGTCGACGCCGTCGCGCACCCCGTAGGCGTAGATGACGCGGTCGAGGAGCTGCTTCGAGCTGGCGTAGATCCAGCGCTGCTTTTCAATCGGCCCGTAGACGAGCGAACTGGTCTCCTCGTTCAGCTCGGCGTCGGGGCACATGCCGTAGACCTCCGAGGTGGAGGGGAAGATGATGCGTTTCCTGTATTTCACGCATTTTCGGATGGTCTCGAGGTTGGCTTCGAAATCGAGCTCGAAGACCTTGAGCGGATCCTTGACATACTGCGCGGGGTTCGCGATCGCGACGAGGGGCAGGACGGCGTCGCACTTCTTGACATGGTATTCGATCCACTCGCGCGAGATGGTGACGTCGCCCTCGACGAACCTGAAGCGCGGATTGCCGAGGCAGTTGCCCAGCTTGTGGTCCCCCACGTCCATCCCGTAGACCTCCCAGTCCTTCTGCTTGAGGATCGCGTGGGTGAGCGAGCTTCCGATGAATCCGTTGGCGCCGAGAATCAGTACTTTGAGGGGCATGGGTGTGGAATCCAGGTCGGAGGATTAACCATGAAAGCCGGGAAAAGACACGCAAACAGTTTCCTGCTTTGCAGGAAACTGTAAGGCGGGGTCGCCGGACTCCGCTCTAGAAGGCGTAGCGCCGGTCTGCGACCGGGTGTGTGACTGGAATCTGGCCGGGAACGATGAGGTCGGGGCAATTATCGCACCCAATCTCACGGACGGGTCCAGTGCCTGATTATATGGGGGTGTGCCCTGGCCTACGATTCGCGGGTAAGGACGGACCGCCGGGCCGTCGCGCCCTACCTCGCCGGCGATTCAGCCTTGCATCCGACTGCATCGTTTCGGCTGCCTGGGCTAGATTCCAGTCACGCACCCTCTGCGACTAGGGTCTGGATTATTCCGTTGAAGGCGCGTCGCGTCTTCGCTACTAATCAGCACGTGGCGAATGGCAATGAAACCCCGGTCGATCCTGCCGATCCCGGCGACCGCCCAACCCAGCGCGCAGATCCCGACGATTTTCCGACGGTGCGCGGGCTGAAGGCGGGGCAGATGTTGTTTGGACGCTATGTACTCGAATCGGAGTTGGGCGCGGGCGGCATGGATGTGGTCTGGCGGGCGCGTGACGCGGAGCTGGGCGAACCGGTGGCGCTGAAGTTCCTGCCCGAAGTTGTGGCGCGCGACGCCGCGGCCGTCGACGAGTTGAAGGACGAGACGCGCCACGCCCGGCGGTTGACGCATCCCAACATCGTGCGCATCCACCAGTTCGAGCGCGAAGGCCTCATTGCTGCCGTCTCGATGGAATTCGTCGATGGTACCACGCTCTCCCACCTGCGGTTGCAGCAGCCCGGCAAGGTGTTTGGCGTTGGGCCGCTCGCTCCGCTGGTGACGCAGCTTTGCGCGGCATTGGACTACGCGCATATCCAGGCAAAGATCGTCCACCGGAATCTGAAGCCGGCCAATATTCTGGTCACGTCGGGCGGCGCGGTGAAGGTGACGGATTTCGGCATCGCGCGGAGCCTGTCGGAGAGTTTCACGCGGCTCACAGGCAAGGGCGGGGATACGAGCGGAACACTGCCGTACATGAGCCCGCAGCAACTGCTTGGGAAGAAAGCAAGGGCGACGGATGACATCTATGCGCTTGGCGCCACCCTTTACGAATTGCTGACCGGCCGGCCACCGTTTTTTACCGGCGACATTGCCAGGCAGGTGCAGAGCGTGACGCCGCCACCGGTCGCCGAGCGGCGTTCCGAGTTGGGAATTGTGGGCGAGGCGATCCCCGCAGGTTGGGAGGAAACGATCGCGACTTGTCTGGAGAAGGATCCGACGCAGCGGCCGCAAACCGCGGGCGACGTGGCGCGGCGACTGGGCATTGCGGGATATGGAACGGAGAATGTAGGCAGCGACATTGGTCGCGCCGTGGGGGCGCGCGACGGCACGCTACCTGCTGACGGAAAGGCACCTCAAGCAAAGGCGCCAAGCCGCGAAGGAAAGTCAGTTATGGAACCACCCTTGGTGCCTAGCGAAAAGGCAGCGCCTGCAGTTGCGATGAGTCCGAAGGGTGCTCCCTGGTATCAAGGGAAACTGCGAACGTGGAGATGGCAGTATGGGATTGGCCTGTGCTGCACGCTGATCTTTGGTCAGCCGGTAATGGTGAGAGCTACGATGAGAGTAGTTACTCAGCGATCGGGAGGTATTGGCGATGCAGAAGGATTCTTGATGCTCCTGGTGGTGGTCAGTGCTGGTTTTGCGTTTGGCGGGGTACATCGATTGCATGCAGCTAAACGATTTGAGAAGCATGGGATCAAGGATCTGGCTTCTTGGACGTTGGGACGGTCGTTATTGTCGGCATTGCTTTGGGGATTCTATCTCACGTGCTTTGGTTTCTTGGCTTCCGGGTCTGTAGCATTTTCTGTTGGGGTGGCAGCAGGAGTGGCTCTCCCGATGCTGACTTTGGCCTACCTAAGCACGGTATGGATCCCTGGAGGATTCGCCCGACGTTGCGTCGATATGCATAATGGCGTGTCGGATTCCTCTTGGCCTCCCGTGATGGCGGATATTGCATCTGCGCCGACTCAGATCAGCGCAGCTTCCCGCGCCGAAGCTGCCAAAGCCGAGACGGCTCCGCTCAAAGGGAGCGAAGCGCAAAAGAAGAATTACACTCGTCGCCGGCTTGGTCGCGCTGGCGCTGGGATTCCTAGCATATTGGTTCTGGCCGGGAACAGGGTCGGTGGCGACATTCGATGAAATCAAAGCCAAGGCCGAAAGAGGCGATGCCCAGTCTCAGTCTGATCTTGGCGGAAGGTTCGCCTATGGAGTTGGCGTGACCAAAGACAGTGGGAAAGCGGCGAAATGGTATCGCAAGGCCGCGGACCCAGGTTTGGCCAGGGCTCAGTTCGAACTCGGTCTGATGTACGACTACGGTAACGGCGTGCCTAAGGACAGGACCGATGCGGCGAAGTGGTATCGCAAGGCCGCCGAACAAGGCTTCGCCTTGGCTGAGTTTAGCCTTGGGGAGATGTATGCCAAGGGCGACGGCATGCCCGAAGACAGCACGGAGGCCGTGAGGTGGTATCGCAAGGCGGCGGAACAAGGTTTAGCCGATGCTCAGATCAGCCTTGGGTTGATGTATGAAAACGGCGAAGGCGTGGCAAAAGACAGCACGGAGGCAATCAAGTGGTATCGTAGGGCGGCGAATCAGGGGGAGGCTTACGGCCAATACGATCTGGGGCTGATGTATTCCAAAGGCGACGGCGTGTCCAAGGACGAAATCGAAGCGCTGGCTTGGTATAATATAGCCGCGGCTTCGGGCAGTGATTTTGCTGCGAAGGATCGAGACGCGCTTGAGGGTCGTCTTGGCCGCGAGAGGACTCTGGCAGCGCAACAGCGCAGTAGAGAAATTCAAAAGGAAATCGATATTGCCAAGACCCGCTCGACTGTTTCTGCTATAGTTGATTCTTCGCCATCCGAGTCCAGCGGCTCTGCCTCGATCATCTCTGCACGCGGTCCCAGGGAGGGGCAGTCGTGGTCGATCCCTGACTTGGGCTTGGAGTTGGTGCCGATACCCGCTGGCGAGTTTACCATGGGCAGCCCCACCTCAGAGAGCGGGCATTCCAAAGATGAAGGTCCGCAGACACTGGTAACGATCACGCGTACGTTCTGGCTGGGCAAATTCGAGGTGACGCAGCTCCAGTGGGTTGAGCTGATGGGGAGAAATCCCTCGCCCATAGAAAATACTGGACCAGACGAGCCTGTTGAAAACGTCTCCTGGACCGACGCGATGGAGTTTTGCAGGAAGGTGACGGAGCGGGAGCGTCAAGCCGGCCGCCTGCCGGACGGCTACGCGTACACGCTGCCAACCGAGGCACAGTGGGAGTATGCATGCCGGGCCGGGACCACAGGGTCGCACGCTGGGGACCTCGACGCGATGGCTTGGTATGATCAGAATAGCGGCAAGACGACGCATCCGGTGGGGAAGAAACAGCCCAATGGGTGGGGCCTTTACGATATGCACGGCAATGTCTGGGAATGGTGCAGGGATTGGCTTGGCAACTACCCGGGTGGCAGCGTCACTGACCCGAAGGGTCCTGCTTCGGGCTCCCGTCGCGTCCTCCGTGGTGGCAGTTGTTTTAACTCCGCTCAGGACTGCCGTTCCACCTACCGCCTCGGCACTGGGCCGGACAACATCGGCAGCATCCTCGGCTTCCGCCTCGCCCTTGCGCTTGCGCATTGAATCTCGACGACACGCAAACAGTCTCCTGCCAAAAGTCAGGACCTGATTTAAGGCGTTTAAAAAAAGAATGGCCTAAGATCGAGAAGTAGGACCAGCGTAGCAGCGCAACAGGGAAAGGGAAAAACGATATGAACTACAGTCTACTACAACACAATTTCGACA
This sequence comes from uncultured Verrucomicrobiae bacterium, assembly GCA_963827125.1. GTDB lineage: Bacteria > Verrucomicrobiota > Verrucomicrobiia > Opitutales > Opitutaceae > Fen-1467. The sequence goes on from CAWHAC010000006.1 coordinate 396,298, forward strand.
CGGGGCGCGGTTTCTTTGGAATTAGGAACTTGATTGAGGAGAGTGGTCAATTCGGTCTCTATTTTAAGGACGTTAACGAGGGTTGGCGGTTGCTCGGAAAACATTCAACGGCGGAATGCGCGAGGGATGCCATAGTCCATCAGCAAACCGGGGAAGATTGGTGGGATGAGTACCCTCAAGCTGAGGCGGAGGGGCTGATATTTGAGACAGGCAGATGGAAGGTGCAGATTCCTGCGGAGGGCCATCCTGATCACACGCCCGAAGAATGGGGGCGCTCGGCCCGTTGCTGCGAGTCCTCATTAGCACCGACGAAAAACAAATGAGCTGGATGGCTTTTTGATTCGATGGAAGAGCAGTGAGGATCTTGGGCCGGCTGCAGGAACAAACCCTTGCCGGCGTGCCCAAGCGACCACGGTTGGGTCTGTCCCAAATGAGTGCGGGCTGAAGCTCCGCACTACGGCTCCGCCGCAGCAATTAACACGGGCGCGGTTCGGCGGGAATCTCGTCCTCCATGAGCTTACGATGCGCAAGAGGGTGGAGCCGGGTTGGCTCCGCCACCCGGCGGGCTCCGCCGCTATAGCATCCCCCCGATCCGCAGGGTTGGCGCCTCCGTGACGTCCCGCCACTCGGCGCGGGTGAGTTCGAGCGCGACGTCGCCGGTTGCGACGACGAGCGGATTGAGGGAGAGGATCCTGCCGGGCGGGCCGCGGAGGCCCTGCGCCGCGGGTGAATCCGGCTCCGCCCACCAGACCATCAGCCGGGCGGAACCGACGTCGGTAAACGCGCCCGGATAGGGATCCGTGACCGCGCGGATGAGGTTGAAGATCTGCCGGCTGGTCTGCGACCACACGATCCGGCCGTCCTCGGGTTTGCGCCCGCCGAAGTACGTTGCCTGCGACTCGTCCTGCGGGGTTTCCTTCGCGGCGCCGGCGAGCAGGGCGTCGATCTGGCGCTCGAGCACGCGCCGGCCGCATGGCAGCACCTTGCGGAAAGCCTGTTCCGCGGTGTCGCGCGGACCGATGTCGACGCCCTCCTGGTCGACGATGGCCCCGGCGTCGGGCGCCCTGACCATGCGGTGGAGCGTCATCCCGATGCGGGGCTCGCCATGAAGCACGGCCCAGTTGATGGGCGCGCGGCCGCGGTATTTCGGCAGCAGGGAACCGTGAAGATTGAAGGCGCCGAGCCGCGGCAGGGCGAGGATCCTCGGGCTGATCATGTTGCGGTAATACGCCGAAAGGATCAGGTCGGGCTGCAACGCGGCGATCTTCTCGATCCACTCGGGCGTGTTGACCTTCTCCGGGGTGAAGACCGGGATGCCCTTCGCCCTCGCCGCCACCGCGGGGGTCTTGAACCAGATCTTCTCATCCGGGTTGTCCTCGTGGGTGACCAGCCCCGCGACGTTGTCGCCGCGGCCGAGAAGGAGGTCGAAGCAGGTGAAGCCGATCTCGCTGTAACCGAAGAAAAGGATGCGGGGCTTGGACATGGCCTGGGGCGGGATGGGGGCGGGTCAGCCGCAGGAGGGGGAGCGGCGGCGGGAGGCCCGGAGGCTTCGCGAAATCACCTCGTTTCCAGCACTTCCCGGACGTGGTAGCGCTGCCGCGTGCGGACGACCTGGTAGGTGCGGCCGACGTACTCGCCGATGAGGCCGATGCCGACCATCGTGACGCTGACCAGGAAGAACAGGATGCCGAAGAGCGTGAAGACCCCCTTCGTGTCGTCATGGAGGAACAGCCGGTAATAGGCCAGCACGAGCACGAGCGCGAAGCTGCCCGCCGCGCAGGCCATGGCGAACAGCGTGAAGATCTGCAGCGGCGCAAGCGAGAAGCCGGTGATGAGATCGAAATTGAGCCGGATGAGCTTGTAGAGGGAGTAACTGGAGACGCCGGCGTGGCGCTCCTCGTGCCTGACGCCCACTTCCGCCGGGTTGCCCGAAAAGCTGTAGGCGAGCGCGGGGATGAAGGTGTTGATCGCGCCGCTGCGCACGATCGCCTCGACCACGGCCCGCCGGTAGGCGCGCATCATGCAGCCCTGGTCGGTCATCTCGATGTTCGTTGTCTTGCGGCGGGCGAAGTTGATGAGTCTCGACGCCCCCTTGCGGAATATCGAGTCGTGCCGGTCGAGCCGGTAGCCGCCGACGTAATCATGACCTGCGTCGATCTTCTCCAGCAGCTTGGGAATCTCCTCCGGCGGATTCTGCAGGTCGGCGTCCAGGGTCACGATCACCTCGCCCCGCACCCGCTCGAACGCCGCCATGACGGCCATGTGCTGGCCGTAGTTCGCGTTGAAGTCGATGATGCGGGTGACGTCGGGCCGCGCGCCGTGCTGGTCGCGCAGCAGCGCGAAGGAACGGTCGGCGCTGCCGTCGTTCGTGAAAACGACCTCGTAGGGCCGGCCGAGCCCGTCGAGCACGGGGTACAGGCGCCGGAAGAGCGTCGGCAGACTGGCCTCCTCGTTGAAGACGGGAATTACGACCGAGAGGAAAACGGCTGAAGACGGTGAGGACACGGAAGAGAGCGGGATGGGGCTAACGGGAAGAAGAGCGGGAGCAAAGCGGAAAAGCGGAAAAGCGGAAAAGCGGGAAAGCGGGAAAGCGGAAAAGCGGAAAAGCGGGAAAGCGGGAAAGCGGAAAAGCGGGAAAGCGGAAAACATTGACACTTGGAAGCCAGCAGCGCGGAACGGCGGGTCCGGGAGGATCGTGCGCTTGAAAGGTGACCTGAGTTCCTGATTTCCATATGGACCGCGTCTGGCTGTATGAACCGACAGGCTGCTAGCGGCGGTGGGCGTCGAGGATTCCGACGAGCGTGCGGACGACGCGCATGACGTCGTCCTGGGTCATGGCCGGGAACAGGGGGAGCGTCAGGAGATTGCGGCCCGCGAATTCGGCGTGCGGGAAATCGCCGGCCTTCCAGCCCATCTTCCGATAGAGCGCGAACAGGTGGATCGCGGGGTAATGCACGCCGGTGCCGATGCCGGCGTCGTGCATCGCGGCCATCACCCCGGCGCGGGGAATGTCGAGGCGTTCCTCGGGCAGCACGACCTGGAACATGTGCCAGTTGCTCTGGGTGAGATCGGCGACCGGCAGACGCAGGCCGAGGGCCGCGGCGGGGGAGCCGGCAAACGCCGCGAAGTAGTTCCGCGCAAGCTCACGGCGCCGGGCCGTGAATTCGGCCAGGTGCGGAAGCTGTCCCAGCCCGACGCGCGCCGCGACGTCGGTCAGGTTGAATTTGCCTCCGAGCACCTCCACCTCCATCCCGTCGTAGCCCGACCGCACGACCCCCTGCAGGCGGTATTGTTCGGCCAGCCTTGCCTCGCGCTCGTCATGCAGCACGAGGCAGCCGCCCTCGATCGTGGTGAGGTTCTTGTTGGCGTGAAAACTGAAGGAGACAAGATCGCCGCCGACGCCGATGCGCTGTCCCCGCCATTCGCTGCCGAACGCCTGGGCTGCGTCCTCCACGACCCGGAGCCGGTGTTTCCCCGCGAGGGCGTACAGGCGGTCGCGATCAACGGGCAGGCCGGCGAGATCGACGGGGATGATTGCGCGCGTCGCGGGCGTGACGGCCGCCTCGACGAGGTCCAGGTCGATGTTCCGCGTGACCGGGTCGATGTCGACGAACACGGGGCGGGCGCCGACTTCAAGGGCGACATTGCTTGTCGCCACCCACGTGAGCGGCGTGGTGATCACCTCGTGTCCGCGTCCGACGCCGGCGATGCGCAACCCGGTCTCCAGCGTTGCGGTTCCGGAATTGAACGCCCGCACCGGGCGGCCGCCGCAGCAGCCGGACAGCGCCGCTTCGAACGCCTTCACCTGCGGCCCGGATGTGATCCAGCCCGAGCGCAGCACCTCGGCGACGCCGGCGATGGTTGCCTCGTCGATCGTCGGGCGGGTGAACGGCAGGAAATCCTTCGGTGTGGCGGGGGCGGTCATCAGGGCTTGTTGCTGAACAGACAATGGTCCTCGATCTCCGCGAGCAAATGATAAGTGAACGCGGGGTCGGCGAAGAGCTTCCCCGTGTCCTTCTTGCGCGCGACGGCAAAGACGCGGCCGGGCTGCCGCCAGAGCCTGCGAAAGGAGTCGTCGTCGAGGAAGCGCCCGCTGGCGCGGGCCGCGGGATCCTCCTCGGGCTCGAGTTCGCCCTTGAAGCCGACGACGTCCACAACGCGGGCCGCGTAAAACGTGAAATCGTGGAAGAACTCGTGATAGTGGACGACGCGGTCGGACGGCCCGGCGTGCGCCCGCACGTAGAGCGCGAGGTCCTTCGTGCCCGGCCGCTGGATTCCCCCCGCGGCGAAGGTGAGGATGCCGCAGAAAATGACCATGGTTGCCGCGACGGTTGCGAGCGCCGCGGGGATGCGGCCGGCGCGCGCGAGCGCGGGCGCGAGAAGGCCGCCGAGAAGCAGGACCGCCGCCAGCGCGAAGGCGGCCGGGCGCAACCCCCGCGCCTGGGCCTCGGAGAATCCGTGGATCATCGCCGGCCGGAGCACGGCGGCGGACAGGGCGGCCGCGAGCAGGCCGGCGGCGAAGCTGAAGACGCGCAATCCGCCGCGCAGGCGGAGCCAGCCCTCGGGGAGGCTGGGCGCGAGCCACCGGCCGATCAGCACGGCAAAGGCGGGGAACGCCGGCAGGATGTAGGGGGGGAGCTTTGAATGCGAGGCGGAGAAGAACACGAAGATGAATCCCGCCCAGATGACGAAGAACCACGTGTCGGCGTTCTTCCCGCGCTCCTTCCAGCCGCCGCGAACGGCGCTGCCCACGCCCGCCGGCAGGAATCCGCACCAGGGGAACAGGCCGAGCAGGACGATCGGGATGAAATACCACCAGGGCCCCGGCCGGCCGGCGGCGGGCGTAAGGAACCGCTCAAAATGTTCGTAGATCACATAGCGGTGGAACCACGTGGGATTGCGCGCGGCCACGAGGAGATGCCAGGGCGCCGCGAGGGCGAGGAACAGGAGAACGCCGGTCGGCAGATAGAAGGGGCGCAGGCGTCGCCATTGGTTGAAGAGGAGCAGCCAGAGGAACATCACGGCCCCCGTCACGAGAAACCCCATCAGGCCCTTGGCCAGCGTGGCCAGGGCGGCGCTTGCGTAGAGCCCGTAAAACAGCCAGCGCCGGCGCGCCGCCCAACCCCTGGCGCCGGCGGCAGGCGGCGGTTCGCGCACGCCCAGGATGAAACAAAACAGGGCCGCGCTCATGAGGACCGAGACCGCCATGTCGAGGATCAGGAGGCGCGCGAGGGCGAAATAGAGCAGGGAGGTGCCCAGGACCAGGGCGGCGGCGAGACCGGCCGGGCGCCCGTAGATCCGCCGCGCCGCCGCGCAGGTGACCAGGACGCCGCCGAGGGCGAAAAGCAGGGGGGCGGTGCGCACCGCCCACTCATTCGCGCCGAAAACCTCCATGCATGCCGCCGTCGTCCAATACATCAACGGCGGCTTCTCGAAGTAGTTCACGCCGTCGAGCCGGGGCGTCACCCAGTCGCCGCCCGCCACCATCTCGCGCGGGATCTCCGCGTTCCGCCCTTCGTCGGGATCCGCAAGCGGGTAGCTGCCGAGCCGGAACCCGTAGAACGCGCCCAGCGCAAGCACGAGGAGCAGAAGGGCGCGCGGCCGGGACGAGGGGGTGGGGGACTCGCTCATCGAGATGTTGCCTGCAGGAAAGTGCCCCCGGACAAACGAGTCACGTCCAAAGCCGGCTCCGCGGAGGTTTTGCGGAAACGCGCCGCCGCCGCGAAAATGACGCGCCACCCTTTGTGACACAGTCCGAGGTTGATCATGAAGCGTGCCCTCCACGAAGGATGAAACAGATCTTCAGAACCACGGCAGGTTGCGCAGGATCCCGAACACGATGAGGCCCCCGAGGCCCCACCAGATCACGGCCGGGCGCGGGATGGACAACCGGAGACCCTGTCCCCGGACCAGCGCCAGCCCGACGTGGCAGGCGAGCAGGCAGTAGAACGGCACGAGCAGCACAGCCAGGGGATTGAGCCTCCATGCCTCGGCGATGTGTCTGTGCAGCAGTTGATGCGTGGCGCGGAGTCCGCCGCAACCGGGGCATTGCAGGCCGGTCGTGACGTGGAGCATGCAGGGATAGACCTCGTGGCGCGCCGGATCGACCAGAAAAAGGGCGATGCAGCCTCCCAAAAGGGCTCCGGCGACGACCAGACTCCACACAGCCGGCCGTCGGGGCTGATCCAGCTTTGGAGGCGTTGGGATCGCCGCAGAGTTCAAGAACGGCGTCAGCTGAACTGTGATTTGACCTCAGGCTTGCTCAGCACCACGAGGGCCCAGATTCCGAAGGGCAGACCCAGCACGCAGCAGGGCGAGAGGCAGGGGATCATCGCGATGATCGCCACGGCGACGGCGAAACCGCGGTTCGTCAGCTTTTGCATTTGAAGCGCCCCGAAAAGAATGAGGGCGCCGATCGCGATGCCGATGAAGTTGCTGGCGATCGCAAACGGGCCGGAGGCAAGCATCCGGACGATGCGGGCAATCCCCGGATCCATTCCAGGCATCTCCGGCATGGCGCCCCGCCTCGCGAGGGTCATGGCCAGCCCGAACAGACTGCCGGCGATTCCCAGCCCCGCCATCACCATGAGGGCGATGGCGGGTCCGGCGATGCATTGGCGCGCCCGGGCGCGGGCATCGGCGCCGACAGGGGAGCTCCCCACAGGCGCCGCCGGCGAAACCGGAGCGGCGGTTGCGGGCGGCGGCGTGCCGCTCACCGGCGGCGGCACCGGGCCAAGAACGTCGGAGAACTCGGCGAACTGGCCGAGCGGCTTCCAGTTCATGTCGCCGGCCTGCTGGACCATTGTCTCGCGATTTGCGCGGCCCTCCGCGATCCACTTCTTCACCTGGTCAACTGCGACAGGACCGTATTCCCTGCCATCCGCTCCGAGAATTTTGAACATAAGAGCCGTCTAGCCGGTGGCGGGCGTTTCGGCAAGGCGTAAGCAGCGGTCCGCGCTGATCGGTCTGAAGGGGAGGGTCCCGGGCCAACGCATTCGGACTTCGCACGTTTTCATCATCTTTGGGAACGGCTTGAATTCCCGTGTATCCTCCAAATCTGGAATGATTCCAAATCGGCCGGATCCTGTTTCGAAGTCGGTGGTCCGATGCAACTTCGAATTTTCATCCGAAACGTCGACGATGCCTGCGTTTTTGGCTTTTTTCGGCAAGGCCGGATCGTCAGTCCCCTGACGCCTTTGGCCTAATAATACTGTTCGCCGTGATATGAAAGCTCCCCTGGAGTTTCGCGAGTTGCTGGAAAAGAAAGGGGCAAAATTGAAAGACGAACAAGACGGTGCAGCGAACGGGAGCCAGCCGATTCGTTCATAGACAAATCGGACGTCATCGGCGGTTGGCTCCCGTCGCTGACCTTCTGCTCGGCGAAAGCAAAGTTGACCGCACTGTGCCACCGCGTACCCTCACCTGTATGACACTCGCAAGTTTCCCCCGGTTGCGCAGGCTGCCGAAGCGTCAACGCCTAAGGCTGGCGGAGGAGCTATGGTTATCGAGTATTGATGACTCGGCACCCGTTTATCCGGAGCACAAGAAGATCTTGGACGAGCGTTGGGCGGCGTACCGATCGGGGAAAGTAAAACCGATTTCCATGGCAGAGCTCGAACGGCGCCTGGCGAGAAAGTGAAGAACCAGCCTGTCCAGCTGCTTCCGTTGGTCGAAGGCGATCTGCGGTACGCTCGTGCCTATTATGACTCATGGTTGACGGATGGTGGGCTACAGTTCCACGAGAAGTTTCGCGAGACGATAGCATGGATTGAGTGGAACCCGGAGATGTTTCCCCGAAAGTATCGAGGCTTCCGGCGGGCAGTGATTCGTCGGACCTACTTCGGGATATACTTCGCAATCGAGCCCGATATTACGACAGTCGTCGCCGTTGTTGATCTGCGGCAGAACCCAAAAACAATAAGGCAGCTTCTGATCAACAGGATTTGAATGAGGCCGAAGCCATTCACCTTTTATTTATGTCCACCAACTACTCCCTGGCATCGATGAAGAAGGGCGCGCCGGCCAAGCTCATCATTGTCAGTCACGTTCCGTACGCTGAGGTCCAGAAGCGGCTCGCGACCGAGCTCGCCGCCCACATCAGCAACAACCCGGTGTCCCAAGAAATCGAGGAGGTCATCATTCGCTGGAAGGCCCCCCTCGACCGCGAGTACTGCTACATCGTCAAATCCGGCTAGGAACCTGTCGGGCTTCGCCCTCCATGTTCCTGAGCAAATGGCTGGCGCCATTTGGGGCGGACTTGTGCATAACAGTGCGTGAGACCGGGAAAATGGTTTCGTGCGGGCGGCCCGGGTTGCGGCAGCAGGTCCTCCACGATTTTGTGATGGCCGGTCTTTTCCACCGCTGCAACACCGTCTTGCGATCTTCGCGTCGCGTCAGCCCGGCCGGGATTCCGCGGAGTCATTCCGCGCAATTTCCCGGGTCAGGAGCAGCGGGTGCTCCTGACCCTGGCGTGTACCCCAGAGCGGCTCCGCCGCAACCAAAGGTTGGGGCGCGATCTTGTCGCGCCCTCTAAAGGGACGCAGCAAGACTGCGCCCCTACGGGATTCACTGGCGTCGTAGCATAGGAGAACCATGCAAGAAAAGGAGGGTTTGAAAGGATAGTACGGACGGCCGTGTCGTAGCGGTGCCGCCAGCCCCGGTGGCGGGGCCGGCCGGATTCAAGACTTGCTCAGCGACCGGTTGACCGCGCTCACGATCGCCTTGATCGAGGCGAGTTCGATGTTGGTGTCGATGCCCGCGCCGAAGTACGTCAGGCCGCGTCCCGATTTGATCTGGATGTAGGCCACCGCGCGCGCTTCCGCCCCCTTGCCGAGCGAGTGTTCGGAGTAGGAGAGGAGTTCGAACGCCGGCACGCCGATGGTGCCGAGCCCGTTGACGAAGGCGTCGATCGGGCCGTTGCCGACGCCGGCGAACTTGTGGGTCCGGCCTGCGAACTTGACCGAGGCCTCGCACTTCACCTGGCTGTCGCGCTCGGCGGTGCGGAAATGCTCGAGCTTCACCGGCTGGTCCCGCCCGATGTATTCCTTGAGGAAGGCCTCATGGATTTCCTGCGGGGTGATCTCCGTCTTGCGTTCGTCGGCGAGGTCGCCGATCACCCGGCCGAACTCCTTGTGCATGGCCTTGGGCAGGGAGAGGCCGAACTCCTTCTCCATGACGTAGGCCACGCCGCCCTTGCCCGACTGGCTGTTGATGCGGATGATCGCCTTGTAGGTCCGGCCGACGTCGGCGGGATCGAGGGGAATGTAGAGGACGTCCCACGGCTGGCCGGGCTTTTGCGCGGCCCACGCCTTCTTGATCGCGTCCTGATGGGACCCGCTGAAGGCCGTGAAGACCAGTTCGCCCGCGTAGGGCTGGCGGGCCGGCACCTCCATGCGCGTGCAGCGCTCATAGGTGTCGCGGATGGCGTTGATGTTGCTGAAATCGAGCCCGGGATGGATGCCGTGCGTGTAGAGATTCAGCGCGACCGTCACGATGTCGAGGTTGCCCGTGCGTTCGCCGTTGCCGAACAGCGTGCCCTCGACCCGGTCGGCGCCGGCGAGCAGGCCCAGTTCCGTGGCGGCGACGCCGGTGCCGCGGTCGTTGTGCGTGTGGAGGGAGATGAGGGTGAGATCGCGCCGGGAAAGGTGGGTGCCCATCCACTCGATCTGGTCGGCGTGGACATTCGGCATCGCGTATTCGACGGTGGCCGGGAGGTTCAGGATGATCTTGTTGTCGCGGGAAGGAGCCCACGCGTCGGTGACCGCCTCGCAGATCTCGAGCGCGAAATCCAGTTCGGTGCTCGTGAAGCTCTCGGGCGAATACTCAAGCTGAAGACGCGTCCCGGAGGCGACCAGGGGGCGTGTCAACCGCTTCATCAAACCCACCGCATCCGTCGCAATCTCCACGATCGCCGGCTTTTCGGCGCCGAAGACATAGCGGCGCTGGGCGGGCGAGGTGGAGTTGTAGAGATGGAAGATGACATTCCGCGCCCCTCGGATCGACTCGACCGTGCGGGTGATAAGATCCTCCCGGCACTGGCACAACACCTGGATGGCGACGTCGGCCGGGATCCGGTTCTCCTCGATCAGGCGGCGGGCAAAATCGAATTCGATCTGCGAAGCCGAGGGGAAGCCGACTTCGATCTCCTTGAATCCGATCCGGACGAGCATCTCGAAGAGTTCCAGCTTCTCGTCCACATCCATGGGGACGGCGAGGGCCTGGTTGCCATCGCGCAGATCGACGCTGCACCAGATCGGCGGGGCGGTGAGGGTGCGGTTGGGCCATTGGCGGCCGGGGAGGGAGACCGGCGGGAACGGCCGGTATTTTGTAACGGGGGCGGCTTGCATTTTAGGAAGGGAAAAGAGGGCGGAAAAAGATCAAGGATGAAAGGAAGAGCATGCGGGAAAACGCGATACGGCGGAGAAACGCCGGCGCGAAGCGGGGGGTGGCAGGCCGACGCACGATTGACTGCTACGCAGTTTCCAAGAATCGTGCGTCTAGATAAGTCCGAGCGCCTGCAGCATTGAGTTCATCGCGAGGGGATGAATAAGAACGTCCGCCGGAGGCCGTGTCAAGCCAGCCCGCAGATTTGCCTTGGGCGTTGCGCGCGCCGGTGTCAGAAAGAGGCGTGCTCCAAGAACTGCGAGTAACTGGGCGCCGTCGCCCGCCGTCTCTTCCAGCATGTCTGACGCTGGTGCACAGGCTCCATGGCTGACGAGACGTTCGACCTGCCCGCTTGCATTGAACGGGTGCGCGGGCGCGACCAGACGGCGGCGCGGGAGCTGGTCGAACACCTGTACCCGCTCGTCATCCGCATCATTCGTTCGCACCTGCCGCGCCGGGTTGCAGAGGAGGACCTTGCGCAGGAGGTTTTTCTGAAGATGTTCACGCGGCTTGATCAGTACAAAGGGGAGGTGGCCTTCAGCCACTGGGTCTCGCGGATCGCGGTGACGACCTGCATCGACCAGCTGCGCGCGCAAAAACGCAGGCCGGAATTCCGCTGGGCGGATCTCTCCGAGAAGGAGGCCGAGGTGCTCGACTCGGTCCTGACAAACGAGGGCGAGGTGGCGACGAATGACGCGCTTGCCGCGCGGGAATTGGTTTACAAGCTGCTGGGACAACTCAAGGCGGAGGATCGTCTCGTCCTCCGGATGCTCGACCTGGAACAGCGCAGCGTGGCCGAGATCAGCGATCTCACGGGCTGGAACCCCTCGCTGGTCAAGGTGCGCGCATTCCGGGCCAGGCGGAAATTGGGGAAGCTTTTTGTGGAACTGGAGCGAAAGGAGCGGTCATGAACGATTTCGAACCGCGGTGGCGGCGTCTGGTGGCGGCGGCCCGGCAGGCGCCTGTGGCGGACGAGGCGGCGCCGTTCGGGTTTTCCACGCGTGTTGCGGCCTGTGCGATGAACGAGGCTCCGCCGGCCCTTTTGACCGTGTTCGGCCGGTTTTCGGTGCGCGCGCTTTATGTCGCCTGCCTGCTGACGCTGATGGCTGTCGCGGCCAATTATCTTGCCTTTGCCGGCTCCGCAGACGATGAGCAGAACCTGATCGACCCTGTGTCCGAGGTGTTCACCAACGCCTCATAAGGATGACCAAACCCTGGCAGATCTGGCTGGTTTTGATTGCAATATTCGCCACTGGTGTGGCCGGTGGCTGGCTGCTGGCGATGCATGTCGTGCGCAGGCAGGCCCGCCATCCTTTTCCTCCCCCCGAAGTCTGGGTGGCCCGGCAGATCGAGCGCGTGGCCGGCGAAGTCCAGCTCACGCCGGAGCAGCAGGAGCGCATCAAGCCGATCGTCGCGGCAAACATCGACGAGTTGCTCAAGCTGCGGCGCCAGGCGATCGACATTCTTGACAGGATGGGAAAGCAGATCGCCGGGCAACTCACGCCGGAGCAGCGCGCGAAGTATGAAAAGATCCTGCAGGATCGCCGCGAGGCCAGGCGCCAGGGACCGGGGATGCACAACTCGCGGCATCGGGACGATGGCCCGCCGGGAGGTCGGGAACCGCCTCTGGAGCACGAGGATCGTCCGCCGCCTCCGCCGCCCGAGAAATCCGCCGGAACCTGAGGCGGAACACGGCGGCCGGATGCAGCGCCCAGCCGGTCCCGCCGTTTCTGCCGGGGAGGCGGGATTGCGCCGCCGGGCCCCGCGATGGCGCCCTGGAGCGCCCGCCAGCCTGCGGACGGGCGTTCTTCCAACCGCATGACTCGGCATTGCGGACTTGCGGCGGGCGGGCGGAATGGTTTCCTTTGCGCCATGGACCAACGGCTCGCGGGCAGGAGGATCATCCTCGGAGTGACTGGTTCGATCGCGGCCTACAAGGCGGCTGATCTCGCCAGCAGCCTCGTCAAACTCGGGGCGGAAGTGACGCCGGTGATGACGGCGGCGGCGCAGCGATTCATCACCCCGCTCACGCTTCGGACCCTTGCGCGGCAGCCGGTGGCGGCGGATTTGTGGGATGAGGACAACGGCTGGCGCCCGGGCCACATCGAGCTCGCGGAGAAGGCGGATCTGCTGCTGGTGGCGCCGGCGACGGCGGACGTGATCGCCCAGTTTGCCGCCGGACTTGCGCCGGACCTGCTGGGCTCGCTGTTTCTCATGGCGCGCTGTCCCGTGCTGATCGCGCCGGCGATGAACGGGAAGATGTGGACCCATCCGGCGACGGCGGCCAACGTCGCCACCCTCAAGTCCCGGGGAGCCGTGTTCATCGGCCCCGAGGAGGGCATGCTCGCCTGCGGCTGCGAGGGGATCGGGAGGCTTTGGCCCGTCGAAGGGATTGTCGATCGCGCCGTGGAACTGCTCGGGGGTTGAAGCGCCCGCGGCGGCCGGGGGAGCGCAAGACAAAATGGGTGTTGCAGTCGGGCGCACGCCTCCCACCTTCTGTCCTGGCCAGGTCCCATGCATGGACAGGCGCGTGAACCCCGCCAGGACCGGAAGGTAGCAACGGCAGCGACGTCCTGCCAGTGCCGTGGGGTGCCTGGCCACTTTATTGAGGCTCTGTCGGGAAGACGTGCAGGCTGGGTGTCACACGCCGACATTCCCCAGATTGTCTGGCAAAAGCATCCTCACCGCCCACCGACCCCAGCCGGGTCGAAACGGAAAACCATGCGGCGCCTTCCCCGGATTTTTTCATTGCGCTTGCCAGCGCCCCATTTGGAGTAGCCGGCGGTGCCCAATTCGTATCAGGTCATCGCCCGGAAATGGCGGCCGCAGACGTTTGGCGACGTCGTGGGGCAGGACCACGTCGTGCGCACGTTGAAGAACGCCATCACGCGCCACCGCATCGCGCATGCCTATCTTTTCGTGGGCCCGCGCGGCACCGGCAAGACCAGCATGGCGCGGATTTTCGCCAAGGCACTCAACTGCAGCGGCGGGCCGAAGGCGGACTTCGACCCGGAGGACCCGGTTTGCAAGGCCATCGCCGAGGGATCCAGCCTCGACGTGATCGAGATCGACGGCGCCTCCAACAATGGCGTCGAACAGGTGCGCGAGCTGCGCGACACCGTCCGCTATGCGCCGGCCCAGGGGCGGTTCAAGATATTCATCATTGACGAGGTGCACATGCTTTCCGCGCAGGCGTTCAACGCCCTGTTGAAGACGCTGGAAGAGCCGCCGGCCCACGTGAAATTTGTCTTTGCGACAACCGACGTGCAGAAGGTGCTTCCGACGATCATCTCGCGCTGCCAGCGGTTCGACCTGAAGCCCCTTCCCGTCGAACTGATCGTGGAGCGGATGAAGAAGATCGCCGCGGCGGAGAAGATCACGGTGAGCGAGGCGGCGCTTGCGAGCATTGCCCGGATGGCCGATGGCGGCATGCGCGACGCCCAGTCGATCTTCGACCAGATGATCTCGTTTTGCGGCGCCAATGTCAGCGAGGCCGATGTGCTCGATGTGTACGGCCTGGTGGCGACTGAAAAGATCGCCGAGCTGGCCGGTGCGCTGGCCGCCGGGGACCACCGGCGGATCGTCGCGATCGTCGATGAATGCGACGAGAACGGCCGGGACCTGTTTCGCCTGCTGGTGGACCTGCAGGGCCATGTGCGCGCGGCGCTGCTCGACGCGATCGCCCGGGGAGGCCAGAGCACGGCGCTCGGCAGCACCCCCATGACGACCGAACAGCTGACGCGCCTCCTCGACGGGCTGCGCGAGGGCGAGTCGTCTGTGAAGCACGGGCTGGCGGAGAGGATCAACTTCGAGGTCACGCTCCTCAAGGCGGTGGAGGCGAGCCGCGCCCGGGCGATCGACAGCCTGATCAAGGAGCTGGCGGCGCTCGCGGAGCAGGCCCCGGCGGAGCCGGCGGCGGGCGAAAAAAAAAAGGACTGATGGCTGAGCTGGGCCGCCGGCTGCGCCAGGCGGACCGCCCCGGGGTGGGGAAGGCCGGGGAAGCGGGCGTGCAGGCGCCGGCGGAGCGCGTGCTTGCGGCGAAATCAGATTCCCTGCGTGCGGTCCCGGCGGGTCGGGAGGCGGATCCCGAGGCGACATCGGCCGCGATTGCGGCGGCCGCGGACGATTCTGAACCGCCGCCCCTCCCTGCGGACGCCGGCGGCGAGGAACAATCCGGGGAGGGAACGCTCGACGAGCTGCCGCCGGTCGAGGAGCTCGCGCAACGCGTGCCGCAGGAGGCGCGGGCCGTCCTGGACGAGCTTTTCCATGCGCAATGGACGGAGGTGAGGCGCCTGAGGCCCGGGGATCTGCGGAGCTGAGGGAGCGTCGATTTTCGCCTGCGACCACCCACGACCGCGGGCCGGCGCGGCGCGTGCGTGCGCACGAGGCGTGACGGCCCAGGCCGTTGGGTTCGGCGACTGGAGTTCGACGATTCATTCTTCACCACCAAGGCGCCAAGGCACAAAGAGAAACCGGGATCTCTCACACAGCGACGGCCACCTTTGAACCGCAGATTTCGCAGATGGCCTAGCGCGACTCCGCCGCAACCGAAGGTAGGGGCGCGATCTTGTCGCGCCCTCAAAGGAACGCAGCAAGCCTGCGCATCCACGGAGTTTCGCTGCCGCCTCCCCAAAACAAAACCGGCTGCCCTGCGGCAGCCGGTTGACGAACAAGGCGCAGGGCGGAAAGCCCGCGCCGTGAATTCCAGAGCAGCTCAGATGTCGTAGTAGAGGTGGAACTCGTACGGATGCGGCCGGAGGCGGACGGCGTCGTACTCGCCCATCTTCATCTCAATGAAATTGTCGATGAAGTCCTTGGTGAACACGTCTCCCTTGAGCAGGAATTCGTGGTCGGCTTCGAGGGCCTCGAGCGCACCCTTGAGCGAATCGGGAACCTGCGGAACCTTGGCCTTCTCCTCGGGGGAGAGGTCGTAGAGGTTCTTGTCGAGCGGCTCGCCGGGGTGGATCTTGTTGATGATGCCGTCGAGGCCGGCCATGAGCATGGCGGAGGTGGCCAGATACGGATTGGTCGCCGGATCCGGCGGGCGGTACTCGAGTCGCTTCGACTTCGGGCTGGGGCTGTAGGTCGGAATGCGGATGGCTGCGGAACGATTGCGGGCGGAGTACGCGAGGTTGACCGGCGCCTCGTAACCGGGGACGAGACGCTTGTAGGAATTGTTCGTCGGGCTGAGGATCGCGCAGAGCGCGTAGGCATGCTTCAGCAGGCCGCCGGCATAATACAGCGCCATTTCGCTCAAGCCCGCGTAGCCGTTGCCGGCGAACAGCGGCTTGCCATCCTTCCAGAGCGACTGGTGGACGTGCATGCCGGAACCATTGTCGCCAAAGAGCGGCTTGGGCATGAAAGTCACCGTCTTGCCGTGCTTGTAGGCGACGTTCTTGCAGACATATTTGTAGATCTGCATCTTGTCCGCCGTCCGCAGCAAGCTGTCGAAGACGATGTCGATTTCCGCCTGGCCGGCGGTTGCGACCTCGTGATGCCCCTTCTCGATCTTCACGCCGACAGATTCCATGGTGAGCATCATCTCATTGCGGATGTCGACGAGCTTGTCGGCTGGCGCGTCCGGGAAATAACCCTCCTTGTGGCGGATCTTGTAGCCGGTGTTTGCGCTTCCGTCCTCCTCCTTTGCCCTGCCCGAATTCCAGATGCCCTCGATCGAGTCCACCTTGCACGAACAGCCGTTGGAGGCGGAATCGTAGGCCACGCTGTCGAAAATGAAGAACTCCGCCTCGGGCCCGAAGTAGGCGGTGTCGGCGAGCCCGGTGCTCTTCAGATAGGCTTCCGCCTTCTTGGCGATGCCGCGGGGGTCGCGGTCGTAGTCCTCGCGCGTGATCGGGTCGATCACGTCGCAGAGGAGGGCCAACGTCGTTTCGGCTGCAAAGGGGTCGATGAAAGCAGTCTTCGGATCGGGAATGACGAGCATGTCCGAGGCGTTGATGGCGCGCCATCCGCGCACGCTCGATCCGTCAAAGCCGAGGCCTTCCTCGAAGACCGCTTCAGTCAGCTCGTTCGCGGGGGCGGCAAAGTGCTGCCAGGTGCCGTGAATGTCGCAGATTTTAAGGTCGACAATTTTGACCTCCTTGTCCTTGGCGAGTTTGATTACTTCCTTCGCTGTCATGTAGGGAGTCCTTTTCGATTGATTAAGGGAATCAGTGTTGAGGTTTGTGTGGTTCTGCTATCCGGTCAAAGGGAAAGCTGAGCGGAAGCTTGAATGGACTAAGCGCAGCACGAAGAGTGCCAAGCACTAATTTGTGATGAATTCTGTTCATAAATGGTCAGGGGCTGCCGGCGGAGTTGCGCCGGCGGCAGCGCTGGCCGTGGAAATGCGCGCGGAAGAGCGCGGATTCTCCGGCGAATGGGCGCTCGTGATCCTGGTGCTGGCGAACCTGTGGTGGACGACGCTGTGCCTTGGCGGCTACCGGGCGGAGACGATGGTGGTCACCGGCGCGGTCAATCTGGCCACGCTTGCGCTGTGGTGGGCGGTCGGGGCATGGCGGCGGAGCGGGATTGAGCTCCGCGGCCCGGCGCTGGCTGTGCTGCCGTTTCTGGCTTTCGGGGCGGTGAGTGCGGCATGGATCACGCCGGTGCCATGGCTGGGCTGGCGGGAATGGCTGGGCTGGGCGCAGATGGCGGCCGTGTTCTGGGTCGTGCTGCAGGGCGTGCGGACGGAGCGCGCCAGGGCCGTTTTGTTTGCGGGCGCGGCCGCGCTGGGCGTGGTGGCTGTCGGGATGGCGGCCTATCAGCAACTGGGAGATCCGGGGTGGCTGATGATGGGCCGGCGGCAGGCCCCGCAGTTTCTCGGGCGTTCGAGCGGGCCCTTTGGCATCCCCAACAGCCTGGCCGCGTTTATGAACCTGTTGTTGCCGGCGATGGTCGCGATGGTCTTTTGCCGCGGTGCCGGCGCGCGGCAGAGGGTGGTGTGCGGTTATCTCGCGGTGGTCTTTGCCTGCGGCCTGGTGCTCACGATGAGCCGTGGCGGCTGGCTGTCGCTGGGTGTGGCCCTGGCCGCCTGGCCGCTGCTGGCGTTGCGGGGGGCCGCGCGGCGGTGGCGGTGGTCGATTGGAGTTGTCCTGGTGCTGGCGGGAGCGCTGGGGGCGCTTTACCTGAACGCTCCCCGGGCCCGGGAGCGAATCGACCAGCTGCTGCGCAACAAGGGCGAGGTCACGCGGGCCGTCATGTGGCGGGCGGGGTGGAAGCTGGCGCAGGAGCGGCCGCTGCTCGGGACCGGCGCCGGTTCGTATGACGTGCTTTTTGAGCGTTACCGCCCCCCGGGCTTCCGGGATGATCCGCAATGGGCGCACAACGACTGGCTCAACACGCTGAGCGACTACGGGGCCGTGGGTTTTCTCCTGTCGTTTGGCATGGCGGGGCTCCTGGTCTCGGCGATGGGAAGGCGCCCGTTTCAGGAAGCCGCGGCGGCGCAGGGGCGGGCCGGCGGAGGCGGCATGGAGCCTGCGCTGCGCTCCGGGCTGGCGGTCGGGCTGCTGGCATTCGCGCTGCAGATGCTGGTGGACTTCAACCTGAAGATTCCGGCGCTCGCCCAGGCGGCGGCGATCGCGGCTGCGCTGGTGGCAGCCCCCTCCGGCGCGCGGCCGCCCGGGCGCTGGGAGCGGGGCGTGCGGGTGCCGTGGATGACCGGCGCGGTCATGGCAGCGCTGCTGGCCGTCGCGATCCCGTGGTGGGTGGTTCCCGTCTACCGGGCCGAGGCCCTGCGTTGCGCGGCCCGGGAGCAGCTCGATCGCGCAAACCGGCTTCCGCAGGGGGGGAGCGGCGCGTTGCCGCTGCTTTTGGCGGCGCGGGACCGCCTGGCCAGGGCTGTGCGGCTCGACCCGCACAATGGACAGGCGTGGTCGGATCTTGCCGAAACATGGCTTGCGGAAGCGCGGCTTGACCCCGGGAGATCGGAGGCGCTGGGGCGGGAGGCCGGGGCCGCGGCCGCGCAGGCGCTCGCATGCTCGCGCGCGGTGCCCGGGTTCTGGGTGCGGCGCGCGCGCGCCCTCGACCTGCAGGACCGGTGGCGCGACGCGTGGGCCGATTTCACCGAAGCCCTCGCGCTTGCGCCCCGGCGGTCCGACGTCTGGTATGCGTATGCCCGGCATCTCAGCCTGCACGATCCGGAGAGCGCCAGGGCGGCGCTGACGACTTGCTTAGAACTTGACCCTTGGAATTCGCCGGCCCTAGCTTTCAAAAGACGTCTGGAGAACGGTTGTCGCTGATCGGCCTGCCCATCGAATTTTTTTATGAAAGATCGGCTTCTTGCAATTCTCATGCTCGGCCTTGCTGCAATCTGCCTGCTCCCCGGTGCGAACGGGCAGGAACCCGCCGCTGCCGCCGGCGTCGGATCAATCGAGGCCCAGATCAAGGCGGCGCGCGTTGTGGGGCAGGTGACGGTGATGCGGGCGCAAGGAGCGGCGGTCGCCCTGCGCAACGGCGATTCGCTGCAGGCGGGCGACGTCGTGGTCACCGCCAAGGAATCCAGTGTGGTGCTGGTGTTTTCAAACGGTTCAACGGTC
The DNA here is from genome assembly GCA_963827125.1 of uncultured Verrucomicrobiae bacterium. GTDB lineage: Bacteria > Verrucomicrobiota > Verrucomicrobiia > Opitutales > Opitutaceae > Fen-1467. Next base: position 415,212 of record CAWHAC010000006.1, read on the forward strand.
AGCGTGGCCCAGGATTCGAAGGTTGCGGTCGACGAGTTCACCCAGGATCCATTTGCCGCGGACGTGAAGCTCACGGAGCTCAAGGAGGAACCCACGACGTCGCATACGAAGCTGAACCTGACGTACGGCGAGCTCGTGGGCAATGTGAAGAAACTGAAGGGCGCGTCGACCTTCGAGGTGCAGACGCCGGTGGGCGCGGCTGGGATTCGCGGGACCACGTTCCGCCTGGTTTTCCGCCCGGCGGGCAATGGCAAGGCCTTCTTCACCCTCAGCACGGCGTCCGGCACGGTGATTTTCCAGGGCATCACGGGGGCCCCGATCCCGGTCGAAGAGAATCGCGAGGTGGATATCGAGGCGAAGATCGATGAAAAGACCGGCGTGGTGACGCTGGTGCAGGTGGACGCCCATGGCATCTCCCCAAGCGCGAAGCGGGCGATCGAGAATGCGCTCCTGGATGCGCTGGATGCGCTCGACAACATGAGTTTTGTCATTTTCCAATGGTCCGTGTCGCCGAAGCACCATGAGCCGTCCCAGGAGCCGCCCCAGGAGCCGCCGCGGACGACGCCGGGAGACGGCCAGGCCGGCTGATCAGGCGCTGCCGGCCTGACGCTCTGCGCGCCGGGGGGCAGTAATCAATCCGGGTGTTCTGAAGCCCAACTCCGGCAACCGTGGCGAAACCCAAGACCTCCCTGGGATGGCGGTTGTTGCTGCTCCTGCCGATTCCCGTGCTCTGGTGCGTGGCGGGGCATAAGGGCTGGCTGCAGTTTCTCGAGAACCGGACGGTCGACTGGCGGTTCCGGTACCGCGGCGAAATCGCGGCGCCCATCAAGGTGGTTTACGTCGATGTCGACTCCCGCAGCATAGACGATATTGGCAACTGGCCCTGGAGCCGCAGTTACTTCGCCCGGGTCTCCGACGCGCTCATCCATGTGGCTCATGTGCGCGCAATCGGCTTCGATTTCGTCTTCTCCACGAATGGACAGGCCGAGTCAGCCGACCTGAAGAAGCTGGTCGAGGGCGATCTTGAATTCGGCCGGTTCCTCTTCCGGGGGACGCCGGTGGTGCTGGGGGCGTCATTCACGGCCCAGGAGTTTCGGGCGGCCGAGGGACACACGAAGAACCGTGAGCTTCCGCTTGTGGCCGACGGCCTCCGCGCCCTGTCGGCAATCGAGCCGCCGGAATTGACGGCGCTGCAGATCCCCGGGCATCAGAGTTGGACGCCGCCGAACGTGGGGTTGATCGACACATTGAACGGGGGCACACGCACGGTGCCCGTCTGGGCTCCGACCAGCACCATCACGTATTATCATGCCGCAGTACAGCTCGCGCGCCTGTACTGGGGCATGCCGGCCGGCAGCGTCAAGGTGGACGGTGATCATCTGGATTTTGTGTGGCCGGATGGCCGCGTCCAGGCACGGGCGCCGCTGGTTCGCGGGCAGATGGTCGATGTCAACTGGTTCTCGAAGTGGGAGTCGCGGTACAATCCGCGGGAAAGCTTCTCGGTTGTCTACAGCTTCTCCCAGATGTTGCACTCGGAGAAGCCGGAGGAGCGTGCAACGGCGCAGGAATACTTCGCGCAGCCGGATTGGAAGGATGCGGTGGTGATCGTCGGTCCGTGCGATCCCTTGTTGCAGGATATCGCCCCGACTCCCATGGACGACAGGCCGGTGCCCCGCGTGGGCATCCATGGCAATCTGCTGAAGACGATTGTCTCGGGACTCTACCTGCAGCGGGTTCCGGACTGGACAAGAGACGCGATCGTGCTGGCGCTTGCGGTGATCATGACGGGATTGGTCATCGCCGGAGGATCGCGAAGCGTCCTGCTCAAGATCGCGGCGGTCGCCATGACGGCGCTTTATGTTGCGGCTGCTTTTCTGTTTTTCCAGAGGTTTCAGCTGGAACTGCCGCTGACGGTGCCGATCGGATCCGTGTTCACCACGAGCTTCTGCGCGCTGATCTGGGAGGTTGTGGAGGAGCAGAAGCAAAAAAGCCGGATCAAGGGCATGTTCGGCACCTATGTGTCGCCCCATGTGGTCGAGCAGATGGTGGGATCGCAGCAGAGTCCACAACTCGGCGGCCATGACGAGGTGATCACGGCTTATTTCAGCGACATCCAGAGTTTCTCGTCATTTTCCGAACTGCTGCCGTCCGCGCAGCTGGGCGAACTTCTCAACGAATACCTCACCGTCTGCACGGATCTGGTGACCGCGCACGACGGCACGCTGGACAAATACATCGGCGACGCCGTGGTTGCGATGTTCGGCGCGCCGCTGCCGCTGCCGGATCACGCCTACCGCGCCACGCTCACCTCCCAGCTGGTCCACCAGGAACTCGCCGCGCTGCGGGAGAAGTGGAAGGGCGAGGGGGAAAAGTGGCCCGAGTTGGTGCAGCGCATGCAGACGCGCATCGGCCTCAACACCGGGGTGGCCATGATCGGCAACATGGGGTCCCGCACGCGTTTCAACTACACGATGATGGGCGACAACGTGAACCTCGCGGCCCGCATGGAGTCGGGGGCCAAAAGCTGGGGCGCCTACACGATGTGCACGGAGTCCACGCGCCAGGAGTGCGAAAAGCATGGCGGCGACCGCATTGTTTTCCGCCCGCTCGGGCGCATCAAGGTCAAGGGCCGCTCGCAGGCCGTGCCGATCCATGAGATCGTCGGACTCAAGGAGGACGTCACCGACCCCACGCGCGAGTGTCTCGGCGTCTTCAGCGAGGGATTGGAGAAATATTTCGCCCGCGATTTTGCGGGCGCGATCGCCCGGTTCAAGGTGAGCGCGGAACTGGAACCGCGCGTTCCGGGGCGCGATCCCGGGATCGTCAGCAACCCCTCGCTCGTCTATATCGGAGTTGCCGGGCACTTCCTCGCCGAGCCGCCGCCCGGGGATTGGGACGGCGTTTATGAGATGAAGGAGAAGTGACGCGGCGGGCGGGGCGTCACTTCAGGATCATCTCCTTGACCGACCGGCCGGCCGGGATCATCGGCAGCACGTGCTCCGTGTAGGGCACGACCACGTCGAGCACATAGGGTCCGTCGTGGTCGAGCATCTCCTGGATGGCGGCGCGCAGCTCGCTTTTCTTGATCACGCGGCGGCCCTTCACGCCGAAGCCCGCGGCGATCTTCACAAAATCGGGATAGAGGGCCCCCGGATTGTCGGGGCTGCCGATGTTTTTCTCGTCGCCCAGGATCGTGTTGCCGCGCACGGAGTCGTAAAAGCGGTCCTCCCACTGCACGACCATGCCGAGGTGCTGGTTGTCCAGGATCATCGCCTTGGCTGCGATCTTCCCGATCTTCGCCGTGGCCAGCTCCTGCACGTTCATCAGGAATGAGCCGTCGCCGTCGACATCGATCACCTGGCGGTCCGGGCACGCGACCTTCGCGCCGATTGCCGCAGGGTAGCCAAACCCCATTGCGCCGAGCCCCAGCGAACTGATGAAACGGCGCGGCTGCAAGAAGTCGTAGTACTGCGCGGCCCACATCTGGTGCTGGCCGACGCCGGTGGTGATGATGGCGTCGCCCTTGGTCAGCTCAAACAGTGCGCGCACGGCCTCCTGGGGCTGGATGTGGGGGCTTTTTGCGTAGCGGAACGGATTGTCGCGCTTCCACGCCCCGATCTGGTCGTGCCAGGCCCTGGTGTCGGGGGCGGAGAACGGTCTGGCTGCGAGCAGTTCGTTCAGGCGGCCCAGGGCATACTTGATGTCGGAACAGATCGCGAAGTGAACCCGTTTGTTCTTGTTGTGCTCGGAGGCGTCGATGTCGACGTGGACGATCCGGGCGTGCGGGGCGAACTTGTGGACGTCGCCCGTGATGCGGTCGTCGAAGCGCGCTCCGAACACGAGCAGCAGATCGCTCTGGTCCACCGCCCAATTGCCGTACGCCGAGCCGTGCATGCCAAACCATTTCAACGAAAGCGGATGGTTCTCGGGGAATGCGCCCAGCCCCATGAGCGAGGTGACGACGGGGATGTTCGTGCGCTCGGCGAAGGCCAGCAGATCCGCGTGCGCTTCGGCGGAGATGGCCCCGCCGCCGACATACAGGATTGGCCGCCGGGCCTCGCCGACCAGCTGGATGATCTGGTTGAACTGCCCCTCGTCGGCGTGCGCCGTGGCGGTGGCGTAGCTGCTGCGGAATTCGGCCTTGGAGGGATAGGCCGGCGCGAACTTCGCCTGCTGGACATCCTTGGGGATGTCGATCACCACCGGTCCGGGCCGGCCGTTCCTGGCGAGGTGAAACGCCTCCTTGAACACGCGCGGCAGGTCATGGACGTCGAGCACCAGGTAGCTGTGCTTCACAATGGGCAGCGTCAGCCCGAAGAAGTCCGTTTCCTGAAAGGCCATCTTCCCGATGTACTTGGAATAGACCTGGCCGGTGATCGCCACCAGCGGGATGGAATCCATGTAGGCGTCGGCGATCGCGGAGACGAGGTTGGTGGCGCCCGGGCCGCTCGTGGCCATGCACACGCCCACCCGCCCGGTGGCGCGCGCGTAGCCCCCGGCCGCAAAGCCGCCGCCCTGTTCGTGGCGCGGCAGAACAACGCGGACCCTGCCGGAGCGGGCGAACGCCTGGTGGAGTTCAAGCGTGCTGCCGCCCGGGTAGGCGAAGATCACGTCCACGCCCTCGCGAACGAGGCACTCGACGACGGCTTCCGCGCCCTTGATCTCGGTGGCGGGCTGTGTCGCGGGCTGTGCAGGGGGCGTGGGGGGCTTTGTCATGGCGGGAGAAGGGAAAAGACAGCCACTAAAGACGAGTGCTTTCCAGAGTGGCAAGCACGGTTTTCCCCGGCGGGCGGGTTCGGGACCCGGGTCTTTCGCCACATCCGGCTCGTCTTGGCAGCCGGACGGCGCTTAGCTTGCCGGCATGAATCCGGATCGCAATCCCGTCGACCTTGTGATGCAGGCCACGGCGGCCTTCCCCCACCGTCCGTCATGGGACGAGTACTTCATGGCGACCGCGGCGTTGATCGCCTCCCGCTCCAACTGCGAGCGGCTGCACGTGGGTTGCGTGGTGGTGACCGCCGGCGACAGGAAGAACCGGATCGTCACCGCCGGCTACAATGGTTTCCTGCCCGGCACGCCGCACACGTCGCGGGTGCGCGACGGCCACGAGCAGGCCACCGTCCATGCGGAACAGAATGCCGTGGCGGATGCGGCGCGCCGCGGCAGCAGCGTTGAAGGCTGCATCGCCTATGTGACGCACTATCCCTGCATCAACTGCGCGAAGATCCTGGCGGCCGCGGGCATCGCGGAGATCAAGTACCATGAAGACTACAGCAACGATCCGCTGGTGGCACAGATTCTCGGCGATGCGGGGGTGAAGGTCGCGAAGCTCTAGGCGTTTGACGGCCGGCATCTCCCGGCGAGATTCCCATCATGCGCGAACATGGCAAAGCGACCCCGAGCATGGCCGGCTCGCTGCTGCTGGCCCATCCGGCCATGCGGGACCCGAATTTCCGCCGCACGGTGGTCCTGCTTTCGGCGCACGGCGATGACGGCGCAATCGGCCTCGTGCTGAACCGGCCGGTGGGAAAACCGCTTGGCGAGATCAACGCCGGGTTTGCGGCAGGCCCTCTGGCGGGCGTGCCCGTATTCCAGGGAGGACCCGTGCAGACGGAACAGCTCATTCTTGCGGCCTGGCAGCCGGATCCGGCGGGAGACGGATTCAAACTCCATTTCGGCATCGACGTGGACAGGGCGGAGGCGCTGCAGCACAAGGAGGGGGTGAAGCTGCGCGCCTTTCTCGGCTATTCAGGGTGGACGAAGGGACAGCTTGAAAACGAGCTGAGGCACAACACCTGGGTTGTCACGCCGGTGAACGCGGAGCTGGTCAACCGCGAGGAGGGACCCGGGCTCTGGCGGACGATCCTGGGCGGCCTGAGCCCGAAGTGGAAGCTCCTGGCCGAAGAGCCGGATGAGCCGGGTGTCAACTGAGCGGCGCCACACCGAGAGGTCCGGGAACAGGAAGGAATCGGGCAACCGCCTGGGAAAACCGAGCAGCGCCGACTCGTTTCATCCTGTTCCTGTCTCGTCAAAAGATACGGTTGTGCCTTGAGCAGGCCGGAGGGCCTGAAGCCCGACGGGATGACGGGTCTCGGGTTCGATGGCAAAGACCTTCACGTGTTCCGCCCGGCCGCGGATCAAAACGCTCCCCAGCGGCTTCAGCCGGTGTGTCTGGCGGGCGGCCTTCACCGTCGATTCGCTGACGAGGACCCGCGTCCGGTAGCCCGGATCTTTGGTCAGGGCTTCGAGTCGCGCGGCAACGTTCACACCGTCGCCGATGACCGTGTAATTGAGGCGGCGGCGCGAGCCCATATTGCCCGCAACGACCGCTGCGGTGTTGATGCCGATTCCGGCTTCGAGTTGAGGCCGGTTTTCCGCGGCCAGCTCAGCGTTGAGGGCGTTGAGCGCCGCGTCCATCGCCGCTGCGGCCGCCAGCGCATGATCGGCCGCCCCGGCGTCGGCGACGGGGGCTCCGAACAGCGCCATGATCGCGTCGCCGATGTATTTGTCGATGACGCCCTGGTGGGCCTCGATGATGGCGCTCATGCGATCGAGGTAACGGTTGAGCAGGGCCAGCACTTCCTGCGGAGGGAGCTTCTCGCTCAGGCCGGTGAAGTTTCGCAGGTCGCAGAAGAGGATCGTGACCTCGCGTTCCTCGCCGCCGAGCGCTGCTTCCGAGCGGAGTAGCTGCGACGCGATCTCCGGCGACACGACCTTTCCGAGCAGGTCGCGCACGCGGTCGCGGTCCGCGAGTCCTGCGCTCATCCGGTTGAAGGCAGCGGCAAGATCCCCAAATTCGTCGGCGCGGTCGAGCTCGAGTCGGCGCTGGTAGTCGCCGCGAATGATGTGCTCCGTGTGCCCGGCCAGAACGCGGACAGGATGGCTGACACCGCGTGCGATGACCAGAGCCATGAGCGCGGCGATCGCAAGGCAGGTGGGGATGATGATTCGCAGGAGCCACTCGACATGGCGGAACGGGGCGAGCTCGACCGCGAGGGAGCGCTGCAGGGCGATCGTGGCGACTCCGGGCGATAGCAAGCGCAGACTCCGAAATGTCGTGACGTAGGGCTCCCCCCGCAGCTCGACGATGGAGTGCCCCTTGGCGCGGGTGGATTCTTGCCCGATCTCCGCCGCAGCGGCTGGCGGAAGCGTCGTGGCGACGGGAAGGGCTGCCGCCTCCGGGCCGGGCGCCCAGAGGAAGGTCGCCTCAACGCGCGTCGATCTTCGCAGATTGGCGGCAAACGCATCGTCAATGGGAAACTCCATGCCGATCCACGCCGCGACTTCGGGGATCGGCGCATACAGGGGCACAACGACCAGCACGTCGAGTCCGCCCTGGCGGAAGACCGCGAATCCGCTCGCCTGCTGGTCGCCGGGGCCCTCGGCGGCACGCTGGATGAGCTTGCGAAACCCCGCTACCTCGGCGCCGCCTCTGCTGCGCGTGTCGGCGATGAGACTCCCGTCCGGTGTGAGCAACACCATTACCGGGGTACCGAGGCGCTCGCTGTAGCTCAGGAGGGCGGAGCGTATGGTCGCGTGGTCGAGCTCCGGCTGGAGAAAGAGCTGGCGGATCGCGTAGTCTCCCGACATCAGGCGGGCGCCCGTGATGAACCCGGCCACGCGCTGATCAACCTGGCGCTGGAAAAGGCGCGCGCCCAGATCGAGATCCTCATTGATGCGGGCGAGCGCGTCCTCCCGGTAGACGCGCGCCAGAAGGAGGTAGGTCGCCGCCTCAAGCGACGCGACAAGACCGACGATCAGCAGAACCATTCGCGTGCTGAAATGCCGGAAACGGAACCGGTGGAGGCTGCCGTGGGGGGCCGGGGAGAACGGAGGCGCAGTGAGCGGCCGGAGCTCGGACGGTGTCATTTGTATCCGCTTCCAGCGGCGTCGGGAGCCCTGCGGATACGGCGGTCGGGGCGGAGCGTGAGCGTGATGACCTGAGGACTGGCGTCGGACTCACGAACGACCAGGTCGCGGACCACCTCCGCAGCGAGACGCGGGTGCCAGAGTTCGAGCGTGTAGCGCCCCGGCGGCAGTCCCGCGATGACCGCCGAGCCGCTCCCGTCTGACTTGGCGAAATAAGGGCTCCGGAGCACCACGACATAGGCGACCATCCAGTCGTGGATGTTGCAGCCCAGCGTGACGATCCCGGGCTGATCGAAGACCACAGTGTTTTTCGCTTCGCCCTTGTAGAGCGGGATTTCGAACCGCTTCGGTTTGGATACCGAGTACACATGGTGCTGGACCGTGTCGCGGTTGGGGAAGCTGACGGTGGTCCCCGCGACGACCGGCGTGACGTAGGGTTGGAATTCCTCATCCTTCTGCTCGATGATCACCGGTTCCGCGGGGAGTGCGAGTGTCGGGACAAAATCGGCGGGTGTCAGCCAGACGACCGCGTCGGCAACCGGTTTGTCCTGGGGATCATGACAGCGCACCTGAACCGTGCCAGCAGCGTGGGCGTGAGCCAGCACGACCAGGCTGAGAATGGGCGCGACAAGCCGGAGGCAGAGGCATGGGGAAGGCATGGCGGGAACGGGGAAAGGTTTTAGAACCGATGGATGATTCCGGCACTGGCAACTCGGTTGCGGTAGCTCAACTCGTCCTCACGGGTCTCACTGAATTCAATCGAGAAGACCAGGCTCGTGTTACGCCCAACGGCCGGGGACAGGGCGGTGCCGTAGCTCCAGGTGTGGGCATGGATGCGATAGGCGAGGTACGGCGTATTGAATGTGTTGACGAGCATGCCGGGTGCGGCAGTGCCCCCGTAATCATAGTTCACCTCGCCGGCCGGGCTCCAGCCCCACCCGGTCCACCGGGCACGGTCGTAAGAAATCACCTCGCCGTTGCGCCACCCGATGCGCCCGGACAGCCGCCAGCGGGGATTGAAGTCGCAGGTCAGCCCGGCGATCAGGGCACCGGTCGACCGCGACAGGACATCGGCGCGGGTGGCGGTGTGGAACCACTCGCCGCGCAAGTCGAGGCGTACGCTCTCGGAGAGACGCTGGCCAAACCCGAGCCCCGCAGCGACCGACCAGCCGGCGCGATCATGCTCCGACGCAGCGATGCCATCGAGCGCGGCGTCGAAGCGGACGATTGGAACAAAAGCTCCGAAGCCGAATTTGTGCTGGAACGCGGCACACGGGCCGGCGCTGATGCTGTCGAGGCCATTGTATTCGAAACAGGCATCGCCTTCGATTGTTTCCCCGAGGACGATTGCATTTCCATCCGGCAGTTCGCGGCGGAGCGATTCGGATACGTTCACGGTGGTCATCCAGGCGGGAAGGGGGCCGTTGGCCGGCGGGGCGTTGGTGACGTTGTCCTGCCACGCGACCAGGAACGCGATGTCGCCGTGGCCGCGCGCGAGTGGCGCGACGCCGAAGGCGGCGATGAACGCTGCGGCGGCCCCCAGCCGGCGCAGTGGGCGGTCGCAGATGGAGGCGGGGATCATGAGCGGCAAGATTATAGGCGAAGCCCGCTGTTCGCAAATTGCGGAACGACTGCATCCGCACTGCATAAGAGGACATTTGGTTTGACAGTCTCCGGAGCGCCCGGTCACTTAGTCGCCCCTTATGAAGGTAGTTTCCTCCCTCAAGTCCGCCAAGAAGCGCCACCCCGACTGCCAGGTCGTCCGCCGGCGCGGCAAGGTGTACGTGATCAACAAGAGCGATCCCCGGTACAAGGCGCGCCAGGGTTGATCTTCCGCATTTCTCCTCCCGTGAAAACTGAAGGTCATCCAGCTCTCAACAATGTCTGCTTTCTCGATGTCGCGACGGGCAAGCGTTTCCTGACGAAATCGACGATCAAGTCGGGCCGCAAGGAGACCATCGAAGGCGTCGAGTATTTCGTTGTGTTGCGCGACGTGACGATGGATTCCCACCCCGCCTACACCGGCGAGAAGCGCCTGGTGGACACGGCGGGCCGGGTGGAGAAGTTCACGTCGAAGTTCAAGCGCGGCACCAAGAAGGCTGCCCAGTAGGCGCCGGTGCAGGGATCTTTCCCGTCCTTCCGGCGCGCGGAAGGGCTCCCGGCTTGCGCGGAGGCGCTGCAAGGCGGCTTGACGCGGAATCGCCATCGATGCTGAGTGTCGCAAATCATGCGTATCCGCGCCTTCCGAGGATTGGTTCCCGTGCCCCAGCATGCCGCCGCGGTGGCATGCGTGCCCTACGACGTCGTTGACGCCGCCGAGGCTGCCGCGCTCGCGGCGGGCCGGCCGCGCAGTCTGCTGCACGTCGACCGGGCGGAGATCGACCTGCCGCCGGGCACCGATCCGTACAGCAGCGCGGTTTACACGAAGGCGCGCGAAAACCTCTTCCGGTTGCAGCGCGACGGCGTTTTGGTGCGGGAATCGGAACCCTGTCTCTACGTCTACCAGCAGCAGATGGGCGCGCACCGCCAGCGGGGCGTCGTGGCCGTCTGCCCGGTTGAGGATTACGATGCAGGCCTGATCAGGAAGCACGAGAAGACCCGCAGGGACAAGGAAGACGACCGGGCGCGCCTCATCGACACCCTGAGCGCCCAGACAGGCCCGGTCTTCCTGACCTACCGCGACGAACCTGCGATCACCGCGTTGGTGGAGGCGGCGACGCGCGAACGGCCCCAGCACGATTTCACGGCGCCCGACGGCATCCGCCATACGACGTGGCGGATCCCCGGGGATGCGGACTGGGTGAAGGCGTTCGCCCGCGTGCCGCGCTTCTACATCGCCGACGGGCATCATCGCGCCGCAAGCGCGTCGCGCGTCGCGCACCTGCGCCGCGAGCGCAATTCGCAGCCGGCCGGCGCCGAGGACACCCACGCGTTCCTGTGCGTGATCTTTCCGGCCGGCGAGCTGCAGATCCTGCCCTATAATCGCGTGGTCGTCGATCTGAACGGCCGCGATCCGACGGCGTTCCTGGATGAGGTGAGGGCGGTGTTCGGCCTGGAGAATGATGCGCCGCCTGCGCCTGATCGCGTGGGCCGGGTGAGCATGTATCTTGGCGGAAGATGGCATGGCTTGCGTTGCCCCGTGGATCCCGGCGCCGACCCTGTTTCGCGGCTCGACGTCAGCGTGCTTCAGAACCGCCTGCTTGCGCCGGTCCTCGGCATCGGCGATCCGCGCACGAGCAAGCGCATCGATTTCGTCGGCGGCATCCGCGGCACCGGCGAACTGGTCAAACGGGCTGATGCATGCGGCGGCGTGGCATTTTCGCTTTTTCCGGTGACGGTCGCGCAGCTCATGGAAATCGCGGATGCGGGCCAGATCATGCCGCCAAAGAGCACCTGGTTTGAACCGAAGTTGCGTTCGGGTCTGTTCATTCACACGTTTTGACCGGCGCAAACCTGCCCGGCGGCCGGGCCGGGTGAGTCCGGATCCGGTGGGGCGCATCTCCCGATTGACGGCAGCGTCTGACGCGCGCAGTTGGGGCACGGGCATCTTGCCCGCGGAGCGTGCGCCGGCGGGGCGGGAATCGAATCAGAGATGGACGCGGCTGGGGCGCGAGAAGTCGACGAATCCCTTCTCCGCGGCCCAGCGGATCAAATCGGCTGTCCGGTGCAGATCCAGCTTGCTCATGATGTGCTGGCGATGGGATTTGACCGTGGCCGGGCACAGGCCGTTCTGCTCGCCGATCTGACTGTCGGTCAAACCCTGGCAGAGCAGGGGGAGCATGGACAGTTCGCGGCTGGAGAGAATCTTGAAGAATGCGGTCGGGTCTGTGCGCGCGGCGCGCATGGCCTGGCGCACGTCTTCGGGATAGTATCTCCGGCCCGCCAGGATCTCACGGATGGCGCAGCGCAGCGTCTCCCGGACCTGCGCGGTCTTCCAGACCATGCCCGCGATATAGGAGTATCCCGCGCGAAAGAGGGTGAGCGCATCCGCCTTGACCGTGAGCAGGAGGATGCGCGGAGGGCGGGGAAAGTTCGCGAGCGTCAGGGCGAGATCGAACCCGTCGGCGTCAGGCAGGGTCAGGCCGAGCAATGCGAGATCGGGCTGGTGGGTGCGGCACAAGGCAATGCCGGTCTGCGCGGAGGTGGCGGTCCCCACGTGGCAGACCTCATGCCAGGGATGCACCATCTGTTTCACGGCCCGGCCCCATAGAACGTCGTCTTCAACATGCAGGAGCAGCTTTTGGGGGTGGTTTCTTGGCGGATTCATGGTTTTTCCAAAATTTGCAAATATCCCCAGCAAACCGCTTCGCGAAATACAAGCCCGATGTTTCCCTAAAATAAGAAACCTCTGCCAAGCGGAATCACCCTCGCCGTGAGACAGTCCTCCGCGGGAGCGCGTGGGGACGGCCCGCCTGTCCGCGCAAGGTCCTGGGAGGACGGGACGGAAGCCCTGAAAAAAGCGCGCCGGCCCGCCGCTCCCCGCCGTGCGGCCCGCTTCCGCAGGCTAGGGCTCCGTTCCCGCGGGCAGGGGAAACTCGTTGAGGAGGGATTCGAGCGCGGTGTTTCCGAGCGCCTCGCGGATGTGGCGCGCCAGCCGCTCATGGTACATGGCCAGCACGGGGTCCACTTCGTCCAGGCTCGCCCCGCTCGGGTTCTCGCCGTACGCCTCGAACCGCTGCTTGAAATCGAGCAGCGTCATCCGCCCCGGCGGGCGGGTGGGCTGGTAATGGTAGTCCAGGGAAGCCTGGTCCCTGGCCAACGGAATCGCCGCGATCAGGCCAAGGTCCACCAGGCGGTTCAGGCTTTCATTGAGGATCTGCGTGGGCACCCGGATGCGGCGCCCGAGTTCCGAGGCGGAGTAGGCGGGCTGGCACTCCTTGAAGCGGCGGCAGATCAGCAGGAGGACGAGGAGAGACAGGCTCTCGCGGAGGGTCTCGCTCAGGTTGTTCCAGGCGATCTGGCTGCTGCGGTAATGGACATTCTGCACCGCGTAGCTGATCTGTCCCCCCAACAGCACAAAGAACCAGAAGACGAACATCCCGAACATCAGGATCGGCAGCAGGCCGAGGGAGCCGTAGAGGCTCTTCTGCATCACCACGCGCTTGAAATAGAGGAAAGCCAGGTAGTTGTTGAGAAAAAGGAGGGCGGCGACAACCACCGCGCCGAGGAGGGCCGCCCGCCAAAGGACGCGCGTGTTGGGAATGTACCGGTAGAAGACCGAGAGGATGATGATCACGCTCAGGACCGAGAGGCCGGGCAGGAGCAGCACCAATCCCTTGAGCAGCTCGTCGCCGAAGGGCAGTTTCTCGACAAACACGTTGACGAAGGCGGCGGCCGACAGCGCGGTGAGCGAAACGAAAAAGACGACGGTGCCGAGCGTGAGAATCGTCCAGTAGAAGACGATGCGGGTCAGCCAGGATCGGCCGCGGCGCACCCCCCAGACTGCGTTGAAGGAGCTCTCGACCGAGGTGAAAAGCTGGATGACGATGATGATGAGCGTGAGAGCGCCGAGGGCTCCAACGGCGCCGGAACGGCTGCTCGCAATGAAGCTGTTCAGCACCTGCGCCACCTGGGGCGTGGCGGTGAGCCGGTCATATTGCGCCACCTGGGGGGCGATGAACCTGACCACGCCGTTGACCGTGCGCACCGCAATCGCCGGATCGCCCTGGTTGAGGGCAAACCCCGCCACGAGGATCGCGATGGCCACCAGCGGACCCAGCCCCAGCAGCGAGGCGTAGCTCAGCGCGGCCGCCCGCGTGGTGAGATGGTTCTCAAACAGGCCGGTCCATGTGATCGATATCACGCGCAGAAACGCATAATACCGGCCGCGTATCGGGTGACCCTCGGTGGCGCCGGGCTGCCAGATGTCGTGCTGCCAGAGTTGCTGAAGCGTGCGGTATTTCCCAACCGGCATGTCCATGGGGGAAAAAGCTGCGTGCACCTGCCGCCGGGGGGGGGGGGGAGGACGACCTCCGGTCAGCTCAGTATGAAATAGGCAAAGCCGCCGATGCCGGCCAGCCCGAGGAGCGCGGACAGCAGCACCGGCAGAATGCTCAGCACGATGGTGCAGAAATACAGCCCCAGGGAACCTCCGACGATCAGCAGCGCCATCAGCGGCTGGTCCTGGAGCCAGTAGAGCAGTCCGAGAAAGCCGATGCCGAACGCGGCGCGAAAACGGATGAAGGGATAGATCGCCGCCATCCCCAGGCCGAGAAAAACGGCGCAGACGAGGTCGAGCAACCCCAGGAAGATGAGGGGATGGTCGCTCATCGCGGGAAGATCCAGGTTCATCACGACGTCGATGTGCGGCAGGACCAGCGCCGCGGCGCTGAACAGGCAGATCAGCGTCGCCGCAAGCAGCCCGGCACGGGCGGCGCGGGCCTGGATCTCCATGTAGATCCGCTTGTCCTTCGTGTCATCCGTGCGGCCTTCGGCGGCCGCAAGCATCTGCTGGACGGTGATCGGCCGATGCTCCTCCTGCTGCACGTTGAGCGTGGTGACGTGCTGCTTCGGCTTGACGCTGAGCCGCTTCTTCTCGGGAAAGACGAGGTTCTTGACCTTTTCGCTCGTGGCGATGGGCGCCCACTGCTCGGTGGTGGCGTCGTAGAAAAGCGTATCGGTGTCGATGCCCCCCGTCTCGCCCAAGGTGACCAGCTGCTCAACCGTGAAAGGCCCGCGCGCATCAGTGTCCGTGGGGCCGCGGATGTAGAACTCCTGGGTCGGCATAAACTGTGAATCTGGCGTGAAGGCCGGGCAGCCGCAAGTGCGTTTTATGTCCGGTGAACGCGGAGCGGCTTCCCCCGCGAAAGGCTCTGGCGAGCCGGGAGACCCGGATCCGCATGCTCACCGTCCCGGCCGTCCACGCGATCATCCTCTTGCCCCGATCGTCCGGTGGCGCAACCCGGGGGCATCTGCGGATGGCGGCGATGGCGCCCGGCGACCCGGGTCACATCCTCGTGAGCGTTTGCAGGCCGAGGAGCTGCAGCCCGGTTTCGAGCAGCAGCAGCGTGCGGTTGCAGAGCAGAAGGCGGCGGGCGCGGACCGGCGCCTCGGCGACGGAAACCCTGTCCGCATTGTAAAAGGCGCTGAACTCGCCTGCGAGTTCGTAGAGGTAGGTGCACAGGAAATGCGGGCGGAGGTTCCCGGTCGCGGCGTCCAGCGCGTCGGGAAAGTGCACGAGTTTGCGGGCAAGGGCCAGTTCCGCCGGCGTCTCGAACGGCATGGCGCCGGCCTCGGCCGCGGGGTCGGCGGGCTGAAGGTCGAGCTTGCGGAATATGCTGTGGATGCGTGCGACGGCGTACAGCAGGTACGCGGCGGTGTTGCCGTCGAGGGAGATCATCTTGTCCCAGGCGAACACGTAGTCGCTCGAACGGTTCTGCGCGAGATCGGCGTATTGCACGGAGCCGATTCCGACGACCCGGGCGATCGCCCGCCGCTCCGTTTCGGGAAGCTCCGGATTCTTCTCCGTGACAAGCTGGAACGAGCGTTCGAAAGACTCCGCGAGAAGCTCCCGGAGCCGGATGTTGTCGCCGCTCTTCGTCTTCAGCGGCCTGCCGTTCTCGCCGAGGACCGTTCCGAAGTCGAGGTGGCGCAGCCGGGGGAGCGGCCGCCCGGTCTTCTCGAACCATTTGCGGGCCGTGAGGAAAAGCTGTTCGAAGTGATCCGACTGGCGCTTGTCCACGACATAGAGCACGTCGGTGGCGTGCAGGTGCTCCGCGCGATAGAGGAGAGTCGCGAGGTCGGTCGTCGCGTAGTTGGCTGCGCCGTCAGATTTCCGGATGATGAAGGGCTGGGTCTTGAAACGCGGATGCTCCGGATGGAAGACGACGAGCGCCCCCTCGCTTTCCGCGGCGATGCCGCAGCCGGCCAGCTCGCGGTAGACGGGCTCCAGCTTGTCGTTGTAGAAACTCTCGCCCAGGGTGAGATCGAACCGGATGCCGAGCTGCCGGTACAGGTCGTCAAATGCGGCCAGGCTGACCTCGCTGATATGCCTCCAGAACGCGAGATTCTCCGGATCGCGGGACTGCAGCTTCACCAGTTCCTGCTGCGCCTCCTTCAACACCGCGGGATCGGCCTCCGCGGCGGAATTGCCCACTTTGTAAAGGCGCTCGAATTCCTCCAGGGCGTCGCGGGCGAGGGCCGCAGGATCCAGGTGGCGTTTGTATGCCCAGATGAGTTTGCCGAACTGGGTTCCCCAATCGCCGAGATGATTGTCCCGGATGACCTTCGCGCCGCTGAACTCCAGCAGCCGGCAGACGGCCTCGCCGATGACGGCCGACCGGAGATGCCCCACGTGCATCTGCTTCGCGGTGTTCGGAGAACTGTAGTCCACAACCACCGTGCGCCCTCGTCCGGCCGCCGCAGCCCCGGCAGCGAGCGCAGAACGGGTGCCGTGGGACGAAAGCCATGCAAGAAGCGCAGGCGGCTTCAGCCGGAAATTGATGAACCCCGGACCGGCGACCGAAATGTCGAAGGACGGCGCGAGATCGCTCAGCTGCCCGGCCAGGGATTGGGCGATTGCCCGCGGGTTCTGGCGCCGTTGTCTGGCATAGGCGAGAACGCCGTCGGCCTGGAAATCTCCATGAACGGCGTCCGCCGTCCGAACTCCGGGCGAAAAACCGGGATCATTCAGTCCTGCGCGGGCGGCAGCATCCAAGAGGGCATGATCGAGGGCTGCAGCAAGATCGAAGCCTGAATCCATCCGGCCACTCAACGAAGCGGGCGAAACCGTCGCAAGCGCGTAATTGACCGGAGCTTGTCGTATGAGGGCCTGCCGGTCGTGGGGAGGCTTCTGTTTCGGGCGGTGCGCCGAGATGGGTAAAATTGTCTCGACAAACAGGATAGATTGTTTTTTATGGTAAGATTTTACTGCCAGCAGCCATCAACAAGTTCTATGACCAGCCACATGAGAAAGCGTCCCCTGCCGGCACGCAGGTTCATCAAGCCTTCTTTCAGCTACCTGATTGAGAAGAAGCGCGACGGAGGTGAATTCTCGCAGGAGGAGATCCGGTATATTATTGATTCAACGCTGGATGGAGAGATGCCCCAGCATCAACTGGCGGCGCTTCTCATGGCGGTGTTTTTTGCGAACATGTCCGCGCAGGAGACGGCGATCCTCACCGAGGAGATGATGCTGTCCGGCGAGGTCATCGATCTGTCGCATATCGCGAAGCCGAAGATCGACAAGTACTCGACAGGCGGGGTGGGCGACAAGACCTCGATGGTTCTGGTGCCCCTGGCGATGGCCAGCGGCGTCGTTGTGCCCATGATGTGCGGCACGGAACATGAATACGTCATCAACACGCTTGACCAACTCGCGTCCATCCCGGGGTTCAAGGGCGTGCAGACCATCCCGCATTTCGTCGAGCAACTCGGGCAGATTGGCGGCGCCATCGCGGCGCAAGTGCCCGATCTGGCGCCCGCCGACGCCAGGTTCTATGAGTTGCGCAAGGACACGGGCACCATCCCCAGTCTCCCGCTGATCACCGGCAGCGTGCTCTCGCGCAAACTGGCAGAGGGATCGGAAGGCCTGGTGATCGACGTGAAATGGGGCAACGGCTCGTTCATCCGGGACCTCGAGCAGGCCAAGCAGCTCGCCCGCTCGATGACGCGGGTCGGCCGTTCAATGAAGCGCCGGTGCGTTGCGCTGGTAACCGACATGAACCAGCCCCTCGGCGACACCGTCGGCACCTCGCTCGAAGTCAAGGAGGCCATCACCCTGCTCCAGGGCGGCGGCCCCGAGGACATGAAGGAGCTTGTCCTCAAACTCGGCATGGAAATCGTCCGGCTCGCCGGCGTTGCAGGTTCGACGCTTTCAGCCAAGCAGACCGTCCAGCGGCATCTTTCCGACGGTTCCGCCCTCGAGAAGTTCAAGAATCTCGTCCAGGCGCAGGGCGGTGACATTTCCTACATCGACCATCCTGACAGGTTCCCGCAGGCGAAGCATATTCGCAAGCTGCCCGCCCCGAAGCGGGGTTATGTGCACACGATCAATGCGGCCATGATCGCCCGCGGCGTCCACCTCCTTGGCGCCGGCCGTGAGATGCAGCACGACAAGATCGATTACGCCGTCGGCGTGTCGGAGATCAGGAAGGTGGGCACCCAGGTGAAGCAGGGCGAGCCGCTTATGATGATCCACTACAACGACGAGGCGAAGCTCGAGCAGTCGCTGGAGTACTTCAAGAACGCCTATCGCCTCGCGCCGAAGCGCCCGACGCCGCCGCCGCTGATCGTCGAGCGCGTGGCGTAGCAGTCCGGGATCCCCGGCCGCGCCGGCCTGCGGGCTTCGCTCATCTCTGATTTCAGCAAAACATGAGAACCGTTGCACCGGTTGTTGTTTTCTTCCTGCTTCTCGCGTTCGCCGGCTGCGAGAGCCCGATTGCGGGGGTCAGTCGGCGGCAAAATCGCGAAGCCGAGGCGAGCGGCTCGCCATTTCGATGGAGGGTCGAGAGCGCCGGAAGCGCCACGGCGTTGACCCGGGTGATGATCGATCTGCCCGTCGGAAGCACGAGGGCGGACGGGGCGCTGAAGAATGAAATCCTGGGCCGGATCGAGAAGGCTGAATGCTCGAATCAGCGGGGCGCGCCCGAGGTGGACGAGGTGCGTCTGCTCCCGGACGGCCGCGAAGTCTGGATCTTGAAGAATCCGCGGGATGGCGTGGCCTACGTCGTCAGGATGAAGCCGTCGCCAAAGGGCGGCGTGGACCTCAGCGTCGACGGGCCGACTGTCTTCGAGAGGAGCAGATCGATTCAATAGGGTCCGGCATGGGCGGCGGGTGGCCGGATGCCGGGAGGGGCCGGATCGGTTGCGGGAGCCTGCCGGCAGGCGGACCCCTTGCGAAGTCCTTTTTCGTCAAAGCGGCGGAGTTTGCGTCGCATGAATGCGGGCCTCCCCGTGCGGGCGCCCCGGCGCGCACGGGAATTCGCAATCGCCTCGCGGCGACTTTGCGTCTTTGTTGGCCGGGTCCATGCCGCCCCCCCCCTCCGACTCAAGCCCCGACCGCTCAACCTGGGCGAAACCCTGGGTGCAGCTCAAGTTTGTCACGTTCCAGCCGCACATCTTTCCCCGGATGTTGGACCGGGCGTCCGCTGACGCCAGGACGGGCGACCTGGTCGGTGTCTACGACAAGAGCGGCCGGCGGGTGGGCGCGGGGCTCTTCAATCCGCGTGCGAAGATCCCGGTGCGCGTCGTCTGCCACTCCGGAGAACCGGTCGGCGAGGAGTATTTCGAGAACGCCCTGAGGCAGGCCGTGGCGCTGCGGCGCGACTGGTTCAAGCTCGACGGGCAGTCCGACGCGTGGCGGGTCGTCAACTCCGATGGCGACGGGCTCGGCGGCCTCACGGTCGACCGGTACGGCGACGTGCTTTTCTGCGACGTTGCAAGCCTGGGCATCTTCCAGCGCCTGCCGCGGTTTCTGCCTTTGCTTTACGAGCTCTGCGGCGCGAAGCACACCCACGTCCATGTGGACCACGGTTTCGGCAGCCTTGAGGGCATCAAGCCGTCGTTGATGAAGGAGACCACGGCCTCTGCGCCCGCCCGGGTGCGCATCCGGGAGAACGCCGTGCGCTACGAGGTCGATTTCGAGGAGGGACACAAGACCGGCTTCTTTTGCGACCAGCGCGACAACCGCCTGCGATTCTCCCGCCTGGTGCAGGGCGCGCGGGTGCTCGACCTGTGCTGTTATACCGGCGGGTTCGCGCTTGCGGCGACCGTGCTCGGCGGGGCGGCGGACGCGACCGGCGTCGACCTGGACGAAACGGCCGTCGCGCAGGCGCGGCGCAACCAGAATCTCAACCAGGTGCCGCCGGCGCGGCTGCATTGGGTGCATGCCGACGCCTTCGCGTACGCGCGGCAGATGCAGCAGAACGGGGAACGGTGGGATGCCGTCGTGGTCGACCCGCCGAAGTTCGTGCTGACCCGCGAAGGCGAGGGGCACTGGGAGGGCCGCAGGAAATACGAGGACCTCAACCAGCTCGCGATCAGCCTGGTGAAGCCGGGCGGCCTTCTGGCGACCTGTTCCTGCTCCGGGCTGGTGAGCCTTGAGGAATTCGAGGCGCACGTCATCAAGGCGGCGCACAGGCTCAACAGGCGGCTGCAGTTCTTCGACCGCACCGGCCCCGGTCCGGATCATCCGGTCCGCTCGAACTGCCTGGAAGGCCGCTATCTCAAGGTCCTCTGGGCCCGGGTGGTGTGACCGCGGCGGGCTGTGAAATCGATGTGGAGCGAAACTTGGCCCGCCTTGGCTTTGCCGGACGGGTCTCGGCGGCGGACGTAAAAGCCTGGGCCGAGGCGGCCGAACGTCGTCTTCCGCAACTGCGAGCCGGCTTTTCAGTGTTGGTGGATCTCAGCGGGCTGCAAAGGATGGACCTTGATTTCATCAAGATGCGAACGGAGGACGATGGGCTCATGATCGGTTGCTGAAGGAGGCCACGGTCATCCCTCCGTTCTTGCCGACCTTCCAGAAGCTCGCCTCCTTGATGGCGACAGCGATAGCGTATCGGGAAAGTTGTGCTTCCCGAAAAACGGGACCGTTTCTCCCCAGGGCCAATCTGACCATTTCCTTGCCATGAATTGCCGGGCCTTTTACCGAACAATCCTCGTCTTTGTTCTTGCTCTCGCGTTTGGCCGGTTCCTGCGCGCAGCACCGATTCATGATGCGGCAGGGATCGGAGATGTGGAGAAAGTCCGCGATTTGCTCGCCACCGATCCAACCTTGGTCGACGGCAAGACGAGCGATGGCGTCACGCCGCTCCTATTGGCAGCGCAAAACGGGCGCCTTGAAGTGGTGAGGTTGCTGTTGGAGAAAGGCGCGGCAGTGGATGCCAGGAGCAACGAGGGTGCAACGCCGCTTATACACGCCGCGACAAAGGGGCGCCTTGAAGTGGTGAGGTTGCTGTTGGAGAAAGGCGCGGCAGTCAATGCCAAGGGTAATGACGGTTTAACGCCGCTCATTGCCGCCGCCAGGAAGGGGCATCTTGAAGTGGTGAGGTTGCTGTTGGAGAAAGACGCGGCGGTGGATGCAAAGGATAGCAACGGCTTGACGCCGCTCATGGTCGCCGCGCGAGACCGCAATCTTGAAATGGTGAAGCTGCTGCTGGAGAAAGGCGCGGCGGTGGATGCCAAGGACAACAAGAGCGTCACACCAGTCATGGCCGCCGCCGAAAATGGACACATCGAAGTTGTGTCGCTGTTGCTGGAGAAAGGGGCGCCCGTCGATGCCAAGGACAACAACGGTGTTACATCGCTCATGATCGCTGCGCAGAACTGGAATCCTGTTGTGGAAAAGCAGTTGCGGACCAAGAGCGCGACGAGCGCCGACCTGGAGCCTCTGGCCCGTCCGACGGTGATTTTCTCGGGAGAAAACGAAGGACGTCTGCCTGTGATGGGCGTATCCGGTAAGAAGCCCCAGATAATGGTCGACGGGAAAATGAGGAAGTTGGGGTCCGCCGCAGTCTTCACATTTGCGAGAGCGAAGGATTTTGCGCCTGGCAAGGTGGAGATCAAAAATGTGGCCATCGAATACTCCTACTATCGCTTCACGGACATCCCCGGAGGGCGAACGCTGGGCCAGGGCGAAAGTGGAGTATATATCTCTGCCGATATTATCCCGGCGCTTTCATACGATGATTGCTACTGTGTTCTCGTATTATTCTCCGGCCAACCTCTGATAGGCGTGGCTGAGGATGCCCACAAGACAGTCCTATTTAAGAGCCTCGGGCATCTCGCCGCCGGTCAAAAAAAGGAGATCGTGGTCGATGTGGACGGCGACCAGGTCCCGCGTTTTCCCAGACCGTTGTTTCTCGTTTTCTCCAAAGGGGTGGAGATTGAAAGTGACGAGGAGCCCATGATTGCGCGATTTTTGCGCGAAGAAGAGCTGCGCGCGCATCGGAGACGCTTGGCGGCCTGTTTTTTGGAGAACCGCAATGGAGACAGTCCCCTGCGAAACTACCTCGCAATCGAGCCGGTTTTGGCGCAGGGAATCTCTTTGAATACTCTGCCTGCCACGATCAATGCGGACTGCACGATCTCGGTGGACGGGGTGGTTGAGGATATTGAACTGCCGAATGATCTCCCTGCTCCCACGGCTCGGGAGATCCTGCGGGCCGTGTCGGAATGGCTCTTTCTGCCGCGAATGCAAAAGGGGATCCCACAAAGGGCTACGATTCAGATTCCGATTGCGCTTCGCGATGAAGCCACGGCGGGTGCGATCCGGAGCGATAGGTAACCCTTGGTCCAGAGGGCAGGAGATCTGAAGCAGGGAGATCCGATGTGGTCGAACTTCGCATTTTGTCATTGCTTTCACATAAAGATGAAGCGCTTCGGATCAGTCCTCGGAAATGTGCAAAATCGAGACTTCGACCCAATCGCCTTGTTTCGTCCGACTTCGTCCGCAGCCTGCCAAGCCGGACCCGAAGGCTGATCTTCCGGCCGGTGACCGCGCCGCGGTTCTGGCTCGCCTGCGGGAGTTGCCGCTGAGATTTGAGATTTCAGATCAGGCATTCAGGGTGTCTCAGATTTGAGATCTCAAATTTGAGAGCCGCCCGAGCGGTTTCTCGGATGCATTGGATGGTCCGGTGGCAGGTGCTCGGCCAGAAGTCGTTGGAAAGCAGCGGCGCCCTCTTCGCGCGCCTTGCGCTTCTGGTAGTCGGACCGGGTCTTGTCGTTGAGGTGGCGCGGGCCTTCAATGTCGGAATTCTGAAGCGAGTCGGCCCAGGCGCGGAGCTTTCGGGAGCAGCTTTCGGCCAGGCGTATGAGATTTGAGATCTGAGATTTGAAAGGAGAACATCGCTGGAACCTGAGATCTCAGATCTGAGATTGTGGACATGGGGCGAGGGGAAACATTCTAACCGAAGAGGTGGGACAATCGTTGTCCCAGCGCCCGGAATGTCTCGGTTTCGGGACGGTGCGTGGTCAGGCGCAACGGACGCCGGAGGCCCACGGTGCCTTGATCAATGCGGTTCATTGCGGACGGGGGCAGAAAAGTCGGGGCGGCCGGTGGCGTAAAAACCCAGCCCCAACTGGATTTTTGTCCCGCCTACGCCCCCACGAAACCATTTTTCAGGTCTCACGCACTGCTATGCACAAGTCCGCCCCAAATGGCGGCAGCCATTTGCTCAGGGACATGGAGGGCGAAGCCCTACAGGTTCCTAGGCGCGGCCCAGATAGCTCCCGTCAGCGGTGCTGACCTTGATCAGGTCCCCGTTCTTGATGAAGAGCGGCGCTGAAACAACGAGGCCCGTTTCGCACGTGACCGATTTCTGGACGTTGCTGGCGGTGTCGCCGCGGATGCCTTCAGGAGCGTCGGTGATCTTGAGCGTGACCGAAGAGGGAAGGTCGACGGTGACCGGGCGGTCGTCGACGAAGAGCACTTCGACCTTGCCGTTGGCGACGAGGTAATACTTGGCGTCCCCGATCATGGCGGCGCTCAGCTCCACGGTCTCGTAGTTGTCGGGGTCGAGGAAGGCGAAATTCTCGCGGTCGGCATAGCTGAACTCCAGCGTCCGGCGGTCCGTCGTCAGAACATCCATCGTCTCCGTGGAGTTGAAGCGCTGGTCGAACGACCGGCCGTTTTTGAGATTGCGGAGCTTGGCCTGGACGAAGGCGCGCAGGTTTCCCGGCGTACGGTGCTGGGTTTCCATCACGAGGTAAGGCTCGTTGTTGAATTTGATAACCTGGCCTTTGCGGAGGTCGTTTGCGGATGCCATGGTGGGTGATGGCCGGACGGTTTGATGTGGTGCGGAGGTGGGGAGTAAGAAGTTGCGCGGCGCACTGTCAAGCCGGTCGCTGAACGATCTCCGGGCTTGCCCTTTTGGCGGCCCTTCCGACACTGCGCGAAACCCATGAAGCAAAGGACGATCCTGCGTGAAGTGTCGCTGAGCGGAAGCGCGTTGCACAGCGGCGAGCCGGTAACGCTGGTGCTGAAGCCCGCGCCGGCCGGCAGTGGGATCACCTTCCGGCGCGCCGATCTCCCCGGCCAGCCTGAGGTGAAACCCCGTGTCGACCTGATCGTCGACCTCGTGCGGGCGACGACGATTCAATCGGGTCATGCGAAGATCTCCACGGTGGAGCATGTGCTCAGCGCGCTGAATGGCTGCGGCATTGACAACGTGTTCGTGGAGATGAACGGGAGCGAGCCGCCCATTCTGGACGGGTCGGCCAAGCCGTTTGTCAACCTGATCATGGAGGCTGAGCCGGTGGAGCAGGAGGCGGAGCGGGAGTTCTTCGTTTTGGACCAGCCGGTCTCGGTGACCCAGAACAACTCGTCCCTGATCGCCCTGCCTGCGGACGCGCTGAAGATCTCGTGCACGTCCGCCGACGACCGCGGCATCCACACGCAGCACCTCTCGCTCGTGATCGATCCCGACTCCTACATCACGCAGATCGCGGCCGCCCGGACCTTCACGATCTACGAGGACATCGAGGAGCTCATCAAACTGGGCAAGATCAAGGGCGGCAGCCTGGACTGCGCGATCGTCATCAAGGGCGACAAGATCATCTCGAAGGAGCCGCTGCGCTTCAAGGACGAGTTCGTGCGCCACAAGATCCTCGACATGATCGGCGACCTGGCGCTGCTCGGCGTCCCGTTGAAGGCGCATATCATCGCCACCCGCCCGGGCCACGCGATCAATGCCGAGCTGACCAAGGGCCTCCGCGCCCGATGGGAGGAGATCAAGAACGGCCCGAAGAAAAAGCCGGCGGCGCGCCCGAAGCAGGTGCTGGCGACCGAGACCTCCCTCGACATCCGCCGCCTGCTCGACACGCTGCCCCACCGCTATCCCTTCGTGATGATCGACCGCGTCGTGGAGTTCGTGGGTGAGGACGAGCTCGTCGCGATCAAGAATGTCACGATCAACGAGCCGTTCTTCGCGGGCCATTTCCCGGGGAATCCGGTCATGCCCGGGGTGTTGCAGCTCGAGGCGATGGCGCAGGCGGCCGGCGTGTTGTTGTTGCGGCGGGGATCGGCGGAAGGCCGGGTTGCGCTGTTCATGAGCGCGGACAAGGTGAAGTTCCGCAAGGCCGTCCGCCCGGGCGACCAGATCGTCATCAACGCCAGGCTGCTGCGGATGCGCGGCAACAAGATCGCCACTGCTGAGGTCACCTGCAGTGTGGGCGGTCTGGTCGTGTCATCCGCGGAACTCATGTTTGCGCTGCTGGATGAGGATCAGGTGGAGTGAGCCGATCATGGCTGCGAGGATCCATCCCACTGCGATTGTGGAGGCGGAGGTCCGGCTCGGGGCCGACGTCGTCATCGGCGCCTACGCGTATGTCGGCGGCACGGCGGTGATCGGCGACGGCACGATCATCCACCATCATGCCACGGTCGAAGGCAACACGGTGCTGGGGCGGCAATGCGAGGTGTTCCCCTATGCGGCGATCGGCACAAAGACGCACGACCTGAAATTCCAGGGCGGAAATCCGGGCCTGCGCGCGGGCGACCGGAATGTCTTTCGCGAATACGTCACCGTGCACTCCGCCACCAGGGACGGCGGGTTCACCGTTCTCGGCGACGACAACGTCATCCTGGCCTACAGCCATATCGCCCACGATTGCGTGATCGGCAACCACCTGGTCATGAGCAGCCAGTCCGCGCTGGCGGGCCATCTAACCGTCGAGGATCACGTGAACATCGGATGGGGCACGGGCGTGCACCAGTTCTGCAAGGTGGGCGCCCACGCGATGCTCGGCGCGATGGCCAAGGTGGTTCAGGATGTGCCCCCCTTCATGATCGCCGACGGCAACCCGGCGGTGGTCCGCTCGATCAACAAGGTGGGCCTCGATCGCAACGGCTTCAGTCCGGCGCAAATCCAGCGGGTGAAGCACCTCCATCGCATCCTTTTCCGCGAAGGGCTCAATCGCGCGCAGGCGATCGAGAAGCTGCAAGCCCACCCGGAGGCGGACAGCGCCGAATTCCGGCACATGCTTGCATTTGCCGCAGCCAGCGAGCGCGGGATGATGCCCGGGCACTAGACCGGCTGCTTGAGCTGCACGTCGGGCCGGCGCCTCGCGCACTTACTTCTTCTTGTAGACCGCGGCGGGGTCGAAGAGGCGTTCGGCGGCATAGCGGAGCTGGAACGAGGGATCGTCCAGGCGTTCGAGCCGGCGATAGAAGCACGAGCGGTAGCCGTTGTGGCACGCGGCGTTGGACGGGCCCGATTGTTCCACCTTGATCAGCAGAACGTCCTGGTCGCAGTCGGTGAAGAGCTCCTTCACGATCTGCACGTTTCCGGATTCCTCGCCTTTCATCCACAGCTTGTTCCGCGAGCGGCTCCAGTAGGTCGCCTTCCCCGTGGTCAGCGTGCGCGCGAGCGATTCCGCGTTCATGAATGCGAACATCAGCACCTGGCCGGTTGCTGCGTCCTGGGTGATGCACGGGATCAGGCCGTCGGGGCCGAATTTCGGCTGCAGCGTGGTGCCCAGTTCAACTTGTTGCGTGGTCGTGCGGGCGGGGAAGACGGTTTCGCTCATGGTCGGGCAGGGAAAAAGGGAAATAAAAAACGAAGAAAAGAGAATGAATAGACAGGTGAAAGACGATGACAGGACAATTGGCCGCGCGGAACGTTCTCAGGGCGGCGGAGCCGCAACCAAAGCAGCGAGCATCGAGTAGCGAGTAGAGAGCAGCAATCCGGGAAAGAAGATCCCCGCAGATGGAGAGGATTCCCGGCTTTTTCAGTACAAAAGGCCGATTTGCGCCCGCTGGCAAGTCCCCAGCCCGGGTGTTCCCATGCCACCAGCAGGCATGCCTGCGCGGGGTTGCGCGACCGGTTGCTCCGGCGCCATGGCCCCGGCAGCGGAAAAACGATCGCAACGGCGGCTTCGAGCGTGAAACATGCGGTCCGTCCCGGATGGTCCACGGTCCCGACCGTCGCCCGCATCATGATCCTGCCCCTTTCTCCACCCCGCATTGAGTGCCACCCTGCGAGCGCCCTCCGATGAGCTCATTCACCCGGATGAACGAGAAAATCGGCAGGTACCGGTGGACGATCTGCGCCCTGCTTTTCTTCGCCACGACGGTCAACTATCTGGACCGCCAGGTTCTGAGCCTTTTGAAGGGCGATCTGGAAGTGGAGTTCAGCTGGAGCGACACCGATTACGCCAACATCGTGATGGTATTCCAGCTCGTGTATGCGCTCTCGATGCTGGGCGCCGGCCGCGCCATCGATTGGCTGGGAACGAGGAGGGGCTATGGGTGGGCGCTTGCAGTCTGGTCGGCCGGCGCGGTCCTTCATGCGCTTGCGCGCGGAACGGGTGGGTTCATGCTCGCCCGGGGAGTGCTCGGCTTCGGCGAAGCGGGGAATTTCCCGGCGGCCATCAAGGCGACCGCCGAATGGTTTCCAAAGAAGGAGCGGGCGCTCGCAACGGGCATCTTCAACTCCGGCGCCAACGTTGGCGCAATCCTGGCTCCGCTCACAGTGCCCTGGCTGGCCGCGCGGTGGGGCTGGCAGGCCGCATTCGTCATCGTCGGCGGCATCGGCTTCCTGTGGCTGATCCTCTGGTTCTGGCTGTACGAGTCTCCGGCCAGGCAGAAGCGGCTGGGCAGGGCGGAATTCGAGCACATCCACGGCGATCCGGAAGAACCGGTCGCTGCCGGCGGAGAAGAAGGGGCGGCCGCTGATGAGCTCCGACCGCCCTGGCATGTCGTTTGGGGAAGATTGCTGAGGCATCGGCAGACGTGGTCATTCGCCTTCGGCAAGTTCATGACTGATGGAGTCTGGTGGTTCTTCCTTTTCTGGCTGCCGGCGTATCTGAAGGCGCAATATGGGATGACGGGCACCCAGGTCGACGGGCCCATCGCCGTGCTCTACACCATGACGTGCGTCGGAAGCATCGGCGGGGGATGGCTGCCGATGGCCTTTATCAACCGGGGGCATGAGCCCTATGCCGGGCGGATGCGCGCCATGGGTCTGATCGCGTTGTTCCCGCTGGTGGTCCTGCTGGCCCAGCCCCTGGGGGGCATCAGCTTCTGGTTCCCGGTAATCCTGATCGGCATAGGCGCATCGGCCCACCAGGCATGGTCCGCCAATCTCTTCACCACCGTCTCGGACATGTTTCCAAAAAGGGCGGTCGGATCGGTCATCGGCATTGGCGGCATGTTCGGCGGCATCGGCGGCATCCTGATCAACAAAACCGGAGGCTGGCTGTTCGATGCCTGCCGCCATGCCGGTATTGCCAAGACCTGGGCTCAGGCCAGGACCGGCGCCCTCGTCGGATATCTCGACCAGATTCTGGCCCTGAGGCTGGTGAACCGGCACAACAGCCCGATCGATCTGAACGCAGCCGCCCTTGACAGTCTGCCGAAGGAGGTGGTGGCGCGGCTCCAGGCGGCCGGGCCGGACTCGTTTGACCACCTGCGAAGGCTGCAGGAGACCCTCGTGCAGGGTGAGATGAAGAAGGCTTACGCAATCATGTTCGCCGTGTGCGCGCTCGCCTATATCGCGGCCTGGGCGGTGATGAAGGTGCTCGTGCCCCGGTTCGAACGGATCGAGGACGTTCTGAGCACCCGGACGGAGCCCGGCCGGAACTTTTCGATTGATCTTGTCAGCGAGCTCCCCGGGGCGGATATCTGTCCGATCCGATGGTTGAAAGCGACGAGCAAGAGAGGTTCAAGCGATTAACTCTCCGTTGGGGGATCATATGTGTCGTGCTGACTGTGTTGGTGGGGTTGCTTGTGATCAGCTTGATTCCACCACCGAACATCGCCAGCCAGGACTCGAAAGAGCGCCTCCGTGCCGTCCTGATGCTCACAGATAAGGCCCAATTGGAGAAGATCGCCATTGAAGACAAGGATGAGTACATCCGCTCCCAAGCTGCGTACAGGCTGCACGAAAAAACCCTGCTTTACCAGATCGCCGCCGCCCGCATGAGATATATGATCCAAGAATCGGGCATCAATCGTCGGATTCCGGGAATCACTCTCAAGGCGACCCAGGAAATGGTCTCTGAGGACTACTTCCAGGGCAGTGATCACGGGACGATGATGGGCGAGTACGTCACCTTCGTGCTAGGAGCAGGCGGGCGGGATCTGGCGAAAGCGAGCTGGCGGACAAACTTTCCCCCTTCTGCCGGCGACTTTGAATTCCGCCCCGCCGACATCAAAGGGGAGCAATTGCTGACCCAGCTGCTTTTTGGACCGGCGTTCTCCCGGGAAGATCTGGTTGGACTCTCAAAGTCGGAGTTCATGGATGTCCGTCAGGCGGCATCCGGTGTCCTTGCGATGGACCAAGCCAGACTGTTCGATCTCGTCCTGGATCCTACGAATTTGCCTGCGGTTCAGGAGGGTGCCGTAAGAAGGCTTACCGATCAATCAATGCTGGCTGACCTAGCCAGAATGAAACGGGACCCGGCGGTCTGCGAAGCCGTCAAGGATCGGATCAAGGAGCTCGCCGGCAAATAGTCGTCCGCAATGCACAGCAAAAGACGTCATTTCTTGACTCCACCAAAGCGAGGCCGAAAAAACCCAGCTTGGTGGCCGGCGATGTGTCCACCGCCGGCCTTCGCCCGGCTCCGGGGCGGCAGGCGCGCACCCCGCCGGTGAAGCCAGAGGTCCGGTGGATCGGGATTTGGGATCTGCGATAATCTGAGTTATCTGCGGTTAGAACGGACCGGAATTGAACCGCAGATTGCGCGGAGGACGCAGATTGCGCGGAGCGGAACGGACGGCCGGGCGCGCCGAGAACGATTTGCGAAGCCAAATGCGGCCCGGGAAAAGACCGTCCGCGGCGACTTCAGCCCTTCGTCACGGGTTCGCGCAATATCGTCTTCAGCTTTTCCGGGGCGACCCGCCGCGGATCGGAAAGGTAGATCTCGTGATGCCGGCCGTGAAACTTCAGGCCCTTTGATTCAACAAAGGCTTTCATCACGGCAACCGTCTCCCCGATCCGTTCATAGGGCCCCTGGTGGAGCATTTGAACACACTGCCCCTCGGAGATCCTGACCAGCCCGACCTCCTTCACTTCCGGCGGTTTGCCCCGCTCCAGCAGGACGGACGTCGCTTTCGCCAGTTCCGCTTCTTTCACGAAATCAGGGGTCCGGATCAGCATCTGCCACTGCCATGCGTGCCTGGACGCGGCATGGAATCCGTTCCCCTCCGGTTCCGTCCAATAGAGGGTTTCGAGCTTGCCGATGACGTAGTCCTGCCGGCCGGCGAATTTCCGCGTCATCTTCACCGTGTACGCCATTGCATAGAGTGCGCCGATCCGGGTGTTGAAGGCCTGTTCACCCGGGCGCCCGATCCCACGATGCCGAGATAGGTGGCGGGCGCGATGTCGAGAAGGACGGGTTTCTTCGGCGCAACATACTCGTCCTTGTACAGCTGTCCGAGGTTGATTTTTTCCGGGGTGGTCATTGGTGGTTTATTGAGTCCTTGAATTGCGAAACATGTTTTGATCAGGTCAGGTTCTCAGATGGCGGTGTTTTCTATGTCGCAAGGTTCTTGTCCCATCGATCCCCTTGTCCGCGCAGCGGACATTTAGCGAGGCGCTGGATCCAGCCTCAATCAGCCTCAAGTTTATCGGTCGCATCAGGACTCAAGTTTGGTCTGAGGCGGCGCCTCGCTGGTGTGTTGGTTCGAGTGGAATGTGGATGTCCGTCAGCAAATCCGCCGGCTCGGTGCTGTTCGGATCGTTGAGATAGACTTCGAAACAAGGGGTCGAACGCATCTCCCGGCCGCTGCGCGGCAGCCACTGGCCCATCATGCGCCCGTAGGTCTCGCCGAGCGTTTCGTAGGGTCCGCAATGGGTGGACACGGCGTATTCTCCGCCGGCCACGGTTTGAACGCCGATGTCGCCTTGGGGGGCGAAACTGTCGTCGACCGTCACGCATGCGTCATAGCGGATCTTGTCCGGAGGCGTGACGTCGGGATCGTCGTGGCAGATCCCGATGAAAAGGCTGTCTCCGCCCAGCCGGCCGTCCTTGCCAAGGTACATGCCCAGGGTGTCCCATGCGGCGCCGCATTTCGAGTAGGGTCCGACATGATGCACAAATGCGACCCGGCGGGGCGGGAGGTTTTGGAGGGTGATTTTCATGTGGCTGGGGGAAAAAGCGGCCGCCTTGAAGTTCCTGGGCGGCGTTCCGCGCTGGTAGTGCACCCCCGACGCCGTCAGGTCCCCGGGTTTGGAACGCGCCGGGCTTCTGGCGGACCGGAAGCGGGAGGGCGAGGCGCCGAACATTGCCCTGAATGCGCGCGTGAACGCCTCGGGCGTCTCATAGCCTGAGGCCAGTGCGATCCGGGTGACCGGCCAGCGGGTTGATTTCAGCTGCGCCGCCGAGCGCTCCAGACGCAGCCGGCGAATGTGGCTCTGCACGGACTCACCAAGCATGCCCTTGAACACCCGGTGGAAATGGTAGGGCGAGAAATGCGCCACCTGCGCCAGGTCCTCCAGGCTCAAGCGATCATCCAGCTGTTGCTGAATCCGCACAAGCACGCGCAACATGCGCTGTTTGTAGTCCTGAAGCGTAATTGTTCTCATCGCCACACGGCTTGGGCCGCAGACAATCTAGCAGAACCCGGCGTTCGTTACTTGATCATTTTTGCGGTTTTGGCGGGTTGCGGGCGGCCCGGCCCGGGCCGGGAAGCCGGGAGGTCGGAGAATCGGGAAACCGGGAAACCGGGAAACGCCGAAACGGGGTGCCGCGACAACCTGTCCCCATCCCCCGGTTGCGGGGGTCAGTCCGCGTCGGGCCCGGTGTGCGCCCAAGCGGGCGGGAGCGCGTTGCGGAACTCGGAGTGGCGGATCTTGCCGCCGGTGAATCCGAGGAAACCGCCAAGCGTCAAAGCCGCCAGCGTCGCCACCAGGGTCAGTATCAAGGCCGGGCGGTGCCAGCGGGGATATCTCCAGAGCGCGGCGAGCGCCGCGGCGGCAAGCACTGCGGCGATCGAGTGCGCCCAGATGATCCGGCCGGCGAGATAAGCGTGCCAGTTGAGCCACTTCTGGGCCGCTTCGTCGGACATCGAGTAGACCCGGTCGTAGGCGGCGGAGCCGTAATAGGCGACCGGCCAGGCGGCGGCGGCGGTCGCCACGATCAGGATGAGCGCGACTGCCTGCGCCTCGCGGTTCCGGAAGATGAGTGCCAGGATCAGGGCGATCAGCCCCATCGCCAGCCCGTAGACCGGGAGCGGGTTGAGCAGCACGTGGACGTACTCAGGCTGGTGCAGATCGCTGAGGAATTGGGACCACAGGGAGGACATCGCGGATCAACATAAGGGGGATTCCGCGCCGGTGCCAGCAAAGCATTCGGATGGGGAAATGGTCCTGACGGGCCGGCACGATTCCGGGCAAGTGCGGCTCGATTTGGCGGCTCGGGTGGCTATGGTGGAGGTCATGCGACCCGTTTTCTGCCGGCTCCATGCGCCGGCCTGGTTGAAGGCTGTTTCCGCCCTCCTTGCGTTTTTCCCCCTGCCCGTTCCAGGCGTCGCCGATCCGCCCGTGGCCGGCCTGGGCGTGGTGGAGCTCCGGTGCGAGCGGGACATCAATCCCCTCGGCGTGGATGCGCCCCGGCCGCGGCTGTCCTGGATGCTCGTTTCTCCGGAACACGGGCAGGTCCAGGCCGCCTATCAGGTGTTGGCGGCGTCGAGGCCGGCGTTGCTGCGGGAGAACCAAGCGGATCTTTGGGACAGCGGCCGGGTGTGCTCGGACGAAACGGCGGGCATTCCCTACGGCGGGCGGGCGCTGGAGTCGGCGCAGGAGGTCTTCTGGAAGGTGAGAGTGTGGGACCGGGACGGGCGCGCCGGGGCGTGGAGCCCGGTCGGGATGTGGACCATGGGCGTGTTGCGGGCGGCCGACTGGCACGCGCATTGGATCTCCGACCCGGAGCTGGTCCGCCGGCAGCATCCGCCGCCTGGCGACCCGCCGGCTGGGAATGCCGGACCGATGGATCGGGAGGCGGGCGTGCCGGACGGGGATCCGTGCGCCAACGCCACGCTGCGGTTGCGGCGCGAGTTCACCGTGAGACCGGGCGTGCGGCGGGCCCTGGTCGAGATCTGCGGATTGGGTCAGTATGAACTCACACTCAACGGGGCGCGGGTGGGGCAGGGCCTGCTCGCGCCGGGCTGGACCGACTGCGACAAGACGTGCCTGTACGACACGTTTGATGTCACCCCGTGGGCGCATCCAGGCGCCAATGCCATTGGTCTTTGCCTGGCAGGCGGCATGTACAATGTGCAAAGGGGCCGATATGTGAAATTCACCACGGAGTTTAAGGCGCTGGCGGCGATGGGGCAGCTCCGGATCGAGTATGCCGACGGGGCGGTGGAAACGGTGGGTACCGACGGGCAATGGCGTGTGACGCCGGGTCCGGTCACCTTCGCCAACGTCTTTGGCGGTGAAGACTATGACGCGCGGAGAGAATCCCGCGGCTGGGACTCGCCGGGTTTTGACGACCGGGGTTGGGGGCATGCGGCTGTGTTCGACGGGCCGAAAGGGCGTTTGTGCGGCCATTCCCGCGCGGCTCCTCCGCTGGCGACGTTCGAGGTATTGGCGCCCGTGTCGATGCATCGGTTGCGACCGGAAGTCGCGGTTTACGATCTGGGCCAGAACGCGTCGCTGATGTTGCATCTCAAGGTGCGGGGTCCGGCGGGAGCGGCGGTCAAGATCATACCGGCTGAGCTTCTGGCCGCGGATGGTTCGGTCGACTGGGGTTCGGTCGGTGGGGAGGCGTGGTGGCGCTACACGCTGGCGGGGACGGGCGCAACGGAGGAATGGCGTCCCCGGGAGTTTTACCATGGCGCGCGCTACCTCCAGGTGGAGAGTCTGGCGCCCGCGGGCGGCGGCGGGCTTCCGGTGATCGAATCGATTGAGGGGCTGGTCGTTCACTCAACGTCAGTGCCCAATGGCTGGTTCTTCTGTTCGAGCGAACTGTTCAACCGCATCCACCTGCTCGTGCGCTGGGCGCAGCTCAGCAACATGGCCAGCGTCCTGACCGACTGTCCCCACCGCGAGCGGCTCGGCTGGCTCGAGCAGACCCACCTCAACGGCCCGGCGCTCCGGTACGAATTTGACGTGGCCCGGCTCCTGGCGAAGACGGCGGGCGACATGGCCGACAGCCAGGAGGCCGGCGGCCTCGTGCCCGACATTGCCCCGGAATTTGTGAAGTTTTCCGGCGGGTTCCGCGATTCGCCCGAGTGGGGCAGCGCGTGCGTGCTCGTGCCGTGGCAGCAATATGAGTGGACGGGCGATGTGGACCTGCTGCGGCGGTCGTACGACATGATGAAACGCTACATCGGCTACCTGCGCAGTCGCGCGGCGGATGACGTGGTCTCGCACGGATTGGGCGACTGGTACGACCTCGGCCCCAGACCGCCGGGGCTGGCGCAGCTCACGCCGGTGGCGCTGACGGCGACGGCGTTCTATTATCAGGACGCCTGGGTCCTCTCCCGCGCAGCCGCGTTGCTGGGCAAACCTGACGAGTCCGCGCAATACGAGGAGCTGGCCGGGCGGATCCGCGCTGCGTTCAACCGCGCCTTCTTCGACCCCGCGGCCGGCCGCTACGCCACGGGTTCGCAATGCGCCAATGCGGTCCCGCTGGCGATGGGCTTGGTGGAGCCGGCGCGGCGCGCCGAAGTGCTGGCGGCGATCGTGGCCGACGTGCGCGGGCGCGGCAACGCGGTGACCGCCGGAGACGTGGGCTACCGCCATCTCCTGCGCGCCCTTGCCGACGGAGGGCGGTCAGACGTGATCTTCGACATGAGCAACCAGTCGGAGAAGCCGAGCTATGGTTTTCAGCTGGCCCGCGGCGCAACGAGCCTGACCGAGGCATGGGACGCCGACCGGCGCTCCTCCCAGAATCACCTCATGCTCGGGCAGATCAACGAGTGGTTCTATCACGACCTCGCCGGGATCCAGGGCGATCCGGCGGGGCCGGGTTTCAAAAAGATCATCATCAAGCCCGCGGTGGTCGGCGACCTGACCTGGGTGCGCGCGGACTACCAGTCGGTCCGCGGCCGCATCACCAGCAAATGGAAGCGCACGGGAAGTCAGCTTGAGCTCGGTGTCACCATTCCGGTCAACACCACTGCAACCGTTCACGTGCCGGCGAAGGACGCCGCCTCTGTCACCGAGGGTGGCCGCCCTGCGGAGCAGAGTCCCGGCGTCCGTTTCCTGCGCATGGAAGAAGGCTGCGCCGTCTACACGGTGAGCTCGGGCAATTTCACCTTCGCTTCCGTGCTGCCCTGATGCCGCGGCCGGATGTCGCGGAGTTCCCGCCTTGATCTCCGGGGCATCGGCAGGCCTTTGACGTTGATCTGTTCCGCCCCCGGCCGCTACGGCACGATCTCGATGTTCTCCAGGAGGTTGATTCCGTCCCGGGTCACGAGCTTGCCCTTCACGGTGATGGTTTTCGCGGCGTATTGGGCCAGCACGTCATTGGCCGGCTTGTGGTCGCCGATCAGCAGGTAGACCGTCCCATCCGCGCTCTTGAGGCCGACGGGCAGGCCGCTGGAGATGCATGTCTTGGCGCAGTCTGCGTGCTTCGCGCCATGGGCGCCATGATCGAGATAGCAGGCCAGGTCAAGGACCTCGCCGGTGAGGGTGACCTGGCCTCCGGGCGCGGGCTTGTCGGCGGCGGCCATGGGCTTGCTGCACATGGGGCTATCCGCGGCTGCGAGCGGAAGGGCCATGGCCAAGGCCGCGGTTGCAGCGAGGAGGCAGATGAATCTGGGAACACGTGCGGAGATGTTCATAGGTGTGGCAGGAATTGCGGTTGGGCGTTGCTGGGAGAGGTCCAAGACTAACCCACACTGGAGGAGATCGCAACAGCGGGGCGCCATCTCCGGTGTTTCTTCCGCGGGCGCCGGCGGGCGGATCCGATGGGACATCCGGGATCGGGGGCGTTCTTGAGATGCGCATTTCATTGGGTGGTGCGGCCCTCGCCGCATTTCACCGCGGGTCAGCGGCGATGGTGTTCGCGGCCGCCGTCGCCATGCTTTGCGGCATCCGGCCCCGGATCCCCGGTTTCAAAAGGCGGGGCTTGCACGCCGCCCGGCGGGTCGCCACCGTTGGGGACAAGCATGGCCCATCCAGAACCTCCCGCGATTCTGAAGGCGCGCGATCTGCGCCGCGAGGATCTCGACCACGACCTTACCGGCGCCCTCCTCCTCACCTACGCGTGGATGTGCGCCTCCCGGACGGCGGACAACCGGATTCTGGACCTGTTCCGGCAGGGGCTGATCCGGGGCACGGTCACCGGCGGCCAGGGCAACGAGGGGCTCATCGTTCCGCTGGCGCTTCTGGCCGACAAGGCGGTCGACGTTGTCTCATTCACCCATCGCGACCTGGGCGGGCACCTCATCTGGAGCGGTCATCTCGTCGACCATCTGAACCAGTACTTTGCCAACGCCGCCAGCCCGACCAAGGCCCGCGAGGGCAACGTTCATCACGGCGACCTGCGGAACCGTTCCCTGCCGATGATCAGCCACCTGGGGAGCATGGTTTCAACCGTGCTTGGCGCCACCGACTCGCAGCGCCGTCTCGGGCGGCCCGCCGTGGGCTTCGCGTTCATCGGCGACGGGTCGAGCAGCACGGGCGACGTGCACGAATCGCTCAACCTCGCGTCGTTGCTGGGCGTGCCGGTGCTTTTCGTCGTCGAGAACAACCGTTACGCCTATTCGACGCCGGTCAGCGAGCAATACGCAGCGGGGACCGAGCTGTGGCGCCGCGCCGCGGGCTACGGAATCCCGGGCTCTCTCCTCGACTGCACTGCGGATGTGGCCGGGACCCTGAGGGCGTTCTCCGCCGCGATTGACGAGGTCCGCCGGACGGGCAGGCCGATGCTGATCGAGGCCGGGACGCTGCGGTTGAGGGGACATGCGGCCTACGACACGTGCGATTACCTGAAACCGGGGGAATCCGAGGCGTTTTTTGCGGCGGATCCATTCCCGAAGCTGCGTGCGCGCCTCGTCGGCGACTGCGGTGGCGAAAAGCTCGACGCCCTCGACGCAGAGATCGCGGGATTCGTGGAGGATTGCCTGAAAATCGCGTTCGCCCAGCCGCGGCCTGACCCGGCCGGGATGGCCGCCGACCTTTTTGCGCCGCCGGCGCCGCCGATTCCCTGGGTGCCCTCGCTTTGTTCCATACCGGAGACCGAATCCCGAAATCCGGAAGCAGAATCCCGAAGTCCGGTATCCGAAATCCGCTGCCCGAAATCGGAAATCCTGACCATGGCGCAGGCTCTGAACCGGGCGTTGCACAAGATCCTCGCCGAGCGCCCGGATTCCCTCGTCCTCGGCCAGGACATTGCCACGTACGGAGGGCCGTTCAAGGTCACCGAGGACCTTTTCAAGGAATTTGGCCGGCAGCGGGTGATGAACATGCCCCTTGCGGAGAGCGGTTGCACGGGTTTATCGATCGGCATGGCGTTGAACGGG
Source organism: uncultured Verrucomicrobiae bacterium (assembly GCA_963827125.1). Taxonomy (GTDB): domain Bacteria; phylum Verrucomicrobiota; class Verrucomicrobiia; order Opitutales; family Opitutaceae; genus Fen-1467. The sequence goes on from CAWHAC010000006.1 coordinate 452,437, forward strand.
CACCGCCCCGTCGAGGAGTTCCAGTTTGCCGACTTCTCCACGGAAGCCACGACGCAGATTGCGATGAACGCCGCGACCATGCATTTCCGCTCGGGCGCCCGGCTCCCGCTGGTCCTGCGCCTCCCCTGCGGCGGCGGGCTCACGTTTGGTTCGTTCCATTCGGAGGAGCTCGAGTCGCTCTTCCTGTCAATGCCCGGACTCAAGGCCCTTTACCCGAGCAATGCGCAGGACGCGTTCAACGCAATGCTCGCCGCCTTCGAGGATGACAACCCCGTCCTGCTGTTCGAGCACAAGGGCCTCTACCGCCGGGGAAAACAGCCGGTGACCTGGGATCCGCGCTACCGCGACGTTCTGGAACCCGGACCGCGTGCGTTCCGGCGATTACGCGACGCTGGTGACCTATGGAGAGATGGTGCACGTGGCCGGCGAAGTGTGCGATTATCTCGCCCGCGAGTATGAGCGCACCATCGATCTCTGGGACCTCCGCGCTCTTTCCCCGCTCCGGCTGGACGCCATCAAGGACTCCCTCGCGCGGACGCACCGGCTCATCGTGCTGCACGAGGGCCGGCGCACGCACGGCTTCGGCGCGGAGCTGGTCGCGCGTCTGGCTGAGGAGCTGTTTTTCTCGCTTGAGGCGCCGCCGCTGAGGCTCGGCGCGCTGGATATTCCCGTGCCCTTTGCCCCCGAATTGGAGACGGTCTTCCGGCCCACGAAGGAGAGGGTGGTCGACTCCATTGTCCGTTGGATGGGATGAATCCGCGCGTCGGATCTCTGCCGCTCCTGACGGGGCGCAACGAACCCGTTGCGGCTCCAGGGGCGGGAAGGGGAACGCACCCTGCCGGACGCCACGCGGATTTGGGAATGGCGATTGTGGAAAGAATCCTGTTTGATCGGCCCGCTTGAAATCAAAACGTTCACCGAAGCCTGGATCGCTTTCCCGCCCCCGGTCTTTGCGATCGGGCGTCCCCCGCGCCGCATGGGCGCGCATCCGGCTGTTTGCCATGGATGTCGATGGCATCCTCACCGAGGGCACCGTGACCCTCCATTCGGATGGCACCGAGGCGAAGACTTTTTCCATCCTTGATGGCATGGGCCTGGTGCATTGCCGCGATGCGGGGATCATCCTGGCCTGGATTTCCGGCCGCGCCTCCCCGGCCACGGATATCCGGGCCCGTGAGCTCAAGATCCCGCACGTCATCCAGGGCCGGACGGACAAGCTCACGGCCCTGCAGGGGCTGGCGGGCCGCCTTGGCATCCCGGCGGCGGAAGTCTGTTACATGGGGGATGATGACATCGACGTTCCCGCGCTGACGTGGGCCGGCGTCGGCGCCACGGTGTCCACGGCGATGCCGGCGGCCATCGCCGCGGCGGACTACGTTGCCCTCCGCCCGGCCGGCCGCGGGGCCGTGCGGGAGGTTTGCGACCACATTCTCGCGGCATCGGGCTGACTTCCTGCTGTGCGCTCCCGGCAGATTGTTCTTCTGATATTCTGCGCCGGCGCGCTCCTTCCGGGGGAGTGGCGGTCGCGCGCGGCTGACGAGCGTCCGACCTCCTTCACCGTCAATGCGCCCGTGATCAACTTCACCATCCCCACGTTCACCCGCGAAGGATGCCGTTTGTGGCCGTTGCGCGGGGCCGAGGGCGTTTACGTGAACGAAACGCAGCTGAACGTGGTGGACCTCAACCTCACCGTCTTTGCCGGCGACGCCTCCAACAGGGTGGAATCCATCTTCCTGAGCCCGCTGGCGGTCGCCCTGATCGATGAGGACCGCGTGCGGGGTCCCAAGACATTGCGTCTGATCACCGATGATCTCGATGCGACAGGGGAGGACTGGCTTTATGATCATCGCCAGAAAAAGGTTTCCATCCACCAGAACGTCCGGGTAGTTTTCCACGCCCGGTTGAACGATATCCTGCGATGATCCGCCGCCTCCGCCTTGTCCTGCCCTGTCTGCTCGCCGCGCTCGGGCTGCATGCCACGGCCGCGCAGGAACCGGTGCCCGACACGGTCATCGAGTCGCAGTCCTGCGAGATCACGAGCACGGACACGCAGACGCTCTCGATCTTCACGGGCAACGTGATCGTCACTGGCAACAACATCCGCATCACATGCGATCGCCTTGAGGTCGTGTCGCTGCGCAGCGGCACCAGGCAGGACACGATCGGCAAGCAGGAGCGCTTCAAGTCATTCGTGGCGACGGGCAAGGTGCGCATCGTGCAGGGGGACCGGGAGGCCACCTGCGCACGCGCCGAGGTGCTGCCGGGCGAGGATCGCATCACCCTGACGGGACAGCCCGTGGTGATCGACCACGGCAACAATTCCACGGCGACGGGTGAGCCGCTGATCCTCTTCCGCGGCCAGCGGCGAATCGTCGGCTCCAACGTCCGGATCACCCTGCCGCCGGTAAAGGACATGGGGTTCGAGAAGAGCCAGCCGCCTCCCGTGCCCACGGAGGAACCGCGAAAGCTGCCCTGAAAATGGAGGCCGTCCCGAATCCCGTGTGCGCTGCGCAGCCCGCCGTTCCCGCCGGGGCGGCGGCGGGGCCCGATGCGGAGCCGGCGGCATTCATCCGCACGGAGGGTCTGGTGAAGATCTTCGGCCAGCGCGCGGTGGTGAACGGCATCGATCTTCGGGTTGGCGCCGGGGAGGTCGTCGGCCTGCTGGGGCGCAACGGCGCCGGGAAGACCACCACCTTCTACATGATTGTCGGGCTTGTGCCGGTGACGCGCGGCCGGGTGATCATCAACGGCGCCGATGCCACCCGGCTGCGCATGCACCGCAGGGCGCGGCTGGGCATCGGCTACCTGCCGCAGGAGGCGTCGGTTTTTCGCAAACTCACCGTCGAGGAGAACATCCTCGCGATCGTCGAGACGCTGCGGCTTGCCCGCCGCGACCGCCCGGCGCGCGTGCGCCATCATCTGGACGAGCTCGGCCTCAGCCACCTCGCCCGGCAGAAGGCCTACACGCTTTCCGGCGGCGAGCGGCGCCGCCTGGAGATTGCCCGGGCCCTGGTGACCGCCCCCCGGTTTCTGCTCATGGACGAGCCGTTCAGCGGCATCGATCCGATCGCCGTTGCCGACGTGCAGGCGATCATCCGGCAGCTGAAGGAGCGCAGCATCGGCGTGCTCATCACCGACCACCAGGTCCGCGAAACCCTGAACATCGTCGACCGCGGCTACATCATCCACGAAGGCCGCGTCATCGCCGAGGGCTCCCGCGATTACCTGATCAACGACGCCAAGGCGCGGGAATTCTATCTCGGCAGGGACTTTAACCTCTAACCCATGTCCAAAGCAATCCACGGCATCTCTGTCGCCCATTTCCTCGAAACCTATGGCGCCCGGCTCAAGCTCGAGCTGGTGACGGGTCGCGAGGGCCTGCATCACCTCATCCGCGAACCGGCGATCAACCGGCCGGCGCTTGCGCTGACCGGGTTCTTCAAATATCTGGCGAACAAACGCATCCAGGTGCTGGGCGCCGCCGAGATGACTTTCCTGCGCACGCGCCCCGCAAGCGTCCAGCGCGCGGTCCTCAACGGCATGGCCGACCGCCATATCCCCTGCATCGTCCTCACCCGGAATTACACCTTCCCGGGCGCGATGCTCGAAGTCGCGGAGGAACGCCACCTGCCGATTCTCCGCACGCCGATGATCACGATGAATTTCGTGAACACGGCCACGCTGTTCATGGACAACGAATTTGCCCCGTCCACGACCGAGCAGGGCACGACGGTCGACGTGAAGGGCGTGGGCGTGATCATTCGCGGGGACAGCGGCGTGGGCAAGTCCGAGTGCGCGCTCGCCCTCGTGGAGCGCGGCCACAGTCTGGTCGCCGACGACGTCACGGTCATCAAGGTGCTCGATGAACGCGAGCTCATGGCCAGCAGCCGGCCGATCACGCGGGGCTACATGGAGTGCCGCGGCATCGGCATCATCAACATTGCCGAGATGTTCGGCATCAAGAGCGTCCGCATAGAAAAACGCATCGACATGGTCGTGAGCCTCCGGGAGTGGACGCCGGAGGCGGTGGAGGAGCGCACAGGGCTCGAGGAGAATTTCTACGAGATCCTCGGGATCAAGGTGCCCCACATCGAGCTGTATGTGCGCCCGGGCCGGGACATCGCCCGCCTGGTCGAGGTGGCCGCCATGGTCCAGGCGCTCAAATCCATGGGGCACGATCCCGCCAAGGATTTCAACGACCGCCTGATCGCGCACATGACCGAGAATCCCCCCGGATCCCGGAAGTCATTCAAGGTGATCGGACCCGCCTTCCCGCGCGAGGAGCCCCCCCATGGGCCGGCTGTCTAGCCGGGAGATCTCGCAACCACGACAGGTCATCGCACATTCTGTGATTTCGGGCCGCGGCGAAGGCGTCGGGGCCCGTGAAACAACCGGGCGGAAGGTGACGCGGGCTGCGTTCCGCCTCCCGACTGCCGCATCCCCAAACCCTCCACCCCATGTCCTTACTCCGTTTTGACGGCCGCCGGAACGACGAACTGCGCCCGATCACCTTCGAGAATGGCCCGGCCCCCTACGCCGCCGGCTCGGTGCTGGCGCGCTTTGGCAACACCCAGGTCATCTGCGCTGCAACCATCGAGCCCAAGGTGCCCGTGTGGATGCGCCAGCAGGGCGTGGCCGGAGGCTGGCTGACGGCCGAGTATTCAATGCTTCCCTACAGCACGCTCGAGCGAAAGGCGCGCGACATCAGCCGGGGGAAGCTCGACGGCCGCACGGTCGAGATCCAGCGCCTCATCGGACGCTCGCTCCGGGCGATCCTCGATCTGCAAAAGCTCGGCGACAACACGCTGTGGATCGATTGCGACGTCCTGCAGGCCGACGGCGGCACCCGCACAGCCTCGATCACCGGGGCGTATCTCGCCGCGCGCCTCGCCGTCCAGAAGCTGATCGACGACAGGCGCATCGCCGGGAATCCGATCGCCGGTTCCGTCGCCGCGGTGAGCGTGGGGTTGCTGGCCGGACAGGAGCTGCTCGACCTGGCTTATGTCGAGGACAAGGACGCGGAGGTGGATTTCAATGTCGTGATGACGGGCTGCGGCCAGTTTGTGGAAGTGCAGGGGACCGGCGAGGAGGCGACCTTTTCCCATGAGCAGCTCCAACACCTGCTGGCGCTGGCGGGGAAGGGGCTCAGGGAACTTGCGGGCCTCCAGACGGCTTTCCTGGCGAAGCACCTGCCGGGGTCCTGAACGCGGAACTCCGCGGAAAAGCTTAGCTTCGATCCGGGTTTCTGTTTTCATTTCCCCATGGACTCGTCTCCTGTCATCCCGGCCGCGGATCGCGACCGGCCGCCGGCTCCCAACCAGGTCTTTGCCAGCGACAACACCGCCGGAATCTGCCCCGAAGCCTGGGCCGCTCTTGTCGAGGCCAATCGTGGCTGCCTGCCGTCCTATGGCAACGACGCATGGACGGTCCGGGCCTGCGACCTTTTGCGCGCCTTGTTCGAGACCGATTGCGAGGTGTTCTTCGTCTTCAACGGCACCGCGGCAAATTCGCTCGCGCTCGCCTCCCTCTGCCAGAGCTACCATAGCGTCATCTGCCACGACTGCGCCCATGTCGAAACCGACGAGTGCGGCGCACCCGAGTTCTTCTCCAACGGCACCAAGATCCTCGTTGCGACCGGCCCGGGCGGCAAACTCGACCCCGCGCAGGTCGAGCGCGTCATCCTCAAGCGCACGGACATCCATTACCCGAAGCCGCGCGTGCTTTCGCTGACGCAGTCGACGGAGTGGGGCACGGTCTACACGATTGATGAACTCAAGGCGCTGACGGGCCTGGCGAAACGGCACGGCCTCGCCGTGCACATGGACGGCGCGCGATTTGCCAACGCCGCAGCCGCCCTTGGGGAACGCGGAAGCATCGCGCCCGCCGACGTCACCTGGCGCGCCGGCGTCGATGTGCTTTGTTTCGGAGGCACGAAAAACGGCATGGGCATGACCGAGGCCGTGGTCTTCTTCAACCGGCAGCTGGCCCGTGAATTCGATTACCGCTGCAAGCAGGCCGGCCAGCTCGCCTCGAAGATGCGCTTCCTCAGCGCGCAATGGGTCGGCATGCTGCAGGAGGGCGCCTGGCTGCGTCACGCGCGGCACGCCAACCGGATGAGTTGGAAACTCGCCGCTGCGTTGCGCCGCATCCCGGGCGTGAGCCTCCTCGTCGAACCGGAGGTCAACGCGGTCTTTGCCAGCATGCCTCCCGCCGCCGCCGGGGCCATGCATGCCCGCGGCTGGCACTTCTATAATTTCATCGGCCCGCACGGCTACCGGCTCATGTGCTCCTGGGACACGAGCGACGCCGACATCGACGCCTTCGTCGCCGACCTGACCGCCGCCTGCGCCGCCTCCTGAAGATCCCGGCGTCCGGGCCTTTTCACGTTCCTCCGACAGGCTTGTAGCGTATTGCGTTACAAACTCGGCCGGACGCACGGCGTCAGCGCGCCCGCCGCATTCGTCCGGACCCGGCCGCGCCCCCGCGGTTTGTCACGCATTACGTTACAAACCTGCCGGGGCGCGGGGCGTTCAGCGGGCGAGTTCCTGCGCCATCTCCCTGGCGAAGTAGGTCAGGATCATGTCGGCGCCGGCGCGCTTGATCGCCAGCAACGACTCGCGACGGCACCGGTCGAGATCGAGCCAGCCGAGCTTCGCAGCGGCGTGAATCTGCGCGTACTCGCCGGAAACCTGATAGGCCGCCACGGGTTTGTTGGTGGCGTTGCGCACTTCCCGGATGATGTCTAGGCAGAGTCCCGCCGGCTTCACCATCAGAATGTCCGCGCCTTCCTGCTCATCGAGGGCGGTCTCGACCAGCGCCTCGCGGCGGTTGGCCGGGTTCAACTGGTAGGTCGCCTTGCTCAAGGCGCGCGTGCCCGCCGCCTTTGCGCTTCCCACGGCGTCGCGGAACGGCCCGTAATAGGCCGAGGCGAATTTCGCCGAGTACGCCATGATGCCGGTGCCCGTGAAACCCGCGGCGTCGAGCGCCGCACGGATCGCCCCGATCCGGCCGTCCATCATGTCGGACGGAGCCACCAGGTCGACGCCTGCCCGGGCGTGGAGCACCGCAATCTTGCAGAGGATGCCGACCGTGCGGTCGTTGTCCACGTCGCAGCCGTCCGGCGTGAGCACGCCGTCGTGGCCGTGCGCCGTATAGGGATCGAGCGCAATGTCGGTCATCACGGTCAGCTCCGGAACCGCCTGCTTCACCGCGCGCACCGCCCGCAGCACGAGCGCGTCCTCGCGCAGCGCAGCCGTACCGTCCGGATCCTTGAGTCTCGGAGCGATCCAGGGGAACAACGCCACCGCCGGCACGCCCAGGCGGTGCACCGCCCGGCATTCCTTCACCAGGCCGGCCAGATTGAGACGAGACACGCCGGGCATCGACGACACGGGCTCGGGGCCGCCGTTGCCGTCGATCACGAACAGCGGCGCGATGAAATCCTCCGGGCGCAGCACGGTCTCCCCGGTCAGGGCACGCAAGCTGGCGGTCCTGCGGAGGCGCCGCGGGCGGTGGGTCAAATCCAACTTGAATTCTTCCGGCATATCAGCGTAGCTCTTGGAACTTCCGCCATGTTGTTGGTCGCATCGAGGTTTTGCAATGCTGTCGAGTGTCCGGGCACGCCTTTCACCCGGATGACGACGCGTCGTCCCTGGTGACCGGCGCGCCTGGTGTTCCGGTGTTGCGCCGCGCCCGTCCTCCGCACCGCCTTCGAGACGGGGGGCGTTTGCCAAGCCGTTCCTTCCGCACCAACCTTCAAATCCCCTTTCCGACATGGCCCTCCGACTCTACGATTCCCTGACCCGGGAGCTCCGCGAACTCAAACCGTCGCAGCCCGGCGGCGTTTTCCGCATGTATTGCTGCGGGCCGACCGTTTATGCCCCCGCGCACATCGGCAATTTCCGCACGTTCCTGGTCCAGGATGTGTTGCGGCGGCTCCTGGAGCTCGAGTTTGGCACGGACAAGGTGAAGCACGTCCGCAATCTCACCGACGTCGACGACCGCACCATCGGCCAGGCGAAGCGCGAACATCGACCCCTGGCCGAAATCACCCGGCACTGGACGGAGATCTTCCACCGCGACTGCGACGCGCTGAACATGCTGCCGCCGCACGTCGAACCCACCGCGACCGGCCACATCGCCGAACAGGTTGCGATGATCGATGAACTGCTCGCGAAAGGCCTCGCCTACGTCGCGCCCGACGGATCGGTCTATTACAGGATTGCCGCGTTCCCGGCCTATGGCGCGCTTTCGCGCATCAAGGAGCGCGAACTCAAGGCCACGATCATCGGCGCCGACGACGACCACAAGGACGACGCAAGTGACTTTGCGCTCTGGAAGGCATACAAACCCGACGAGGACGGCGCCGTAAAATGGCCCGGACCGCGCGGCGCGGCCGAGGGCCGCCCGGGCTGGCACATCGAGTGCAGCGCAATGAGCCGGAAACATCTTGGCGACACAATCGACCTGCACGCCGGCGGCGTGGACCTGCTTTTCCCCCATCACGAGAACGAAATCGCCCAGAGCGAAGGCTGCACCGGCCACCCGTTCTCGCGCCACTGGTACCACAGCGAGTTCCTTCTCGTCGACGGCAAGAAGATGAGCAAGTCGCTCGGGAATCTGTACACGCTTTCAGATCTCACGGCGAAAGGCTTCTCGCCAATGGCAGTACGCTACGCCCTGCTCTCCGGTCATCCGCGGAAGCAGCTCAACTTTTCCATCAATTCATTGACCGCCGCGACTGAAGCCCTGCGACGGATCAAGAAGCACCGCGCTACACTTATGGAGCACACCGAGGGCACCGCGGCCAAAGAGAAAATGGGACCGTTTGACGATTTGCGCAATCCATTCCGGGCCGCATTCGATGCTCTATCGGACGATCTTTTTACGCCTGATGCGTTCGGTGTGATCTTTCAGGAGATCGACACCTATTCACGGGTTCGCCATCGACCTGAATCTATCGCATCAATCGTCGATTCGTTCGACAAGTTGATGTGGGTTCTTGGCCTCGATCTGAGTCAAATCGAAAAACCTATTGTCGCTGCCCCATCAAGCATCGTCGCCCTGGCTGGGAAGCGCTGGGCCGCAAAGCAGGCCAAGGATTTCAAGACCGCCGATGCCCTGCGCAAAGAGCTCGCCGCCGCCGGCTGGACGATGCTCGATGGCAAGGACGGCTACAAACTTGAACCGCTGAAGAAAGCATAAAGCTAAAGGCTCAAAGCCCAGAGCTCTATCGAACGCCCCTGATGCCAAGATCCTCAATAAAGTCCGCCTGCCGCCATGCGTGTAGGGCCGGCGCTCGCCGCCGGGCCTCGCTTTGTCTGGAAGATGGTCCGCCGACAAGCGGCGACCCTACGCCAACTGCATGGTCCGCCCTACGACGCCTTGCGAAGCAACCGGATCGTCACGATCTGATCGGGATTCACGACCAGGGAGAACGGTCCCTCGTCCGGGAAAATCACCAGATCCCGCGTGTTCGGATGCATCATCGCATGGTCGGGATGCGGCAGCAGGTAGGTGTCGCCGCTCGACAGCGTGATTTCCACCGGAAAATCCACCGGCCGCCCCAGCAATCGTTCCAACGACGCGCGCATACGTCCCTAGTTGCGCCGCAATCTTTCCAAAGCAAGTTGTTTTTCTCCGCTCCCCTGCCGCCAGGCCGCTTCGCGTGATTCAAGCAAGCCCTGAATAGACCGTCGTCTTCCTCCTCGATTCTCGCTACTCACTCCTCGCTCCTTTCACCATGACTCCACTCGAAGAACTCCGTCACTCCTGTTCGCACGTGCTCGCCGCCGCGATGCTGCGCGTCTTCCCCGAGACGCAGCTCGACATCGGGCCGCCGACGGAGACCGGCTTCTATTACGACGTCGATCTCGACCACAAGCTGACCGCGGAGGATCTCGAGAAGATCGAGGCCGAGATGAGGAAGGTCGTCGACGAGAACCAGCCGTTCATCCGCAAGGAGGTCTCGCGCGCCGAGGCGGTGGAGATCATCAAGAAGATCGGGCAGGAGCGCTACAAGATCGGCCGCCTTGCGGACATCCCCGAGGGCGAGGCGATCACCTTCTACCAGAACGGCGAGTTCACCGACCTTTGCGCCGGTCCGCATGTCCGGTATTCGAAGCAGATCAAGGCCTTCAAGCTGCTCTCGATCGCCGGGGCCTATCACCGCGGCGATGAGCACAACAAGCAGCTCCAGCGCGTCTACGGCACCGCCTTCCCGACCAGGGAGGAACTCGCCGCCTATCTCACCCAGCTCGAACAGGCGAAACTGCGCGACCACCGCAAGCTCGGCAAGGACCTCAAGCTGTTCGTCATCGACGACACCGTCGGCCAGGGCCTGGTCCTCTGGACGCCGGCGGGGTCGGTCATCCGCCAGGAGCTGCAGAACTTCATTTCGGAGGAGCTGCGCAAGCAGGGCTATCAGCAGGTGTTCACCCCGCACATCGGCCGCCTCGAACTCTACAAGACCAGCGGCCATTTCCCGTACTACAAGGATGCGCAGTTCCCGCCCCTCATTGACCAGGAGGCCTGGGCCCGGGTTGCCAACGAAGGGTGCTCCTGCGCGGAACTCACGCACCGCGTCGAGGCCGTGTCCGCCCGGTTTGCGGCGCAGGTGAACGAGCGCGCCGGCCGCGAGGTCATCAGCGCCAGCCGGGTGCTCCCGGACGACAAGCTCATCGAGGGCTTCCTGCTGAAGCCGATGAACTGCCCGCACCACATCAAGATCTTCGCCTCGCAGCCCCATTCTTACCGCGACCTGCCGGTCCGCCTCGCCGAGTTCGGCACGGTCTACCGCTGGGAACAGTCGGGCGAGCTCAACGGGATGACGCGCGTCCGCGGATTCACCCAGGACGACGCCCACCTGTTCTGCACCGAGGAGCAGGTGCCCCGGGAGATCCTCGGCTGCCTTTCGCTCGTGAAGATCGTCCTCGGGACGCTCGGCATGTCCGATTGCCGCGTCCGCGTGGGGCTCCGGGATCCCGATTCGGCCAAATACACCGGCGATCCGGCCAATTGGGACAAGGCCGAGTCCGCATGCCGCGACGCCGCCAGGACCCTCGGCGTGTCATTCACCGAGGAGCCGGGCGAGGCCGCCTTCTACGGCCCGAAGATCGACTTCATCGTCCGGGACGTCATCGGCCGTGAATGGCAGCTCGGCACGGTCCAGGTGGACTACAGCCTGCCCCAGCGCTTCGACCTGTCCTACATCGGCGCCGACAACCAGCCGCACCGCCCGGTGATGATCCACCGTGCTCCCTTTGGCTCGATGGAGCGCTTCGTGGGCGTGTTGATCGAGCATTTTGCCGGCGACTTTCCTGGGTGGCTCGCGCCCGAGCAGGCGCGCGTCCTGCCGATCAGCGACAAGGTGATCGACTATGCCCGCGACGTGGCGGCCCGGTTCAAGGCCGCCGGCCTCCGCGCCTCCCTGGACGAGCACGCCGACAAGCTCGGCGCCAAGATCCGCCGTGCCGAGGTGGACAAGATCCCCTATGCGCTGGTGGTCGGCGGCAAGGAGGCTGAGGCCGGGTCGGTGGCAGTGCGTTCGCGCGCGCGCGGCGACGAGGGCGTCATGACCGTCGGCGCCTGCGTGGACAAGCTCAGGACGGAGATCGCCACCCGCGCCCTGCCCGACAAGAGGAAGCCGGCGGGAGACAAGGTCCCGTCCGGGCCCGCACAATAGGGCGGGGCTTTGTGTCGGCGTCGATGGCCGTCCAAGTCCAGATCTCACCCCAACCGCATGATTCCGCCCTCGTTTGAGTCCTGGTGCAGGGACAGTCGCGGGTTCACCCCCCGTTGGCAAACGCCGGATCGGCGAGCAGGTCGTCGCGCAGCTGCTCATCGAGCGTGGTCAGGTAGTTCTTCCAGCAGGCGAGATCCGACGGCGAGGGCGGCGCGTTCAGGAAGGCAAAATAGTGCAGGAACGTGCGCAGGGTCGGCGCAAGCAGCGCAATTCCCTCCTGCGACTCCGAGAACCCGATGAGGATCTTCCCGCGCGTCGCGCCGTTTTTCAGTTGCGCCGCCCAATCGGCCAGACCGTCCGGATCCGGCTCGCGGCCCAGCACATTCTCGTAGAGCAGGGTCACGAACTGCGTGTTGTCCAGGCTGCCGTAGGTCAGCTGGAATTCCGCGCTGGCCACGAAGGCGTCGGCCGCCGACTGCAGCGAATTGCCGCCGCGCACGTAGTTCACCCAGTTGTTCAGGCCCGTCTGATCGGGCACACGGTGGAATGCGGCGAGGTACAGGCGCGACACCGGCGCGACCGTCGCATTGAATTCCGCCGAATTCAGCAACGTGTCCACCACGCTGCCGCGCGTGATGGCGCCCACGTCCAGCGCGGCGGAAAACGTGCTCAACGCTCCGGCATCGACGGGTCGGCAGAGAAAACCCTGGAAGGCCGCCTGCACAAAGGCCGCGTTTGCCAGCCCGGACGGATCGGCTTGCGCCAACAGGGTGTCCGTCTGGGCGTCGCCATTCAGGAAGGCGGTCCACCGCTGCATTTCCGCCGCGGTCGGCATCCGCTGGCCGAGCAGGTAATACAGCCGGCCGATCTCCACCTGATCGGCCGTGTCCGCCTGGAACTCGGGCGATTCGGAGAACCCCGTCAGCACCGTTCCGCGCGAGGTGCCCGCATTGAGCTGTTCCAGCCAACCGTTCAATCCCGCCGTGTCCGGCAGCCGCCCAAGAACATTGAGATAGAGCTGCTGGACGAACCCGGCGTCGTCCAGGCTGCCGTATTTTTGGAGGAATTCGGGGCTGGCGGCGAACTGGTCGCCGGCGCCCGCCAATGTCAGCATCCCGGCGTGCAGGGCATTGGACCAGTTCTGCAGGCCTGCGTAGTCCGGATACCGCGCCAAGGCGGCGGCATACAGCCGGATCACGGGCTCGATCTGCCACTGGCTGTACTCGGCCGAGCCGAGCAGGTCGCCCAGCACCGCGGCGCGCGATTCGCCGCCGGCCAACGCGGCGCCAAAGGCAGCGAGCGCACCGGAGTCGATGTCCCGCCCCAGCACCGCCCGGAAGAGCTGTTGCAGGAACGCCTGGTCGGTCGAGACCGCCAGGGTGGCAGCGTTGCTGGTGGAGGTGCCGGCGGCGTTGGTGGTCACGCACCGGTACTGAAAGCCGTTCATGGCGCCCGTATCACCGGTGATGGTCAGCGTGCCGGTCATGCTCCCGCTGTACGGCGCCGTGTCGGTCAGATCGGTCCAGCTGCTCCCGCCGTCGGTCGACAATTGCCACTGGCAGGTCGGCGCCGGAGTCCCGGCTGCGGCGGCGCGGAAGACAATCGTGCCTCCTTCCGCGGCCGTCTGGCTCAAGGGCTGGCTGGTGAGCGCCGGCGCTGTCGCGCCCCAGCGCTGGATCGTGTAGCAGACCGGTCGCCAGCTTCCGTCAGCGTTCACCATCTGATCGTAGTCGGTGCCGCCCGGATAATTGTAGGCCCAGATGCCCGCGCCCGCGTAGCCCCCGTCCCTCGCGTTGTTGAGAAAATTGAGCTCCGCGGCATTCTGGATGGCATCATCCCAAACGGCAGTCGACTGGCCGCATTCCCCGACGTAGACCGGCCTGTCCATGTTCAGGCTCGAGACCGGCGGAATGTATCCGGCATCGTCATACTGGTGGAAGTCGTAGAAATCCAGACCCAGCCCCTTGAAATTCTGGAGATTGCTCCACGCGTGCCAGCCCGACGAACAGCTGACCAGGCGGCCGGGATCGGCGGTGTGGACGGCCGCCGCGAAGGTCCTGATATAGGCCTGGGCCTGCGCCCACGTCGCGCCGTCGGTGCTCCAGTTGCCGGTGCTCCCGGCAATCGCCCCCTCGATCTCGTTCATCAGGTCGATGGCGAAAACCGCCGGATTGCCCTTGTAGCGCTGGATCATCGGGATCAGGGCGTTGTTCATGTAGGCGCCCGCCTGGACGGGGTTTTCGAGCCAGTCCGACCGGCCGTTGTTCAGGGTGACGTACAATTTCACCCCGGTATTGGCGGCCTGCTGGACGCAATCATCCATGTTCTCCCAGAAAAGCGGCGTGACCCCCGTGACGTAATCGTTGCTGTCGATGGTATTGCCTTCGTCGCCCTGATTGATCCAGATGCGAACCACGGTGACTCCCATGCTGTGCAGGTCGGCGAAATACTGGTGCACATGCGCCGAATTGTAGGCGCAGCCCCAGCTGACCTCTGTCGGATCAATTCCGATCCACGTGTTGTAGGCCCCGTCGAGCCACGGCAGATTCGACCCCTTAATAAAGGCCCCGTCGATCAGCTGGGAGGGATCGACCACGGAGAGGGTGGCCGTTGTGCTGGTCTTCACCCCGGTCGAGTTCATCGCCGTGCAGGTATAATCCCCGGCGGAAGCCGTGGTCGCTCCGGTGATGACCAGGGTGGATTGGTTAGCCGACGGGATCGCCGTCCCGTTCAGGTACCACTGGTAGGTCGTCGTCGCCGGTTCGCCCGACACGCTGAACGTGAACGACGCATCCTGGCCGCTCGACACGGTCTGGGAGACGGGCTCGGTGACCGCCACCGGAGCATAGACCGACCAGAGCGCCCATTTCGCCCAGTACGACCGGTACGCCTGGAAGCCGGCCGGGCTGGTCGGATGCAGGTTGTCCGAGCTGATCAGGCTGCGGTTGTCGTTGTAATAGCCGAAAAGATCGGGCCCGAGCAGGATGCCGGGGTTGGCCGCGCAGAGGGCGTCGATTCTCGCGTTCAGCAGCGGCGCATTGGCCTGGATCGCCGCCGTGTTTGCCCAGGGCACGTGCGGAATGATCGGGACGCGGCCGGCCGCAATCACGGCGTTGGCCATCAAAACCAGGTTGTTGCAGGCGCTGTCAATCGAGGCGGCGTCGCCGGCATAGGTGTTGATATCGTTGGTGCCAAGGCTGAGCGTCACGTAGTGGCCGGGCGATACGCCGAGGAACTGGCTGAGGTCGGTTGCCATGATCCCGGTCGTCCATCCGGCCATGCCGCCATTCTCCTGGCTGGGATAGTGGATGCCGTCGCCTGCGTTGACGGCCTGCGCAAACACCGTCCCGGTCAGGTTCATGCCCCCGGCCGTGATGCTGTCGCCGAGGAAAAGCCAGGTGTCCTCCGTTCCGTTTCTGGCGTCGTACACGTCCAGGTGGCACGAGGCGTTGTCGTTTGGGCTGGAGCCGGCGATCGCGGTGCAATTGATGCGGACCCAGTTGTAGCCCGTCATGTCGAACACGGCCGAGCGCGAGTGGTAGACGTTCCCCGTCACGGTGACCATCGTCACCCATCCGGATGTTGGGACGCTCCCGCCCGGCGCCGCGTTGACGTCGATGGTGTAGTCCTGCAGCAGATTGTTGGGCAGATTGTAGGAAGCGGTCCCTGCGTAAAAGGCATAGTCGTACTCGTAGCAGGACGGGTTGTACCACGTCACCACGACCTGCTTTGGAGCCTTCGATGACAAGTCATAGGCAAGCCACGCCGGCTGGCTGACCGAAGGGGTTCCGGTCGACCGCCAGTTGAGGTCGTAGTCGGTGCTGTTGGCATTGGCCGCCGTGCCCGGAGTGTCCGAGCAATAGGCGGGGACGCCTTCGCTGATGATCGGCATCGCCGGTGGCACGGCAAAAGCGGCGCCGGCCATCGCGCCTGCCGCGATGACGACAAGAGCACTGAGCCTGTGGATGGAACGGCTGGCAGGACAGTTCATGACAGGGACACCTGACGGAGGTTGAGGCGGCCGGTCGTCAGACGTGGAAACCAAGACCGTCCAACTCCAGGCACCGCACAGTGGAAAACTCCGCCTGCGGCCACGAGGCAAAAATGGCTGTCTCGGACAGGCCCGGCTCAAAGGCGATGCGCTGCGCCTGGCGGCTGGCGACCCCGCGGCCCGGGAGGAGATCCGGCTGCGCGGAGCCGGCCTGGCGGGGACAACTCGATTCAAATGCGGATCCGACGGATGAACCCGATGGCGTGAAAAACCACTGGCCTGGAGACCTTGATCCCGCTTAGCCTTGAATGCCCGGTCGAGCGGCTGCTCACTCCGGGTGATCGCATCCCATGCCGACTCCCCCAAAGAACCTGAACCTGCGCGAACATTTCGAGTGGGTGGCCGGCCATGACAGGGGCCCGCGCCGATGGCAGCGGGGTTTTCACACGCAGCTTCTGCGGTATTTCCGCCGTCACATTCCCGAGGGCAGCCGCGTCCTCGAATGGGGCTGCGGCACCGGGGATCTGCTTGCGGGCCTGGGGGCGGCGCGGGGTTTGGGGCTCGATTTCAGTCCGCGGATGGTTGAGCGGGCGATCGCGCGGCATGGCGGCGGCCCCGCGCTCGAGTTCCGCGCGGCGGACATCGAAACCGATCCGGTGACGGAACCGTTTGACCACATCATCCTCGATTACCTCACCGGCTATCTCCCGGACATCCAGTCGGCGCTCAAGAGCCTGCACGCCGCCGCGCATCCGCGGACCCGGCTGCACCTCACGACCATCAACACGCTATGGCTGTTGCCGCTCCGGCTCGCGGCCGGCTTCGGGATCGTGAGTCCGCAGCCGCCGAGCAACTGGCTCTCGCACGGGGATCTTTTCAACCTGCTTGAGCTGGCGGGGTGGGAGGTCGTCGCGTTCGAGCACCTCCAGCTCTTTCCGTTCGAGGTTCCCCTGGCGTCGGGGCTCGCCAACCGTCTGCTGGTGAAGCTGCCCCTGATCCGCCATCTGGGCGCGACGGTGGCGATCGCAGCGCGTCCGCGGCGCGCGCCCGTCCTCGCAGGTGAAGTGGGATGTTCCGTGGTCGTGCCCGCCCGCAACGAAGCCGGAAACATCCGGGCCGCCATCGAGCGGATCCCGGTTCTCGGCCGGCGGACGGAGGTGATCTTCGTCGAGGGCCACAGCACCGACGACACGCTGGAGGCAATCCGGCGCGAGATGGCCTCCTACCGCGGTCCGCACCTCCTCCGCCTGCTGCCGCAGACGGGCATTGGGAAATGGGACGCGGTGCGCACCGGGCTCGCGGCGGCGCAGGGCGATGTGCTTGGAATCCAGGACGCCGATCTCACCGCCCCGCCCGAGGATCTCACGAAGTTCTTTGACGCCCTGGCGTCCGGAACCGCCGAGTTTGCGAACGGAAGCCGTCTCATCTATCCTGTCGAAAAGGGAGCGATGCAGTTTCTGAACATGGTCGGAAACAAGTTTTTCTCCCGGGCGCTCAGCTACGTGCTGGGCCAGCCGATCAAGGACAGCCTGTGCGGCACGAAGATGCTGCTGCGCTCCGATTACGAGCGTTTGTCCCGGCGGATCGCGCCGTTCGGCGGGTTCGATCCGTTCGGCGATTTCAATCTGCTTTTCGGCGCAGCGCTGCTCGACCTGCGCATTCGTGACGTGCCGGTGCGGTACAAGGACCGGACCTACGGCCGCACCAACATCTCGCGGTTCCGCCACGGCTGGCAGCTGTTGAAGATGACCGGGTGGGGCCTGCGCCATCTCAGGTGGAAGTAGGGCACGGCGCCGCGCGCGCGGTGCGGCGCTCGTCAGGTTTGATTTTTGCCTGAAGCAGGCCGAAAGAGCCTGAACGATCCGGAAGATCAATGCCTTATGAAGCAGATGCGGCCTCCATCGCATTTTAATCAAAATCGGGCCGAAAATGGCCGATCGATCAAAGGCTTGATAAAACCGCGTTCTGCAGAGGCCTTGCATGAGTCATCCAGAGCGGCGATGATTCGGAGAAGATGTAACGAGCGTGCCGGCCGCGCTCAGGTTACGGCTGCTGGGGATGGTGTTTTGCGTCACCTTATTCCCTGAAAAAGGATGCGTTTTCAGTCGGGTTAAAAACGGAGGTGATGCGAAATTCCAACGGAATATCGTGACGTCGCTACCACCATGGCCATTAAAGCGTTACGAATTCTTCCAGCAAAATGCCAACGAGCCGCGGAGCGAAAGACGGCCCGGAAAGGCTCGAATTTCCAGCCGTTCGTCCGAGTTCATCACGATAAAAACCTCCCGAAATAACGAGACGCGTAACAGAAGTGGCCATGTCCTCGGAAGTGCGACCTGCGAGTTGACCCTGCCCCCGGCGGCTCCGCCGCTGCATCCGCGAATCATCCTTGATCTAGCATTTCCGTTTGGCGGCTGCATTTTCATTGGCGCGGGACGGCATGATGTCGTAGTGTTATTCAACAACGAGATAATCGGAAAGCGAACCATCGAGGTTAACCAAGTTGCTGCACCTGCTCTGCCGCCTGGGAATCCCTGATCATGTCTCCCAACAAATCGACCTCTGACCAAAACGAACAGGACTCGTTCACCTCAGCGCTTTCGTTTGAAGGCACATCCGATTTGGACAATCCACTCGAAACGAGTGCCGCCTGTCGACAACCCTTCATCATCGCCTCTGACGAGAATGAAGAAGAGCTGACCTGCCCCTAAGGCGCGAGAGCTGATGCTGCTGACTCGCCTTGCATTCCTGCCAATGTCGAGTTTGCTTGCAAGAGTGGATCCGCAAGGCTTAACCTTTCTCAATGGCATCCCAGGATGATGTGGCCGTCACATTCGAATTGGTCGGAGATCAGTTCCTTCACGCGTGGTTTTTTAATCGTTTCCGGATCGAACGCGTAGGGCAGAGCTATCTTGTGAATCTGACCTTGGTTACGGAGTCCGGTGGGATACTTGCAGTTAATGGGATTGTCCTTTCGGATATCGATCGCGCACAAAACCGCCAGCGATCTGAATCGTATCTCGCTGAACTCAGCGATGTGCGGACTGACAAATCCTGTATCCTTACATCGTGTCCGCCTCCGACCCGCGTTTACCCAATTAATCACCTCAATCTTGCGAGGATGGGTCAGACGGCCGAGATTAGCTTATATCGTTATTCACTTCACTCGATTGTCGAGGCATTACGCCAGGCGCGGGACAAAAAGGTGGGCAAGCCTGCTCCCGTGAAATGCTACCCTGTGGTCATTTTCCGCTGTGATCTCAACGTCCAGGTTACTCTTCTGAAAGAGCTATATTCAGCATGAAGACGACGAGAGTTATCCAGAGTATTTCTGCTGCGCTGGCCGTTACCCAGGCGACCGCTGAAGCGGGTCTTTCATTCGGAGAAAGAACCCCGACTGATGTTTCCGATGCGGTGCCTAACGTTAGTGCTGAATGGGACGCAGCAAATACGACCAAGGCGATCACTGCACTTTTACCGATACATCTGTCGAATAGACGCGGCACGTTTTCGGTTCGTTTCCCGGCGAACGAACGTTGGACCGAAGAGGCCGATGCGCGTTACCGAGCTCTGGTTGTCCGTGAAGCAACCGGGCAACTTACCACGGCGGAATCGACCGAACTGGACGGGCTACAGGGCCTCAAACGGCGACATTTTAATCCGCCAACTGGTGCGGAGATTATTTTTATGTACAGACGGCAGAAGCTTGATGACGGTATGATCGAGTTGCTGCAACGCTATGTCGGACTCGGTTCCCAAGCCAAGGATCATCCGGAAGGCTAATCCGCCCCGTTATTATTATAACCACCGGAAATACTTGGAGTATCTGCGCCAAGATTTCGAAGATCGGTGCGCTTATTCCATGCAGCATTGGAAAAGGGCTGGCGGGATGGGGGCAATGGATATCGATCACTTTAATCCGAAGCTTAGGAAAGAGGCTCGGAATAGGTACGAAAATCTCTATTTGGCGACAAGGCATTGTAATGGGCACAAATGGAAGACCTGGCCAAGTAGAGCGGAATGGGAACTTGGGATTCGGTTCCTTGATCCATGCAAGGAGACTGATTATGGTCTGCACATCTTTGAGGATCCCGATACTTTCGAATTGTGGGGGGCGACCGTTGCCGGCCGTTTCCATATACGGGTATTAGATTTGAATGCAGAACATTTCATCGAGGAGCGCAAAGCGCGCCACTGTTTGCATCGTCTTTGGGGAACCACTGGGGTTTTTTGGTTTAAGGGAAGGCCAGGTATCGACGAACCAGAGGCTCTTCTTGGAATTCAAGAAGCGCGGCGGCAACTCGATCTGATGATCAAAGTAATTCCGCAAGCGAAGAAGCCTTCCGGGGCTGATGGGAAATAAGAACCGGCCGAACGGGGTCAGGTAACATGAGCTCGTGAAATGGAACGGGTGTAAACTGCCCGCATCTTCCCGCGCTCATGTACTTCACCGGAATTGACACGGCTGTCCAGTTAAGGAGCTAGATTTGTTTCCTAATAATCGCCCCCACAGTGAGTAACGCTGTCAGAGTTGTGTTACCGACATGGCTTGAAGATTGGTTCTTCGCGCCAGAATGGTGGGGAAATGAATCCGCCCCCGACGGTCTTTTCCCAGGTTCTTGCCGGTTTGAACGCGGTGGAGTTGGTCCGTGCAGCTGCGAAGTATCCGATGCCGCGCGCCTCCCGATCCCTGACAGCCTACGATCATTTCGCGGCGATGGTCTTTGCGCAGCTGACCTATCGGGAGGGACTGCGCGGCATCGGGGCATGCTTGGGACTGAGGTCGCAACGGTCCTATCACATGGGTATTCGGGGCCGAGTGACGCGAACGAATCTTGCCTATGCCAACGAAAATCGAGACTGGCGTGTGTTCGCCGAAATCGCAGCCGTGCTGATGCGGCGGGCACAGCGACTGTACGCGGATACACCACCAGCCCTGGGCTTGGAAGCCGACCTGTTCGCGCTGGACGCGACAGTGATCGACCTGAGTCTGGCGCTGTTCCCCTGGGCTCGCTGGCAGCAAGCCAAGGCCTCCGTGAAACTCAACGTGCTGTTGGATCTGCGCGGCGACATTCCGGTTTTTGCCAACTTGTACGAGGGAAAACGACACGAAGTGGCGTCCCTCGACGACATTCCTTTGTATCCGGGCAGTTACTACGTGTTCGATCGCGGGTATCTCGACTTCCTCCGCCTGCACCGCCTGCACCTCGCTGGGGTCTTCTTCGTCACCCGCCTGAAATCCAACACCCGCTACTACGTTGCTGCCAGTCGGACCGTGGACGAGTCCACCGGTCTGCGCTGCGACCAGACCATCCGGCTCAATTCGCCGAAGGGTCGCACAAGCTATCCGGATTTGTTGCGCCGGATCAGTTACGTCGATCCCGAAACGGGCTTGTGGTTGGTCTTCCTCACCAACCAGTTCGACCTGGATGCTATGATTATCGCGCTGATCTACCGACGTCGCTGGGCCATCGAGCTGTTCTTCCGCTGGCTCAAGCAGCACCTGAGGCTGCGAGGATTCTTCAGCACTTCGCCCAACGGCGTGCGGGTCCAGATCTGGACCGCGCTGTCCGCCTATCTCCTGGGCGCCATCGCCAAGCAGCGGAAGCACCTGACGCTGTCGCTCTGGGAAATTCTGCAAATCGTCAGCACTTCTTCGATGGAGCGAATCCCTATGGAAGAGCTTCTTACGAATATTGATACAAGCAACGAGCATATCTATATTCCTAAACAGCTGGAGATCAACTACTCATAACTGGACAGCTGTGCGGAATTGACTATCACAAACGTTACTCCGCGGCCTGTACGCTCGACGCGCAGGGCCGCCTTGTCCAAGAAGCGCGAATCGACAGGAACCCGGACGCTACAACGGGTGCGCCGGCGGCACGGGCTCGAGGTGCAGGACATGCCGCGCCGGCCCGGGCAGGAATGGCGCGGGTTCGCCCCGCGCCCAGGCGCCGAACCCGGCGCGATAGAACGGCGAGAGCGGATTGCCGCTCTGGCCGCCCGGCATTTCGAAGATGCCGTCCTCCTCATGGCCCGGTGCGACCACAAAGCGCTCCGACGCGCCGAAATCGGGCCCCTGGACGCGCGGCATGTCGCGGTCGCCGGGCAGAGGCACGGCCGGCATGTCGATCAGGCGCGCGAGCACGTCGGGCAGGAACCGGCTGAAGGGATGTTGAATCCGGGCGGTGTTGCGTGCGCCCCAGGAGAGGCGCCGCAGCGGGCGGCCCTGCTGATCCGCCCATTTCAAGACATCATCGGCAGCCTTCAGGAGCAGGTCGTCCCAGCCCAGGCAGTCGGGGGTGAGGAAATTCGGAGGCCGCTGTTGAACGAGCTCCCAGAGCGGGGCCTCATAATCGAGCCGGTGGAAATCAAAGGATTCGTCGATCTCGCGGCAGGATTCGAACACCGGGTCAAGCACGCGCGCGGCCACGGATTCCCTCCAGCGCCTGACCAAGGTGTAGGCCACCGAGGCCGTCGAGGCGCGGCCGTCCCATTGCGAAACCAGGCGGCGCAGCTCACCCCGCTCCTCTTTGGCGTCGATGGCGCCAGGGGTGAGGGTCGCAAGCAGGAGCTTCTGCCAGCGATCGAGCAGCACGGCCCGGTCGTCGAGCTGCACGGCGAGGAGGTCGCGTGGCGTGGCGGGCGCGGTGAGGGCCGTGAGATCGTCGCGAATCTGGCGCGCGCGGGCCGCGTTGTCATAACCTCCGTCTCCGAGTTTCAGGAGGGCGGCGCCGCTGACGGGGCGGTTGTTGGCCGACCAGAGCTGGCCTGCCGGCGGGGAGAGGATCCGCGGATATTCGCCGGCGGGGAGGTATCCGTCCCACCGGCGGTCGCCATACCCCCAGATGGCGGGCAGGCGGCCGCTGAAGCCGATGCGGAGGGGCAGAAGCCCTGCGATCGTCCATCCAATCGCACCGTTGCGGTCGGCGACGATAAGATTCTGGGCCGGCATACCAAAATGCGGAGCGAGGGCCAGGGCCGTGGCCGCGTCAGGCGCGGTCTCCAGTTCCTCGATGTTGAAGTTGAGCGCGGAAGGGTCGTCAAACACCCAGTGCAGCACGCGCGGGCGGGCGCTGTCGTTTTCGCCGATGACGGGTCCCCAGATCGTCCAGCGGGTGGTGAGCTCAACGGGATCGCCGCCCTTTACGCGGATGATCTCCTTGCGCAGCTCCATTTTGGGGAGCTCGGCGCCGTTCATATAGTACAGCGGATCGATGCTGCTCGGTTCCACGATGACGATGTCCGCCGTGTCGGCGTGGCTGTTGGTGAAACCCCAGGCGATCCGTCCGTTGCTGCCCGCCACGACGAGGGGGATTCCGGGGAGGGTGATTCCGGTCACGCGATGTTCCGCCGCCCCGGCGGACGCGGATCCGGCGCCTGCGGTCCGGGTTCCGGAGTTTGGAGTTCCCGCGCCCCATATCAGCTCGGCCCGGTACCAGACGTTGGGCACGCCGAGATGGAGGTGCATGTCGTTCGCGAGCAGGGCCGATCCGCCGGCGCTCCGCCTGCCGGCAAGGGCGAAGGCGTTTGAGCCCTGGGCGTCGCCGTCGCTCCATAGTTCGTTCCAAGCAAGGGAGGATTCGCGGCGCAGGTCCGCTCCCCTGTCTGCGGCGGGTTTCCGCAAATCGATGATCTCGGGGCCCGGCACTGGCGGCTGGGGAAAGGTGCTGCCATCGAGCGCTGCGTCGGACTCGGTCCCCTCCGGCGCGAAAAAATCGAGCAGCGTGCGGCCGTAGCTGTATTGAATCGCCGCGAGCATCTGTTCGTGCCGGCCGCGGAAATCCTGCACATCGAGCACCAGGGAATAGCCGGCGAGCAGCGTGTCTTCAGGCAGCCATGGCCGCGGCCGGACGCGCAGCACGGAGTATTCGAAGGGCAGGGCGCGCAACGCGTCGAGCCCGGCGTTGACGCCGGCGGAATAGGCGGCGACGAGTTCGCGCTGTTCCGGCGGCAGCAAAGCGAGCGCCTTCTGCGCCAGGGCCCGAAAGCCGTGAATCCGCGCCTCGCGATCAAAAGAGACGGCCGCCGGGCCGAAGAGCTCGGCGAGTTCGCCCGCGGACCGGCGCCGCAGGAGGTCCATCTGGAAGAAGCGGTCCTGCGCGTGCACGTAGCCGAGAGCGCGCGCGACGTCCAGGCGCGTGGCGCCGCGGATGGCCGGGACGCCGGCGGCATCGCGCTCTACCGTCACGGCGGCGGAGAGGCCCGGAAGGCCGGCCGCGCCGTCAATCTGCGGAAGGCTGCGGCGGGTGAGCCACCACAGCCCTCCGGCCGCCAGGACGGCACCGGCCAGCAGCGCGCTGAGGACGCTGACGAGCAGACGGAAGCGGATGGTGGCGGCGGACATGATGCGGAGCCTGGTCGGAGACGCTGCTTGCAGGCCATCTTTATCCGGAAGGATGCAGCCGGGCGCAGGGCGGGATCGCCCGACGCCGCTCTGCATCCGCCCGGGGAATCACCCGCCAGCCCGCGAACGAGAGTTGTTCCGATTGCATGATCCCAGGCTTATCTCATCTCCATGGCCCGGGGAAAAGCGATAAGTGGCAGGCGGCCGGCATTGGGTGCATCTCCCGATTGACGGTGGCGCGAGTGGCATGGGCATCTTGCCCATGTTGGCTGGCGCGCGTCCACGGGCAAGATGCCCGTGCCACGCCTGCGCGCGCCAGACGCCACCGTCAATCGACAGATGTGGCCACCGGCATTCAATGGGGGCTTTTCACCGGTTCAATACGTTGGGCGCGGTGCGACGGCTCCTCCCGATCCTCCGGCTTTGGCGGCGGCGCTCGCAGTGCGTTTTCGGGGCGGCTCGATAACGGATCATTTTGAACCAATAGTAATATTGCCCGGCGCCCGGGACGGCCCTATTGTGTCTTCATGGCCTTCTGGAAGCTGGCGTGCTGGCCCCCAGCCGCCGTCGGGTCCGGCCGTCCGGTCGCGACCGAGGCCGTGCTTGTGTCTGCCGGCCTCCCGCAGTTGTTGCGGGGGATGGGCGCCGATCTCGGGGTTGTGCCCGGCTGGCTCCTGGGAGTGGGAATTGTCGCTGTTGTCCTGGCGGCGGCGGGGCTGTTCGTCTGGCGGCGGCGCCCGGGCCGGATCGCAAAGCCGCCTGGCGGGGGCTTCCCGTGGACCGGCGAGCACTGCCGCCAGTTTTTCGACCGCATCCCCGTGCAGATCCTGGAGGAGGATTTCACGGCCCTCGAGGAGCTGTTTGCCCGCCTGCGGGGCGAGGGCGTGACGGACATGATCAATCACCTGGCCGCCCACCCCGGTCTCCTCCGCGAATGGCTGGGCAGGGTCAGGCTGACCTACGCCAACCAGAGGGCCGTCGCCGCCGCCGGATTCACGGGATGGCAGGAAATGACGGAGCGCTTCCCCCAAAACACGGAGCCGCCTTATCTCGATATCTTTCAATTCCAATTGGGGGCGGTGTGGGCGGGCCGCCGCCTGTTCCAGGAGGAATTCCGTTATCGCGATGCCGGCGGGCGCGAGCGGGCGTGCCTGATGCAGTGCCGCGTGGAGGAGCGCAGAGGCAAACCCGACTTCTCGCGGGTCATGCTGGTGCTGGTCGACATCACCGCGTCGAAGTGGGCGGCGTTGGCCCAGATGGAGAGCCAGGATCTGATGAGCCGGATCCTCGCCCGCGCCGACATCCTCCTCTGGTGGGCCCAGGTGCGCCTGGAGAACGGTCGTCTGGGGTGGAAGATCAACGTGCCGGAACCGCTGTTCGACACGCCGTTGCTCAAGCTGGCGACGGCGCGGGATCGGAACGGCCTTTGGGAAACTGAGCGGGTGCCGGATTTCGACGCGATCACGGCGCAGGCGACGGAGGCGATTCTCCAGGGGAGCCCGGGCTATCAACATGAATTCCGCGTGCTCTCCGGGGCGGGCGCCACCCACTGGTTGAGCGAGAAGGTGGGAATCTCCCGCCTGAGACCGGACGAGTGGAGCCTGGTCGGCGTGGTGATGGACGTGACGGCCCAGCACGAGGCCGAGGAGGAGCGGAGCAAGAGCGAGGCGCAGTTGAAGGAGATACTGACCCGTGCGGATTGCATGATCTGGCACGCGAACGTTCTCCGCGAGGGCGACGGTCTGCGGTGGTGCAATTTCACGATGCCGGGCTCGGCGCTCTGCGACCGCCTGTTTGGCGAAAAGCCTCCCGCCACGGGAAGCGGCCTCTGGTACGATGGGGACACGCTGGATCTGGCGGAGATGAACCGCCGCAGCACGGCGGCGATCCTTTCGGGGGCGCCCGGCTACGATCAGGAATTCCCCGTGCTCCGGCCGGAGAAGACGCTGTGGCTCCACGAACAGGTGTCGATCACCCCCGTCGGAGCCGGCCGGTGGAACCTGGTCGGCGTGCTGATGGACGTGACCGCGCGGCACGAGGCGGAGGAGGAGCGGAGGAAGAGCCAGGCGCAGTTGAAACAGATCCTGAGCCGGGCGGATTGCATGGTCTGGCAGGCCTGCGTGACGGAATCCGCCGGCCAGTTCTCATGGGAGTTCGACATTCCTCCCTCCGGCCTGCAGAAGCGGATTTTCGGCGGCGACACCGGCGTCGTCCACGCGGGGGTCAGCGGGATCAGGGCGAGATCGTTGTACGGCAGCTTCGTCGTGCCGGAACAGGCCGAGATGGATGACCGCGCGCTGGGTGCGTTGCGCGGCGGCGCGCCGGGTTACGAGCAACAATTCCATCTGGTCAGGGGCGACAGGGCCTTCTGGCTGTACGAACGCGTGTCGGTCATGTCCGCCCAGCCCGGGCGCTGGGATCTGGTCGGCATCACGGTCGACGTGACGGCGCAGCACGACGCCGAGGAGGCGCGGAGGAAGACGGAGGTGCAGCTGCAGCAGATTCTCGACCGGACGGATTGCATGGTCTGGCAGGCCCGCGTGACGGAAGAAAACGGCAGGATAAGCTGGCTGTTCGACGTCCCGGCCTCGGGTCTGCAGCGGCGGATCTTTGGCTGCGACGGCATGCGCAACACGCCCGTGTTGTATGAAAGCCCGGGCTTCACGGTGCCGGAGATCTCCGACATGTACATCCTCGGCGCGAACGCCCTGCGGAGCGGCGCCCCGGGCTATGAGCATGAATTCCGGATTGTGAAACCCGATCGCACCTACTGGCTCCAGGAGCGCGGCATCATCATGTCCCAGGGGCCCGGCCGGTGGCTGGTGTTCGGTCTTGTCATCGACATTTCACAGCTCAAGAAGGCGGAGCAGGTGATCCTTGCGAGCGAAGCCCGCTATCGCGACCTTTTCGAAGGTGCGGTGGAGGGGGTGTTCCAGTCGACGCCGCAGGGGAACCTCATCAGCGTCAATCCGGCCCTCGCCCGGATCTTCGGCTGCGCAACGCCGGCGGAACTCCTGGCCATGACGGAGAATGGCGCGAAATCGGTTTACGTCAGGGAGGGCCGGCGCGAGGAGTTCTTTGCCGAACTGGGGGCGCGGGACAGCGTCACCGATTTCGAGTCGGAGGTGTATTGCCGCGATGGCAGCATCAAATGGATCAGCGAGAACGTCCGGGCGGTGCGCGACGCGAGCGGTCGCCTGCTTCACATGCAGGGATTCCTCAGCGACGTGACGGAACGGCACAAGGCCCTGACGGCGGTCAAGGAATCGGAAAGCCGGTACCGGGCGTTGTTCGAGAACATTCCCGTCGCCATTCTCGAACTGGATCTGCGGGAACTGGGCTGGATGCTGGGGAAATGGCGAGCCGCGGGCGTGCGGGACCTGACCGCGCACCTGGCGGGCCACCCCGGCGAATTCCCGGCGTTGTCCACCTCCATCGGGATGGCCGCCGTGAACGAGACGGCGGTGCGGCTGTTCAAGGCGGAGTCGAAAGCCCATCTCCAGAACGAGATCTCACGGCTGTTCACCGCGCCGGTGGTCGGGGTATTGCAGCGCTGGCTGGAAGCCATCTGGCAGGGACACAACGATGGCGAGGCGGAGGCCGAGCTCGCCGATTTCGTGGGCGGATGCCACCACACCTTCCTCCGGTGGTGGATGCCGCGACAGGCCGGGGAGTTCCAGCTCGATCACGCGGTGGTCGCCCTGGTGGATCTCACCGAGCTCAAGCAGGTGGAGGCGGCGCTCGCGGCCGAGAAGGAGCGCCTTGCCGTGACGCTGCGCGCGATGGCGGAGGGGGTGATCACCACCGACACGCGCGGGATCGTGCAGTTCATCAATCGCGCGGCGGCGGAGCTGACCCAATGCGACGCCGCGACGGCGGTGGGCCGGCCGCTGGCCGAGATCTGCGTCCTGCGGGGGCCGCGGTCGGACGAGGCTGTTCCGCTGCCCCTGGCACAGGTATTGGAGGAGCGGGCGCCGGTCGACCTTCCGCCCCAGACGCGGATCGTGGGCGCCGGAGGCGCAACCTGTCTGGTCGAGGGCTGCTGTGCGCCGGTGAACAGCGCGGAGAGCGAGATCATCGGCGCCGTGCTGGTCGTCCGGGACGTCACGGTCCGCCAGCGCCTGGAGGAGGAGCTGGAGCGCGCGTCAAGGCTCGAGTCGATCGGCATCCTGGCCGGGGGGATCGCCCATGATTTCAACAACATCCTGACCGCGGTCATGGGCAACATCGCGCTGGCGCTGCTCGACGCGAGCGGGCTGGTGACGGTCGAGCGCTACCTGAAGGAGGCGGAGCGGGCGACGTTGCGCGCCCGGGATCTCACCCAGCAGCTGCTGACCTTCGCCAGGGGGGGGGAGCCGGTGCGGGCCGCGGTGCCGTTGCCGGAGACCATCCGCGAGGTGACCGAGTTTGCGCTCCACGGCGCGCAGGTGAAATGCGAATTCGATCTTCCCTCCGGACTGTGGCCGGCGGACGCGGACAGGGGCCAGCTGGAGCAGGTGGTGCAGAACCTTGTGATCAACGCGGTGCAGGCCATGCCGGAAGGCGGTTCCATCCGGATCAGCGCGGTCAACGAAACGGTGGGGCCCGAGACGAGCCGGCCGTTTTTCCCGGGCGATTATGTGCGCATCTCGGTGGCGGACACGGGCACGGGCATCAGGCCGGAGCACCGCGCGAGGATCTTCGATCCGTACTTCACCACGAAGCAGCATGGCACCGGGCTGGGCCTGACGACGGTCTATTCCATCATTCGCAAGCACCGCGGGCACATCGAGGTGGAGTCGGAGCTCGGCCGCGGCACCACCTTCCATCTCTGGCTGCCGGCCTTGCGCGACCAGGAACCGGAGATGGCGGAAGCCCGGGGCGGGGACGTGGCCCTGATGAAGGGGCGCGTGCTCTTCATGGACGACGAGGAGTCCATCGTTGCGGTGGCGGACGCACTCCTGCGGCGCCTGGGATTTGAAGTCGATCTGGCGCGGGATGGCGCCGAGGCCGTGCGGAAATACTCGGCGGCGCATGCGGCCGGACGGCCGTTCGATCTGGTGGTCATGGATCTCACCGTGCCCGGCGGTGTGGGCGGGCGGGAGGCGATCGAGCAGTTGCGCCGGATCGACCCGAACGTGCGGGCTGTCGTGTCGAGCGGATACTCCAACGACCCGGTGCTGGCCAACCACCGCGCATACGGTTTTCGCGGCATGGTGGCAAAGCCTTTCAAGATCGAGGATTTCGCCCAGGTGCTGCGGTCGGTGCTGCACGCGAGCCAGCCTCCATTTTCCGGCGTGAGCCAGCCTCCATTTTCCGGGGCGAGCCGGCCGCCGTTGCCGGATGCGCCCAGCCCTCCGGCCGCCTAAAGCTTCACCCGGCGCAGCCGCAGGGCGTTGGAGACGACTCCGATCGAACTCAGGCTCATGGCGACGCCGGCCAGCATCGGATTGAGCAGCCAGCCGCACAGGGGGAAGAGCGCTCCGGCCGCGATCGGAATTCCCAGCCCGTTGTAGACGAACGCGAGGAAGAGGTTCTGCCTGATATTGCGCAGCACGGCGCGGCTGAGGGTTCTCGCCCGGGCGATGTCGCGCAGGTCGCCCTTGACCAGCACGAGGCCGGCGCTGCACATGGCGACATCCGCTCCCGTGCCCATGGCGATGCCAACGTCGGCTGCGGCCAGCGCCGGCGCGTCGTTCATGCCGTCGCCCACAAAGACAACGATCTCCCCCGCCTCGCGATGCCCGGCCACAAGTTCCTGTTTTCGGGCCGGCAGGACGCCCGCATGCACGCCGTCCAGCCCCAATGACTGCGCAACGGCCCGGGCGGTGACTTCGCGGTCCCCCGTGACCATGATCACGCGCAACCCGGCCCGGCGCAATTCAGCGATCGCCTCCGGCGCCTCCGCCTTGACCGGATCGGCCAGCACGAGCGTGCCGGCCGGGCGGCCGTCGACGACAACGCTCACCAGGGTCGCCGTGGGATATTGGCGGAGCAACTCATCCCCAAGGCGCTCCGGAGAAGCGGGCTCCATTCGTCCGACCTGAACCTGCTTTCCGCGGACCCGTGCACTCACGCCGACGCCCGGTTCGGCGAGAAAGCCTTCAACGGCCGGGGACCGGATCCCGCGCCCCTGCGCAGCGTCGACGATGGCGCGGGCCAGCGGATGCTCGCTGGCGCCCTCGACCGCCGCAGCCAGGGAGAGGAGCTCGTCCGCGGTCTCCCCGGGGCCGTCCGCGCCGGCGGCCGGATGCACCGCGATCAGGCGCGGCCTGCCCTCGGTCAGGGTGCCGGTCTTGTCAACGAGCAGGGTCGTCGCCTGCGACAGCGCTTCAAGCGCCTCCGCGTTTCTCACCAGAATCCCGGCCTGCGCGCCCCGGCCGATGCCCGCGACGAGCGAGACCGGCGTCGCCAGGCCGAGTGCGCACGGGCACGCGATGATCAACACGGCCACTGCGTTGACAAAGGCGAAGATCAGGCGCGGTTCCGGCCCGAGCCACAGCCAGATTCCGAAGGTCGCGGCCGCGATGCCTCCCACGGCCGGCACGAACCAGGCTGCGACCCTGTCGGCGAGCCGCTGGATCGGCGCCCTGCTGTCCTGCGCCTCCTCGACGAGGCGGATGATCTGGGCCAGCAGGGTGTCGCGGCCGACGCGTTCGGCGCGCATGACGAAACTGCCGGTGGTGTTGAGCGTGCCTCCCGAGACCGGGTCGCCGCCGCTCTTGGCAGCCGGCCCGGCCTCGCCCGTCAGCATCGATTCGTCGACGCTGCTGGCGCCCTCCGTCACCCGGCCGTCGACGGGCACATGCTCGCCCGGGCGCACGCGGAGGGCGTCGCCCACCGCCACATCCCCGACGGGCACATCCTCTTCGCCGCCCGCGCGGACCCGATGGGCCGTCCTTGGCGCGAGATCCATCAGCGCGCGGATGGCGGCGTCGGTGGAGGCATGCGCGCGCTGTTCCAGGATCTGGCCGATCAGCACGACGGCCGTGACGACCGCCGTGGCCTCGAAATAGAGCGGCACGCCGTGCGGGCCGCGGAGCTCGGCGGGGAAGCGGGCGCCGAAAAGCAGGGCGGCGGCGCTGTAGAAATACGCCGCGCCGGTGCCCGTGACAATGAGGGTGAACATGTTCGCGTCCCGTTCACGCAGCGACACCCACCAGCGGCGGATGAAGGGCGCGCCGCTCCAGAAGAACACCGGCGTGGTCAGCGCGAACTGCAGCCAGCCGGAGAGCCGCGGATCGATCCGGCGTACCAGGGCGGGCGCGGCCATCCCGCCCATCGCCAGAAAAAGCACCGGCAGGCCCAGGGCGAGGGCGACCCAGAAGCGGGGCAGCAGGACCCGCGCGGCCGGGAGTCCCATGTAGACCGGAGCCCCGGGATCAGGCTGGGATCCGGCGGCGGGCGTGTCGTGGTGAAATCCGGTCATTGCAGGCGGAGGGGAAATGCGATGGGGTCGGGGGGGGGGGGAGGTTCATGCAAAGGGCGGACCCGGCCTCCTCACCACGCGCCCAGCGACTCGATGTATGCCGCGGAGCCGTCGCGCTGCCAAACGTCGAGCTGCGCCTGGTCCTTGAGCTGCTGGCCGCGGGCGCGCGGGACGACGGCGAATGCGTTCGTGCATTCCGCCAGCGCCGTCATGTCGCCCCAGAGTTTCTCGAACTGCGCCACGGGATACACGTCCTCCTGGCCGTGGCCCCAGCGTTTCTTGACCTCCTTCAGCGTCACATAGGTCGGCATGCGCGCCGCCAGCGCGCGCACGGCCGCGGCCGTCTTCCCCGGGTCGGCCAGGTCGCTGCGCGCCACGCCGAAGAGCGCGAGCAACCGGTCGATGTCCACCCAGCAGGTGTTCGTGTTGTAGTAGGTGAGCGCGAATTCGTCCTCTTCGCGGGGCAGCGCCATGCCCTCGACCAGGCGCACGCGGCCGTCGATCCGCCCCAGGCCGCCGCCGTGATCCTCCACGCGCTTGGCGATGACCTCCCAGCCGAGGGTGACGCCGGCGGCGCGGAACCAGCCGAGCATCGCGGGATCCGGTGTCACGCCGAGCGTATCGATGTTGTGGACAAGGAGCGTGCGCAACCCCGGGTGCGCGGCGAGCAGGCGTGCGAGCACGCCGTTCTTGAGCAGATTGGGAACCTCGAACCAATGGCCGACCGGGTGCAGGCACTGGCCGGGAAGATTGTCGGTGTAGTCGGCGGCCTCGCCGGCCTGCCGGGCCCAGGCTGTCAGCGCCGCGCGCACGCTTTCGCGCATCTTTTCCTTCTGTTCGTCGAGCTTCTGCTGCGCGGTCTCCTGCCAGGCGAAATGCAGGTCGCGCACGGCCGGCACGAGCCGCAGTCCGATCGAGCGCCCCGGGGAGAGCCACACGGTGCGGTCGAGCGCGCCGCCCGCCGCCCCGCGCAGGAACCGTTCGATCGGCGCGTGCGTCAGGTAGCTCGTGGTGAACACGTGCGGGATGACCGCGCCCCACGCGCGCTGCGCGCCCTCCGTCTTGGCGAGATGAACCTCGATGAAATTCCGGTAGCGGCCGGCGAATCTCGCGAAGGGGTGCAGCCCCTTGACGACGCCGGCTCCCTGCGTCCAACGGCTGCCCACTCCGGCCGCATAGGTCACGACGGCCACCTCGCCGGCCCGCAGGGCGGCCTCGCCCTGCCGGCGAAAATCCTCCGGGGCGGCCGCCGCATCGAACAGCGCCCGGGCGTGCACGTCTTCGATCTTCGTGCTCGGCGGGAGACGGTTCATCGCCAGGCCGATCCGGCCGCTGCGCAGATCGGCGCGGATCTGTTCATGCTGCACGCGGTCGAAGCCGTTCTCGTCCAGCAGCGCGTCAAGGCGGCCGGCATCGGGGCCGGCGGTCGCGGACGGCAGCAGCCGGTCGAGCAGGGACGGGAGCACGGCGGCGAATTCCGGTTCGCGGCGCGCGGCCTGCGTAAACTGCTGCAGATCGGCGCGTTCGCGCGGCGTGAGGTTGCGCGCCTCCTGCCGCAAACAGCGCGGCACCGCCTGCTGGTAGAATCCGGCGGGCAACAGCGCATCCGCGCCGGTCAGCAGGGCGGCCACGGAGCCGCGCTCGTTGATGGCGAAATCATAGACCACCGGATCCATCGCAAACGGCAGCGCGGCCTCCAGCTCGCGCTTGGCCGCCAGCATGATCTCCTGCAGGCGCTCCTGGCCCTCGGCCCTCCGGGCGGGCGCGAAGATGAAGCCCATGCCGCCGCCCGACATGCCGCCCAGCATCCAAAAGCCCCAGAAATCCCCCCCGAATGCGGCCTGGGTGCGCTGGATCAGGCGCTCGGTGTAGAGATTGCCCACCCAGGGAATGATCGTCTGCAGCGGGCCGGAGAAATTGGCGGTGAGCGAGCGGCCCAGCGCGCGCATCTCGCCCGCGGCGAGCTGGCCGAGGATCTCGTCGAGCGCGGCCACGGCCTGGTGGCGGGCGGCCCACTCGCCCTCGCCGCGCAGCAGGTATTTCTCCGTCACCATCTCGAGGATGGGGCCGACATTCTGCGCCATGCCGCCGTGCACGAGGACCAGCGAGTCCTGGAGGCGGGCGCGCGCTTCCGCCGGAACGCGGTCCAGTCCCAGCAGCGTGTGGCGGGGAAGCAGGCGGCCGCGGCTGAACCCGTACTCGACGTCGCCCGGCTGCGCGGCGACGCCTTCAATGAGCTTGATGCCCGGCCAGAGGCCGCCGGAATCCTGCCAGCCGCCGCCCGAACCGCCCAGCCATTCGCCCAGGATCGCGCGGGCGGCGACCATGCGCCGGTCCGGCTCCTCCATCGCTCCGTTGAGCGCCGGGATCTGGCCCGTCGCGCGCATGCAGGCTCCGATGAGCGCGCCGAGCAGGCTGGTGGAGACGGCGAGCCGGGACCCCTTGGGAATACGATTGACATTGCTGACCAGCTCGAAGCCCCGGCCGGGCCCGCAGATGACTCCAAGCAGTTCCGCGAGACCGGCGCCGGAGCGTTCGATGCCCGGCGGCACGAGGCCGGCGGCAATGACCGCCGCCTTCAGCAGGCCGAGATAGTCGCGCCCGAAGTCGAACACCTCGTCGAGTTCGCGCACCTCGGCTGCGGCCTCGAGGTCGACGCTCGCCAGGCGGATGAGGGGTTCGTCGATGACGCGGAAATACGCCTCGACCGGCGGGCGCGGGACGGGGTCGCGGCCGTGCACGGCGAGGTCGACGGAGACGTTGAGCACGCGCGCGCCCTCCGGGAAATCCATCCCGAGGAAGAAGATGTCGCTCCAGCCGCAGTGGGTGAGATCCATGCGCACGGGCGTCCGCTCGCGAAGGACCGGATGAGGCCCGTCGCCGCCGGCGCGCAGCAGCTCGGTCCGCACGCGCAGCGGCTGGTCGAGCGGGTGGCCGAGGCGGAACATCCACGCATTGCCCCGCGTGGAGCGGACGGTGTGGCGCACCTGGTCGGCCAGGGTCTGGAAGCCAAGGGCGTGGTACGCGGCCGCGAGGGCGCTGGAAAGGGTTTCATTTGCGCCCTGCGCGCGCTGCGCGCGCAGGAACCCGCCGATCGCCTCCTCGAAACGGCGCTCGAGCACACGGCTGAAGCCGTCATAGGGAACGCGGCCGGTGCGGGGAAAATCCGCGTTCGCCGGCAGATGGTAGCGATGAATCGCAGCGAGGAAGAACAGGGCCCGGACCCTGTGGTAGAGGTTGGCCTGGCGGCGGCGGTAGAGCTCGAGTTCGGCGCAGGCGCGCAACAGCTCGGCGGTCGACCGGCCCGCGCACCAGCGCGCGAGGGCGAAGTCCCGGATTTCCGGCGCGCCGGCCTCGATGATATCGGTGATGCGCAGGCTCATGGGAATCTGCCGGCGGGCGGCCGGCACGGGAAGATCATGGAGGCGCGGCGCCAGCGGCGCGCGTCCCGGAAAGGCCTCGACGGGGGCGTCGAGGCTCCAGTTCGCCGAGCGCACGAGGTTCCGGTTCCAGGCATGCGGGATCGCGCCTACCGTGAGGCGAGGAGTTCCACAAGCTGCGTCAGCACGCGGTCGCGGTCGCGACCCGCGAGCGTCAGGGCAAGCTGCGCGAACAGCAGACCGTACGGCGCGCCGATGTCGTAGCGCCGTCCGGAGACCTTGAAGGCCAGGTAACGGCGGCGGGCGGCCAGCGCATGCAGGGCCGGGGAAAGGCCGGCCGCCTCGCCGTGTTCCGCCAGA
Organism: uncultured Verrucomicrobiae bacterium; assembly: GCA_963827125.1. GTDB lineage: Bacteria > Verrucomicrobiota > Verrucomicrobiia > Opitutales > Opitutaceae > Fen-1467. The sequence continues at coordinate 487,609 of CAWHAC010000006.1, forward strand.
AGGTCGAATATCTCCGGGGGCAGCACATGCATGCCGAAAAAGCAGAGATAATAGCCTGCGCGCAGCCCGGGAACCAGCAGCTGCTGTTCCGCGACTGTCGGGGTCGGCTTTTCCAGCACGGTTTCGATCTGGTACAGCGGACGTTCCCCCCCGACGAGCCGGCCGCCCACCGTCCCATAGGCGGTCAAAAGGCTTTCGTGCGTCGGCTGCACGGCGGAGACGGGCGTGTCCTCGGATTCCGCGATGTCGACCAGCTGCCGGGCGCAGCTCGTGGGGCCGTTCGCCACATGGAGATGGTCTCCCACAAGGTGCAGAAAAGCCTCTCCACCGATGAATTCCCGCCCGCAAAGCACCGCGTGGCCGTAGCCCCGGGGATCGGACTGGGCGACAAAGCGCACGCGATCGCGAAGGGCGCCGCTTGCGGCGCCGTAGGCGGGTTCGTCGCCCGGGCAGACGACGACGCAAAATTCCTCGACACCCGCGGCGGCGGCCTCCTCGAGGATGATCTGGAGGGCGGATTTTGATTCGCCCCGCGGGTCGATCAGCATCTGGAGGGGCAGGGCGCGCTGCCGGGGATTGGCAGCGGTGATGAGGGCTTTTCGGACTTTCATGGCAGGAGCATGGCGGAACGCAGCCGCCGCCGGGGTTCGGTCCGCCGCCAGAACAACGGCCGCGGCCGGCGGAGACAACCCTGAAAGCGGGTTCCGCGCTCTGCGGTTGACCAAACCGGCTTTATCAATACTTAGTCCGGCTCCCGCGTCGCGAGCCTTCGCCGATCCGGGGACGTTTGCGAATCTGCGCCGTCGGGCCATTGTCCACTGGGGCCGCCCGCCGGCCGAACGCGAGCATGAAGACCAAATCCAAACTGTATCTCCACCGCACCGACCCCTCCCGCGAGGCCCCGATCCCGCGCGGCTACAACCCGCGTTTCGCGGTCACCTCCGCCTACCGCGCCGAGTTGCCCGACATGATGGCCGCAATCGGTGCCATCCAGGGGGCTAAGGTCGGGATCCAGCAGGTCGGCATGGCGAATTTCCGGCTCCCGATCCGGGTGCGCACCCGGCACAGCGGGATTCTCATGGTGGAGGCGCGGGTGACGGGCACGGTGTCGCTCGAGGCCGAGCTCAAGGGCATCAACATGAGCCGGATCGTGCGTTCATTCTACGATCACAAGGACGGGGTGTTCACGCTGGAGTGGCTCGGCCGGATTCTGACCGCCTATCTCCGGCGGATCAAAAGCAAGGAGGCCCGGCTGAAGGTCGCGTTCTCCTATCCGATTCCGCAGCGCAGCCTGCGGAGCGGGCTCGAGGGCTGGCAGTATTACGAGGTCGCCTTCGAGGCCGCGCTGACGCACACGGGGCGCTACCGGCGCTTTCTCCATTTCGACTTCGTCTACTCGTCCGCCTGCCCCTGTTCGGCGGAGCTGGCGGAACATGCGCGCGACCGGCGGGGAGTCTACTCGATCCCGCACTCCCAGCGCAGCAAGGCGCGCGTCAGCGTGGAGGTCGCGCCCGGCCGGAAGCTCGCCATCGAGGATCTGCACGTTCACTGCCTCAACGCGCTCAAGACCGAGACGCAGGTGATGGTGAAGCGCGAGGACGAGCAGGCGTTCGCCGAGCTGAACGGGGCCTACATCAAGTTCGTCGAGGACGCCGCGCGGCTCCTGTACCGCGAGCTGGACCGCGACACGCGGATCCGGGATTTCCAGGCCGCCTGCGCCCATCTCGAGTCGCTGCATTCCCATGACGCGGTCAGCGTGGTCTGCAAGGGGGTGAAGGGCGGGTACGCGGCGGACTTCCTCGATTTCGAGCAGCTCGTCTGCTGAAGGTTCAATTCTCCGCGGATTGCCGGGCCTACCAGACGACCTTCAGGCCGGGCACGCCGGCGAGGGCGTGCATCTTCTCGTCGATGGTGATCAGCGGCAGGCGGTGTTCGACGGCGGTGGCGACGATGTGCCGGTCGCAGGGATCGCGATGCGGCCTGCCCGCCACGGTCCAGTCGAGAAACGCCGCCCGGACGGCGATTTCGCGGGTGACAGGCAAGACTTCGATCCCCGCAGTCGCGGCCCGAAGCCATTCCTCGGGGGTGAGCCGCGTTGAGATCTTCCCAGAAGCAAGGTGGCGGGCCAGTTCGGACAGCGTCACGTCCGAAACCGCGAGATCACCGGGCTTCGCGTCGCGCAGGACCGCCAGCGCTTTCGCGGACAGCCGATCCTCGTCCATCTGCACCCAATCGACGGCGTGGGTGTCGAGAAGGTATCTCACTTTCTGGTGGTGTCCCACGCGTCCTCATCGAACGCGGGTTGGGCCGGATCGTAGGTTGAGGGGCCAAGCGAATGCTGCTTGAGACGGCCCAGCAGAAAGCCACGCCCCTCGGCAGGCACGTCCTTCTCGACGGAGGTGCGGACGAGCTCGGAGACCGAGATCTTGCGTTTCCGCGCGGCCCGCGCGAGGCGGCGCTTGAACTCGGGCGAGACCTTGAGGGTGAGCGTCGGCATGGTGTTACCGTGGTATTAACGGGCGCCGCTGTCAAGGGGTGGCATGGCGAAAACCCGAAGCGCCCCAAAGAACGAAGGCTCCACTGCCTCAGGTGTCTCGGATTGCGTGCTTAACCTCACGGATGAATACGGCTGCACCTGGATAATAGTATCCTCCTCTGCTTCGGAAGCACCGGGAAATCTCGGGAAACACCCACGCTTTCGCGGTGCAGGAAACCTCACTGATTCTCTCAATCCAGCATCTCATCATGGCCACTTCATCACCTTTGAATCTGGGCGCAAAGTGAGGTGCAACAAAGACAATCGCCAAACGGATCTGCCCATTTGGAGCGAGTCGGCTGGCGGCCTTGCGGGCGTCGTCCAGAAGGTCTTCTATCCTGGGCAGAATATTTGAGTTCTTGGGTGTGCCCCCGGAGTAACCATACTTGGCTTCTGCAACGAACTCTTTGGAGCCAACCGAGAAGAAGATGTCGCATCGCCCAGGGTAGATTTTGCGACGCGCACCGCGCCGGCTGGCATAGAGTTTCTCTTCGGAGAACTCCTCGAATACTATGCCGCCGCATTGCCAGATCGCTCCGGCGAAGACACTCAGCGAGGCCCGTTCGTTATACCACCATGGTACGTCTACTCCGTCCCACGCTTCCGCAAAGTAGATGTTGGTGCGAATCCAACGTCGCAGAACATCATACAGTACCGTCCGGCGGTCGACCACCATGCCTGAAAGGTTGCTGGACATTAGAACGACTGGAAACAACCACGCGCGAATTTGCTGCTACAGCAGCTCGCCCTGGGCGCCGCCGGCGGGCTTCAGGCCGACCGCCGCGTAGCCCTTGGCGGTGAGCACGCGGCCCTGCGGCGTGCGCTGGAGGTAGCCCTCCATGATCAGGAACGGCTCGTGCACCTCCTCCAGCGTGTCCGCCTCCTCGCCCACCGCCACCGCGATCGTGTTCATGCCCACGGGTCCGCCGGCATAATGCTCCGCCATCACGCGCAGGATGCGCTTGTCCATCTCGTCGAGGCCCCGCACATCGATCTCGAGCAGTTCCAGCGCGGCCGCGGCGACCGGCCTTGTGATCCGCCCCTGCGCCTTTTCCTGCGCATAGTCGCGGATGAAATAGATCAGGTTGTTGGCGATCCGGGGCGTGCCCCGCGCGCGGGTCGCGATCTCCCGGGCGCCTGCGTCGTCGATCGCGACCTTGAGCAGGCCGCAGGACCGGCGGACGATGCCCAGCAGCGTGGCGGCGTCGTAATAATCAAGGCGCGTCTGAAGGGTGAAGCGGCTGCGCAGGGGCGCGGTGAGCAGGCCGGCCCGCGTGGTGGCGCCGACCAGTGTGAATTTGGGCAGGCTCAGCCGCACGCTGCGCGCGTTCGGGCCCTGGTCGATCATGATGTCGAGCCGGTAGTCCTCCATCGCCGAATAGAGGTACTCCTCGACCGTTTTTGGCAGCCGGTGGATCTCGTCGATGAAAAGCAGGTCGCCCTCCTCCAGGTTGGTCAGCAGGCCGGCCAGGTCGCCCGCCTTCTCAATCACCGGGCCGGAGGTCACGCGGACGCTGCGGCCCATCTCAGCGCCGAGGATGAAGGCGAGGGTGGTCTTGCCGAGGCCCGGCGGGCCGGAGAGCAGGATGTGGTTGAGGGCCTCGCCGCGGCGCCGGGCGGCGCCGACCATGACCTTGAGGCGCTCCACAGTCTTGAGCTGCCCGGCGAAATCCCCGAACTTGAGCGGCCGCAGCGCCGCGTCCGCGGCCGTGGCCGGCGCCGCCAGCGTGGAGCGCAGGAAATCCACGCCCGCGGCGGGGGGAGAACCCGCTGTTTTGGGCCTTGGGTCTGGCGTTTGGGGCTCGGGCACGGTGGTCAGGGCTGGGAGCGTTCACTCATCCGGCGGCCGCAGGTCTGAAATCGCAAATCGAAAATCAAAAATCGGAAACCGAAGATCCTGTTCATTCCGTCCACTCCACATCGGCGCCGAGCGTGCGGAGGTTCTCCACGAACCGCGGATGGGCGCGCTGGATGATCTCGGCGTTTCGCACGACGCTGCGGCCGGGAATGCTTGCGGCGACCATGAAAAGGGCAACGGCGGCGCGGATGATGTAGGGCGCCTCCACAACGGCCGGCCGCAGCGGGCGGCCGCCGAAAACGATCACGCGATGGGGATCGCAAACGACAAGATGGGCGCCGAATTTCGCCAGCTCGGGCAGCCACGTGAACCCGCCCTCGTAGACCTTGTTCCAGAACTGGATCTCACCCCGGGCCCGGACGGACAGCGCGATCATGCAGGGAAGCAGGTCGACCGGAAAATACGGCCAGGGCGCGGCTTCGATCTTGGGCAGCAGATTGGGCGTGTAAGTGGGTTCAACCGCGAGGCGCTGCCCCGAGCGCACGATGGCGGTGGCGCCGTCGTGGTTGATGGCGACGCCCAGCTTCGCGAAGGCGCGGGCGATCAGGTCGAAATGGAGCGGCAGGGACCGTTCGACCCGCACCTCGCCGCCCGTGATGGCGCCGAGCGCGAGGAAGGTGATGATCTCATGATAGTCGCTGGCGATCGTGAACGTGCCGCCGTGGAGTTCCTCAACGCCGGTGATGCGCAGCATGCTCGTGCCGACGCCCCCGATCCTGGCGCCCATGGCGTTGAGCACCGTGCACAGGTCCTGGACGTGGGGCTCGCTCGCGGCGTTGATCAGCGTCGATTCCCCGTCCGCAAGCACCGCGGCCATGACGAAATTCTCCGTGGCTGTCACGGACATGTAATCCTGCCAGCACCGGGTGGCGCGAAAGCGCGCGGCGAGCGTCAGCGTCAACCCGCCGTCGCGTGCGTCCTCCGCGCCGAGCGCCTTGAGGATCTCCAGGTGGGGATCCAGTTCGCGCACGCCCAGCGAGCACCCCTTGGCGGCGGCAGGAATCACGATCTTCTTCATCCGCCAGAGAAGCGGCGCGAAAAGCAACACCGTCGAGCGCATGCCCGCGGGCATCTCCGCCCTGAGCAAAGCCGCGTCGAACCCCGCGTGGTCGATCTCCATCTCACCCCCCGCACGGTCCCACGTTATCCGGGAGCCCTGGGCGATGAAGAACCCGACCAGCTTCTCAAGATCGGTGATGTCGGGCACGTTGAGCAGGCGCACCGGCCCGGAGGCGAGCAGGGTCGCGCAAAGAACCGGCAGGACTGAGTTTTTGTTCCCGGATGGAACGATGGCGCCGGACAGGGGCCTGCCGCCGTTGACGATGAGGTCGGCCATGGATCAGCAATGACAAGAAGACGGGAGGCTGTTTACAAGAGAATTTGCCCTTTGGCGGGGAAGTCCGGTCGCCTGTCGGTCGCCGCGCTCCCGCTGTGCCCTGCCGGTGGGGCGCCGGATGGGGAAAAAGAAAAGGCGCCCACCGCCGTGGATGGGCGCCCTTGATTCATTCTGTGGCGGAACAGCCGGTGGGAATCAACCGCCGGAGCGGGGAGGCCCGCCCTCGGGACGTCCCTGGTCCGGGTAACCTCCTCCGCCGCGATGGTGGTGCCGGTGGTGGCCGTGCTGGCGCTGTTCGCCGCCGTAATTGCGCTGGTCGCCTCCCTGACCTTCGCTCGGACCGCGCTGGTCGCCGTGAAATTGCCGGTTGCGGCCCCCGCGGCGGCGGCGGTGCCGGTAGGGCCCGTTGGGGCTGAATTCCCGTCCGGCGGGCGCGCCGGGCTGGGTTTCAGGCTTCGGCGTTTCCGCCTGCGCGCCGCCGAGGAGTTTCTTGACCCAGCCGAACATGCCGCCGGTCTTCCTGGGCTCCTCCGGCGCGGGCCCGCCCTGCGGCCGGCTGCGGTCGAAGTCCCGCGCCTGCGGGGTGGAGCCGGAGCGGGGCTGGCGCGATTCGGACCAGCGGTCGTCGCGGCGCTCGCGGTCGGAGCGGTAATACGGGCGGTCGCCCCGCCTGTCCTCGTGCCGCGGGCGCTGTTCCCCGGACTCGGGCGCTGGAGGCCGGCCTGGCCCGGCGCCGGGCTGGCTCGCGACATTGGGGAACGATTCGCTCGCCCAACTTTGCTCGATGCGCCTTGGCGTTTCAGGCGGGAGAATCTTCAGCTCGGCCCTTGGTTCGGCGGCGGCGGGTTCGGCGGGCTTTGCCGCATCGGCGGGCGGAAGGGATTCCGGGACCGGGGAGGCCGGCGTGGCGGAAGCTAGCTCGGCCGGAATCTCCGGAGCGATGGGAGTTGGAACCGGAGCGGAACCCGGTGCCGGCGCGCTGGAGGCTTCGGCTTCCGCGGGCGGCGCGCCGGGCGCCGGAGGCGCGAACGGGTTCCTGTATTCGGTCGGAGCGGTGAGGATGGACACCGCGGTGGGTTTGTATTCAGGTGTGGACGCTGCGGCTGCGGGCTGGGGAGCAGGGCTGGCCGGGCGCTTCCCGCGGGCGAGGCCCGACCCGCGGCTGTTGCCGAATGTGCCTGGGAGCGTGGCGGGCGGCGGCGTGCTTGGTGCACTCGCAGTCTCGGCTGCCGCGGTCGCGGCGCCGGACGGATCTGTATCTGACATGTTGTATTCTTCTTTTGGATGGCGCTCACCGCTGTCGAGAGCAGCCTGTGGTTTATGGAGCGGCCCGCGGAACGCATTTCGCGCTCAACGCCGGCCATGAAAAGGACATGATCATCGAGATGCCGGATTTCGGCAACTCAAAAACCGGCCATGCCAGCGGCGGCGATTGCCGTTCAAGCGCCAGTGAGCCCTGATCGGCACCGATCCGGACGATCGCGCATCTACAGGAATCTGCAGTTCCCCGCGCGCCTTCGGGCATTCTCGCCGCGTCGCGCCTTTTCGCGCCTTGCGGGCGATGGATGAGGTTTCCGCAGGGCATCCTGAACTTGTCGGACGGCCGGGGAAACGTCATCCTTTTGCCTCAGCGGGGCTTTTCATGCCTGCGCAGGAGCACACGAGGTTGCGGTCACCGTAGACGTTGTCCACCCGGCCGACCGCCGGCCAGAATTTGCTGGCGCGGGTCCACCGGTCGGGAAACGCCGCAAGCTCGCGCGAGTAGGCGTGCGCCCATGCGTCGGTGCAGACCGCCCCGGCGGTGTGCGGCGCGTGCTTGAGCGGATTGTCGGCCTTGTCCCACCGGCCGTCCGCGACCTTCTCCATCTCGCCATGGATCGAGATCAGGGCGTCGCAGAACCGGTCGAGCTCGCGCTTCGACTCGCTTTCGGTCGGTTCGACCATCAACGTGCCGGGGACCGGGAACGACATCGTCGGCGCGTGGTAGCCGTAGTCCATGAGCCGCTTTGCCACGTCGTCGACTTCGATCCCGTGCTTTTTCCACGGGCGGAACTCGAGGATGCACTCGTGCGCGACCAGTCCGCCCGCGCCCTTGTAAAGCACGGGGAAGTGCTTCCCGAGCCGCCGGGCCACGTAATTGGCGTTGAGAATTGCAACCTGCGTGGCGGCGGTGAGCCCCTCGGCCCCCATCATGCGGATGTAGAGCCACGGAATGACAAGAAGGGACGCGGATCCGAAGGGAGCGGAGGAAACCGCCCCGCTGGATTCGATTTGAGATTTGAGATTTGAAATCTCAGATTCTGCGCGCAGCGCGACATGTCGCGGCAGGAAGGGCACCAGATGCTCCGCCACGCCGATGGGACCCACTCCGGGCCCGCCGCCGCCGTGCGGAATGGCGAAAGTCTTGTGCAGGTTCAGGTGGCACACATCGGCGCCGATGAAGCCGGGCGAGGTCAGACCCACCTGCGCGTTCATGTTGGCGCCGTCCATGTACACCTGGCCGCCGTGCTGGTGAACGATGGCGCAGATGTCCTTGATGGCCGTTTCAAACACGCCATGCGTGGACGGGTAGGTGACCATGAGCGCGGCGAGGTCCGCCTTGTTGGCCGCGGCCTTCGCCTGGAGGTCGGCGACGTCGATGTTGCCCTGGGCGTCGCAGGCAACAGGCACGACCTTGAAGCCGCCCATCGCGGCGCTGGCGGGGTTGGTGCCGTGCGCCGAGGCGGGGATCAGGCAGATGTTGCGGTGTCCCTCGCCACGGGACGCGTGCCAGGCGCGGATGGCGAGCAGGCCGGAGTATTCGCCCTGGGAGCCGGCGTTTGGCTGCAGCGACACCGCGGCGAAGCCGGTGATCTCCGCCAGCCAGGTCTCAAGATTGCGGAACAGCTTCTGGTAGCCGGACGCCTGCGCGGCGGGTGCGAACGGGTGAATCCGCCCGAACTCGGGCCAGGTCACAGGCAGCATCTCGGTCGTGGCGTTGAGCTTCATCGTGCACGAACCGAGCGAGATCATCGAGTGGCAGAGCGAAAGGTCGCGGGCCTCGAGGCGCTTGATGTAACGCAGCATCTCGTGTTCGGTGTGGAACGAATTGAACACGGGGTGGGCGAGGAAGGCCGAGTTCCGCTGGTGCGGAGAGGGGAGGTCGGCAAGTTCCGGACTCCAGGGACCCCGTTCCAGGTTGCCGGCGGCGCCAAAAACGGAAAGCAGGGCGCGCACATCATCGAGAGTCGTTGTTTCGTCGAGCGCAACGCCCACCGTCCGCGCATCGATCAGGCGCAGATTCATCCGGGCGGCGGCGGCGGCGGCAAGCGCGCCGCCGGCGTCGACGTTGCCGACCGTGAGCGTGTCAAAGACCGGCCCGGCATTGATGCGCGCGCCCGAGGCGGCGAGCGCCCGGGCCAGGAGTTGGGTCAGCGAATGCACGTGCCGCGCGATGCGGCGGAGGCCCTCCGGGCCGTGGTACACCGCGTACATCGACGCCATGACGGCCAGCAGGACCTGCGCGGTGCAGATGTTGGAGGTGGCCTTCTCGCGGCGGATATGCTGTTCGCGCGTGCCCAGCGCAAGCCGCAGGGCGGGGTGGCCGTGCGCGTCCCTGGATATGCCGACGAGGCGGCCGGGCATCTGGCGTTTGAAGGCGTCGCGGGTTGCGAGAAAACCCGCATGGGGTCCGCCAAAGCCCATGGGAACGCCGAAACGCTGGGCGGAACCCACGGCGACATCGGCGCCGAATTCGCCCGGAGGGCGCAGCAGGGTCAGGGCGAGCAGATCGGCCGCCACGACGCAGTGCGCCCCGGCGAAATGAACCTTTGCGAAGAAGTCGGCGAAGTCGCAGATGTCGCCCCAGGTGTCGGGGTATTGGACGAGGACGCCCGCGAGGCCGGTCGCGGGCTCGAAAGTCCGGTGATCGCCGACAACGACATCGATGCCCAGCGGTTTCGCGCGCGTGCGGACGACGTCGATGGTCTGCGGGTGACAGGCGTCCGAGACGAAGAAGACGTGCGCCGCCCCCTCCTTGAGGCGGTGGCAGAGCATCATGGCCTCGGCGGCCGCGGTGCCCTCGTCGAGCATGGACGCGTTGGCGATCTCAAGCCCGGTGAGATCGCAGATTACCGTCTGGAAATTAAGCAGCGCCTCGAGGCGCCCTTGGGAGATCTCCGCCTGGTAGGGCGTGTAGGCCGTGTACCAGCCCGGATTCTCGAGAATATTCCTCTGGATGACCGCCGGGGTGAACGTGTCGTAATAGCCCATTCCGATGAAGCTCCGGAAGACCTGGTTCTGGGCCGCGATCGCGTGCAACTCGGCAAGCGCCGCGCTTTCGCCCGTCGCCGCCGGGAGATGCAGCGGCTGGGGCAGACGGATCTGGGCGGGGACCGCGGCATCTGCCAGCGCTTTGAGCGACGGCTGGTCAAGGAATCGAAGCATGGCGGTCATTTCGGCGGGGTCGGAGCCGAGGTGCCGGCGGGCAAAGGAGTCGGGCGGGGCGGCAAGGTCGCGGTTCAAAAGCATTTGCCGGCGACGGTAAACCGGGGCGCTGGCGGCGCAATAGTGATTTGAAAAGGCCGCGCAGGCAGCGCGCCGGGCTGCGCCCCCCGCGCCGCCTCGACCCTTCATCCGCGGTCCGGGCGCAGGGCGATCGCCTGCAGGCGGGCAGATGTGCCCGCGGCTGCTCCGTTCACTGAGCAGTTTACACAGGACGGAAGAAGATCATGGTCCCATTGCGAAAGCTGCACGCATGACTGCCGCCCGTCCCTTCGCCACCAGAGCCGCACGCGCGGCGTACATCGACCGGAGACTTGCCGAGCTGTATCCGGAGACGCCGATCCCGCTGCGCCACGAGGACGCGTTCACGCTGCTCGTGGCGGTCGTGCTTTCCGCCCAGTGCACCGACGCGCGGGTGAACGCGGTCGCGCCGGCTCTCTGGGCGCGGGCGCACACTCCGGAGGCGATGAGCCGGGTGCCGGTGGAGGAGGTCGAGGCGATCATCCGGCCGTGCGGGCTGGCGCCGCAGAAGTCGCGTGCGATCGTCGGATTATCGCGCCAGCTCGTCGAGAAGCACGGGGGACAGGTGCCGCGCAGCTTTGCCGAACTCGAGGCGTTGCCCGGCGTGGGGCACAAGACCGCTTCGGTGGTCATGGCGCAGGCGTTTGGCGAGCCCGCGTTTCCGGTCGACACCCACATCCACCGGCTCGCCCAGCGATGGAAATTGACGAATGGCCGCAGCGTCGAGCAGACCGAACGCGATCTGAAGAGGCTCTTCCCACGCGAGCACTGGCATCAGCTTCATCTCCGGATGATCTTTTACGGCCGCCAGCATTGCACGGCCCGCGGCTGCGACGGCGCGATCTGCGAGATCTGCAGCACGCTGTTTCCCGGGCGCCGGCGGCCTCGCAACGCGATTCATCGGCCCCACCCAAGGCCGCGTTCCTCCGGCGTGACACGGCGCAGCGTGTAGACGTCGCCGGCGGCGAGTTCGCCCTTGTGTCTCTCAAGCTCCGGCCACGGATCCCACTGCGCGCTGAGCAGCCGGCCGCTGATCCCATCGCTGGCCGGGGACAGCAGCCATTCGACGAGATCCAGCGCACGGGCAAGCGGGGCGCCGCCGGTTTCCTTCTGGCGGAGGGCGGCCTGAAATTCGGATTCGCCCGCGACACCCGGGCCCAACGCGATCAACTCATCGGTCATGCGCGTGTTGATCGCGCCGGGAGCCACCGCGTTGATGTCCAGCGGCGCTCCGCGCTCCTCCTCGGCCACGGTCTCGACGAGGCGCACGATGGCGGTCTTTGCGGCACCGTAGGCGGAGAAGTTCGGGCGCGCCTTGGTGGCGCCGCCGCCCGAGAAGCAGACGATCTTCGCCCGGCGCGGGGCGGCGCGAAGGGCTGCATGAAAAGCGCGGATGGCATGGAACGTCCCGTCCAGGTTCGCCCGCACCGTGGCGCTCCATTGGGCCGGGTCAACCGCGGTGGCGGGTCCGATCGCGCCCTGCCTGCCCGCGCACGTGACCAATCCGTCGACCCCGGACCATTCCCCGGCGATTGCGCGGGCGGTGGCGGCGACCTGGGACCAGTCCGCCATGTCGCAGCGGGTGGCAAAAAACGCGCCCGGGTTGCGCGCGGCGAAGTCCGCCTGGTCCGAGCGGGCCAGTCCCCAGACCTGATGGTCGTGGGAAAGAAGACGTCCGGCGAGGGCGCGCCCGATTCCGCTGCTGGAGCCTGTCAGCACAATGCGCATGGGGAAGTGAGAGTAAGAGTGAAAGTGAAGTTGAAGGTGAAAGTGAGGGTGAAGGGGAAAGTGAGGGTAAAACGCAGGTCAGCCTTTTGCGCGAAGTGTCTTGATGGAAGTCGAGAGGATGCCAACGATCTCGTCGCACAGGGCGACACGCTGGCCAACGATATCAGAGGGCAACCAGTGTCTGAGCCGGTCATAGCGGCCTTTGGTCTCCTGGGCTGAACCACGAGCGATTACTAGAAACTGGGCATACTCCTTGTGGCTACCGCGACCGCAGCCTTCTTCGATGTTCGAAGGGATTGAGTCGGCGCTCGCGATCTGCTGCGAGATCAATCGGTGTAGCGCCGGATTGTTCATGAGGGGCGTCAGGTCAGCCACGGCATGATCGAACAATTCGAGTGATCTCACGCAAGCCCCAAAGCATTTCAAATTGTCATTGGATGCCATCTTGTCGCCAAGGGCAGTTCTTCTTTCGCTTTTACCCCAAGTCCACACCCAATTTTCCTCTCACTTTCACCTTCACTTTCACCCTCACGCTCACCCTCACCCTCACTCTCACTTCCGAGCCTGGTAGACCCAGCGGTTGGCTTCGAGCCAGCGCAGCGTCTTCACGATGCCCTGTTCGATCGTGTGGCCGGCCTTCCAGCCGGTCGAACGAATCTTCGCCGTATCGAGGAAGACGAAAGGATTGTCGCCGACCCAGCCCCGGTCGCCCCCGGTGTAGCGCAGCTCGGGTTTGAGGCCGAGCGCGTCCGCGATGAAACGGATGGAGTCATTCAACGGGACGTATTCGTTGGTCCCGAGATTGTAGATCTCCATATGACGCGCGGCCCGGGCTGCGGCACCGGGGCGGATGACATGGAGCATGGCGTCGATGCAATCCTGCACATAGAGGTAGCTCTTGCGCTGGGTGCCGTCTCCAAGCACGCGCAGCCAGCCCGGGTGTTCGAGCAGCTGCCGGTGGAAATCGAACACGTGGCCGTGGGTGTAACGCTCGCCCAGAATCGAGACGAAGCGGAAGACGCAGGCTTCCATGCCGAAACCCTCGCTGTAGGCCGAGATCAGCCCCTCGCCCGCCAGCTTCGATGCGCCGTAGAGCGAGGTCTGCATGGGAAATGGCGCATCCTCGGGCGTGGGGATGACGCTCGCTTCGCCGTAGATGGATCCGGTCGAGGAGAATGCGATCCGCCTGATGCCGTTGGCCCGCATGGCCTCCAGCACATTGAAGGTGGCGAGGGTGTTTTGTTCGAGGTCCTTGCGCGGGTGGTCGGCGCCGGAGCGGACGTCGGCGTTTGCAGCCAGGTGAAAGACAAGGTCGCAGCCCCGCATCGCGGCGGTGAGCGCCGGCAAGTCGAGGTTGTCTCCGCGGATCAGGGTGAAGCCCGGCTGCCGGAGCGCCCCTTCGATGAACGGTTCCTGTCCCGTGGAAAAATTATCCCAGCCGACCACGCCCAGCCCCTCGGCAAGGAGCCGGTCGACGAGATTGCTGCCGATGAACCCGGCGGCGCCGGTTACGAATATGCGTTGCATGAAAGCGGGGTGCGGCGGCACGTGGGAGGGAGGGAATCAGTTTGTCATGCAGCGCGGGCGGAACGATGCCGGGGGGCCGGGCCGGTTGCGGTCATTGCCGGTGTTCCCCGATGTTCGTCCGGCTGCGCCGGTCAAGGAACCGGCGCCGCAACCAGCGCAAAGGGGCGGTCACCCGCCATGAGAACGACTGCTGCATGCGGGAAATCTTCTCCTGGCACTGCCGGAGCCGGTCGGCGAGGCCGGCGGCGGAGGCAAGGGAGGGGATCAGATGGGGCAGCGCCGTCAGTCTCGGGGAGAAACGCAGCCGGACTTCGCAGACGAGATTGCAGGGGGAGTCTCCGACATCGATCCCGGGCAGGAGGAGGCGGGGATCGTTGTCCATGCCCAGCAGATTGAGCGCCGGGGAACCGGCCAGGCGCAGGAGCCCGTTCTCCACGCGGAGGGCGTCCCATCCCGTCTTCTCGTCGAGGGCGAGCAACGGCGGCCCACCCTCCTGCCGGCAGACGCGGATTGCGAATATGGTGACGATCCCCGGGACCCCGGCCGGGCCGAGGCAAAGATTCAACCGCCCCTGCGCCGAGGGCAGGATGAAATCGACGGTTGCGTTCTCGTCCTGGCGGTATTCCCGGCGCTGGAAATTCCCCCCGGGGCAGGCTGGATTCGCATCCTGGAGCAACTGCGCCGTGACGCCGCCCTGCGCCGGCCTTGGGGAAACGAGCGGCTGGAAAAACACGCTGGCGCGGAATCCGCGGTGGGCTGCCGCGGCGAGCGCGACCAGCCGATCCATCTGTCCCCGGAGACCGGATACCGCGACGGACACCCCGTTGGTCTCGTGGACGAGCACGACATGGCGGAGGATGAAGAATGCCTCCAGCCAGGGATCGTGGGCGGCGGCATGATGCGCTCCCGGCAGGTCAAGCGCATCCGGCGGGAGCGCCGACAGCGAGTGCCATCGCCACCAGTCCTCTGCGAAGAAATGGGTGCGGGCCGCGAATTCGTAATCGACGAGGCGCACGGCGCCCTGTTCGTCGACGAGCACATTGCGGGCGATCAAGTCGCCGTTGGTCCAGCGGGTCTGCTGCGGGCCGGCCGATGCGCCGCGGCGGATGAAGGGGAAGATGACATCGCGGAGAAACTGCTGGTCGAGTCCGCTGAAGATAGGGGAGGCGCAGGCCCTTGAAAGGAAGCGCTCCATCTCCTGGGACGCGGCTCCGGCGTCCGAAGGGGCCAGCGTGCGATCGAGCGCGGAGACGACGGCCCGGGCGTGGGCGAAGGCATCGGCGGATGTCATCCGTCCTTCGGCCACGAGCGTTTCGAGATCCCGGCCTCCGGACAGTTCGATGCCGTGGTAATCCCAGTCATCAAACTGCCGCCAGAACAACGGACGGCAGGCGATCCCGGGGCAGGCCTCTGCAAACGCCTGGATGCGCGAACGCAGGTCGCCCAGACCCCGGCCGACGCTCAGATGGCAGACGCCGCGACTCCCGGAGAACACGCGAAAGGCTTTTCGCGTCAGGTAATCCCTGCGCTCGGGATTTCGCGGGATCGGCTCCAGTTTGAGTTCCTGCGCGGAACCCGCGATCCCGGCGTCGCGCAGCACGCGGGCAACGGTCTCGTCGGAGGGGAATCCGCCCTTCTGTTGCCGCCCGTCCGCGCCCCCGGGCTGTTCGCCGGCCCCGGCAGGCGGTTCAAGATCGGCTGAAGCGGCGGTATCCTTGTCAAGGGCCATCGGGATTGGAGGGGGGAATCCTATTCGGCTGAGGCGACCACGTAGAAACTGGGAACGAAACTACCGGCGATCCCCAGATTGGCGAGCGATTGATAATGCGACTGCAGTTCCGCCTGGAAGGGAAGCGGGCGCCCGCAGGAGCCGTCGTGTTCGGCGACAAAGCCGCCGGCGCGGAAGTAATCCTCGAGGCCGGCGCCCAGCGGGATGATCTGCTGGGGCACCTTGTAATCGGGCAGGGCCGCGAAGAACTGGAGGACGGGCAGACCTGCCAGGGAGAGCATCTCCGCGAGCTCGGCGCGGGTGAAGGTGAAGCTGCGCAGCTCCTGCCCCGAGCGGGCCTGCCATTTGCGGGCCGCGAGAGCCCCATCGTAGACGCCCACCCCTGCAACACCCAGGTGGTCATCGGGCGCCCCGAGGAGATATTTCAGCCCGAGGCGATTCTCGATGCCGATGACCAGGCGCCCCCGGGGGGCGAGCAGCGCCTTGAGCCGCTTGAGAAAACCGATCTGAACCTCGCGGGGATTTCCCGGGCGGAACTTCGGCACCCATTCCAGCACGCCGATGCAGCAGGCCCAGTCAAAGGGCGTCTCGAATTCGATGTCGAAGAGGCCCGCCTGGATGAAATGCATGCGCTCCGCCACAGCATCCTGCTCCGCCGCCGCCCTGATGAAGGCCATGCGCTCCGGGGTCGGTTCCAGCGCCGTCACGAGGCAACGGCGGGCAAGCGGCAGTGCGATCTGTCCCCAGCCGGCGCCGACATCGAGGAGTCTCGCGTCGGCCGGCGGGGGGTGAAGGCGGAAGAACAGGTCGCGGGCCGGGCTCGTGACGATTTGAAGCAGCCAGGGATTGCTCTGCGCGTAACGCCGGGCGACGGCGTCGCGCCAGGGGACGTGGTTGCCCATGTCGCGGACGATGTCCCAGAGTTCCCGGGCCGGGGCGTCGCGATAGACGTTCTCTCCGGGAGCTGCCTTCCAAAGCCCGCCGGGGCTCAGGCTGAGCGTCCCGGCGCCGTGGCGGAACCGGATCATGGCGCGGGGTCCTTTCCCTCGACGCCCGTCCCGGGCGGGTTCTGAAACCGGATCACGGCCTTCAGGTTGGCGATGCCGAAGGTGCGGTCGACGCCGTGGACATCGATCTTGACCGCGTCATAGCGGCGGTGGATGACGACCAGGTCGTTGCCGACGAAATGGGTGAATCCGAATGACAGGAAATACGGGCCGGGCATGAGGTTGAGATCGAACGAGAAAGTCACGGCGCGCTTTTCGCCCGCCGCGATGGGCGACGCCGGCTGCCGGCTGAACAGCGTGTTGGTGCCGTAGATTTCCACCCCGGCGTTGTTCTTGATGGTCAGGGCGAAGACAGGCTCGTGCAGGAGTTCGCGCGCCTCGACGGTCATGCGGACGACGACCGGTTCTCCGGACGAGAACCAGGAGCGCGCCTGGCCGGCGGCGTCCGCGATGGAGACCCCGGAAATGAGGCCCCGTTCGCCGCCGTAAGAGAACTCCTGTCCGCTGACCTGGACGTGCAGCCGCTCATCGGCCAGGAGTTTCTCGACCTGCATGGCGAGGGCGGCGCTGTCCGGGCGGGCGCGCAGGATGGTCTCGACGGCCTTGAGCTTCAGGCGCAACGCGGCGATGTCATCGACCGGCGCGGGCAATTCGGGCGGGAGGCCGTCCGGGGATTCCGGGCCCGCCGGCGGCACGGGCTCCTCCGGGCGCGCCACCTCAGGGCCGGCCGGGGCTTCGGCTGCCCGCAGGGTGGCGATGTCCCGGGCGAGCCCCTCGATCGAGCCGCCGTCGGCGGTCAATTTCGAATAGAGATTGACGACGTCGTTGGGTTTGCCGGCGTAGACGACATGGCCGTGTTCGAGCAGGAGCGCGCGCCGGCACAGCCGCTTGACCATGGAGGCGTCGTGGGAAACGAAAAGCAGCGCCACCCCCTGGCTGACAAAGCGGTCGATCGCCCGGGCGCATTTGAGCTGGAACCTGGCGTCGCCGACCGCCAGCGCCTCGTCGATGACAAGGATCTCAGGGTCGACGTGGGCGGCCACCGCAAAGGCGAGCCGCAGCACCATGCCGCTGGAATAGGTCTTGATGGGCTGGTCGATGAAATCGCCGATCTCGGCGAAGTCTACGATGGCCTCGTAACGGGATTCGATCTGCTCCCGGCTGAGGCCCAGGACCGCGGCGTTGAGCAGGACATTCTCCCTTCCGGTGAAATCGGGGTTGAATCCGGAGCCCAGCTCCAGCAGGGCGGCCACCCGCCCGCGCAGCGCGAGGGTGCCGGTCGAAGGCGTCAGCGTGCCCGCGATGATCTGCAGCAGCGTGCTCTTGCCGGAGCCGTTGCGCCCGATGATGCCGATGCTCTCCCCCCGGCGCACTTCGATCGACAGATTGTGCAGGGCGAAAAAATCCCTGTAGCAGCGCGCGGCCCGGCTCTGCAACCCGGCCCGCATCCGCCCTCCCGCCGGCGTCAGGCCGGCTGCGAATTGCCAACCGAACGAAGCCAGCCGGGCGGCCGGTCTGTCCCAGATCCGGTAGGCCTTGGAGATGTTCTGAGCCGAGATGAGGGGGTCCGAGCCCATGGGGGAGGTCACCGGGTGATGACAGGCTCTGCCGGGTGCGGCGCCCGGCCCGCATTCTGCAGCGCCCCAGCCCTATCCTTGCAAGCGGTTCCTGGGATGGCGGTGGTCACTGAGGGGCGCGCTAGAGCACGTCGGCAAAAGCCGGCTTCAGACGGGCGAACACGGCATGTCCGGCCCAGAAGCCGGCCAGGCCGCAGCAATAGAGGTAAAGGAGGTGGCGATGGTTCAAGGGGAGATTCCACAGAAGGACGTTCCGGGATTCCTCGACGGCCACGAGAACGGGGTTGAGCCGCAGAATCAACCACGCAATCGGCGAGGCCTCCTGGATCCGGGACGCCGGGTAAAAGACGGCGCTTGCGAACATGATCACCTGGGCGAGGAACTGCGCCGCCTGGCCGATGTCACGGAAAAAGACGCCGACGGATGCGGCCAGCCACGCCACGCCCAGGATGAACAGAACGAACGGGAAGATGATCACCGGGAGCCACAGCGCCGACCATGAGAGGCCCGGACCGGCCAGCGCGATCCCGAGGGTGACGAGGACCACCGAGATGAGAAAATGGAAGATCGAGGCGCCGACGCCGGCCACCGGCAGTATTTCCAGGGGGAATACGACCTTCTTCACGAAGTTCGGCTGGGACACGATGATCGTCGGGCTGACGCCGATGACCTCTGCGATCAGCTGAAAAACGGCCAGGCCTATGAAGAGCCCGAGCGCGTACTCGATCCGGGTTTCGTTTGCCAGCACGCCGAACCTGCCGCCAAAGACGTAGCCGAACACAAACACATACAGGCCCAGCAGAAGCAACGGATTGAGGAATGACCAGAACAGCCCGAGGTGGCTGCCTTTGTGGCGCACCTCGATGTTGCGCAAGGTGAACTGCCAGAGCAGCTCGCGGTGGCGCCATAGATCGCCGGCGGGGAATGGGATTCGCATGTCAGGAGAACAGGCGGTGCAGAACAGAGCAAAGAAGAGATGCGGCGGCATTGTCAAAGGATGAAATGGGCCGGAATCCCCGCCCGTCCGCCATGCCTGCCGGGGAAACGGAGCTGGAGGGCCGGAGGGCGGACGTCTCCCGCGGCGCATGGCAGCGGGAACAACTTCCTTTGCGGGCGCTCAAATCAACAGGGAATCTCCGCCGATCGATTGCGCCCGCGCCGCCTGCGGGCGCGACTTGGTCCTCGTGGATTTCCGCGTTGCAATCGTCCCGGAAATGCCCCGGTCTGGCGCTTCATCGATTTCGATCCGTATATGCTATTGTTTCTCCTGAATGGTCGCATGAGGCGGCTGCTGGCGGCCGGCTTGCTCGCCATCCCGATTAGAGCGATGGGGCAGCCGGTTCCGGACCTGCCCCCGTTGCCGGAGGACATGATTTCCGGACTGCGGCCGCTTCTGGTCGCTGCGCTCGCACAATCGCCGCAGATGATCGCCCACAACATCGAAGTCGCCCAGGCTGAGGGGAGCCGCATCAGCGATCGGTCGGGCATGCTGCCCAGCCTTGGCTCGGAGATCAAATATGGCAGCAACACCACGGCATCGAGCAATTCTTTTGGCGGTTCCAGTTCCAACTCGGGTTTGCTTTACGGCATCCATGCGGACCAGCCGATTTTTCACTGGGGCGCACTCAAGGCCCAGGCTGACATCGGCAAGATCGAGCTGCGGATTGCCGAGAGGGACTATGCGGATGCCTATCGCCAGCTGATCCTCTCCGTCCGGACGCAATTCCTGCTGTTGATCGAAAAGAAGGTCCAGGTGCGCAACGCGGCGTTCGCGCTGCAGGAGGCTGAGGCGGCGGTGGCCCTCACGGAGGACAAGGTGAAGGCAAAAACCCTTCCGTCCTGGGCGATGGTCGCGCCCCAGATGGCGGTGGATGATGCGCGGCTGGCCCGCGACAGGATGGTCGAGGACCTGGAGAATTCCGCGAGGGTTCTCGCCCTGAACGTTGGCGAGGCGACGGTCGACACGCAGAACCTCCCCAACGAGATCCCGAAACCGGTCTATGCGCCCGAGACGACCGCCCGGCTGTTGCAGCGGTTCCTGCAGGAACGGGGCGGGAAGACCTATGCCATCGCCAACCTGCGCGACCGGATCAGGCAGGCGGACCTCAACTACCAGA
This sequence comes from uncultured Verrucomicrobiae bacterium, assembly GCA_963827125.1. GTDB lineage: Bacteria > Verrucomicrobiota > Verrucomicrobiia > Opitutales > Opitutaceae > Fen-1467. The sequence continues at coordinate 507,527 of CAWHAC010000006.1, forward strand.
TCGCGCGGGTGCGGTTGCGGCCCATGCTGGGATTCAACGCGTATTTCAGCCAGCAACCCACGGCGAACGTCGGCGAGAACTACGTTCGCCAGTACATCACCCAGGAGAGGAATTTCAATCTCGTCGCGGAATGGTCGATCTTCGACGGGCTGGACACACGCGGCAAAAAGTTGTCGGCGCTGAGCAGCAAGCGCGATCTCGAACGAACCCTGCGCACGACCGTCGACATGACCATGGTCCAGGCGCGCGACCTTGCGCAACAGATGGACTTTTCCTGGCGCGCGCTGGATCTGACCCAGCGGCGCTGCGACGGGGCGAGGAACGGGGTCGAGAGCGTGGTCGGAGACGTCAAGCTCGGTTTGATGTCGGCAAACGACATCGATGTCGCCCGGGCGGCTTTCTACCAGTCCGAATTGAACCTTGCCATGGCGCGGGCTGAGTTTCTCAACTACTGGTCGCAGTTTGTCTCCACGCTTTGCGTTGACCCGATGCTCGGCATGATCCCCGACCGTTATCTGCAAGATGGCAAGTAAACCCCCGCGCGTTGTCCTGAAACTCCTCATTGCAGCGGCGATCCTCGCCGCGGCCGCCCTGGCGATGTTCTTCCTGCTGCGCCCGGTCGCCACCGTGGCGATTGTGCACCGCGGCAAGGCCGTCGACGCCGTGCCCGGCAGCATCACCGTCCGGGCCGAATATGAGATGGACCTCAGCAGCGAATACCCCGGCCGGATCGTGCGCATCGATATGGAGCCCGGGAAGGCGGTGAAGGCGGGGGACTTCCTGGCGCAGATCGACACGAGCAGGCTGGAGCTCGACATCGACAAGACGGCCAGCGATTTGGATGCGCAGAAGAAACGGCTGGCCATCGGCTCGCCGATGGAGGTCGATCTGGAGAACGCCCGTGACGATCTGGCCAACAAGGACCGTCTGTTTAAGCTGGGCGGTGTGGCGGAGGCTGATTTCGTGCGCCAGCAGCGCGCCGTCAAGGCGCTGGAGCAGCGCCGGGACCTCGACAAGGTCGAGAGCGAACAGGCGCTCGCGGGCCTCGACAATCTGCTCAAGACGGAGCGCCTGCAGCTGTCGCGGATGACGATCACCGCGCCCTTTGACGGCATCGTGGCCCAGGTCCTCGCCCGCCCTGGCGACATCATCGGCTCCAATGCGCCCATCGCCCACCTTATCGCGTCGAACCGCACGGTCGAGGGCAAGGTCAGCGAGGAGAGAATCGCCAATGTCAAGATCGGGCAGAAGGCGACGGTGCGGTTCCTCACCTACGGTGATTCGCAATACACGGCCACCGTCAGCAAGATCCTTCCGACGGCGGATCCGGCCACCCAGCGCTACATCGTGTACCTGCAGGTCGACATCGCCCCGGACAAGCTGGTGCCCGGGATCACGGGCGAGGTCAGCATCAACGTCGGCGAGCATGAAAAGGCGCTCGTGATCCCCCGCCGGGCACTCTACGGCGGCAGCCTTTTCGTGGTGAAGAACGGCCGCGTGGAATCGCGGACTCCCGAGGTGGGTTTTGTCAGCCTCAACAACGTCGAGATCCTCTCTGGCGTCTCCGAGGGGGAGGCCATCATTGTCGACCAGATCGAGCGGTTCCGCTCCGGCGATTCTGTCCGCACCAAGATCGAGAAATAGGCCTGGCACCCGGCCCTTTTGCCCGGGATCACGGCATGGGATCCCCGATTCCGACCCTCGATCCCCGCCTTCAACCTCCGGTTTCCGACTTCAAATCCCCCATTCCCTTTTTCCGCGGCCCTCCTGCAGCCGCCCGACTGATGTCACCCAATCTCCGCATCGCCCTGCGTTTTCTCACCGCCCGGAAGCGGGCGATGCTCATGAGCCTCTCCTGCATTGTGCTGGGCGTGGGCTTGTTCGTGGTCACGCAGGCGACGACCAGCGGGTTCGAGGTGTTCTTCATCAAGACCATCCTGGGCACCAGCGGCGCCCTCCGGATCGAGGACAAGATCCAGGACACCATCCGGTCGATGGCGGCGGCCGGGACCCAGGGGGGATCGGATTTCCGCATCGCGATGCGGTCGGAAGGGAAGCAATACATCTCGGGCATCGAGGAGCCGAAGCTGCTGACGGATGCGCTGCGGCGCTTCAAGAATATCGCGGGGGTGTCGGAGATCCTCCATGGCGCGGGGATGATCCGGAGTTCTTTCAAGAGCGAACCGGCCCAGGTTTATGGAATCAACCTCGATGACCAGCTCCGGGTGTCGGATCTCGAAAGGCAGATTGTCCAGGGCAGCCTTGACGACTTCCGGAGTTCGCCCGCCGGCGCGCTTCTGGGCCGCGAGATGGCGGACCGGATGCAGCTGGAGGTGGGCTCGTCGTTCATCCTCGACTTCGCGGGCGAGTCCCGCCGCTACCGCGTCAGCGCGCTCTACCAGACGGGGGTTTCCGACATCGACCGCGTGCGGGTGTACCTCAACATGGGCGAGGCGCGCTCGCTGTTGAAACGCCCGACCGGGGCCTCGTTCATCCAGGTGAACCTTTACGACAAGGACCGGGCGCCCCAGGACGCCGCGCAGATCGAGGCGACGCTCCAGTACAGCGCGGCAAGCTGGCAGGAGCGCGAGAAGTCCTGGCTCGAAGTGTTCCGGGCGCTGCGCATCTCCACGGCCATCACGGTGTCCGTCTTCACGCTGATCGCAGGGCTGGCGATGTTCAACACGCTTGCGATGATCGTCATGGAGAAGACCAAGGAGATCGCGATCCTCCGCTCCATGGGCTACACGCGGGAGGACATCTCCCGCATCTTCCTCTGGCAGGCCGCCATCGTGCTCATGCTGGGGACCGTCGTCGGCTGGGTGCTGGGCGCCGTCGGCACCTATGTCATTTCGAACCTTCCCATACGCATCCAGGGTATTTTCACCATGGATACGTACATCGTCAACTGGTCGGTCTGGCATTACGTGGCGGCGACGGCCACCGCGGTGCTCATGGTCATGGCGGCCAGCCTGATCCCGGCCCGGCGTGCGGCGCGCCTGGAGCCCGGGGACGTCATCCGCGGAACGGCCCAGTGATCCGGTCCAAGCCCCCGCCTCCGGTCTCCCATGCCTGGCATCGAACCCCATCCGCCCCTTCCGCCTTCCCCGGCCTCCGGCCCCGGGGAGGCCGCCGCCCCGGGCAGCGGCCTTGTCGCGCTGCGCTGCGCCAACATCCATCGTTTTCTTGGAACCGGCGAGGGCCGCGTGCATGTGCTCCGCGGCGTCTCGTTTGAGGCCCGCCGCGGACAGATCTACGCGGTGGTGGGCCCTTCGGGCTGCGGCAAGAGCACGCTGCTCTACCTGCTCGGCCTGCTCGACCGGCAGGACGAGGGAGACATCTGGATCAACGACCGGCTGATGTCCCATCGCAGCGACGCCGAAAGGACCGCGGCGCGCGGAGTGAACATCGGCTTTGTATTCCAGTTTCACTTTCTGATGCAGGAATTCACGTCCCTGGAGAACGTGATGATGCCGATGCGGAAGCTGGGGCGCCTGACCGAGCCCGAGATGCATGACCGGGCCAGGCAGCTGCTGGCGGCGGTCGGCCTGGAGGACAAGGTCCGCCGGCTGGCCACCCAGCTTTCCGGCGGCGAGCAGCAGCGCGTGGCGATCGCGCGCTCGCTCGCCAACACGCCTGCCATCATCCTGGCCGACGAGCCCACCGGCAATCTCGACCAGCGCAATTCCACGATCGTCTTCGAACTCCTCACGCGCCTGGCAAAGGAGAACGGCCAGGCCGTCGTCCTCGTCACCCACAACCCGGATATCGCCAGCCGCTGCGACGCCGTGCGGCCCATGCGCGACGGCGTGTTCCTCTAGTTTCTGCGCGGGGCACTGAATGGGACCGGGGGATCCTGCGGCCGGGAGCCGGGCACGGGGACAACGCCCTTGACGTGACTGAACTCCCGCAGGTCGTCGCTGATGAACCGCCGGATTCCCCTCCTTTTCCGTTGGACGATCCGCCAGTCCGTGACGGTGAACTCGCCCCGGCCGCCGCGCACGTGATCTGCAACTCCAGGATGCCCCGGGAAGGATTGTTCAACGGATAGAAGACAAGCGCGGCCTCCTGGGGCATCAGGAAGACTGCCGCCACGGCGGCGATGGCGAACAGCGCGAGGCGCGGGCGGGGCTCAGCCGTGGAAATACTGGTTGAACAGGTTCTCGAGGTATTCCTGGCGCCCGCTGTGCAAAACCGGCTCGCCCAGCTTGAGCACGATCTCCTCGAGTTCCTTGAATCCGAGCCTGCCCGCCTCGATTTCGCGGCCGAAGCCGGCATTGTAGCTGTTGTAGCGGGCGGCGACGAACTGCGCGAACTTGCCGTCGGCGAGCATCCGTCGGGCGAGCTTGAACGCCATGGCGTAGGCGTCGAACCCGCCAATGTGCGCGTAGAACAGATCTTCAAGGTCGATCGAGGGACGGCGGAGCTTGGCGTCGAAATTGAAACCGCCGGAGCCAAGGCCGCCGGCGCGGAGGATCGAAGTCATGGCAAGCGCAAGCTCCTTGACGTCCGTGTTGAACTGGTCGGTGTCCCAACCCAGCAGAAGGTCGCCGGTGTTGGCGTCGATCGATCCGAGGAGGCCCTGCGCGGCGGCCGTCTCGATCTCGTGCTGAAACGTGTGGCCGGCGAGGGTGGCGTGGTTCGTCTCGATGTTGAACTTGAAATGCTTGTGGAGACCGTAGGTCCTCAGGAAGGCGATGCCTGCGGCGACATCGAAATCGTACTGGTGCTTGGTGGGTTCCTTCGGCTTGGGCTCGATCAGGAACTGGCCCGGGAAGCCGATGGACTTGGCGTGGTCGACCGCCATCTGCATGAACGCCGCCATGTGGTCCTGTTCGCGCTTGAGGTCGGTGTTGAGCAGCGTCTCGTAGCCTTCCCGACCGCCCCAGAAGACGTAGTTCTCGCCCCCGAGCTCCCGGGTGATTTCCAGCGCCTTCTTCACCTGGGCCGCCGCATAGGCGAACACGTGGGCGTCCGGGTTGGTCGCCGCACCGCACATGTAGCGCGGGTTGGAGAAAAGGTTGGCCGTGCCCCAGAGGAGCTTCACGCCGGTGGCCTTCTGCAGCTCCTTCGCATGGGCGACGAGCTTGTCGAGATTCCGGTTGGTCTCGGCCAGGCTGGCGCCTTCGGGAGCGATGTCGCGGTCATGAAAGCACCAGAACGGCGCCTGGATCTTCACGAAAAACTCGAAGGCGGCATCCATCCGCGCCTGCGCGACGGAAATCGCATCCCTTCCCTTTTCCCACGGGCGCACAATCGTGCCCGGTCCGAAAGGATCCGAGCCGACGCCCCGAAACGAATGCCAATAGGCGATGGAGAAGCGCAGATGCTCCTTCAGGGATTTCCCGTCGATGACCTCGTCCGGGTTGTAGCATTTGAAGGACAGGGGATTCTCCGATTTCGGGCCTTCAAAGGCAATTGACGGAATCTTTGGGAAATGGGTCTTTGTCTTTTTCATGATTAGGGACGCGGAAAGGGATAGACATGGATAACGGGAAACCGGCCGAAAACCAGACGGAATTCACAGAAACAGCACTTTGGGCAATGGCGCCAGCCCGCCCGTGGCGCGGGGGAACCGTTGCGCGGCGCCGGGAGGGACGGGGGAATGGGGCGACCTCCGATCCGGCGCGGCCAATCGCAGCGCAGGCCTACTTGGCGAGCTGGGCCTTGAGGAACTCGACGCTTCCCCGGATGGAGTCGTCCTGTTCCATCATGTTCTCAACCGTCTTGCAGGCGTGGATCACGGTGCCGTGATCGCGGCCGCCAAAAGCGTCGCCGATCTCCTGCAGGGAGTGCTTGGTGAGCTGGCGGGCGAGGTACATGGCGATCTGTCGGGGCAGGGCGATGTTGGCCGGCCGGCGCTTGCTCGTCATGTCGCTGTGGCGGATCTGAAAATGGTCGGCGACGCGCTTCTGGATCGTCTCCAACGTCAGCTGGTTTTGCGCCTGCTCCATCAGGACGTCCTGCAGCAGGACCTCGACTGTCGGCAGGTCCAGGGGCTTGTTCGTGAGCGCGGAGTAGCTGGCGACCTTGATGAGGGCTCCCTCGAGGCGCCGGATGTTCTTCGAAATATGCTGGGCGATGAAGTTGATGACCGCCGGCGGAACGTCGAACTTGAGGCACGCCGCCTTGGTCCGCAGGATCGCCACCCGCGTCTCAAAATCAGGCGCCTGGATGTCGGCCACATAACCCCATTGGAACCGCGAGACGAGGCGCGACTCGACCTTGGCAATCTCGCCGGCCGGCCGGTCGCTTGAAAGGACGACCTGTTTGCCCGACTCAAAGACGTCGTTGAAGGTGTGGAAAAACTCCTCCTGTATGCGCTCCTTGCCGCTCAGGAACTGCACGTCGTCCAGCAGCAGCACGTCCACATTGCGATAGCGCTGCCGGAAGCGGGTGAGGCTTTGTTCCTGGATCGCCTGGATGAATTCGTTGGTGAACTTCTCGGTGGAGAGGTAGGCGACCTTCGCGTCCGGATTGTTCCGGAGGATGCTGTGGCCCACCGCATGCATAAGGTGGGTCTTGCCCAGGCCGGTGTCGCCGTAAATGAAAAGGGGATTGAAGGCCTGGGCGGGAGCCTGGGCCACGGCGAGCGCCGCCGCGTGGGCAAGCTGGTTGTTGGCGCCGACGACGAAGTTCTCGAACGTGTTCCGGGGGTTCAGGGTGCCGGCGTAGGGGCCCTTCTCGTCGAAGCGCCCGGTCCGGCGGGTGGGCGCGCGCAGGCGGTTGTGGTGGGCCGCTGCCCCGCCCTCGCCGTTGCCGTTGGTTGCGATCGTGGGGGTGCTGGCGGAGCCTCCGGCGGCGCTGACATGGCAGACTTTCAAGGAGACGTTGATCAACCGGCCGGCAGTCAGGCGGAGGCGCTGGGTGATGAGATCCAGGTAGTTGTCCTGGATCCAGATTGCCGCGAAGTCATTGGGCACGCCAAGCGTCATCGCGTCCTCGGTCGTTTCGAGGCAGACGATGGGCTCGAACCACATTTGGAAGACATCCTCGGGGAAGAGCCCCTTGAAGTCACATTTGACGGTTTCCCACAGGCTGGACGGGAGGGTCAGCGCAGGCATGGAGCAGGCAAAGTTAAAGGATTATTCACACGATCCCTTTGAAGGCTCTTGCCGCGCGTCATGCAGGACCCGTTCGCTTGCTCGCTCGCAGGGGAAAGGCGTGTCCGGTCGCAACGGTATTGAATGCAGGCATGTCGGAGTATTAAAACGTTGATGACCAGAAAGAAATGAGAACCCCCAGAGGGCTTGCTGGAGAATGGGGACTGCGAACGTGGGAAAGAACGATCGAGGTAACGTCCACTAAAAACGAAGCGCGGAGTAACGTGAATCACAAAATGCATTTCAAGAGGAACTTTCCCACAACTTATTCACACGGATTGCATGAATCCGCAAGGCAGGAGAAGCCGTGCCGGCCGGGCGCCCGGGAAAGCGGCCCATTGTAACAAAAACTCCGCTACAGATTCCGGCAAGGGGCGTCCGCGCGAAGCTGCGGCGCCGACCCGGGGAATGGAAGCAGGGGAGGGCGGACCGGGCTCCGGGGCGCGGGCGGCCCCGGAGAAGCCCGGCGCCGTGCCGGCGTTCCGCGGGCCCCGAGCCAATTCTGTGCGAAAACCCGGAGCTATGGCCGGCGGCGCGGCAAGCCTTCCAGGGCCGGTCCGCCCTCCGGCTGGGGGGTGGGCGGGGAGCGGTCCGGCGCGCCCCCGGGCGGCTCCTGCCAGCGGCCGCGCTCCTTGATCAGCTCAACCAGCCGGTCGTCCGCCACGTCCTGGGGCAGGTTGTAGCGCACGCAGTCCCTCCCGGCATACAGGTTGATCTTCCCGGGCGCGCCGCCGACGTATCCGAAATCTGAATCCGCCATCTCGCCGGGGCCGTTCACGATGCAGCCCATGATGGCGATCTTGACCCCCTTCAGGTGCCCCGTCTTCTCCCGGATGCGCCGCGTGGTGCTCTGCAGGTCGAACAGCGTGCGTCCGCAGCCGGGGCAGGCCACGAACTCCGTCCGGAAGATCCGGGCGCCGGCGTTCTGGAGGAGGTTGAAGGCCAGGCGCGCGGCGCAGACCGGGTCGGGTTCCGTCTCCACGCTGAGAAGGTCGCCGATGCCGTCGCAGAGCAGGCCGCCGGCCAGAAAGCTGGCCTCGATCAGGCGCCCGAGGGAGCCGGGCCCGCCGCCCACGGCATTGCCGGCGGTGACCCGGATCCAGACCGGCGCGCGCGATCCGGAAGCGCGCAGCTGTGCGGCCAGCGCGCGGTAGGCGCCGAGGGCGTGGCCAACCTCCGATCCGGGATCGCGGGAACCGGATGCCGGAGGGCGAAAGTCCGAGCATGTGAACAGCAGGCGGTCGTCGCCGAGTCCGGGGAGCGCGCCGGCCAGAGCAGAGAGATCCCCGGGCGCCACGTCAACCGCGAGGGCGTGGCCGCGGGAACGCACGAGCGTCGCCCAGGGGAGGAGCTCCCCCGCGGCGGCGGGGCCGAACCGGCGGCAGAGCACCAGGCGGCTGCGATCGGCGCGCAGGACGCCGGCCAGGTCGCCGATCGCGACGGACGGCGCCAGGTCGAGGACGAGGAAACCGGCCGGGGACGCCGCCTCCAGCGTCTGTCGCAATGAATCCAATACAGCTGCGTCCGGGACCGGCACCAGGATCCCCTCCACGGGCGTGTCGTTCGCCGCCGCCGCGGACAGCTCCCGGGCCGCCTGGGCCAGCCGGCCGGGCGACGGCACGCGGACCACGACGCGCGGCGGGAACCCGGGCCCCACCGCGCACGCGCCGGACAGGGACAGCGTTGTCGTCTCACGGCGGCTGAAACGAAAAGGATCCACCGGCACCGGGGGGCGCAGGCCGGGCTCCGGGGCGCCGGTCGGAGGGGATTCCGAATCGCCCGGTCCCCCGCTTTCGCCCTCCGGTCCCGCCCACAGCGCCATCGCCTTTTCCGCGATCGCGCGCGCGACCGGGATTTCGTTGACCGAGTCCTCGGTCAGCGAAACCCGGAGCGTGTCACCGAGGCCGTCGAGCAGCAGGGCACCGATCCCGGTCGCGCCCTTGATGCGGCCGTCCTCGCCGTCGCCCGCCTCGGTCACCCCGAGGTGCAGGGGATAGGGGCGGTGGGCCGCGTCCATGCGCTCGACGAGGAGCCGGTACGCCTGGATCATGACCTTGGGATTGCTCGCCTTCATCGACAGGACGAGGTCGTGGAATCCCTCCGATTCGGCGATGCGCACAAATTCGAGCGCGCTCTCCGCCATCCCGAGCGGCGTGTCGCCGAAACGGTTCATGATCCGGTCGGACAGGGATCCGTGGTTCGCCCCGATGCGCAGGGCGCGCCCGAGCTGCCGGCAACGCCGGACGAGCGGCGAGAAGGCGTCATGAAGCCGCTGCAGCTCGCGGTCGTACTCGGCGCCGGTGTATTCGCGGGCGGCGAATTTCTTTTTGTCGGCGAAGTTGCCGGGGTTGACGCGCACCTTCTCGACATGTTCGACCGCCTCCATCGCGGCGGAAGGCAGGAAGTGGATGTCCGCCACGAGCGGCACGGCGCCGAAGCCGGCGGCCGTGAACCGCTCCCGGATCAGCCGGAGGCATTGCGCGGCGGGCACGTTCGGCGCGGCGACCCGCACGAGCTCGCAGCCCGCCTCGGCCAGGGCGATGCATTGCCGGACGGTGGCCTCGACATCCTGGGTGTCGCTCGTCGTCATCGACTGCAGCCGGAGCGGGTTGGAGCCGCCGATGCCGACGGCGCCGGCCTTCACCTCGACGGCAGGGCGGCGGACGGTGTGGAAAAGGGACGCGCAATAGGCCATGGCGGACTGCCGGCGGCGTCGGGCGTCAGGGTGCGGCGGGCGGAGAGGCGGGCGTCGCGGGCTCCTGGGTTTCCGGCCGGGCAGCCCGGGCATCGCGCACGATCCGCCTGACATCAAAGTAGCTGACGTACAGCATCAACGAGAGGAGCAGCACCATGAACACGCCTTGCGCCGTCGCGATGAAGTTCGCCGGCAGCGCGCGGCTCCGGAGGCGCGCGACGGTGGCAAAGAGGATGTGTCCGCCATCGAGCACCGGAATCGGAAGCAGGTTGAGTATTGCAAGATTGAGGTTCAACAGGACCGCGAACCAGATGGCAAAACGGACCGGGTAATCCGACTGTGCGGCGTGCCAGAATCCGAGCCCGATGCCGATGGGGCCGCTGAAGTTGGCAAGGCGCACATCGCCCCGGGGCAGGATCAGGCTCCACAGCGTCCGGAAAGTCGTGGCCATGATCTGGGAGCAAATGCTGTACGGGTTCTGGTAAAGGAGCCGGTAGTTTGTGGTGAATTCAACACCCGAGAAAACGTTTGCGGATGCCGATGCCCGATCCGGCGCGACCAGGGGCATGCTCCGGCCGTCCCGGAGAACCACGAGGGTGAAGCTCTTTCGCGGATGTTGCGCCAAATAGTCCGAGAGCGCCTCGACGCCGGTCACGGGAATCCCGTCGATGCTCTGAAAACGGTCCCCGGCCTGCAGGCCCCAGGTTCCGGCGCGGGAACCGGGATCGACCTTGTCGACGATCACCTCGTGAGCCGGTGAGATGCCGATCCGCCGCATCTGTTCCTCCCCGAGGCGCATCGGGTGGACGATCACGTCGAGAACCGCCGCGCCCCGCTCGATGGTCAGCCGGGCCACCCGCTGGCCGTCCGGCGCCGAGCCGGTCCCGAGCACCAGGGCCTCCTGGATGTCGGGCCAGTCGCTCACGGTCCTGCCGTCCACCGCCCGGATGACGTCATTCACCCTCAGCCCGCCCGCCAGGGCCGGACTGGGAACGTCCCGGCCGTCGGCCAACCGCACTGTCGGCACGACATAGCCGATGCGGGTGGTGGTGACATTCTCCAGCTCCGGCCGCCCCGCCAGCCAGAGGACGCAGGCAAGCAGGAACGCAAAGAGCACGTTGAAGGCCGCCCCGGCCACGAGCACGAGAATCTTCGTGCCGAAGCCCACGGGGGGCAGCCGTTCGAACGTCGACCCTGGATTCACCCTCGATCGCCCCCAGGTCCGTCACCTGGGGCAGCACCACATAGCCGCCGAGCGGCAGCCATGAAACGCAGTATTCCACGCCATCCCGGCCGCGCCAGGCGAAGATCTTCGGTCCGAAACCGATCGAGAAGCGCTCGACGTGCATCCCCCGGCGCCGGGCGGCCAGGAAATGGCCCAACTCGTGGAAGAAGATCGTGCCGCCGAAAAAAAAGACGATCAGGAACACCGCCCAGACATTGGAGCCGATTGACTGGAGAAGATCGGGGGACACGCGGAGATCAGGACTTGGAATCTGCGATGCTCGATTGCGTGGTCTGGCGCGCCGCGCGATCAGCCTCCAGGACCGCGTCGAGGTCAACAGGTTCAAAATTCGGCGTCACCTGGAGAGTATTGTCGATGAGCTCCGGAATAGCAAGGAACGGGACCCGGCCGGCCAGAAACGCCGCAACAGCCACCTCGTTGGCGGCGTTGAAAACCGCCGGAGCGACCCCCCCTGCCATCATGGCTGCGCGCGCCAGGGGCAGGCACGGATAGCGCCTTTCATCCACCGGCCGGAAATCGAGGCTGAACAGCCGGTCGAGGTCGAGCGGCGGGGCGACCCCGCGCAGGCGTTCGGGGTAAAGGAGCGCATGCTGGATGGGAAACGTCATCGACGGCGGCGCGAGCTGGGCGAGCATGGAGCCGTCGGTGAACTGGACGAGGCAGTGGACGATGCTCTGCGGGTGAATCACCGCCTGGCACCGGTCGGGTGGCAGGCCGAACATCCATTGCGCCTCGATGAGCTCAAGGCCTTTGTTGGCCAGCGTGGCCGAGTCGACGGTGATCTTGGGCCCCATCGACCAGATCGGGTGTTTGAGCGCGTCTTCGGGCGTCACCCGCGCGAGCGCCGCGATCGGCAGCTCGCGAAATGCGCCCCCGGACGCCGTGAGCACAATGCGGCGGACGGCCGCGGACGCGTGGCCCTCGAGACATTGGAAGACCGCATTGTGTTCGCTGTCGACGGGCAGGAGCCGGGCGCCGCTGGCGCGCGCGGCCGCCATGACGAACTTGCCGGCCACGACGAGGATCTCCTTGGAGGCGAGGGCGAGATCCTTGTGCGCGGCCAGCGCCGCCAGCGCGGGCCGCACCCCGGCGGTGCCGACGACGGCCACGAGCACGATGTCGGCCTCCGGCAGCTGGGCCAGTTCGATCAGTCCGCTGAGTCCGCCGCGGAGCTGCGCGCCTTCCGGGAAGGCCGCCGCGTCGGCGCGGGCTTCCGCAAGCGCTCCGTTTTCGAAGATGCCGATGTGGCGCACGCCGAACTGGCGCGCGATTTCCGCGAGCCGCCGGTGGTTGGCGCGCGCAGCGATGCCGACGAGCTCCAGCCGGTCGCGATGGGCCGCCACAACGCGCAGGGTGTTTTCGCCGATGGAGCCGGTGGCGCCGAGGAGCACAATGCGCTTCCTGGGGGGGGCGGCTGGCGCGGGCTTGCGGGATTGAGTCATGGGATTCAGGGCAAAGCGCCGGGCGCCTGCAGCAGGTGGAACACAGCCCAGCCGACCGGCGCGGTGAGAATCAGGCTGTCCGACATGTCGAAAACGCCTCCGATCCCTGGGATCGTGCAGCCCGTGTCCTTGATGTCCGCACGGCGTTTGATGATTGATTCAACGAGATCGGAGACCACTCCGAGCGCGGCGACCGGCAGGGCGACGAGGGCGCCGACCAGCGGGGTGAAGCTCGCGGGGAGGCAGGCGCGGCATCCCCAGGCCAGCGCAGCGCCGGAGACCACGGAGAGCAGGACCCCGCCTGCCACGCCCTCCCATGTTTTCTTGGGGCTGATTTCGGGCGCCATCTTGTGGCGGCCGACGGCGAGGCCTGCAAGCAGGGCGCCCGTGTCGCAGAGCTTGGTCACGGCAACCAGCCAGAACAGAAGGACCGGGCCGGTGGAAGGGCGGGGGGTTGCGATCAGCGCAATCCGCACCAGAAACTGCAGCATGAACGGCACGTAAACGAGGCCGAACAAGGTCCAGCAGAGCGTCTCGACCCGGTTCCCCGGCTCGCGCTCGCCCAAAATGCGCACCGAAAACACGATGACGCCCAGGGCGAGCAATTCCGCCGCCGTGACGTGCGGTTCGAAATAGCGGGGCGCCAGGGTGATGGCCGCGCAGAAGGCGAGGCCCAGCCGGTTGAACGGGGCCAGCGTCATCCGGCCGAGCATCCCATCGAGCTCATACAGGGTGAGCACGCTCATCGCGGTGACAAGCCACACGGCGCCGTCGGCGCCAAAACCATACAAACAGGCCAGGAGCAGGCTCCAGAGAATGATGCTGCTGAGCGTCCGCTTGAGCACGGGCGGGAGGGGGTCGGAAGATTATTGGTTGACCGCGGCCGGCGGCCTGACCTGTTCGCCGGTGAGGCCGAACCGGCGTTCGCGGCGCTGGTACTCCTCAACCGCGGCGGCGAGTTCGGCCTTGGTGAAATCGGGCCACAGAACGGAGGAGAAGATCATCTCCGCATAGGCGCACTGCATGAGAAGGAAATTGCTCAGCCGCGTCTCGCCCGAGGTGCGGATCAAAAGATCGGGGTCGGGCAGGCCGGCGGTGTAGAGGTACCTGCTCAGCGCGCTCCATGAAGCCTCGCCGGGTTTCTCGACCCCCGCGACGACGGCGGCGGCATAGGCGCGGGCGGCATCGGCGAGCTCGGTGCGCGAACCGTAATTGAGGGCGAGCACCAGGTTCCAATCCGTGAATTCGCGGGTCGCGGCGATCGCGCGCTTGAGCTCCTTGAGCGGCCCCGCCGGCAGCTCGTCGATCCGGCCGATCGCGTGCAGGCGGATGCGGTTCCTGATCAATGTCTTGGTTTCCCTCCGGAGGAACAGCTCCAGCAGACCCATCAGGGCCGACACCTCGTCCGGGGGGCGCTGCCAATTCTCGGCGGAGAACGCGTAGAGTGTCAGATAGGGGATGCCAAGGTCGCGCGCCGCGTTGATGATGGAGCGCACGGTCGCCACGCCGCGGCGGTGGCCCTCGATGCGCGGGAGGCCGCGCTGCTTCGCCCACCGCCCGTTGCCGTCCATGATGATGGCGACGTGTCTGGGAATGTTGGAGCCGGCGGGGGGCATGCGTGGATTCCGGCCCTTTATGAAGGCGCCCCGCCGTTTGACAAGGGGAATGACCGGCGGGTCAAAATGCGTTTGCATCGGCGCGGGGGCCGGGGCCTAGTCGGTGCATGAGGGTCGCGTTTCTCAGCGGTACAAGCATCATCGCCAGCACCTTGTTCGCGGAATGGGAGGTCCGCACCCTTGAGACGCGGTTTGGCCCGGTGACCTACAGGCAGCACGGGGAGTTCGTGATCATCAACCGGCATGGCGCCGGTGTCCCGCTTCCGCCGCATGCCATCAACCATCGAGCCAACATCCGCGCGCTGGCGGGCCTGGGATACCCGGACGTCGTGTCGCTCAATTCCGTCGGATCGCTCAAGCCGGAGCTGCCGCCCGGCACGCTGGTCTCGTGCGGCGACTACGTCGGCCTCCAGCAGGGGCCGGCGACCTTCTTCGACACCGAGCTCAAGGGGGGCGCGCCGGGTTTTGCCAACAACCTGATTCCGCTGCTGGTCCGGAAGCTCGCACCGGAATTCGAGATCAAGACGGGCAGGGTCTATGTGCAGATGCGCGGACCGCGATTCGAGACCAGGGCGGAGATCCGGATCATCCGGGAATGGGGCGATGTGGTCGGCATGACCGCGGCCCATGAGGCCGATCTGTGCGCCGAGGCCGGCCTGCGCTACAACAGCCTCGCCATCGTCGACAACTACGCCAACGGGATCGAAGGGGCTGCGATCGATTTCGACAAATTCAAAGATCTTGTTAAATCGAATCAGGGAAAGGTTGACCGGCTTTTCGCGCGGATGATCGAGATCCTTGCCCAGGAACCTGTCGGGTTTCGCCGTCCACGTTCCTGAGCAAATGGTTGCCGCCATTTGGGACGGACTTGCGTAACCGTGCGTGAGACCTGAAGAATGGTTCTGTGGGGGTGGAGGCGGGACAAAAATCCAATTGGAACCGTATTTTCACGCCACCGGCCCGGTTTTTCGACCGGGGAGAGGTCTGAGTCGCGGTTTCACGCCGCGGATGTTCGGTTTTTGAGGGTGAAGAGCCGTTTCAGGTTTCTGCCCGCATCGCCCGCGCCGGGCGCAGGCGGGCGAGGAAGGCGGGAACGGAGGCGTCGCCCTCCGGCGGCGCCCACGGCGCGAACGCCGTGCCGCGGGCCGGGTCGTAGGGCCCCTGCTTCACCTCGAAAAACACCCCGTTGTCGGCGACCGGAAGCCAGCTGTGCCATACGCCCGCTTCGATCTCGAAGCCCAGGGCTCCGTCCGGTCCCCCGAGCCGCACCCTGCCGGTCGACACGCCGGCGTCGTCGAAGGTGATCACGTCGAACGCGCCCTGCAGCACCACCGCGCATTCCCAACGCGTTTCGTGCCGGTGAGGCCGGAAGTAGGTGTCGAGCTTGGCGGCGACCAGGAGGCGCTGGACCGGATCATCGAGCGCAGGATGTAAATTGTGGTTGGCGCGCCGCCGGGGTGCCGCGGCTGCCCGGACGATCAATCCGTCGAAGAGTTCCTGGTTGATGAGTTTCATCGGCCCGTCTGCGGAGGATCATCAAGCGCAATCGCCCGATGTTCCCCGGTGGCCGGATTCCAGCACGGCAGCCCACGGTAACAAGGGCAAAACGGCGGCAGGATCACGGCCATGATGGTGGGGTGTGCCGGATCAAACCGGCTACCGGGAGCTGTCCCGGTTCTATCATCGTCATGGTTGGTCGGGCGAGGCGGCTTGGACCGACCGCCAGTTGGCCAAGGCCGGAAGCCCAAGCTCCGCTCCGCCGCCGGCCACGTCGCGGTGATCGACGGGGGCAGGAGCCCCGGGGGTCGACGACCGGCGGGGCCCCCTGGAGCGAGGCCATTGACGTTTGTCATCTATTAAACAACAACCCCCGATCTACCCTGAAGGCCGGCGAGATACGGGTTCCTGGCCGTTGACGCCATGGCGGGATGGCCTATCCTTGTCGCCATGACCGAGTTCATGATCACGGCCCAGGTGACGGAGGCGCGGCAGACGCTGGAGCGGCTGAAGGCGAACATGCGCGAGGCCGTCAAGGGCAAGGATGACGTGATCGAGCGGGCGCTCATCTGCTTCGCCGCCGGCGGGCATCTTTTGATCGAGGACCTTCCGGGCCTCGGCAAGACCACGCTGGCCTATGCGCTGGCGCGCTCCATGGATTGTTCGTTCTCGCGCGTGCAGTTCACGAGCGACCTGCTCCCCAGCGACGTCACGGGCGTCGCCATCTACGACGAGCACGTGAAGGAGTTTGTCTTCAAGCCCGGCCCGATCTTCGCCAACATCGTCCTGACCGACGAGATCAACCGCGCCACCCCGAAGACGCAGTCGGCCCTGCTCGAGGTGATGGATCGCGGCAAGGTCACCGTCGACGGCGAGGCCCACCCCGTCGGGGAGCCGTTCATGGTGCTCGCCACGCAGAATCCGGTGGACTACGAGGGCACCTTTCCGCTGCCCGAGAGCCAGATGGACCGCTTTCTGATGAGGATCCGGATGGGATATCCCCAGACGGCCGATGAACTGGAGATTCTCCGCGCGCCGCAGATGACCTACGATTCGATGCAGCTGTATCCGGTCGCAACCCGGGCGGAGGTGGTCAGGCTGCAGCGCCTTTGCACGCAGGTGTTTTTTGAAGACAGCGTGCTGGATTTCCTGCTCAGGATCGTCGCGGCCACGCGCACGGAAGCGGAATTCAAGGCGGGCGCAAGCGTGCGCGGAGGCCTGGCGCTCAAACGGGCCGCACAGGCCCGGGCGCTGTTGAACGGGCGCGATTTCGTGATGCCCGAGGACGTGCTCGACCTCGTGTCCCCGGTCCTGGGACATCGTCTCGCGCTGGTGCGTCCGACATCGGATGCGCTTGAGGAACGGAATGCCGTGGCGGCCGCATTGCGCCGGATCGTCAATGCCATCGCCGTTCCGGAGTAAAGACCGCGGAGCGGCAAATCCCAAGTTCCAAGGCCTAACCCCCAAACCCGAATCCCAAAAGCCAAAACACAGAGCGTCTTGGGGACAAGCCGCTCCACCTCAACTGCATGAGTCCGGCTCAGAGTGAGACGGTGCCCCCGCGTGCCGCTTGGAACGGTCCGGTCCTCCCCGGCCGGCGCCATTTCCGCTGGAGTTTGTTTCTCTGGTCGCTGATCTACCCGACCACGAATCAACGGGTGATGCCCACCCTCTCCGGCCTGGTGCTGATCGGGCTTGCGCTCGCCATTGGTTCGGCGGCCTACAGCGCGTCCAACAACATCCTTTTCCTCACGCTGTCACTGCTGCTTTCCTGCCTGATCCTCAGCGGGGTGATGTCGTGGGCCAACCTGCGCGGCGTCTCCTGGGTCCTGCAGGTGCCGCGTCCGCTGCGCGCGGGCCAGGAGGCGCCTGTCACGCTCGAGCTGCGGAACGGAAGATCGCGGGTTCCGGCCTATGGGCTGTGGTTCGACCTGATGAGCCGTCCGGTGGCCGGCGGCCCGCGGCGGCCCGAGGCCACGATCCGCGCGAATTCAGGCCAGATCAGGGCTGCGTTTGCCCAGCTCGAAAAGGTCACGGAGCGGGTGACGTTGTTCCAGCGCGAGCGGCTGGATCCGGGCGGCGAGGCCCGGCTTGAATGGCTCTTCACGCCGGCGCGGCGCGGCCTTGTGCGCGTGGAGCTGGCGGGTGTCGGCTCGCTTTTCCCGTTCGGGTTCCTCCGCAAGAGCCATGGCGTCGTGCTGCGGCACGACGCGATCGTCTGGCCGGCTGCGGTGGAGTACCGTCTCACCCGCGCCGCCGCCGCCCGGCATCCAGCCGAAGGCGCGCGCGTTGCGCGGGCAGGGGCGGGCAACGACCTGCTGGCCTTGCGGCGTTACCAGGCGGGCGACTCCCACCGGCTGATCCACTGGAAGGCGAGCGCGCGCCTCCGCCAGCTCATGGTGAGGCAGTTCGCGGCGGAGAGCGAAGCGGCCTATTTTCTGCGGATCGACGCGGCGCCGGGGACCTGGCGGCGCGAGGAGCAGTTCGAGCTGATGTGCGGTTTTGCGGCGACGCTTGCGGAGGACCTTTTCACCGGGGCGCGCCTTGCGGGTGCGGCCATCGATTCCGGCGCGGCGGTCGGCATCCGCCGGGTGCGGGATCTGGAATGGTTCATGGACCAACTGGCGTTGATCGAGTGGAAGGCGGAGGAGCCGGGACCGGAGACCCGGGACATGGCTGGTGCGGGGGAGGAGGCCCCGGACCCCGGCGGCGCGTTCCGGGCGGCGCAGGCCCGATGCAATGTCATTACCTTTGTCCCGGAAGGGACCCGGAGCGTGGCCGCGTACGTCGATGGACAAAAAACGGCCACAGCTTGACATCGATGAGCTGCGCCAGCTGCGCTGGCTGCTCGGCGGCGTCCTGGTCCTGATCTCGGCTTCGACGGTCGCCTACATGGAGGTCGACGCCTGGCTGCTTGCGACCCTCACCGCGGCCGCCGTGCTGGCGGCGCTTGCCCGGCCTGATCTTCCGGCGCGGGTGCCTCCCGCGGCGCATCGGTTCGTCTTCCCGATCATCGTGGCGCTCTTTGCGTGGGACTTCTACTCGAGCGCGGAATTGCTGCCGGCGCTGGTCCACCTGGATTTCATGCTCCTGCTCTACCGCGGCGTCAGCTACCGCAAGAAGCGCGACGACCTCCAGATCATCCTCCTCGGGCTGTTCCTGGTGATGGTGGCGGGCGTGCTCACCCTGTCGCTGGAATTCGCGCTGCACATCGTCGTTTTCACCGCGGGAACGCTGGCCTTCCTGTTTGTCGTCACGCTGACGGAGGCGGCGGAGGCCGGGATCGCCGGCGCCGGCGCGGCCGGCGCCGGATCGAAGGCCACCGGGCCGCCGGCGGTCGGCGCCCCTCCGGACTGGACGGCGGTGCACTGGCGGCGCCTCGCCCGCCGCCTGCGGGAAGTGGCCGACGTGCGGCTGCTCCTGATGGGGGTCGCGCTCTTCATCGGGGTGATGGCGGTGTCCGCCCTTTTGTTTCTTGCGATCCCGCGATTCCAGATCGACAGCAGCCTGTTCCTGGACCGTTTCCTGACCAAGCAGAGCCGCACGGGATTCTCGGATTCCATCCGGCTCGGTGACGTGGTGGACATCCAGCAGGACAACGCGATCGCGCTTCGCGTCGACGTCTCCGATCCGGCGCGCATCCCCGCGATTCCCTACTGGCGGATGGTCGTGCTGGACGAATATCGCGACGACGAATTTCGGACCTCCCTGCGGTTGAAGGCCGGGCTGACCCGGAGCACGCGGACGACATCTTTTCTTCGCGGCGCGCCGGGGTCTCCGGGGTTGCCGGTGGTGTGGACGTTCTACCTCGAATCAGGGGTCAGCCGGTTCCTGCCCCTCGGGGGCCGGTTCACGCGGCTGCAATTCCGCGAGCCGCAGCCGGTGCAGGCTGACGGCCCGCTGGGCGTCGTGGCGTTGCGCAACGAACCGGTGACGATGACCGCCTATCGGGTGGAGGGGATGGCGGCCGACGGTTTCATGCCGGACCGGCTCTTCGGCGACGCCCTGCTCCGGGCGCTGAAGGCGCCGCCGGCGCCGGCTGCCGGCCCGGGGGATTCCACCGGCGCGGCGCGCCCCCGCGCGGCATACCCGCTCACGACACTGGAACTGCCGGACGGGCCCGGCGACGTGGCCGCGCTCCACCGGATGGCGGAACAGATCTCCGGGGGCGTCCCCGGCAGCGCGCCGGAATTCGCCGTGCGCGCGCGCCGCTGGCTGACAGGGAGGCACGGCAACTCGTTGAAGGTGGATCTGCCCCGCGGAGGCGGTGACCGGGTGGTGGCATGGATGGAGTCGGACCGTCCGGGCCATTGTGAATTGTTCGCGGTCGCCTTCACGCTCCTGGCGCGGACCGCGGGTTTCCCGGCGCGGGTGGTGACCGGCTTCAAGGGCGGCGATTGGAACCCCTACGAGGATTATTTCATGGTGCGCAATTCGGATGCGCACGCCTGGTGCGAAATCTACGACGGTCGCACGGGGTGGATCCGGGTCGACCCCACGGACGGTTCGGCGCCGGTCAACGCGGGCGCCCAGGGCGGCGCCGACACGTCCGGGTCGCTCGCGCGGCGCTCGGACCGCACTTTGGGGGCGCGTTTGGATGCCCTGCGCATTCTCTGGTACCGGCGGGTCGTCAGCTTCGACCAGCGGACGCAGATCGAGCTGGCCGTCGCGCTGAAGGAAACCGCGGGCCGCTTCGGGGCTGCCGCCCGGGCGCTGATGGAGAATGCGTCGGCCGCGTTGCGACACTGGGCGGACCGCCCCTGGAATGGGTGGCGGGTCATGCGCTGGCTGGGCGCCGCAGTTGCCGCCGCGGCCGGCGTGCTGGGGTGGCGGCACGGTCGCAGCTCCTGGTGGTGGCGCATCCGCGGATGGCGGCGGGAGGGGATGGATCCGGTGCGGCGCGAGGCGGGGCGCTGGCTGCGCAGGATGGGGGAGCGCGGCCGGCTTAAGGTCGGGGGCGGCGCGGTCGTTGCGGAGCTGCAACGCCTGCGCTACGGGCCGCGGACGACCTGGCCGGAGCCGCAGGCGGTGTTCCGCCGGGCCCGCCGGGCGGTGCGGGGCCGGTCGGGCAAGCGGAGCCACGCGCCCGTCAGGGATGTTTCATAGCCCGGCAATCCGGCCCGGATGTTGCCGTTGCAACCGGAAGCCGCGGAAGCGCCGTCACGGGACCTCGGGCAGGCCGCCGCGGGACTGCCCGGCCGAAACGATGCGGCCGGATGCGGCGGCGCGCCGGGATTTTTCGAACCAGGTTTTCAGCACCGCCTGTGCCACGGGCGCGGCGTAATGTCCGCCGGCGAATTGCTCGCCCGGGATGTCGCCCTCGATCGCGACCGCAATCGCGATCTGCGGATTCTCGGTCGGGGCGAAACAGATGAACCACGCGATGTTGATCTTGTTGCCGTCCCGCGTGGTCTGTGCCGTGCCGGTCTTGCCGGCGATCCGCAGCCCGGGGATGCGGTAGGTCGCGGTGGCGAAGATCTTCCCCGTACCATGGGTCGTGCATCCCTCCATGCCTTCGACGAGTGCCGCGAACTGCGCCGGCGTGAGCCCGATCGGCTCCGAGTGCTGGAGGGCGCGCCGGGGATCGTGGAGCAGCGTGGGCCGGGTCGTGGTCTCGCCGCGGGCCAGTGACGCGGCGAAGCACGCCATCTCCATCGGAGTGACGCCCACGTCGCCCTGGCCGATTGCCATGTTTGCGGTGTCGCCCGCGAACCAGGCCTCCGCCTTGAGCCGCTTTTTCCAGGCCGGGTCCGGGATCAGCATGCGCCGGACTTCGTGGGGCAGATCGATGCCGGTGGGCCGGTCGAGGTTGAAGCGGCGGGCTTCGGCGGCGATCAGGTCGGGCCCGATCTTCAGGCCGTAGCTCCAGAAGTAGATGTCGCAGCTTTGCGCAATAGCTTCGGTGAACCCGATGAGGCCATGGTGCCCGTTGCCGTTGTCGCAGCGGAACAGCCGTCCGCCGATATGCATGCTGCCCTCGCAATCCGCCGTGGAACTCGCGATGGAGATCTGGTTGCTCCGCAAACCCGCGATGGCGGTGATGAGCTTGAAGGTGGATCCCGGCGGATAGACGCCGGCGATTGCGTTGTTGGTCCACGCCCCGCTCTCCTGGATCTTCTGGGCGGCGGCCGTGCTCAGGTGCGGGGAGAACTCATTCAAGTCGTAATCCGGCCTGCTTGCGAGGACGAGGACCTCGCCGGTGTGCACATCGAGCGCGACCGCGGCTCCTTTGAGCGTTTCGAATTGTTCAATCGCCTGCTCCGCGGCGGTCTGCAGGTCGAGATCCAGGCTGATGTCGAGCCGCTCCCCCTGCCGGGGCGCCTGCTTCTCGAGAGGCGGGTTCACGCGGAACCCGGCCGGATCAACGCGGTAGATCGCGCCGCCCGTGCCGCCCTGCAGCAGGGAGTCGTACTGCAGTTCAAGTCCGTCCCGTCCCATGGTGCCCTTGAATGCATACGTCTTCAGATCGTCGCCGCTCATGTCCTCCCCCGAAACCTCGTCGGTGGCGCGGACGTAGCCAAGCACATGGGCGGCCGTGGAGCCGTGGGGATAATCGCGGGTGCTGGACGTGTAGACCTGGAGCGGCGATTGCACCGGCAGCCGCTCGATGAGACGGGCGAATTCCGCCGGCTTCAGATCGTCCAGCAGGACGTAAGGCAGCAGGAGCTGTTGCTGGAAGTGGCGGTCGAGCTGGCGCATGTCGACTTTCTGGTTGCGGCCAAGCTGCTGGTTCACCTGGTCGAGGTAACGCTGGACGACCTGCGCACGGGCGATCTGCTCGAACTGGGCGGGCGAGGGCCGGTCGCTCCGGGTGAGGTCGCCCGCGGCCTCGCTCTCGCGGTAATGCCGGACCACCTCGATGTATTCCCGGCGAAATTCGCTGCGCAGTTCGTCGAGATAAAGCGTGACGGCAAACCGGGGACGGTTGCCCACGAGGAGGCGGTTTTCGCGATCGTAGATGTTTCCCCGCGGCCCGGGAACGAGGACGCGGCGCTGGTTCTGAAGTCGCTCGCGTTCGCCGTATTCGCCGTACTGGATGAGCTGGCGGTACGCCAGCCCTCCGGCCAGCACCGCCAGCATCACGCCGACCAGCACGTGGAAGAGCAGGAGGCGGCGGCGTTGCGGCCGGTAGGTTTCGACGATGCTCACGGGTGGCGGACCCCCGGCCGGACGGGCCGCCCGGAGGCTTTCGGGCCAACGATGGCATCCGCCCGCAGAACAGCAAGATCGCGGGAGGCGGACCCGGCCGGATCATCCAGCCCGGGGTCGCGGGGCGAACGCCCGGCCCAAAGGCGCGGAATCGGATGAGGATTCGCCAGCGCGGGGCCAGCCCGGGCGATGGGAGGCCGTCGACATCCGGCTTGCCTCCTCCGACCGCCCGCGCCCCGGGGCTCAGTAGAAGCGGGGCTCCTCGTCCGCGAGATCGATCCGGCCCGCCTCCAACGCGCGCCGCTGGAGCGAGAGGAACCAGGGGCCGGCCGCCAGGATGAACAGTTGCGACCAGCCGAAATCAGCCAGCAGGCGCAACGAAGCCGCGCCGGGCGCGGGATGCGCGGCGAGCCCGACGTAGAGGGACGACAGGCCCAGGAATATCCCCAGGTTTGCGAGCAGCGCCGTGACGAGGCCGAAGAAAACCTCCTCGCGCGGAAACCGCGTCCGCAGGCGGAAAATCAGGACGTGCGCCGCCGTGAAGAGGAGCAGGTGCGGGCCGTGGAGCAGGTGGCGCCCGATCTGGGGCACGGGCTCAAGGGCGTCGACCGCGAGCCCGATGAGGATCGTGGCCGTCAGACCATGGCGGAGGCGCAACCGCAATGCGGCGAAGGCCACCAGCAACCCTCCGATCGAGACGGAGGCCCCCAGGGGCGCAAGATAATGGTTGAGCTGGACGATGAGCGACCAGAGCAACAGGGTGGTGGCAAAGACGATCAGCCAGCTGCGGTACATGGCCGTTTCAGTCCGGATGCAGCGGCACGAGGACCGTGACCTCGGTCAGCTCCGAAAGGCGCGGGCCGAGGGATACCTCACCGCTTTGGAACAGGCCGTCCGCGCTCGTCTCGATCCGCGGCACATAGCCGATGGTCAGGCCGGCCGGGAATTCGCCGAGGCCCGAGGTGACAAGCCTCCGGGGTGTGGAGGAGTCGATGACAACGTCGGGCGGCACAAATTCCACCAGTCCGCGGGCCTTGCCCAGCGGAGGATTATCCCCGCCCTGGTAGCTGACCGGGCGCGTGTCGTTCTCGAAGCAGGCCGCGAGGCGCACGCGGGGACTCGACACGAGGTCCACATCGGCCTCATAGGCCCGGACCTCCCGGATGCGCCCGACCACGCCGCCGCCGTAGACGACGGGCGCCCCGGCCGGAAGATCATAGTTGGCGCCCTTGCGGATGGTGATCTGTTGCCACCAGCCGGAGAGGTCGCGCCGGCAGACGCGGGCCGGCTCGAAGCGATAGCCGGGGATGGGCGGCAGCCGGAGGAGCTGCTCGAGGCGCGCGATCTCAGCCTGCCGGGCCTCCATCGCCTGGGCCTGGAACTCATAGCCGGCGTAGACGTGGCGGATTTCGCGCGCCGCCTCGATGAGATCGTTCTTCGAATGCAGACGGTCGGCCCAGTATTCCTGCAAGTCGCGGACGGAGGAAGCGGCGACCTGGACGGGCGCCTGAAGCTCGAAGAACGTGACCCGCAGGAATGACTTCACGGCCACGGGCAGAAGCAGCCACGCGAGCACGATGATCCCCAGGGTGACAAAAGGTTTCGCCTGATCAAAACGCTTGGAGGACACGGGCAGCGGAAAACTCTTGGACCGCGGACGGCACAAATCGATCCGAATATTCCCGGCCGGCGGCTGCGTGCGGCATCGACTTCAAGGCGCAGGCCGGCCGCCGCGGGCGCCTCAGTTCTTCGCCTCGTTTGTGAAATGGGGCAGCAGGAAGTTCAGATCGCCGAGCACGACTCCGGTGCCGTTCGCCACGGCGCTGAGCGGATCGTCGGCCACGGTCACCGGCAGGCCGGTCTTGTCACTGAGCAGACGGTCGATGTTGCGGATGAGCGAGCCGCCGCCAGCCAGGACGAAACCGCGGTCGACGAGATCGGCGGAAAGCTCGGGGGGGCACCGCTCGAGGGCGATGCGGACCGCGTCGACGACCGCCGCAATCGTGTCACCCAGCGCCTCGCGGATTTCCTGGGATGTGATGTGAATCGTCTTGGGCAGGCCCGCAACGGAATCACGGCCCTTGACCTCCATCGCCAGTTCCTCCTCCAGCGGGTAGGCGGAGCCGATGCGGATCTTGATCTCCTCCGCCGAGCGTTCGCCGATGAGGAGATTGTAGGCCCGCTTCATGTAATTGATGATCGCGCTGTCCATCTCATCGCCCGCAACGCGGATCGACTTGGAGAACACGACGCCCGCGAGCGAAATGATGGCGATCTCGGTCGTGCCGCCGCCGATGTCGACGATCATGTTGGCGGCCGGTTCTTCGACCGGCAGGCCGACGCCGATTGCGGCTGCCATCGGCTCCTCGATCGTGAGGACTTCCCGCGCGCCTGCGTGGGTCGCCGATTCCTTGACCGCGCGTTTTTCGACCTCGGTGATGCCCGAGGGGATCGCGATGATCACGCGCGGCGCGACGCGAAAGGCATTGCTGTGCACCTTGCGGATGAAATAGCGGAGCATCGCCTCGGTGATGTCAAAGTCGGCGATGACGCCGTCCTTCATCGGCCGGATGGCCTGGATGTTTCCGGGCGTGCGCCCCAGCATGCGCTTCGCTTCCTCGCCGACTGCCAGAACCTTGCGGGACGACGTGCTGATCGCGACCACAGAAGGTTCGCGCAGGACAATCCCCTTGTCCTTGACGTACACCAAAGTGTTCGCGGTACCAAGATCGATCCCGATGTCGTTCGAGAAATAACCAAACAAATTGCTGGCCATATCGTTATGGGTGAAACGGCGGGTAGGCCGGCCCATGGCAAGCAATCGCCGGCTGCAACGATTGTCAAAGGTATTCCAATACGGCGAAAAGGGGGGTCCGACCGCCGCTTCTGCCGTCGCCCGGGGGCGGGCCATCGCGGGCCGGAAATCCGCGGGCCGGGGTTTGTTCCTTTCTAATCTCGGGCGCGCCCGTTCCGGCGGCGCGGACGCCCGCCTTCCAGGCCCGGAGATTCCTTTCCAGCCGCGCCCTCCTCCTCTTCGTCCTCCTCGCTCGCCTTTTCGTCCTCCTCCTCGTCCTCGCCTTCCTCATCCTCGTCCCATTTCAAAGAATGGTCGTTCTTGAGGCGTTCCTCCTCCGCCTCATCAAGGGCGGGCAGATCCTGGTCGTCGAGCTCATCCTCTTTGCGCGCCGGGTGTTCGCCCTCCTCCTCGCCCTCCCATCCCGCGGGCACGTAGTCGAGGATGGCGGTCACTTCGGTGAACACATGGACCGCCTTGCCTTCCATAAAGTCGATATTCCGCGCTTCGCGAATCTCGTCCTCGACCTCGTCAACGCTCAGCTGGTGTTCGAAGTCGAACAGGTCGTTGAGCATCTTCACCCGCAACCGCGTGATCTGGTCGAGAAAGTCGGCGTAGGGGCCGTTCTCCTCATCGAGCAGATCAGGAAGGGCGAACAGCTTGTCTTCCGACTCGAAGAGCGAATCCTTGACGCGCACCAGACGCACGCGGCCGCCCCCCAGGTCCCGTTCGATGCGGAACGGGATGAAGGCGTGTTCCATCAGGTCCTGGTCGAATCCGTAATCACGCAGCGGATCGACGAGCTCGATGATGTGCTGGATCTGGCGCGGATCAATGATGCTGAGGCCGTCCACGTCCCAGCGCACGGGGTCGCTGACTTCCTCGATCCACCAGTTGTGGTCGTCGCCAAGACGGACAATGCACCATTCGAGTTGGGGGGCTGATCTGGCCATGGTTGTGAAGAAAATGACGGATGTTTTGGTGCACCAAAAAGCCGCAGGCGCAACGGAGTCAATCCCTCAGCAAGAAAAAAGCAGTGGTTTTTTTCGAACGTCCTTCCCGCGGTCTCCAGGGGCAAAATCGGAGCGCAGGGTGGGGGGCGAAACCAAAAAAACAAGCATAAAATCGCCTCATTTTGCCGGCCGTGGCCGGCGCGGGCCAGCGGGCTCGCCGGGCTTGAGTTTTTCCCGGGCGGATTTCAGTTTTGCCGCCATGGGGTTCCTTTACGAAAGACTCGTGCGGCCCGCGTTGTTTCATCTCGACCCGGAGGTCGCCCACGAGCTTTCGGTCCACGGGATGGCCCTGCTCGGCGCGGTGGCGCCCGTGCGGCGGATCCTGGAGATTGCGACCCGGCTTCCGGCGGGGCGCGCCCGGCCGATCGAGTGCATGGGGCTCTGTTTTCCGAACGCTGTCGGCCTGGCTGCCGGCTTTGACAAGAACGGCATTGCATGGCGGGGCGCAGCCGCCCTGGGTTTCGGACACGTCGAGATCGGCACGGTGACGCTCCTGGGCCAGCCGGGCAACGAGCGGCCCCGTGCATTCCGCTATCCGGCGCATGAGGCGGTGATCAACCGGATGGGGTTCAACAATCAGGGCGCGGAGACGGTCGCCCGCCGCCTTGCCCGCCGGGCGGCGCCGGGGACGCGGAGAATCCCGTTGGGCATCAACCTGGGCAAGTCGCGGGCGGCGCCGCTCGAGCAGGCTGTGCAGGATTATGCCGGGAGCTTTGAACTGCTCGCGGACCACGCCGATTACGTCGTGATCAATGTGAGCAGCCCGAATACGCCGGGCCTGCGCCAGCTCCAGGAGGAACACTGGCTGCGGGAGCTTCTGCCCGCGCTGACGGGGGCGAACCGGGCGCGGGCCGAGTCCGGCAGGCCGCGCCGTCCGCTCCTGCTGAAGATCGCCCCTGACCTGGATTTCCGCCAGATCGACGCGGTGCTGTCTGCGATCGCGGAGTTCGGACTCGACGGGATCGTCGCGACAAACACGACGCTGGCCCGGACGGGGCCTTTCAGCACCGTGGAGCAGGCGGGCGGCCTCAGCGGGCGCCCGTTGCGGGCGCGGGCGACGGCGATTGTGAATTATCTTGCGCGGGCGACCGGGGGACGGCTGCCGATCATCGCCTCCGGCGGGGTGATGGATCTTGTCTCGGCGGGCGAGAAGCTCGACGCGGGCGCAACGCTGGTGCAGCTCTACACGGGCCTGATCTACCGCGGGCCGTTCTTCGCGCGGGAGGTCGCGCGCAGCCTCGTCGCCCGGCAGGACCGGGTGTTTGGATTTTAGACTTTTGATTTACGAATTACGATTGGGGGGGGCGGGCCGCGGCGCTGCGAGGGAGAAGAATCCCGGCAGACGTCGCGCCCGGCCTCCCCGGCGGAAAATCGTAATTCGTAAATCAGAAATCGAAAATCAGATCACCCAGTCGGCGCCGTCCTTCAGATCGAGGCTGGTGACGACCGAGGCTTCCTTCTTCCGGCGCGGGCGGACGACGAGGTTCTCCCCCCTGTAGTGGGCGATGCTGTTCGGCGGTATCGGCTGAAGGAGCCACACGTTTGCACCCACGATGGAATTGGCGCCGATGGACGTGTCGCCGCCGAGAATGGTCGCGTGGGCGTAGATGGTCACGTGATCCCCGACATCGGGATGGCGTTTGACCCCCTTGACCGGATCGCCCGCGGCGTCGACCTCAAACGATTTCGCGCCGAGGGTGACACCCTGGTAGATCTTGACGTGGGCCCCGATCTTCGCGGTCTCGCCAATGACGACCCCGGTGCAGTGATCGATGAAGAAAAACGGCCCGATCTGCGCGCCCGGATGGATGTCGGTGCCGGTGCGCTCGTGGGCGTATTCCGTAAGCATGCGGGGCAGCAGCGGCACGCCGAGCTCATACATCACATGGGCGATGCGTTGCAGCGAGATGACGAGGACGCAGGGGTAGGCGAGAATGATCTCCTCCACGCTGCGCGCGGCGGGATCGCCGTGGTAGGCGGCGGTCACGTCGGTCTGGAGGATCTCCCGCAGCACCGGCAGACGGCCGAGGACGGTTTCCGTGAGCTCACGGGCGTGGAGGTCCGGCTCCGGATCGCGGGCGAAGCGCAGGCATTTCCCGAGCTCGGCGGCCATGCGGGTCGAGATCTCGCCGAGGCGGTGTTCGGTCAGCGCGCCGATATTCCCCGTGGTGACGGTGCTTTGTTCAAAGAAGCCGGGAAAAAGCACGTGCATCAGGTCCGACGCGAGCCGGTCGACCGACTCCTCCGACGGGAGGTTGGCACCGTCGAGGTGATTGATGCCCCCGTGCTTTTCGTAGGAGGCAAGCAGGGACTGTTTGATGAGGTCGAGGGACATGGCCGTAAACGGGCCAGCTTGGCGACGGACTCCGCGGGGTCAAACCGGATTGGGGCGCCGCGGGGGACGGAAACCACGGTTTTCGGTTTCGATCCGGGGTTGGTTGGCGGGCGGTGGTGCGATCTCGGCCGGACGGGCGGCCTGCCATCCGTCCCTCCGCCTGTCCGTTCATCCAAAATTGGTGCAATCGAAATTGTCCCTGTGGTTTCTTGAAGCCCGCACAACCCGCCGCGCCCATGTCCCAATTGCAGGATATCGTCCGTCCGTCCTTTGCTCTCCCTGCATTTTCCGCGCCCTTGCTTGCATCGGACCCGGGGTTCGGCCAATTCTCCCGCTTCTTCTGAACACCGCATCATGAGCTCAATCACCCTTCCCCATCCCACACCTTCCGCCCTGCCGGCCGTTGCTCCGGCCCGCAAGAAATCCCGGCGGGGGTTGTGGATCATCATCGCCACCGTGATCGGGATCGGCCTGGTGATTGCCGCCGTCGTCAAGAGCAGGCAGGCGGTCAAACCGACGATGGTCACGACCGAAAAGGCGGTCATCCGCTCGATCACGCATCTTGTCACGGCCACCGGCAAGGTGCAGCCGGAACTCGAGGTGGGAATTGCTCCGGAGGTTTCGGGGGAGTTGATCGCCCTGCCGTTCAAGGAAGGCCAGATGGTCAAGAAGGGGGACGTGATCATCCGGATCAATCCGGACGTTTATGTCGCGCAGGCCGATCAACAGAAGGCCGCGCTGGCCTCGGCCAAGGCGAGCAGCGCGCTGGCCAGGGCGAATCAGGACAAGGCCGAGGAGGATTTCAAGCGGGCCGACGATCTCTACCAGAAGAAGCTGATCTCGGATTCCGATTTCACCGTCGCCAAGACCAACATGGAGGTTGCCCGCGCCAATTTCGAGGCGTCGCTGGCGGCGATCCGCCAGGCGGAGAGCCTGCTCAGCCAGTTCCAGGACATGCTGAGCAAGACCGACATTTTCGCGCCGATGGACGGGACCATCAGCGTGCTCAACAACGAGGTGGGGGAGCGCGTCGTGGGCACCGCCCAATATGCCGGCACCGAGGTCATGCGCATCGCCGATTTCAACCACATGGAGGTGCGTGTGAAGGTGAACGAAAACGACATTGTCAACGTGAAGGTGGGCGACCACGCGACGATCGCGATCGACGCCTTCCCGGGCCGGAAGTTCGAGGGCGTGGTGAGCCAGATCAGCAGCTCCGCGCTGACCACCGGCGCAACCAGCGCCGGCAGCAATCAGGCGGCGCTGGCCGCGTCCGCCTCCGATGAGGTCACCAATTTCCTGGTGCGTATCCGCATCACGGACACGGAGGCCCAGCTTCGCCCGGGGATGAGCGGCACCGTCGACATCGAGACCGAGACGGTCAAGGACGTGATCGCCGTGCCCGTGCAAAGCGTCACCGTGCGGGCCGAGGGAGGCAAGACCTCCGAGGAGCTGGAGGCCCAGCGGACGAAGGAGGCCAAGGAACGCTCCGGCAACGATCTCGAAGTCGTCAAGGACCGCGAGGAATCCAAGCGCACCCTGGAGAAGCTCAAGCGGGTCGTGTTTGTCAGGCAGGGCGACATCGTGAAGATGCGCCCGGTGGAGACGGGCATCGCCGACAACACCTACATCGAAATCAAGAGCGGCTTGAAGGTCGGCGAAGAGGTCGTGTCCGGCAGCTACACGGCCATCAGCCGGACGCTGAAGGACGGGGCCAAGGTCCTGGTGGAAAAGCCGAAGAAGGGGGAGAAGAACTAGGCCGGTCGTCCCCTTGACGCCTTGCGCCCGACTGGAAACCCGCCCTGCCCGAACGACCGCTGCCATGATCCCTCCCCCCGCTCCTGCTCCAACGGCGAGTCGCACCTTCCGCCCCCGGGGGGCGCTGGTGATCGATATTCAGGGCGTCACGAAACTCTATCACATGGGTGAGGAGATCGTGCATGCCCTCCGCGGCGTCTCCCTGCAGGTTCATCAAAACGAGTACCTGGCCGTCATGGGTCCGTCCGGCAGCGGCAAGTCGACCCTCATGAACATGCTCGGCTGCCTCGACACGCCTACCAGCGGACACTACCAGTTCAACGGCAAGGACGTTTCCGGGATGTCCGACGACGAGCTGGCCAGCATTCGCAACCGCGAGATCGGGTTTGTTTTCCAGACCTTCAACCTGCTGCCGCGCTCGACTTCCCTGCACAACGTCGAGCTGCCGCTGATCTATGCGGGCATGCCTCCCCACGAGCGGCGGGAGCGCGCCCGGCAGGCGTTGCACAACGTCGGTCTTGGCGACCGCATGCTGCACAAACCCAACGAACTTTCGGGCGGCCAGCGCCAGCGGGTGGCGGTTGCCCGGGCGCTGGTCAATCACCCGTCGATCATCCTGGCCGACGAACCCACCGGCAACCTCGATTCGAAGACCGGGGAGGAAATCATGCAGCTGTTCGACACGCTCTACGAACAGGGTAACACGATCATCGTGGTCACCCACGAAGAGGACATTGCCCGGCATGCCCGCCGCACCGTCCGCCTGCATGACGGCCTGATCGCGAGCGACCAGATGATGACGGCCTGATCCGCCGGCCTATCCCGGACATTTTATGGTCACCGCGAATCATCGCATATGCCATCACCTGGAGCCGCGACGCCCTCGTCGCGGGAGGCTGGGCGTGGCGCGACGAGGGCGTCGCGGCTCCACCCAGCAGTCAGATTGAACCGGGCAACATGAAAACCCTGGCTCGCTTCTATTACGAGATGGTCGAGTCGGTCCGCATCGCGTGGGCGCAGATCCGCGCGAACAAGATGCGCTCCGTGCTCACCGCGCTGGGGGTCATCATCGGCATCGTCGCGGTCACGCTGATGGGGACGGCGATCAACGGCATCAACACGGGCTTCAACAACAGCCTGGCGATGATCGGCGACGACATCCTCTACGTGCAGAAATGGCCGTGGGGGGGCGTGGAAGACTGGTGGAACTACGTCAATCGTCCGCCGATCACCGCCGCGGACGCCGACAAGCTCAACCGCATCATCGAGGATACGCCGGATTCGCTGCTGGAGATCGCGGTTCCCATGGCGGGACGCACCGCCTCGGTGAAGGCGGGTGACAGCCGCGTCGACGGTGTGAATGTTTTTGGGACCACGGCCGATTATGGCCGCATCAGCGCGGTCGATTACAAGGAGGGGCGGCTGTTCAATGAGCTGGAGTCCGGCGCCGGCCGCTCGGTCTGCGTGCTGGGTTTTGATGTCGCCGAGGCGCTCTTCCCCGGCCGCTCCGCGCTGGGCGGCACGGTCGATGTCGAGGGCCATCCGCTCACGGTGATCGGTGTCTATGCGAAGCAGGGCGATTTTCTCGGACTCTTCAGCATGGACAACGAGCTCGCCATGCCCCTCAACGCGTTCCGGAAGGCTTACAGCACGCTCGGCCGCACGGACTTGGAGGTGAAGATCACGGACAAGATGCGGCTGTCGGAGGCCCGGGACGAACTGGAGGGGGCGATGCGGCGCGTGCGGGGGCAACTGCCCGATGAGAGCGACAACTTTTCCATCAACGGGGAGGAGGCCTTCAAGGCGCAGCTGGATCCGGTCAAGACCGGCATCGCGATCGCCGGCCTGATCATCACCAGCCTGTCCCTTTTCGTCGGCGCCATCGGAATCATGAACATCACGTTTGTGAGCGTGAAGGAACGCACCAAGGAGATCGGCACGCGCAAGGCCATCGGAGCCCGGCGGCGCACGATTCTCCTGCAGTTTCTGATCGAGGCGGTGTCCATCTGCCTGATCGGGGGAGTCGTCGGCATGGCGGTGGCCTATGCGGTTTTCCGGGGCATCCACTACCAGATGCCGGGCTTTCCGGTTGAGTTCTCACCCGGTCTCGTGCTCATCGGCATGATCGTCTCCGTGGTCACCGGCGTGCTTTCCGGGATTGTTCCCGCGTGGGGCGCCTCCCGCCTCGATCCGGTGGTGGCGCTCCGATATGAATGAGTTACGGATTACGATTTCATACCCGAGACGGGCATGACTGGGCTGAAGTTGCGAAAACCTACGGAAACATCCGCTTGCCTGCGGGAATCTGAGATCTGAAATCTCAAATCGAAAATCCATATGCCTCTCGTTGAGATTCTGAGAATCGCGTTTTCCTCGATCGGCGTGAACAAACTCCGCTCGATCCTGACGATGCTGGGCATCACGATTGGCGTGTTCTCGGTGATCGGAGTCATGACGACCGTGACCGCGCTTCGCGGCTCGATCGAGACCGGGCTGAGTTTTCTGGGGACCAATTTCTTCCAGTTCGGGAAATGGCCCACCGGCCTTTCCGGCGGCTCGAACCGCCGCAAGATCGAGATGCGGCGCAACATCACCCTGGCCCAGGCGATGCGGTACCAGCAGCTCATGGCGGGCACGGCGGACGTCGTCTGCCTGAAGGTGTTCGACAACAAGGCCGACCAGGCGGTGTACAACGGCCACAAGACGACCCCGGACGTTACCTTCCTCGGCACGAACGAATACTTCGTGAACGCCAACCAGTACAGCATCGATCAGGGCCGCAATCTTCAGTCCGACGACGTTCGAGCTCGGCCGCCCGGTCATCGTCATCGGACAGGATATCGTCAAAAGGCTCTTTCCCTCGGAATCCCCCCTGGGCAAGACCATCAAGATCGCCCAGCGGACCTACGTGGTGATCGGGACGTTTGCCCAGAAGGGACTGGTTTTTGGCCAGAGTGGGGACAATTGGGCGATCATCCCGATCACGCGTTTCTTCAGCGATCTGGGCTCCGAGGACTTCACGGTCTTCATCGCCACCGAGGCTCCCACCCACCTCGTCTACAACGAGACGATGGACAAGGGCCTGACGGCCATGCGCATTGTGCGCGGGCTCAAACCCGAGGATGAGAACGATTTCGAGCTTTATTCGAACGAGTCGCTGCTTTCCGCCTTTGGCAAGGTGGCGGATGTCATTTCTGCGGGTTCATTCGTGATCAGCGGCATTGCATTGCTGGCGGCGGGAGTTGGCATCATGAACATCATGCTCGTCAGCGTGACGGAGCGCACCAAGGAGATCGGCATCCGAAAGGCGATCGGCGCGCGCAAGAAGTCCATTCTCACCCAGTTTCTGATCGAGGCGGTTGCCATCTCCCTGGTGGGGGGTGTCTTCGGCATATTGCTCGGAGTGGGGGTGGGCAACCTTCTGGCGATGTGGATGAAGGCCGAGGCGGTCATCCCGTGGGACTGGGTCTTGCTCGGACTCGTGGTCTGCTCGGGCATCGGGATTGGTTTTGGCTTCTATCCGGCGTGGAAGGCCGCTTCGCTTGATCCAATCGAGGCCTTGCGATACGAATAGGCCTGCGCGCCGCGCGCAGATCTCTGGCTTGGCGTTCTATGGAGACGCGACGCCCTCGTCGCGTTTTTTCGGGACGTACGCGACGAGGGCGTCGCGTCTCCAGGGCACAACCTGCACCCCCGGCGCCGTTCTCCTGATCACGTGAAACCAGCGGTCGAATTGGCAGCGTCTATAATGTCGATTCCTGGGTTGTGGGCTGTCAATCGACGGCCGCAATCCGGGATGATAGTTGAAGCTGGACTTGGCGGGGTCGCTTTCGGGCGGCCCCGCCTTGGTTTGGTGCCGGCGGGGGGCAAACCCAAGGTCGCCAATCTTCACGCTTGGAGTGGGGGGCGGCGCGCTGTCGCCGCCGAAGGTCTGGGCGGCGCTGACGGCGCAGCGCCCATCTGGCCCCGGGTGACGCCGAGCTGGTTGATGAGCTTCAACTCCCGCCAGAGCGCGGCGCCGCTGATTTCGCCGCGCAGGAGCTGCTGGTAGGACTGCACGGTGCGCCGCAGCTCCTCCGGGCCTTCGTCGAGGAATTCAACGCGGAACGCGCGGGCGCCGAGCGCGAGCAGCCGGGAGACGTACTCCGCCCCGGTCTGGGCGCGGTTGTTAAAGACCGTGTTCCGACACCCGGCGTCGGCCCGGACCGGGAACTCGGCGCCAGTCCGGTCCCGCAGGCGCAGATCGTGATGATCACAGGGGCGGCCGCAGTCGCGGTAGTCCCTGCCCTGGGTCATAAACGCGCAGGCCACGCAATGCTCCATGTGAAACATCGGCATGTGCTGGTGGATCGTGATCTCGAACCAGGAGGGAGGCGCGGTGTGCAGGAGGGCTTCGAGCTGGGCCGCGTTGAGATCGTACGAGGCGGTCACGCGCTCCAGCCCGTACTGCTGCAGGAAATAGCCGGCGGCCAGCGGATTGGCGACGTTGAGGGAATAGTCTCCCCGCCGGCGCCGGCCGCGGAAGAACGCCAGATGGTCGTAGTTGCGGGCCAGATACCCATCGGCGCCGGAAGACAGCACATGCCCCAGCACCCACTCCTCGCCCGGCTTGAAGATGCGCGGCGGCGCCACCCAGATGGAGGATTTTTGATCTTCGATTTTTGATTTTCGATCGGCGGTTGCCTCCTCCTCCGCCGCCATCTGCCAGCCGCGGAAGGTGGCGACCGCCTCGCGGTAGCGCTTGGGATCCTCGAATTCGCAGTAAATCGTGCGGGCCCCGGCCGACCAGGCGGCCTCCAACTGGTCCGGCCGGCGGATCAGCACGATCAGCTCAGGGGCAACCAGGCTGGCCGGAAGATCTGGGGGCGTGTTGATTCTCATGGAGGGCGAGCCTCCCGGCGAGCCGTCAAGCCCGGTGAACGGCGGCTCGGCCAAAACCTCGTCCTCCGTTTTTTCGCGTGGAAGCGCCGTTCTGGCCGCCAGCGACCAGCGCAAAGGCCGGGCGCGCTGCCGGTCGAGTTCCGCGACAAGGGTCCTGCGCAGGCGGTTCAGCTCGCTGAGCGGAAGCATGACCTCGCCCTCCACGAGCGACACGAACCGGCCGAGCCGGAAGGGCGTGCCGCCCAGCCGGCCCAGCTGCTCCTGCAGGCGGTCGGCCGTCAGCGGTTGGGTCCGGGCTTGCTCCAGCGGGACGGTTGACGCGACCGTGAAGGCGTGCCCGGCCTGGTCGTCCATCGTGATCGAAAGCGGGGTTCCGGCGCGGCCGCGAGCCTCAATGAGAACCGGCCGCCGGAAGCGGATCTGCCCCCCCTCCCAGGTCTGCCGGATGCGTTTCTCCAGCGCCGGATCGCTCGTCTTCCAGATGTGGTCGCCAGCGTGGACGCGCCGGAAATCGATGTCGCCGGTCCCGAAGCGCAGGACGGCCCCGGCGCCGCCCGCCTCCACCTGGTAAACCCGGCCGCCTTCCTCCTTTTCCTCCGGCCGGCCGGCGTCAAACACGATCCCGTCTCCGGGTTTGAGAGGGGCGACGAGGCGGGCGGCGACGTGATCGGAATCCACCCGGGCGACTTCGCCGAGGAAGACGCCGCGCTTGGTGCCGAAATTCGCATGGACCAGCGCCTGGTTGTCGGTGCCGCGGAACCATCCGGAATGGAGGCCGCGCGAAAACGTCATTTCCATCGCGTAATCATGCTCCCGATGGAGCGCGGCCAGGATGTCGGATTCCCGCCTCTCCGGCCCGCGGATGGAGCCCGGACCCCGGCCGGCGGTTCCGACCTCCGTTTCGATGGCGGCCATCACCTCGTCAACCGCCTGCCGGTAGACCCGCGTGATCGCGGCGACGTATTCAGGGCTCTTCAGGCGCCCTTCGATCTTGAATGAGGCCACGCCGAGGCGGATGAGATCCGGAAGAACGTCGAGGGAGGCGAGATCCCGCGGGCTCAGCAGATAGCGGCGCTGGCCGAGGTCGACCGTCCGTCCGTCGACGACCAGTTCGTAGGGCATGCGGCAGGCTTGCGCGCACTCCCCGCGGTTTGCAGAACGGCCGCCGAGGGCTTCGCTGGTCAGGCACTGGCCCGAGTAGGCCACACAGAGCGCTCCGTGGATGAACACTTCGAGCGGTAGCGGAGTCGAGGGTCGAGGGACGAGGGGCGAGGGATCGATTGACGGGGAACGATTGACGATTGACGAGGGACCCGTGTTGACGGACGCGGGACCAGGGACGAGGGGCGATTGACCGGGGATGGACGATGGAGGGTGCCCGTCATTGCCCGACGATTGGGGTGCGACGGGTGGCTCCTGGTCAAACGCGCCCTGGGCCGCCTGGATGGCCGCGATGTCCTTGACCGAGTTCTCCCGGGCGAGCACGACCAGGCTGGCCCCCAGCTCTCGCGCGAACGCGACGCCGGCCGCGCTCGTGATCGTCATCTGCGTCGAACAGTGGATGGGAAAATCGGACGAGAGCGCGCGGATGATCCGGCAGAGGCCCACGTCCTGGACGACGGCGGCATCGACGCCCGCGGCGATGATGCTGCGCAGGCAGGCCTCGGCGTCGGCGAGCTCGTCTGCGAACGCGAGCGTGTTGAAGGTCACGTACCCGCGCACGCCGCGCCGGTGGAGGAATGCCATGAGCTCCGGCAGGTCGGCGGTCGTGAAATTCTTCGCCCGCATGCGGGCGTTGAAGCGTTCGAGGCCGAAGTAGATTGCATCCGCGCCGTTCTCGACCGCGGCCTGCGCACACTCCCAGTCGCCGGCCGGCGCAAGAATCTCCGGGCGGAGCATCGGAGCCGGTGCATCGGCGGAGGTTGAAAAATGGGCGGTGGCCGCCATGACCGCACTACTACGCCGCGTTGGGCATGCAGCAACTTGATTCAGGGGAATGAGGCCCGCCACCGAATCGGTCGGTGATTTACACGTGCCTCCTTGGGATCGGCTCTTCGGGAAAGGAAACCGGCAAAAAACTCCGGCCGGATCGCCTGAATCGACAGAACCGCCGGTGGTCCGGTCCGCGCCAGAATGTAAAACCCGGTGCTTTTCGTGGACCCGAATTCGTCCGAGTCTGTCGCCCGGCCGCTCGAAGCTTGATTTCTAAGACATTTCCGGACAATCAGATCAAGTGCGCGCGATGGCCTGCGGATGCCCGAAAACAGTCCCTGGAATATTCGGATCAGACCCCACTCCGCCGCGCCATATTACACTGTTCGCCACCGGAATGAGGAACATCGGTCCGTGAGCAGCCGTCGCCCCAAGCAATCCGTTCTCTGCGCTCTCCGTGAACTCCACCGTCCGATGAACCGCCGCCCTGAAAAATCGGAAATGATCCCGAACGACCGGAGACGCTCGCCGCGAATGCGGGGGCCGGCGGCTGGCGGAAAAGGAGAAGCCTCCGTCCCGCCGGCTTTCGCGGCGATTGTACGGGTCGTGCCACCCCCGACTAGCTCTTTTTTTCCACCTCGGTTGCCGCATCTGCGCCATCTGCGAAATCTGCGGTTCAGAAATGGCCGTTGCTCCGGCGGTGTCTCCGGTTTCTCTTTGTGTCTTCGTGCCTTTGTGGTGAATATCTGGGCGAACCAGTCGCCACTGCAGATGGCCTCGG
Organism: uncultured Verrucomicrobiae bacterium; assembly: GCA_963827125.1. Taxonomy (GTDB): domain Bacteria; phylum Verrucomicrobiota; class Verrucomicrobiia; order Opitutales; family Opitutaceae; genus Fen-1467. The sequence continues at coordinate 545,769 of CAWHAC010000006.1, forward strand.
CTGGCATGCCTGCTGCGGGGCAGCCGTCACGCCAGCCGTAGCCGCGCCTCCCCTTCAGCGTCCAGGCATCAAGAAATGAGTTGTCAAATCTGCCACCAGCCTTCTAGCGCATTCCAGTGGTACACTGGTTCGCCAGTCTGTCGTAAATGCTGCAGGACGACCATCTCTGGAAACACGGAACCAAGGAACAGGCCCTTTCCCTTGGTTTTTTACCTCTTCGATATCATTTTCCGAGTGTCAATTGGTTTGGCGCTAATCGCGTCTGTTCCGTTGATTTTCATGGCAGGAGGGGGTAATCCGAAGGGGTCAAACTTTGTATTTTGTCATAGCCGTCACATAGAAGCGGAGCGCCTAAGATCGGTTCTTGGGAGAGTGCAATCTGCAAAGAGGTAGCAGGACAGGGTCAGGATTTGTGGTTTGTGGCTGATAGCGGGCGGGTTGCGGATGAACGGACCGAGATCGGATCCGATTTTGGCGCTTGGGGTAAACACCTGCGCCGAACCGATCCGCAACAAAACGCGAATGGACGCAAAAGGGCCCCGGAACGGCACAAGGGTCAGGCTGGCAGATCAATCTCGTGGACGCGCCAGAGGTACCACGCCGCGACCGAGCGATACGGCTGCCAGCGCGACGCGTGACGTTCGATCTGCGCGGGCGAAGGTTCGTTTCGCCTGCAGTAGAGTTTCTTGTAGCCCATGCGCACACCGTAATCGCCGGAGGGCATGATGTCGGGCCGGCCAAGATCGAACATCAGCAGCATGTGCACCGTCCACGGACCGATTCCGCGCACCCCGGTCAGCCGCGCGACGAGTTCGTCGTCGCCCATTTGACGCGCAGCGGCGGGCGATGGGACCGTGCCGTCGAGCGCCCTGGCCGCGAGATCGCGGACCGACGTGAGTTTGTTTCGGGAGAGTCCGGCGGCGCGCAACACGTCCTCGGGCGTCGCGAGCAGGGCCGCCGGTTCGATGCGCCTTCCCGGGAACAGCGCTTCAACCCGCCGGAGAATTGCCGTCGCGGCCCTGCCGTTGAGTTGCTGATGGATGATCGCCCGGAACAACACGGTGAACAGGCTGCCGAGACGTTTTGGCCGGAGGGGGCAGGGCGCGGTGCGCGCGATCACGAGCGCGAGGCGCTCATCGGCCGTCGCAAGGAACGTGGCGGCCATGGCGGGATCGAACAAGGGTTTCATCGGGAGAGAAGGGCACCCCCGGCAGCGGGGAAAGCGGACCTTGGCGCAAATGCCGCCGGGGTCAAATGCAGACCCCGGCCGTTCGACTCAGCTCATCCGCTCGACGGTCTCAGGATGATCCTGAGTGAAGTCGAATGGGTCAGGGTCCCGAGCCGTCGAGGGGCCTGTTGAGGAAGGGACGGCGCGCACCGCCTACTTGTGGCGGCCGTGGCGGATGATGTCGATGATCACCCAGAAGCCGAGCAGGGCGGAAAGGAGATAGCCGACGATGCCGAGCACAGGATAACCAAAAAGTTGATATCCCCGGGTTCCGGCCGTGATGATCTGGGAGGAACCGATGATGAGCGCGCCGATGATGAGGCCGAGCGCGATCCGGTTGCTCGCGGCGCGCAGCGAGTCGTTCAGTCCCTCCAGGCCGCGATGCTGGAAGTTGACGGTGAGGTCGTCCTGTTCCAGCCGCCGGAGCAGGCGGTCGAGCTCCGCGGGCACGTCGCCCAGCCGGCCGGCGGCCGAGGCGAAAAACGCGCGCGTCTTGGCGAGCAACGCCCCGGGGCTCCATCGTTCATGGTGAAGCTGGCGCAGCACCGGGCGCGCGAATTGGCGCAGATCGAACGCCGGATCCAGGGTGCGGCCGACCTCCTCGATCGAAAGCACCGCCTTGGCCATGAGCGCGTAGTCCTGTGACACGCTGATGCCGTTGCGGCCGAAGATCTCGATCAGCCTGATGATGAGCCGGCCGATCTGTTCGTCGCCCGTGGCAAAGTTCAGGTTCTCCCGGAGGACGATGGTGACTTCCTTTTCCATCGTCCGGTAGTCGGGCTTGGCCCGCGGGCCGGCGAGACTAATGCCGGTCTGGACAATCTGCTCGGCATCGTGCGCGGCGACGGCAAGGAATATGTCGGCGAGCGTGTAGCGCATCCGGCGGGTGAGATGGCCGGCCAGGCCCCAATCGAGCAGGCACAGGCGCCCATCCGCGGTCACAAGCACGTTGCCCGCGTGCGGGTCGGCATGAAAGAAGCCGGCGATCAGGATCTGGTGGAGCAATGACGTCGCTCCGGCGTGCGCGAGCGCCTTCCCCTGTTCCGGAGTCAGGTTCGCCTGATCCACCCGGCTGCCGGTGATATGTTCCATCACCAGCAGCCGGCGCGTGGCAAATTCCCCGATGACCTCCGGCGCAAAGACCTTGTCCGGGGTCGGGTTTTGCGCGTTAAAGAACCGTTGGTTGCGCGCCTCGTGCCGGAAATCGAGTTCCTGGATCAGCCCGGCGCGGATCTCCTCCACAATCCCGGGAAGATCGAAGGGGCGCAGGCGGTCCACGTAGTGATGAAAGCGCGCGGCAAAAAACGCGATGAGATCAAGGTCCGCCTCCACCGTCTTCTGCAGGTCGGGCCGCTGGATCTTCACCGCCACCTCGCGGCCGGTCGACTTGAGGCGGGCATGGTAGACCTGGGCAAGCGAGGCAGAGGCGACCGGCGTCTCGGTGAACTCGCTGAAAACGTCGGAAAGGTCGCACTCCAATTCCTCCAGGAGGACCTCCTGCATCTGGGCGAAAGGCACGGGCTGGACCGCGTCCTGGAGTTTCTGCAGCTCCATCACCAGCGGTGGCGGCACAAGATCCGGCCGCATGCTGAGAAGCTGGCAGAACTTCACGAAAGTCGGTCCCAGCTCCTCGGCAGCGAAACGGATGCGCTCGTAGATGCTCCGGCGCTCGCGGGGCGCGGGCACGAAAGGCTGCCACCAGGCGCCCGGGGTCTCGATCTGCTGGATGATCCCCGCGAAGCCGTGGCGGACCAGCACGACCACAATTTCCTTCGCCCGCACGACGTTGGCGAGCAGGTCGAAGGGCTTTAGCGAAACACCCGGCATGGGGATCGCAGGCGGAGCGGATCAGGCGGCGGGTCCGGACTCGCGCGCGGCAAGAGCCAGTTCGAGTTTGCGCACGCGCGCCTCCAGGGCCTCGATCCGCGCCTTGTGCGTGAAGTCGGCCTTTTCGGAGAGTTCCTTGAGCTTGGCCACCAGTTCCGCACTCATCTCCTCAAATTCCTTCCGGCCCTGTTCCGCGATTCTTTCGGCCATGATGCGGGCGTCTCCGGCCGAGACTTTGCCCTGCCGGATGTAATCCTGCAACGCCTCCTCCACTTTTTCCTTGGTGATGATGGTCGCGCCGATGCCCGCCAGCAGGGTTTTCTTCATGAGATCGATCATAATGCCCTGCATGCTAGGGCAGGATCAAGGCGCCGGCAAACCCGAAAGACAGCCCAGCGAGGCGCCGCCTCCGACCTTTCATCCGACCGGGAGGCTGGAGGCTGCCCGATTCCGGAGCCAGCGCCTCGCTCAATGTCCGCCGCGCGGACAATGCGATCGTCAGGACAGGAATCGCGCAGCATAGAAAAAACGGCTGCCTGCATGCCTGACCTGATTGCAACATGTCTCGCAATTCAAGAACTCCGGCTTGGCGCCGGCGGGCTGGCGGCCTTGTTGGCGGCGGGCGCGAGCTCAGCGACGACCGCGCGCAACACTTGAAGAAACAACTCGGTCCCCTTCGTCTGGTAGCGGAGCTGGTGGCGGATGATCAGAACCTCCCGGGTGGGCACGCGATCGCCGATCTCCCGGTAGACCAGGCTTTCCCTGTCATCGGGGCGGATTGCGATTCTCGGCAGGATTGAAATCCCAAGGCCAAGGGCCACCAATGTTTTTACCGTGCTTACCTGGGAGCAGCGGTGGCCGAGCTTGGGGACAAAGTCATGGTCCCCACAGAATCGCTCGATCTCGATCGAGAGCGTGCTGGAATGACCGAGAAGCACGAAGTTTTCGTTGGCGAGATCGCGCGCCTCGATTGCAGGCTTGGCCACCAAAGGGTGCCCCTTCCCGACAACGAGCAGAAGGGGCTCGCTGTAAAGCACTTCGACAGAAAGCCGAGGATCCTTGACGGGCTGTGGAATGATCGCGAGATCGAGATCGCCCTCGGCGACACAGCGGACGAGATCTGGACGAAAATCCTCATGTATATGTACTTGCAGGTTTGGATGCAGTGTGCGACAGCGGTCGAGCACCAGCGGAAGAAGAAAAGGCGCCAAAGTAGGCACGGACCCCACCTTGATCCGCCGTTCCAGAGTCGGGCTGTCACGCAGTTCCTTGGATGCGTCCTCGACAGCAAGAAGGATCCGACGGACGCGTTCGATGAAGATCAATCCGGCTTCGGTGGGCACGGCCCTGCGTCCCAAGCGGTGGAAAAACTTGTGCCCAAGCTCCGTCTCGAGGTTCTTGATCTGTTGGCTGAGAGAAGGTTGAGAGATATTCAATCGTTCCGAAGCCCGGGTGAAATTGCCGCATTCGGCGACGGCCATGAAGTAACGTAGCTGGAAGAGTTCCATAGGCGTATCCTATGATAGACATTGGATCATTTGATTATTCTTATTGCAAGCGTGATGTATACTATGCGCGGTCTCGAAAGGGGCCATTAAACTGAAACAGAAAATGAACTACGACAGTAAGCTGATGAAACTCGTGCCGGGGGGCGTCGTGCTCTCGGTAGCGGTCTTCCTCGGCTGCGGTAAGGAGAGGGTGTATGACTTCAATGCCATCGGCACCCTGTTCGGATCCGCCGCGGTGATCGCGCTCTTGGTCGTGGCCGCGAATGACTACCGGCAAAAGCCGGGAAGGAAGAGCGGCCGCTAAGCCAGCGGCACGTCGAGTCAGTTAACTCGGAGGCCGGGACCACGGGGTTCCGGCCTCTTTGTTTTTCTTCCTGAATCCTCATCTTCGACTCTCATCGCCCACGTCCGGGCGCGCGTGCGGGGAGTTGAGCGCAGGCCGGGATGATGCAGTCGGGACGATCTTCATCCGCGGGCTGGCGGCAGCTCAGTGTGCTGGCGCAGGGCGGGGCGCCTTGGCCGCCACAGCTTCACGCGAAGGCAGCCCGGCCCGCCTCCCCCGCACAAGCGGCCGGATCGGGCTCCCGCCCGGCATCCAACTGCATCGTTGCGACCAGCGCAGATTCCAAAACGGCCTTGTCACACGGCGGGAGGCGTGTCGTCGAGCACGGGCGCCGGCTGGCGCTTGAGAAATGCGGACACGATCAGCGCGACCAGAAGCCCGAAGAGCACCGACATGATGAATCCCCAGATGGTCATCATGACCGGCGACATCATGATCTTCATGCCCTTTTCCATGGCATCAATCTGGGCATCGCCGACGCCGGCCTTTGCCATCCTCTGGCTCGCGAGATCGATCGCGTAGTCGGCAAAGTCAGGATTGATGAATTTGAAATGGAGGAAGCCATAGATCGAGCCGAGCACGCCCGCGTAAAGATTGATGAGCACACCTGCCCCCACGCCTCTTCCATAGCTCAGGGATTTGTCTTTTGCCTTTTCCCGCACGGCCCTGATGCCGAGCCAGGTCACGGCGATCAAAAAAACGAAAGAAAGGTAACCAAACCAGCGCCCCTCGGCCATTTTATCCGTCTGATAACCGAGAAGAAAACCGACGAGCGTGAGCATGATGTTGCCCGCCGCGAGAATCAGGCTGTAAGAAAGGATGGGGTTCATGAGAGAATGCAGCATGACACTCCCCGCCCCGGGCACAAGCGGGCTGTGACGAATGGCGCCGGAAACGGATGAACGGCGGGCCCCGCGTCAACCGGACGGCGGCTTGAGCCGCACCACTGTGGCTCCCCAACCTCCGCTGGTTTCGTCTCCGAGGCGGAATGATTCCACGAGTGGCGAACGCCGCAGGACCGCATGGACGGTCTCGCGCAGGGCGCCGGTGCCCTTCCCATGGACGATCCGGGCGGAGGTCAGCCCGCGCTCGCGGCATGCGGCAAGATACTCCGCCACCAAACTGGCGGCCTCGGCCGGGCGGAACGCATGAAGGTCGAGTTCCCCGGTGATCGGGATGCGCACAGGCTCGATGTCATCGGCCATGGGGGGAATCCTGGGTTTCGGGGACGATGTCCTTCGACCGGGGCGGGGCTGCGCCGGGGGCATCCGGATCATGGATACCGGAAATCGCCCGGGGGCGGCGGCGGGTCTTCCGGGGGAAGAGGCGGCGGGGGCGCAGGTTTTTCTTGCGCGGCGGCGGGCCCTGGTGGAACAGGGGAAGCGGGCGTTTTCCCCGGCGCGCGGGGCGGGGGGGGCGGAGCCTCGATGGCGCGCCTCAACTCCTCTTCGATGCTGCTGGTCGCCTTTTTGAACTCGCGGATCGACCTGCCCATGCTTCGGGCAAGATCGGGCAGCCGGTCGCTGCCGAAAAGCAGCAGCGCGATCAGCATGATGATCAGAATCTCCGGGCCACCAACGTCGAGGATGGCAAGGTCAGGATGAAGCGCCGGCATGAGGGCTAAAGAATATCGTGGCGGCCGGACGGCAAGGGCAGAAACCGGAAAATCCGGCCGGCGAAATGACGCGGGTTGACGGCGCGCTACTTCAGGCTGACCTCCACGAGGAAGACCTGCGTCTCGCCCGGAGCGACATGGTGGAGGCCGGTCTTGTGCTCGGGTGAATTGGCCGGCCCCATCCAGGGTTCGACGCAGTAGAAGGGCGAATCGTCCGCCAGCGTCCAGGTGACGATGACCGCCGACTTCGGAGGCACCCGGTCCGGGCCGAGGCGCACGGTGATCCCGTCTCCGCCGCCGCGGGGGCCAAAAACCACGGCGTTGCTCCTGAGCGCGGTGTGGAAGACGTCGATGAGGTCCTTGCTCGCGAGCGACATTTCCGGGCCCAACCGCGGCCCGGGATGAAGCCGCCCGGTTTCGAAATCCTGTCGCAGGGTTGCGCCCGCGGGGATGCGGATGAAATAGTCGCCCCGGGTGCGGGATTCCTCCCAGGGGAGGGTGAAATAGAAGTGGTGGCCGGCGCTCCACGGGAGGGGTCTGGTGTCGAGGTTGCGCAGGCGGAATTCCACAAAGACGATGAGCGGCTCGAACCGGTAGCTCACGGTGAATTCGTATTTGTAGGGGTAGGCGGCGCGCGCCTCGTCGCCCGGTTGGAAAAGCGCTGAAAACCCCCGGTCGTCGATGCGCTGGACCTGGAATTCCCCCTGGCGGGCGAGTCCGTGGACCGGCATCGGCCGGCGGGTGCCGCTCTCATCGCGCCAGAAGTTGATCGTCCCCGCATCGAACGTGCGGCCGCAAAAGGGGAAGAGGATCGGGTTTCCTCCGCGCACGTTGGCAACATCGTCAAGCGCGGAAAGCTCGGGCCAGTAGATGACATCGCGGACGGTGCCGTCAGCGAGCGTCAGATGCCAGTTCATGAGGCGTGCGCCCTTTTCGGGCAGGGCGAGAAAAGTCGACGGACCCACCTGCCAGCGGGTCAACGTGTGGCCGAGGTAGGGAATCTTCTCCATGGCCTGCAATCATACAGGAGGACGCGGAGCTGGACAAAGACATTTTCCATGCGTTGCCGGCGCGGCCGCCCGGCGGCGCCCCTGCGGGTGGCGTGGGAGGCTCCTGTTTCCCCGTTGGCGCTGCGGCGGGGATTTGCCATTTGCCAAGGCGCGCCCGGCCGGCCTAGCCTCGACCTCTTTTCATGATCTCCTGGCTCCTCAAGAAGATTTCCGGTCGCCATTATCGCAAGTTCCTCGACCGATGCCGGCCGGTTGTCACCCGCATCAACGAAATCGAGCGTTCCTACGCGGAACTCAGCGACGAGCAGCTGCAGGCGAAGACCGCCGAGTTTCGCGGGCGCTTCAAGGCCGGCGAGACCCTCGACCAGCTGCTGCCGGAGGCCTTTGCCGCGGTGAAGAACACGGCCCGCCGGCTCTGCGGCCGGACGATCACGGTGTGCGAGCACGAGCTGGCGTGGGACATGGTGCATTATGACGTCCAGCTGATCGGCGGCATCGCCCTGCACGAAGGGAAGATCGCCGAAATGGCCACCGGCGAGGGCAAGACGCTCGTGGCCACCCTGCCGCTGTATTTGAACGCAATCTCCGGGCGCAACGCCCAGCTGGTCACCGCCAACGACTACCTCGCCCGCCGCGACGCGGAGTGGATGGGTTACATCTACCAGTTTCTCGGGGTCTCCGTCGGCTGCATCCAGCAGCTCATGCCCAACGACCTCCGGCGGGAGATGTACAATCGCGACATCACCTACGGCACCGCCTCGGAGTTCGGATTCGATTATCTCCGCGACAACGGCATGGCCACGCGCAAGGAGGACCAGGTGCAGCGCGACCATTTCTACTGCATCGTGGACGAGGTCGACTCGATCCTCGTCGACGAGGCCCGGACGCCGCTCATCATCTCCGGTCCGGCGCCGATCGAGCGCGAGCAGCCCTTCGCCCGCATCAAGCCTTCGGTCGAGGAGCTCGTCAACGCGCAGACCCGCCTCTGCAACAAGTTGATCACCGAGGCGCGGGAACTCCTTGAAAAGCCCGAAGCCACGGACGAGGACCGCAACCTGGCCCTCAGGAAGATGCTGCAGGTGAAGATGGGCAGCCCCAAGAACAAGCAGCTCATGCGGCTCATGGAGACGCCGGAATGGCGCAAGAAGCTCGACAAGCTCGATGCGGAGATGAGCTCGGACTTTAACAAGGACGAGCTCTACCGCCTGAAGGAGGAGCTCTTCTACGTCATCGACGAACGGCAGCACCAGGCCGACCTGACGGAGATCGGGCGGACAAGGCTCCATCCGGAAAACCCGGACGCGTTCATGATGCCCGACCTGGCCACGGAGTTCAGCGAACTCGAGAAGAACCACGATCTCACGCCGGAGGAGAAGGAGAAGCGCCGGACCGAGGCCCAGAAGCGGTTCGAGGTCGTCAGCGAGGACATCCATGCGATCAGCCAGCTCCTGCGCGCCTATTCGCTCTACGAACGCGACGTCGAGTATGTGGTCCAGGAGGGGAAGGTGATGATCGTCGACGAGAACACGGGGCGCGTCATGCCCGGCCGGCGCTGGTCCGACGGACTTCACCAGGCGGTGGAGGCCAAGGAGGGCGTGGTCGTCGAGCGCGAGACGCGCACCTATGCGACCATCACGATTCAGAATTACTTCCGCATGTACGAGAAGCTGGCGGGCATGACCGGCACCGCCGAGACCGAGGCCACCGAATTCAACGAGATCTACCGCCTCGCGTGTGTCGTCATCCCGACCAACAAACCCTGCATCAGGCTCGACAAGAATGACTCCATCTTCAAGACGCGCCGCGACAAATTCAATGCGGTGGTCAGGGAGATCCAGCTGGCCAATGCCCGCGGCCAGCCCGTCCTCGTGGGCACCGTGTCCGTGGAGGCCTCCGAGGTGCTCAGCCGCATGCTCCGCCGCGCCAACATCATCCACTCCGTCCTCAACGCCAAGTTTCACCAGCAGGAGGCCGAGATCATCTCGCGTGCCGGCCAGCGCGGGTCGGTGACCATTGCCACCAACATGGCCGGCCGCGGCACCGACATCAAGCTGGGTGAGGGCGTGATGTACGACGTCGCGTCCGCCCCGAATCCCGATCCCCAAAAGAAGGGCCAGCTCCGCCACACGCTGACCGAGGCCAGAACCAGCGAGACGGTCATTGTTGACTCGGACAGCGATGCGGCGCGTTCGCTCCAGCTGGGCCCGGAAAGCAGGGTGGCGGGCGGGCTGTACGTCATCGGCACCGAGCGCCACGAGTCGCGCCGGATCGACCGGCAGCTGCGCGGCCGCTGCGCCCGCCAGGGGGACCCGGGGCTGAGCAAGTTCTTCCTCTCGCTCGAAGACGAGCTGCTGCGCATTTTCCTCCAGGGCAACATCGCCTCCCGGCTCATGGAGGGCACGATGAAGGAGGGCGAGGAGCTGGAGCATCCGTGGCTCAACCGTTCCATCGAGGGCGCGCAGAAGAAGGTCGAGCAGCAGAATTTCGCAATCCGCAAACGGCTGCTGCAATACGACGATGTGCTCAACAAGCAGCGGGAGGTCGTCTACGGCATCCGCAACGGCGCGATCCACAGTGAGCGGCCCAAGGACATCATCTTCGACATGGTTGAGGAGGAGCTGGCCGAGCGCCTGGAGGCCGCGGACTTTGACACGAAGACGGGTCCCGTGCCCGCCGCGGTCGAGAGCTTCGTCGGCTGGGTCAACCTGCACTTTCCCATCGCGCTCAGGCTCGCCGAAATCGACGGGATGACCGGCAAGCCGGCGCTCGCCCTGGTGGCGGAGCGGATCAAGAAGGCCTACGCCATCAAGGAGTCGATCGAGATGCCCGAGGCGCTCGGGGCCCTGGAGCGCTATGTCGTCATCAACGCGATCGACCATCACTGGCAGGAGCACCTGACGGAGATGGAGGAATTGCGCCGCTCGATAGGGCTGCGGAGCTACGGGCAGAAGGACCCGCTGCAGGAATACAAGGGCGAAGCCTACCGGTATTTCGAGGAGTTGATGAACAATGTGCGCCTCCAGATCTGCACCGGGCTCTTCCAGACGACGACGAACCTGCAGGCGTTCGAGAACATGCTTTCGATCCTCTCGCGCAGCGCGCGGCTCCAGGGGCCGGAGGACGAGCCGCCGGCGGGCACGGTTGCGCGCCTGCGTCCGCCCGGACCCGCGGGAGGGCAGGGCGCCCGTTCGGGTGGCGCCGCCTCTCCCCTGCGCGCGGGGGCGCCGGCGCCGGCCGCCCCGCCCGCGCGCATCGGCGGCGGCCTGAACCTGCCGGTTCCCGAAGCCGCGGACGCCCCCGCCGGGGCCGCGGCCGAGCCCGAGATCCAATTGCCGCGGGTCACCGTCCGGCGCGAGACGCCCAAGGTGGGCCGCAACGAACCGTGTCCCTGCGGCAGCGGCAAGAAGTACAAGCACTGCCACGGGAAATAACGCCGGCCCGCGCCTTTTCCCGCCGGCGCGAAATCCGTTTCATCGGGGTGCTTGCGTCCGGTCGCGCGGGGGCATAGCCTGAGAATCTCATGCTGTCTCGAATCCTCCGTCGCTGGCTCGCGGGTCTGCTGGGGGTGCTCATGGCACCAGCGGCCGCGGAGTTGCGCGCCTCCGGTCCCGTTCCGGCGGGGGAGGGAGCGCCGCCGCCGCCGGCGGCGCGCGCCGCTGCGCAGACGCCGCATGCGAAGGTCATCGTCTACGTCGTGCCGGTGCGGGATGAAATTGCGCCGCCGATCCTTTACATTTTGCGCCGCGGCCTGAAGGAGGCCATCGAGCGCAAGGCGGGCGCGGTGGTGCTCGACCTGGAGACGCCGGGCGGGGCGCTTGACGTGACCTTCGAGATCATGAAGGCGATCGACAGGTTTCCCGGCCAGACGATCACCTATGTCGACAAGGAGGCGATGTCCGCCGGCTCCTTCATCTCGGCGACGACGCAGGAAATCTGGTTCGCCCCCGGGAGCGTCATAGGCGCGGCGGCGCCCGTGACCTCGACCGGAAAGGACATTGACGAGACCATGAGGCTGAAGGTCGTCAGCTACCTGAAGGCCCGCGTGCGCGCCATTTCCGAAGGCAAGGGTTACCGGGGACAGGTGATCTCGGCGATGATCGACAAGGACTACGAGTTGAAGATCGGCGACACGGTCATCAAGCCGAAGGGCGAATTGCTTTCGCTTACGGCGACGGAGGCGTCGAAGTGCTATGGGGATCCGCCCCGTCCGCTGCTTGCGGCGGGCACTGCGAAGGACATCGACGACCTGCTGCAGCAGAAATTCGGCGCGGGGGGCTACGAGACCGTGGAGCTCGAGGTCACCTGGTCGGAGCAGCTGGCGGTGTGGCTCAACGCCATCGGCCCGATCCTGATGGGGTTGGGTGTGGTCTGCCTGATCATCGAGTTCAAGGTGCCCGGAACGGTCATTTTCGGCGTTGCCGGCGTCATCCTGCTGGCGCTCTTCTTCCTGGGCAATTATGTGGCGGGATTGTCCGGGCACGAGCCGGTCGTTCTTTTCACCGTCGGGCTCCTGCTGCTGGCGGCGGAGGTCTTTTTCTTCCCCGGGGTGATGGTGATGGCGTTGAGCGGTGTGACGCTCATGCTCGGCTCGCTGGTCTGGGCGATGGCCGACATTTGGCCCAACGAACCCGTGACCATCGCGGTCTCGGGCGACCTCTTTTTTGCGCCGCTCATCAACCTCCTCGCCGGCCTGGCCCTTGCGCTGGTCGTGGGCGCGCTCGGGGCGCGTTTTCTGCCCAAAGGCTGGTTCTGGGACCGGATGGTGCTGCAGACGGCCGTCGCCACGACGGCGCAGGTCTCCGGCTCCGCGCCGGACGTAAGCGCGGAGGCGACGACGCTGGTGGGCCGCGAGGGGCTGGTGACGACGCCGCTGCGCCCCGCCGGTGAAGTCGAGATCGATGGCTGCCGGTATCAGGCCCAGCTTGAACTCGGCTCGGCGGCGGCCGGCACCCGGGTCGTCGTGGTCGGGCGCACCGATTTCGGGCTCAAGGTGGAGAAACTTCCGTCATGACAGCGATTCTGCTGCTTTTCCTGGTGGGTCTGGTGCTCCTCGTGTTCGAGGTCTTCACGACCAGCTCGGTGATGGGCATGCTCGGCGGGGCGGCGATGCTCTGGGGATGCGTCCTCGCGTTCATGCACTACGGGCTGGTTGGCGGGAGCCTGGCGGTCCTCGCGGGCCTCGCGCTTCTCGGCCTCACCCTGTACGTGGAATTCGGCGTCCTCCCGAAGACGCGGCTGGGCAAACGGTTTTTCCTCCACGACTCGATCAGCGCCATCAGCCAGCCTCCGGTCGCGGACCCTGCGATCGTCGGCAAACTCTGCGAGGCCGTCACCACGCTCGCGCCTTCCGGTTATGTGCTCCTCGACGGCCGGCGCTATGAGGCGGTCTCCCGGAGCGGCCACGTTGCCGCCGGGACGGCGCTCAAGGTTGTGGCCGTGGACAATTTCCATCTGACTGTCACCAAACTATGAATATCACCATCGTCTTCATCATTGCGGGCGTCATTGCCGGCCTGATCCTGCTCGGCATTGTTTTTTCGTTTTTCAGCGTCTGGCTGCGGGCATGGCTGGCGGGCGCCTATGTCGGCATGATCAACCTCGTGGCGATGCGGCTGCGGCAGGTGCCCTATGGGGCGATGGTGGACGCGCGCATCAAGGCCACGAAGGCGGGCATCAAGCTGTCCATTGACGAGGTCGAGGCGCAATACCTCGCCGGCGGCAACGTGATCGCCTGCGTCCATGCCCTGATCGCGGCGCAGAAGGCGGGCATTGCGCTTGACTGGCGGCGGGCATGCGCAATCGACCTCGCGACCAAGGGCTCGGGAAAATCCGTCGAAGAGGCGGTGCGCACGTCGGTGGATCCGAAGGTGATCGATTGTCCGAATCCCGAGGGCGGCCGGACGACGATCGACGGCGTCGCCAAGGACGGCATCCAGGTGAAGGTCAAGGCGCGCGTGACCGTGCGGACCAACCTCGACCGCTTCGTCGGCGGCGCGAAGGAGAACACGATCATCGCCCGCGTGGGCGAGGGCATCGTGACCACAATAGGCTCGGCCGAGAGCTACAAGGTCGTGCTCGAGTCGCCGGACAGCATTTCGAAGACGGTGCTGGCGCGCGGCCTCGATGCGGGCACCGCATTCGAGATCCTCTCGATTGACATCGCCGACGTCGATGTCGGCGTGAACGTCGGCGCAGCCCTGCAGGTTGCGCAGGCCGATGCGAACAAGAACATGGCGCAGGCCCAGGCCGAGATCCGCCGCGCGGCGGCGGTCGCGCTCGAACAGGAGATGAAGGCGCGGGTGCAGGAGATGCAGGCGAAGGTCGTCGAGGCGCAGGCGCAGGTTCCGCTCGCGATGGCGGAGGCGTTCCGCAGCGGCCACCTCGGCGTGATGGACTACTACCGCATGCAAAACATCCAGGCCGACACCGATATGCGGGGTGCGATCGCGCAGCCCGAAGCCGTCAAAAAATAGGCCGCGAAGGCCCCCGACCGCTCCGGCCGCACAGATGCCACTGCCATGGAATGGATACTCGATCATCTCCAGATCCTGATCGTCGCCGCCATTGTCGTGGCGGGCCTCCTGCAGCGATTGAAGAAGGTGCCCGGGGATCAGCAATCCCCGCGGCCGGCGCCGCTCGCGGCGGGGGAGGAGGACCGCGCGCGCCGCATCCAGGAGGAGATCCGCCGGCGAATCATGGAGCGGGGCGGCCTTGCGCCCGGGGCGCCCCAGGCGGGCGCGGGCGGAGAGGAGCCCCGGCCTTTCCCCGCGGCTCCTCCGATGATTGAGGAGATCCGGCCGGTCCGGGTGGAGCCTCCCCCTATGATCGAGGGGGTGCCGGCCGCCGCTGCAGCGGAACTCGAACGGCAGCGCGCCCTCGCTGAACGGGTCCGTGAGCTGGAGGCGTTGCGGACAAAGCAGGCGGCGGCAACCGCCCGTGCGACGGCTGCGGCGGCATCGGCTGCAGCTGTGGCGGCCGAACCGCAGCGGCGCCTTCTGCTGGATCTGCGCAACCGGCCAGAATTGCGCCGGGCGATCGTGCTCCGCGAGATTCTCGGGCCGCCGGTGGGGCTGCGATGAGAAGTCTGCCGGACCGGTCCGGCAAACTTCTACGGGATCTGCACCGTGAGGCGGCCCGAATGCGGGTTCGCCGCGCGCTTGCCGTTGATATCGATCTGGAGATTCTCGATGGGGTTGGCGGAGAGGAACAGCCTGCCGCGCTTGGGCAGCGTGCGGCTGTCGCCGGCGTCCATGCGGCCCTGCCAGACGACGGGGCCGTCGGTGGCGTCCTCGCGCACCGTGACATCGACGGTGCCGGCGGCGGTGAGCGTGAGGGTCTGCTGGGCGGCCGCCTTGAGCTCCGTCGCCGGCTTTTCCGGGGTGCTGAAAAGGGCGCGGACGCCGACAAAGATCAGGACGACGAGGACGACCGCGAGCAGCACCATGCCGCCCTTGATCAGGAGCGCGGCGTCAATCGGCGCGGAACTTGAGCCGGCGGAGGCCGGAAAGCTGCTCGAACGCGCGGCGGCAGGCGCCGGTGCGGAGGCGGCGCCGGGATCCTCGTTCGTGGAATCCGCCGCGGCTGCGGACTGGCGCGCAGCCGGCCCGAGATCCACGCGGCCGTAGACTTCACGGTTCTCGCGGCGCGAGGGGCGGCCCTCGGCGGGCGCCAGCGACCGGTAGTCGGCGAGCAGCTTGTCTCCGTTGAGCTTGAGAAAAACCGCGTAATTGCGCAGGAAGCCGCGGACGTAGATCTCGGGCAGATTGAGGTCGAAGCTGTTGCTTTCCAGCTTGTGGAGATACTCGCTCCGGATCTTGGTCGCCTCCGAGGCTTCGCGGATGGAGATCCCCTTTCGTTTGCGGGCTTCCTCGAGTCGCTCGCCGATGGTCTGCATGGGAGTCAGGTATGCAATTTGTCCGCTGTTGGAAAGACCGATTTTCACGGGGCCGGCGGGCCCCGGAGCGGCCTAGAGTTTTTCCGGGTCGACAAGGATCTCCCGCGGCTGGGCGCCGTTCTCCGGCCCCACGATGCCCTTTTCCTCCATCAGCTCCATGATGCGGGCCGCGCGGTTGTAGCCGATGCGCAGACGGCGCTGGAGCATCGAGGTGGAGGCGCGGCGGGTCGCTTTGAGGACCTCCACCGCCTGCCGGTACAATTCCTCGTCGTCGCCCATCTCGCCCTCGTCGTCCCCGTCCTCCTCCTCCCCGTCCTCGCCTTCGCTGGCCTCCTGGTCGATGTGATCCTGCACCTCCTGCGCGAAGACCGGCGGACCGTTTCGCTTCAGAAATTCGATGATCTTGGCGATCTCCTCGTCGGATACCATGGCGCCCTGCGCCCGCACGAGCTTCGAGGATCCGGGCGGGGAGAAGAGCATGTCGCCCCGGCCGATCAACGTTTCGGCGCCCTTGGTGTCGATGATCGTCCGGGAATCGATCTGGGAGGCGACCTGGAAGGCGATGCGCGAGGGCAGGTTCGCCTTGATCACGCCGGTGACGACGTTCACGGACGGGCGCTGCGTGGCGATGATGATATGGATGCCGGTGGCGCGCGCGAGCTGGGCCAGGCGCGCGACCAGGGTCTCGATCTCCGCCGGAGCCACCATCATCAGGTCCGCGAGCTCGTCGATGATCGCCACGATGTAATGCATGTGGTCGGGAACCTCGATCTCCTCGCCGGCGGCGGCGACATTGAGCGTGCCCTGGACTTCCGCAGGGGCCGCCGGGGATTTGGCGGATTTCTTCCGGCTGTTGAAGCTGCTGATGTTGCGCACGCCGACCCGCGCGAAGATCTGGTACCGCATTTCCATCTCCTTGAGCAGCCACTTGAGCGCAGCCGGCACCTTCTTGGCTTCCGTCACCACCGGGATCAGCATGTGCGGAAGGTCGTTGAACATCTTCAACTCGACGATCTTCGGGTCGACCATGAGCAGCCGCACATCGCGCGGGCCGGCATGGTAGACGATCGAGGAGATGATCGCGTTGATGCATACGGATTTTCCGGAGCCGGTGGCGCCGGCGATCAACAGGTGGGGCATCTTCGCGAGATCCGAGACGAGCGGCTTGCCGCTGACATCCTTGCCGAGCGCGATAGGCAGATCGGCCTTTGCGGCCACCCAGTCCTCGGATTCCAGAATCTCGCGCAACCCCACCGGGGTCGCCTTCTGGTTGGGCACCTCGACGCCGACGGCGGCTTTCCCGGGAATCGGCGCCATGATGCGGACCGACTGGGCGCGCATGCCAAGGGCGATGTTCTTGTCGAGGCTGGAAATCTTCTCCACGCGGACGCCGGGGGCGGGGACGAGCTCGTAGCGCGTGATGACCGGCCCGACGTGGATCTCGCCCAGCGTCACCTCCACGTTGAATTCGCCGAGGATCCGCAGCAGGTTTTCGGCGTTCTGCCGATGCTCCTCCTCGCTTGACGTCGCGTCGACGGCGACGGGCTCGCGCAGCAGGGAAAGGGGCGGAAATTGATATTTGTCGTCGGCATTCGCCGCGGGGACGGCCTTGGCTTTTTTCGTCTCTTCCGGCTTGACGATGTTGAGTTTTCCCAGCGGCGCGACGGCGGGTTTCGGCGGAGGTGCCGCCGGCTCGGCGGACGGCTTGGAAGCTGCGGCGGGCTGCGCGGGAGCGGCCGTTTCCGCGGGCGGCTTTGATCCGGCGGCGGGCTTCTCGGGCGGGGCGGGTGCGGGCGCGGCTTCGCGGTCGAGGTCCTCCTTGGTCTTTGGGATGACGAGCTGTCTCTTGACCGCCGCCGGGGGCGTCAGGGCCGCGGCGGCCGCCCTGGCGGCGCCGACCTTCTCTTTCGACTCCTGCTCCTTCCTCTTCTGCTCCGCGCGTTCGGCAGCCTCCTGGGCCCGCTGGGCGCGCCAGGCGTTGACCCAGGCGATCCCTTTTTCCAGCTCCGCCCCGACGTCGCGGCTGAAGATGAAGGCCAGGGTGAGGATATAGATGGTTCCCAGAAGCAGGCCCGCGCCGACGACGCCGACCGTGTCCTTCAGCATGCCGCCGTAGAGCAGGTGCCCGACCCTCCCGCCCAGCCCCATCGTGTAATAATCGCTGCTCTTGAAGCTCTCCACCATGGCCGCCAGGCCCGAGGCGGTCATGATGCACAGCGTCATGGCGAACACCCGGGTGAAGACGAACCGCCGGGCATTGCGGACAGCGACCCAGGAGAACCACAGGAGAAAAACCGGGATGACCCAGGTGCCGACTCCCAGAACGTGCAGGCACCACCAGGAGAGCTCGACGCCCCAGCGACCGCCCAGGTTTGCGTCAGGCGGAGGCTGGAGATGGTTCGTCAAACCCGCCGGCCCCGCCGCGCTACGCATGCTGACCTGAAATTCCACGCTCTGGTGCGGCTTGTAGTTGACGAGCGTGATCAACAACCACACCCCGAGCAGGAAGCAGACGCTTGCCGCAAACCACTTTGGCCGGTGGCGCGGACCGTCAAGTGAGGGGATGCTCTTTGAGTTTGAAGTCCCGGGTCTGGGCATTTGTGTAACGGGGAAACTCCGACTTGAGACCGAGGGTATCGGCTCGGCGGGTCAAAGTAAATAGCTGGGATTTCTTTTAACGATTAACTCAGAAGGGACAAGATGACAGGCATCCTGCAATTCGAAAGCATCTATCAGGAGCGCGTATGGGGCGGTCGGGCGCTCGCAGACTCTTTCGGCCGGATGTTGCCTCCCGGGCGGGTTATTGGCGAGAGCTGGGAGGTCGTCGATCGCCCGGAGGCCCAGTCGCGCGTGCGGAGCGGGACGCATGCCGGCGAGTCGCTGCGCGGGCTGATCGAAGCCCGGGGTTCGGATGTCATGGGGCCCCGGTGGCCGGCGGACCGGCCGTTCCCGATCCTGGTCAAATGGCTGGATTGCCGGGAACGATTGAGTCTGCAGGTCCATCCTCCGGCGGCCCAGGCCCCGGCCCTGGGAGGCGAGCCAAAGACGGAGAACTGGTTCATCGCCGGCGCGGCGCCGGACGCTGCGCTCATCGTGGGATTGCGACCGGGGGTCGACCGGGCGCAGTTCGAGCGGGCACTCGACGCGGGCATGCTCGAGACATGCGTGAACCGCTTTTCCGTGGCGGCGGGGGATTCCGTGCTCGTGAGGAGCGGAACGGTCCATGCGATTGACGCTGGCAACCTCATCCTCGAGATCCAGCAGAATTCTGACACGACCTATCGCGTTTACGACTGGGGTCGCACGGGCCTTGATGGGAGGCCGCGGGCGCTGCACCGGCGCGAGGCGCTGGCCTCGATCCTCTGGAACCAGCCGCCGCCAGCGGTCCTGCGATCCGCCCCTGCCGCCGCCGTGCTGGCCGACTGCGCCGAATTCCGGCTGAGGCGCGAGCCGCTGGCCCGCGGAGCGCGGATGGCGTTTCCCGCCGGACAACAGCCGCGGCTGTTGCACGTGGTGCGCGGCCGGGTGGGCGAATCGGCGACCGGCGCGGTGCTTGCCGCCGGCGACAACGTCCTGCTCCCGTTCGCGGACGATTTCCTGTTTGCGGCCATCGACGACGCGTTGTTGCTGGTGACGGAAAACTTCGCATGAACCCGACGGGCGCATTCATGGATCGTCAGCGGATCGCGGGCGCCGCCGGACGCCGCGCGGGCGGGCTGCCCGCCGTCCCGTCCTCCGACGTGTCCGCCACGGCCTCGGCGACTGCGCGCCTGGCGGGGGAGGAAGCCTGGGCGAAGGCGGGATTCCGCCCGCGGTCCGGGCGAATCCCCGGACATGAGCGGAATGCCCATGCCCCGTCGGACAACCGGCGGGCCGGAGATCGACCCGGATCGGAGCGGTTGGAAAATCCGCCCAGAACCGGTTTGCCAGAGACCGTGATGGAGGAGATACGTTGGATCGTGCCTGCCTTTCAAGCGTCGGCCTTTTCCATGATGCGCGGTGCCGTCTCTTTTGCCGCCTTGTCCCCGCAGCGGAGATCAAGCGGGGCGATTGCGCCGGCCTCCGCCGGCTGCCGGCACGGGCGTTTCGACGAAGGCGGGGATGCCCGTTCACCGGCGCGGGGGAGCCGTTCCCGCCGCGGAGTCCCGGCTGCGGTGGCGCCGCGCCGGCTTTTTTCATGAGCGAATCCGAACACAAGAATACGTCGCACCGGCACGGTTCTGAGCTGGAGGCCAAATCACGGCCGGCAGACGCCGCCGAGGGTGAGCCGCCCGGCAGGGACGCCGCGGCGGGCGGATCATCCGCCGCCCCGGCGGCGGCGACCGGCGCCGCGTTGGAGGAAAAGCTGGCGGCCGCGAAAAAGGAGGCGGCGGACAACTACGACCGTTATATACGCGCCATCGCTGATCTGGAGAACTTCCGGCGGCGCGTGGCCCGCGAGAAGGACGAGCTCCGGCAGTTTGCCGCGGCGAGCCTTCTGGAGAGCCTTCTGCCCATCCTCGACAACCTGCAGCTGGGCCTCGCGGCTGCGCGTCAGCAGACCGACACCAATGCGATCGTCGATGGAGTGGCCATGATCCTGGAGCAGCTCAGGGGCGTCCTCGACCGTCACGGGCTGAAGGAGGTGAACCCGGTCGGAAAACAATTCGACCCCCATCTGCACGAATCGATCTCCCATCAGGCGAGCGCCGAGGTGCCCGAAGAGCACGTGTTGCAGGTGGTGCGGATCGGCTACACGCTGCATGGGCGCCTGCTGCGGCCCGCCAGCGTCGTGCTGTCCAGCGGGCCGGCCAGAAAGGAAACCAGCTGAAGCGACGAGGACCCCTTGCCCGGCGGTCGGAGTATTTCCGCCGGTGCGGGCTCGCGCCTGATCACTCATGGCCAAGGAAGACTATTACGAACTGCTCGGTGTGAACCGGGAGGCGACGGAGGAGGAGCTGAAAAAGGCCTACCGCAAGAAAGCCGTCCAGTACCACCCCGACAAGAATCCCGGCAACAAGCAGGCGGAGGAGATGTTCAAGAAGGTCTCCGAGGCCTATGAGGCGCTCAAGGATCCCGACAAGCGCGCGGCTTACGACCGGTTCGGTCACGCGGCCTTTGCGCAGGGAGGCGCGGGGCGGCCGGGCGGCGCCGCCGGGGGAGGATTCCACGATCCGTTTGACATCTTCCGCGAAGTCTTCGGCGGCGGGGGCGCCGGCGGCAGCATCTTCGAGGAGTTCTTCGGCGGCGGGGGATCCGAGGGTGCGCACGAAGGCGCGGACCTCCGCTATGACATCGAGATCACGCTGGAAGAGGCCGCGCGGGGCGTGGAGAAGGAGATTTCGTTCCGCAAACTCGCCGCCTGCGACCCATGCAACGGAACGGGGGCCGAGCCCGGGTCGAAACGGGTGACATGCCCCACCTGCCGCGGCGCCGGCCAGGTGGCGACATCGCGGGGCTTCTTCACCGTTCGCCAGGTCTGTCCCGCATGCCATGGCAACGGCACGCGCATCGAGAAGCCCTGCCGCGAATGCCGGGGCGAGGGGCGCGTCAACAAGACTGCCAAGCTGAATGTGCGCGTCCCGCCCGGTGTGGAGACGGGTTCCAAGCTCCGTTCCGCCGGCAACGGCGAAGCCGGGATCAACGGCGGCCCCGCCGGCGATCTCTACATCGTGATCCATGTCAAGGAGCACGAGATCTTCGAGCGCCAGGGTGACGACCTGTTCTGCGAGATCCCGATCAAGTTCACGCTTGCGGCGCTCGGCGGCACCATCGAAGTGCCGACGCTTTCAGGCAAGGCGTCCCTGAAGATCCCGGCCGGCACACAGTCGGGCACCACGTTCCGCCTGAAGGGGCGCGGCATGCCCGGGCTCCGCTCGGGGCATCCCGGCGACCAGTTGGCGCGGGTGCTTGTCGAAGTGCCGACCCACCTCACGCCGGACCAGCGCAAGAAGCTTGAGGACTTCGCAGTCGCGAGCGGCGATGCCGACGAGCCCGTTGGGAGGAGTTTCTTCGAGAAGGCCAGGAAATTCTTCTGAGTGGCCGTCATTCCGCCATGAAACTGACCAATGCCAGGTTGATGACGCTTCCCCAGGCCGTGCGTGCGCGCGACCGGCTGAGGCGGGCCGGCGGGAGGCTGGTGCTGACCAACGGGGTATTCGACCTCCTGCATCCCGGACACGCGGCGTGCCTTGAGGAGGCCCGGAAGCTCGCGGGCCGCGACGGCCGGCTGTTCGTCGCCCTCAATTCCGACCGCAGCGTGAAGGAACTGAAAGGTCCGCGCCGGCCGGTTCTCGACGAACGGTCGCGGGCGTACCTCCTGGGGCAGCTCCGCCCGGTCGATGGCATCGTGATCTTCCGCCGGCGCCGGCTCACGCGGGAGATCCGGGCTTTGCGGCCCGACATTTATGTGAAGGCGGGCGATTACACGCTGGCGACCCTCGATCCGGACGAACGGGCGGCGCTCGAATCCGTGGGGGCGAAGATCGTCTTCCTGCCGTTTTTGCGCGGCTTCAGCACCACCGCGTTGATTGCCCGGATCAATGCGGCCGGGAAGATCTGACCGGCACCCATGCGATTCCAAACCCCGAGACGGAGCCTGCGCAGGACAGGGGAAGGCCGCGGCGGGGTCGTGCCTGCGGGCGCGGGCGCGCGGAAGGCGGAACAAGCTGCGTGCCGGCGTCTGCGAACGGAGTGGGGCAGCGTCCACGGCCGAAGTCCTTGCTTACCCTCATGCGCGTCGTCGTCCTAGGCTCCGGGCGCGGCAGCAACGCCGAGGCCCTGCTGGCCGCCCAGCAGGAAGGAAGGCTGTGCGATGCCCGCGTGGTGCAGATCTTCGCGGACAGGGCGGAGGCGCCCATTCTTGCCCTCGGGGCGCGTTTTGGCGTGCTTGCGCAATTCCTCGATCCCGGGCCGTTCAAGACCAAGTTCGATGCCGCGGGCGAGGAGCGGTACGTCGAGGCGATCCGGAGATGCGGCCCGGATCTCATTGTTCTCGCAGGGTTCATGCGCATCCTGAAGCCGGCGTTCATCGACGCGTTTCCCCAGGGGATCATCAACCTGCACCCGAGCCTGCTGCCCAGTTTCCCCGGGCTCGACGCGATAGGGCAGGCGTGGCGGCGCGGGGTGAAGATCACTGGTTGCACGGTGCACCGGGTCACTTCCGACGTGGATGGAGGCCCGATCATCGACCAGGCGGCGGTCCAGGTCTCGCCCGAGGACACGCTGGAGACGCTCGATGCGAAGGTGCATGCCGCCGAGCACGTCCTCCTGCCTGCCGTCGTCGCGCGCCTCAGCAGAGGGTAGGGGCGCAGGCTCGCTCGCGCCGTGGCGGCGGGAGCTTGCTGCGCCCTGCCTGCGCCGCAATTTCCCGGAGTGAACCCCGGGTGTGACAGGGCGGCGCACTGAGGCGGAGCCTGCAATCGGGAAAGACGATCTCATGGGCACGCATCTCGTCGGAAACGTGCAGGTTCAGGGATTCCTTGCGGCAATTCGCCCCATGATTGCGTCTTGGCCGCGAAACTGCTCCAGTTTACGGCAAAACCTTCTTCCATGACCCTCTGGCTTGTCCTCATCCTCATTCCGATCCTCTTCGGCCTCTACGCGCAGATGCGCGTCTCGACCGCCTACAACAAGAACCTGCAGATCGCTTCCCGGGGCCGGATCACCGGAGCCGAGGCGGCGGACGCGGTCATGCGTCATGCGGGGATCACCAACGTCGAGATCGTCGAGGTCGAGGGTCAGCTCACTGACCACTACGACCCTGTCCACAAGCGCCTGGCGCTTTCGTCGGACAACTACCATGGCACAAGCCTGGCGGCCTTGGGCGTGGCGGCGCATGAGTCGGGTCACGCCATCCAGCACAAGGTGGGCTATGCGATGATGGGCCTGCGGCAGACGCTTATCCCGGCGGTGAAGATTGCCGCCCCGGCCGCCTATTACATCACGGCGTTTGGCTTCCTGTTCTTCGGCTCGATCTTCGGCGGCCTCATGCTGAAGATCGGCATCGCCGCCCTCATGGTCATGACCGTCTTTCAGCTGGTCACGCTGCCGGTCGAGTTCGACGCCAGCCGGCGCGCGAAGGCCGAGTTGCCAGAGCTCGGCATCATTGACCGGGACGAACTCCCCGGGGTGTCGGAGACGCTTGACGCCGCGGCACTCACGTACCTGGCGGCATTCATCTCCACGCTCGGCAGCCTGCTCTATCTGCTGGCCCTGCTCAGCGGCGGCCGCCGGAGCGATTAGGCGAGCGAGGCGCCGCCTCAGGCCAATCTTGATTCTCGATGCGAACCGGAGGTTGGAGGCTGATCGAGGCGAAATGGCGGCGGTCAGGATCGGATTGCTGAGCCGCCATCCCTGCGACAGGGTCGGTGGTGATGACAGGAAGAACCTTCCCCTCCATGAATGCCGCGGGACCTTCACGACCTGTCCGTTGGGCCATCGGATTGGTGTTTCTTCTTTCCACGGCGCTCATCATCGCCGCCGCGCGCGGGGATCTCTGGCTCGACGAGCTGCTCTCGCTCTCCTTCGCGCGCACGGCGCGCTCGGTCGCCGACATCTTCGTCCGGTTCCATTACGACAACAACCATCCGCTGAACACCCTCTTCCTGTATTGGGCGGGCGTGCACGACACCCTGTTCCTCTACCGGGGCCTGGCGGTCCTCTCGGGGGTGGGGAGCGTGGTGCTCATCGGCTTCATTGCAGGCAGGCGCTGGGGAGCGCCGGAAGCCCTCTGCAGCATGGTCCTGGCGGGCACTTCCTATCCCCTGGTGCTCTATTTCTCGGAGGCGCGGGGCTATGCGCCGGCGATCTTCTTCGCGCTGGCCGCCTACGCCCTCCTGCTGGAGAATCTGGAGCGGTTCTCCCCGGTCAGGCTGGTCCTGTTCTGGACCGCCTCGATCCTGGGCGTGCTGTCCCATTCCACGTTCATCATGGCGACGATGGCTTTCTGCGTCGCGAGCCTGGCTCATGAGATCCATGCGGAGGGCTCATTCCGGCGGAAGGCGCTGCGGTTCGCGGCCCACCACGTCCTCCCGCTTGCTTTCTTTGCGGGGTGGTATGCGTTCTTCCTGCGGGACATGACGGTTGCCGGGGGGCCCGTCCATCCGGAATGGGAGGTGGTGGCCCAAGCCTCGGCGCTGCTCATCGGTTTGCCCGACGCCCCCGTCTTCCTCGGCGCGGCGGTCGCCGGCGTGCTGGCGGTCGTCGGCGCGGGGGCAATCAGCCTCCGCCGCGGGGGCGACCCCCAGTGGGCCTTCTTTCCCGCCATCCTGCTGCTGGCGCCGGCGCTGATGCTGGCCGCGGTCCGGCCGACGTATCTGTATTTCAGATACTTTATCGTGTGTTTCCCGTTCTTCCACCTCCTGCTTTCCCGCCTCGCCTGCAGGTGCCACCGCTCATGGACGGGCTGGAGGCGGGGGTTGCCGGTCGCCGCGGTGGCGATCCTGGTCGCGGGGCAGGCTCCCCGGGTGTGTTCCCTGCTCACGCTGGGGCGGGGGAGCTATGCGAAGGCCCTCGCCCGCATTGCGGAGGATTCCCCCCATGACCTCGTCTGCGTCGGCAGCGACCATGATTTCCGCAACCATCTGCTTTTCGGCTTTTATGCCCCCCGTGTGCCCGGGGGGGAGAGGCTGCGTTACATCGAGCAGCCCCGCTGGAAGGAGTTCCCTCCGGACTGGATCATCTTCCACAGCCAGGATCTGTCGTATCATCCCCCCGGGGGATTCACGGCAGCCGGCGGGGATTACACGCTTGCGTATGAATACAGGTTCTCGGGGATTTCGGGATGGAGCTGGTTCTTGTTCCGCCGGGAGGAACCTGACTCCGGGAGCGAAAACGCCCGGGCCCGGTGACCCGGAACGATGCGCTCGGGGGCTTCGCCCCAAACCTCCGCTGCGCTCCGGTCTGTTCGTAGTTCGATTGATTCGCTCCGGCTAATGGATTGAGTCCGCTTTCGGTTCTTGTATGGATGTCCCTGTTCCATCTGCGCCGATCCCCGGAAGGCGCCGCGCACGGTCAACCAACCCAGGGAGATCCAACATCATGCCCGCCTCTTGCCCTCGGCTGATCATCGGATGCCTGCTGGTCCTCGGACTCAACTTCTCCCCCGTGCTGTGCCCGCCGGCGCGATCCGCGGACGAAAAGACGGGAACCTCCGATGCGGTGCTGGACACGAAGGGCGTGCTGGCCCTGGCGAAGCGGCGATTCGCTGAATTCAGCGCGCAGATCGAGCCGCAGTTTGCCGGCGATTTCGCCCGGCTCGTCGGCGTTCCGCCCCGGTTTGACGGAGCCATCGTCGACGAGGCCAGGGCGCGCGACCTGAGCAACGCCGCCGCGTCCGTGATGCTGTCGCCCGCCGCCCAATCCCTTGGCATCGCGCTGGCCGGCGCCGCCGTCGGCAATGCGCCGCGCCTGCCGGTGACGGCGCACAACCTGGCGGCGGCGTTGTACCTCTGGCAAAAGCCGGCGGCCATCGGCCCCGAAACCGACACCAGCGCGGCGCGGGAGGCGGCGGCGCTCTACCGCTACACCCTGTCCCTGGCACCCGATCGCGTGCAGACGTGGGTGAATCTCGGCAACGTGGAGATGGACCTGAAGCAATACGAAAAAGCGCGAACGTGCTTCGAGACCGCCCTGAAGCGGGACTCCGGCTGCCTCGAGGCCCACGTCGGGATGGCGACCTATTGGTTTGCCAAGGGTGACAAACAGAAGGCCCAGGACGAGCTGCAGTCCGGCAAGATCCGGTATCCCGCCTCCACGCGCAAGACCTCGGAGGAGAACCAGCGCCTGGAGGACCCCGACGTCGCCCCCCAGGTCGCGCCATCCGATGAGATCGAAACGATGGAGGAGAAGCTCCGGAAACTGCGTGAGCTGACGCCGATGTCCACGGCGGACATCATCGAGCCGTTCGACCCCGAGGACGCGCAGCAGATCCGGATCAAGGTCAACAATCTCCCGAATACCGACCTCCTGCGGCTGCCGGACATGACGAGCGTCACCATGTTCGGCACCTACGAGGCGTACTACAAGCACCGCGTCCAGGTGAGACTGTACAAAGGCGAGGTCGGGGCCTTTTTCAAGAAATGGGGCAACGACCTGAAGGAACAGTCGAAGAAGATCCTGACGGACCTCGGCGGTTCGGTCAGCGCGGACGGGAAAAAGGTCCGGCTCTCGCCCTCGATGAGCAGGGAGGCGATGAAGGCGGAGGCGGTCCGGATGCGGCAGATGGCAAAAAACGGGCAGATCGCCGAGCTTTTGCAGGATGTCGCCCAGAAGTACGATCCCCAGTTGCTGCAGATGCCGGGGATGGCCAACCTGGCGGCCGGCCCGGGCCAGGAGGCGACGCCGACCCTCGACGGCTACCTGGCCTCCTACAATTTCCAGGTCTTCAACAAAAAGTACGGCGCGTGGATCCAGTATTGGCCGAAGTACATCAAGCGCCAGATGGACTTCCTGGCGGAGCGGGCCGCACGCGGCAACAAACGCATCCAGGATCTGCGCGATGCGGAGGCCCAGGCGCTCAAGGAACTCCAGGAACGGTACAGGCCGGGCTCTCCCCCGGAGAGTGAGATCGTCGACATTGAGCTCCGCTACCTCCTGCAGCGAAACCAGGAGCGCGAGAGCTGGTTCCACGATAGTTTCGACACGATGGTGCTCGAGTACAAACAGCGGATCCGCCCCAGCCTGGAGGCCATGTGGACGGACCTCCTGCCGCACGTGCGCCTGATGCAGGCGGGCATGTCACGGGACCGGCGGTTGTCCGAGGTGGGCAGCCTGGCCCAGGGCTGGAGTGCCGGGCTTGTCAGCATGGTCGTGGATTCTGCCAACGTGGGGGAGTGGGAGGATCCCGCCGCCTTGCGCGGTCAGCAGATGGAGTTGGAACAGGAGAGCCTCCGGCAGAAAGAGGAGGAGGAAAAGGAGGCATGGAACCAGATCCACCAGGATTTCGCGCACGCCAACGCGCCGGGCCGCCTCTCGCCCGAAGCGCTGCTCGATCAACTGTCGTGGAAAAAAAGCATCGGCCCCATCAGTTTCAAGATCACGGCCACCAGCATCGAGGTTTCCGGCAGCCTCCTCTTTCAAGGCACGTTGAACTACAACTGGCGCAGTGACGTCGTCAAAGGCTACCTCGGCGTCGGTTGTTCATTCAGCACCGGCGACAGCCCCATCGGGGCCTCTGCCTCCCTGGGCACCGGCGTGTCGTTCACCGCCAATGCGCAAACCGGAAAGGTTGCTGAAATCGACTGGACCGCCTCGGCCTCCGCAACGGCAAACCTGGGCGTGGTGTCAGCCAGCACCAGCTACGAAGCCTCGGTCATGCACGGCAACACGCTCACCGTGGATGTCACCTCCACCGTCGGCCGGCCGGCCAGCCTGGATCAGGACTCGATGAAGGTCGGGGGATGAAGCGCCGGACCCCGGAGGTATCCGTAGTTGCACTCGAATGCGGCGCTCCTATCAAATCACAGCGGCACCGTTGTCCAAGGACTCCCGTACGTCGGGGACGCTCGCCGATTGAAGCAAATCCCCGCCCACCCCTTGAAATCGGGTTCTGCGCCCAACCCAATCAATCATGAAAAAACACCCCGTCTCGTTTCTGTTTCTGTCGCTTTTCGCCACGGCAGGCTTCGGCGCAGATTCTGCGGCGCCGGCTTCCTCGCCGGCAATAACGCCGCGCGTTGTGATCAACTGGGACAGCGGCTGGCGCTTCGGCCGGAGCGATAGCGCGATCGCCATGATGTCCGCTTTCGACGATGCAGGTTGGCGCAACGTCCGGGTGCCGCACGATTGGAGCAACGAGGAGCCGTTCAGTTCGACCTACAGCAGCGGCAACGGCTATGCTGCGGGCGGCATCGCCTGGTATCGAAAACACTTCACGATCGAGCCGGCGTGCGAGGGCAAGACTGTCACCGTCGAATTTGATGGCGTCTACGATTATGCGGAGGTCTGGCTCAACAACCAGTTTGTCGGTGCAAGGCCGTACGGCTACATCAGTTTCCAGCTCGACCTGTCGCGCTATCTCAGATTCGGCGCCGAGAATGTCCTCGCCGTGCGCGTCGACCACTCGCGTTCCGGCGACTCCCGCTACTACACCGGATCCGGCATCTACCGCCACGTGCGGCTGTGCATTGCAGACCCGCTGCATATCGGACCGTGGGGCACGTTTGTCACCACGCCGAAGGTGGATGGCGCCGCTGCGCAAATACACGTGGAGACCGTCATTGAGAACGCGGCTGCCGGATCTCGCGCCTTCGTCTTGCAATCCGATGTGGTGGCTCCTGATGGCCGCACGGTCGCCAGCCGCACCGCCGCGAAAGAACTCGCTGCGGGCCACCGTTCATCTGTGGTGCAGGAGCTTGACGTGAGCCGGCCCCAGAGGTGGTCAGTCGATACCCCCGTCCTGTACACACTGCGGAACCGCCTCACCGTCGCTGGGAGGCTCGTGGATGAAACCACGACGCCCTTTGGCATCCGCACCTGCGCATTCGATCCAGCGAAGGGCTTTTCGTTGAACGGCCAGACTCTAAAACTGAAGGGCGTCTGCCTGCACCACGACGGCGGCAGCGTGGGCGCGGCGGTGCCGGCGAAGGTGTGGGAACGACGATTGCGCCTGTTGCGCGAGCTCGGCGTCAACGCGATCCGCACCAGCCACAATCCAACCGCGCCTGAATTCCTTGATCTGTGTGACCGGCTCGGCTTCCTGGTGCAGAATGAAGCGTTCGACGAGTTCACTCCGCCGAAGTACAAATGGGTGACAGGCTGGAACCTCGGCGTGCCGGGCCGGTATGGCTATGGCGAGATTTTCAAGGAGTGGTGCGTGCGCGACATGGAGGACTTCGTGCGCCGCGATCGCAATCACCCGAGTGTGATCATGTGGAGCATTGGCAATGAGATTGATGGCGGAAATGACCCCTTCTCGGACCCGGTGCTGGGCAGAAACTACCAGCCCGAGGACCCGCCCGCCTCGGACATGGTCAAACTCGGCGCGCCCCTTGCAGCTGCAGTGAAGCGGCTGGATCCGACGCGTCCGGTCACGGCCGCGCTCGCGAATGTCGAAATGTCGGACGCGGTCGGCTTCGCGGATGTATTGGACATCGTGGGGTACAACTACCAGGAGCTGCGCTACCCGGCCGATCACGAGAAGTATCCGCGCCGCGTGATCTATGGCAGCGAAAACCGGCATGACTACAACGCATGGGCCGCGGTGCGCGACCATGACGACATTTCCGCGCAGTTTCTGTGGACGGGAATCGACTACCTGGGCGAAGCCGGAGTCTGGCCGAATCGCGGGAGCGGCTCCGGACTGCTGGACTTGTGCGGTTTCAAGAAGCCGCTGGCGTGGTTCCGCCAAAGCCTGTGGAGCGGGAATCCGATGGTTTATATATCTGCGGTCGTCAGTTCCGAAGCCGCGCGCGCGCCTGCGGAGGTCACGCAGGGCACTCCCGCGGTCGATCGCGCGCGACGCTCACTCACGGAGGAATGTTGGAACTGGCCCCAAGGCTCAACCGTCACCGTGGCGTGCTGCTCCAACTGCACTGAAGTTCAACTGACACTCAATGGCCGGCCGCTGGGCTCGAAGCGAATGGCGGATGCGGTGGAAGGCGTGCTGAGCTGGGATCTCCCCTATGAACCGGGCGTCTTGAAGGCCGTCGGGCTCGACGGTGGGAAACCCGTGTGCGAATTCGTGCTGCAGACCGCCGGTCCCGCGAGCCGCATCGAACTGCTGCCGGATACGACCCACCTTGCGAACGACGGCGAGGATGTTTGCCAGCTTGAATATCGCATTGTCGACGCCAACGGCGTGCGCGTGCCGGACGCCGCCGCCGCCGTGACGTTCGCAATCGATGGCCCCGGAGAAATCATCGGCATCGGCAACGGAGATCTGAGCAACTCAGAAAACCCGCGGGGAACGGTCCATCAGGCTTATCAGGGACGCGGTCTCGCGATTCTGCAGAGCACACGATCCGCAGGACGCATCACCGTCAAGGCTACTGCAGCAGGACTGGGTTCCGGCGACGCCGTGGTGACCAGCGGCAATTGAGACTTCCTCATGGATGGCATTTGACACCACGGCAACCGGATCGCCGGTGCGGGTGAGCCGGCCGGTGCCGGCGTCGATGGGGAAGTCGTGCCGCGCTTTGGCCAGGACATCCTCGGTTGTCGTGCAATCACCTTGCCCCACGGCCAAAGCCCGGCGTCGTTCCGAATCGTCCCGGCCGAGTTGGCAAACCACCGCCAAAGGTCACGGCCGAGAGCATGACGACCGGCACATGCAATCAGCCGGCGCAATCTGGTAGGCTCACTTACCTGAACCACCAACGATGCTCTCCACAATCCTCTTGACGGTTGTCGTCCTGTTCCCCGCGTCCGAGATCGCTCTGGCGCGATTCAAGCGGGCGAGTCCGCAGATATCCCATCTCGAAGACCGGGGCTCCCTGCGTCTGATGTGGCTCGCGATCACAGTTGGCGTTTCCTTGGCCGTCGCCGCTTTCTGGTTTACTTCTGCTCGGGTCCCGGGATCACCGTTGTTGCTCCGTTCCCTTGCTCTGTCCCTGATGGTGGCCGGTCTAGCCCTGCGCTGGGTGGCAATTCTCGCGCTCGGTCGGTTTTTCACGGTCGACGTGGCCATTCAGGCCGACCAATCCGTCGTCGAATCCGGCCCCTATCGTTTCGTTCGTCATCCATCATATTCCGGTCTGCTCCTGGCTTTCCTCGGGCTGGGCCTCTACTTTCAGAATTGGGTCAGCATCCTCGTATTGATCGTTTCCGTTGCGCTGGCGGTGATCGATCGCGTTGCCAAGGAAGAGCAGGCACTGCTGGCCTCGTTGGGGCGTCCCTATGCCGCCTACTCCGCTCGCACGAAACGCTTTATCCCGTATTTGCTCTAGGAGCCGTCGGACTTCGTCCTCCGTGCTCCTTGTCAAATGGCTGGCGCCATTTGGGACGGACTTATGCGTAGCAGAGCGTGAAACCTACGGCAGAAACATCGGCATTTGGCGGTCCAAGTCGATTCTGCTGGCCAGCAGAACGTGCGGGCATACTGGTAGGACGCATCGCCCCATTCAACGTGCAGAAGTTTTTTAGTAGTATTCGCTCTCTAGCCAAACGGCGTCCGCCGTTTGTTTAGCAGCATGGAGGGCGAAGCCCGACAGGCTGCTGCTAGCATCACGATTATGCCGCGACCCCCTTCTGATCGGGTTTTTCTCACAGTCACAAACGTGGCGTTGGCCGTGGTCCTGGTGATGACGCTGGCCCTCGGTTGTCTTTCCGCGGGCTTCGAGCCTGCTTCCCAAGCGGCATTTCGCTTCTACGGCTGTCTGGCGGTCTACGCCGCATTGGGTTATCCGACAAACCGCTGGTTTCTGGACCAACAGTCAGGCTGGCTCCAAGCGGCATACTTTCTCCTCCAACTCGGCCTGTTTGCCTTCATGGTCGCCTGGGGGCTTCCGCGCGACGCGATCTGGCTGCTCACGATGCCGGTCGTGAGCCAGGCAGCGATGTTTTTACCCTGGCCCGCGGTGGCCGGAGTGACGGCGGCCTACCTTGGCTTGTTTTGTGTCTGGCCCTGCGCGTATGCCTGGCCTTGGGACGGAAGGCTGCGCTCGGCGCTGTCGTTGTTGTCCGCCTACGTCTTTGTCGTGGGGATGACGTATGTCGCCGAATTTGCGCGCCAGGCGAGGGCGAGGGCAGAGAGGCTTGCCGGTGAACTCGAAAAGGCGAATGCCCGGCTGCGCCTGGCCACCGCTCAGGCGGAGGACCTGGCCGCCGCGAACGAACGCAACCGCCTCGCCCGCGACATCCACGATGGGCTGGGGCACTATCTTACGGTGATCGCAGTTCAACTCCAGGCGGCCCGCGCGCTGCTGCCCGGTCAGGCCGACCGCGCGATCGAGGTCATCGCCACGGCGGAACAGACCAGCCGCACGGCCCTCGATGATGTCCGGCGTTCGATCGGAACCCTGCGGGCAGCGCCCGCGCGTCCGCCGCTGTGTACGGCGATCGGGAATCTGGTCCAGGAAAGCGGATTGCCGGCCCAGTTTCGAATCGAGGGCTTGGCCCGCTCCCTGCCCGAGATGCTGGAGCAGGCGCTTTTCCGTTCGACCCAGGAAGGGCTGACGAACGTGCGCAAACACGCCCCGGGCGCCGGGACCGAGGTCGTGGTCGATTTTCGCCAAGCCGGGCGGGTCTGTCTGGAAATTGTCGACCGTGGCGCGGGCACGCCGCCGGAAGCCACCGGTGGATTTGGGCTGACCGGGCTCCGCGAGCGGCTGACGGAGGTCGGGGGCACCCTGGCCGCGGGACCGCGCCCGGGCGGCGGCTTCGTGCTGCACGTGGAGGTGCCGGCATGAAAGGCGTGCGGGTGTTGCTCGTTGACGACCAGGCGCTGTTTCGCGAGGCGCTGGCGACGTTGCTTGCCCTCTCTCCTGAATTGGAGGTCGTGGGCCAGGCCGGAGACGGCGCCGAGGCGGTCGCGCAATGCGCCCGGTTGAAGCCCGATGTCGTGCTGATGGACCTGCGCATGCCGGGCGTGGACGGCATCGAGGCGACGCGCCGGATTGCCGCCGCGCAGCCGGAAGTGCGGGTGCTGGTGCTGACGACCTTCGAGGAGGATGCGGAAGTGTTTGCCGCAATCCGCGCCGGCGCGGCGGGTTATCTGCTCAAGGCCTCTCCCTCGGAAAAACTGTTCGAGGCGATTCGCGCGGTGGCGCGCAACGAAAGCGTGTTGCAGCCGTCGGTGACGGCGAAAGTGATGGCAGAGTTCGTCCGGCTGACGCCCTCTGACGCGAGAAAGGCGGCGCCGCCGCTGCCCGAACCGCTCTCCGGACGCGAGCTGGCGGTGCTGCAGGCGCTGACCGACGGATTGTCGAACAAGGAGATCGCGGTTCGACTCGGCATCACCGAGGGCACGGTGAAAAACCACATGACGAACGTGCTCGGCAAACTCGGCGTTCTCGATCGCACCCAAGCCGCGTTGATGGCCCGCGAGCTGGGTCTGATCTGAGGGCGCGAACGCGACTTCCGGGTGCGGCGCCCGGGGGGATCGCAAAGGGGTTGCGCCGGAGGGTGCGCCCGGCGGGTCATGGCTGGCATGACCTTGCGGCATGACTTCCGGGCGATGTGGAGCCGGGCGGATTCTGCGAGACTGTGGGGATGCGCGGGATCGAAACACTGATGCAGGGCCTCTTGTTGGGTCTCTCAAGCGGCATCACCTGCCTGGCGACATGTGCGCCCGTGATCGTCCCGCTCTTCCTCGGCAGCGCAAGTTCAACGCGCGGCAACGCGCGACTCTTGCTGGAGTTCCTCGGGGGCCGTCTCGGAGGCTACCTGCTTTTCGCGCTCGCAGCCTGGACCACCGGACGCCTGGTCCTAGGGTCCGGCGCTCTCGGCGCGAGGGCAACGGGCATGGTCGCGCTCGGTCTGGGAGCGCTCATGCTCGCGTATGGCATTCTTAAAGTCTCGGGAATACCGCTTCCATTGCCGGCCGCCGCGCAATCCCATTTCGGGTGTGCGATCTCATCCGTGCGCACCCGGACATGGCTCCAGGAAAGTCCCCGATTGATTCCTGCGGGGCTTGGCTTGTTCTCCGGGCTTAACATCTGTCCTCCATTTGTCGTGGCGCTTGCGCAGGGAGCCGTGAGTCACTCGCTAGCCGGCAGCCTCCTCTTCTTCGCCTGCTTCTTCGCGGGCACTTCCGTGTTCTTCATTCCCGTTCCCTTCATCGGGAGTTTCCGCCGTCAGCAGGCCCTTGTCTGCGTGGGCTCCTTCTCCGCCATCCTTGTCGGGCTTTATTACCTATATTCCGGCTTGATGCAATGCCTGCTTCCCGTAACTGAGCCATGACTACAAAAGTCCAGCCCCAACTTGCGCTGCAAACTCCGGCCGGCGACCGGGCCCCCCTGGCTTTCGGCTGGATTTCCTCCATCCTTGTCGCGTTTCCCATGCTGCTGCTGACCGGGCTGCTGCTCCTGGGTGGACCGGAGGCTCTCAAGAGTTTCACCCCCCTGCGCCTGGATGCGACGCTGACCGTCTGGCTCGGCCTGAACGGCGTCTTCCTCGCCATGCTGAGAAGCGGGAGGACGAACGCCTGCCGCCGGGTGCTGTTTGTCCTGATCGCGCTGAGTTTCGTCCTCACCTTCATCCCCAACCTTCTCGAAACACGGGGCCACGTCGCCTTTACCGCCGGAGATATGGCCGATTGCCGGATTCCATTCTGCCACATGGTCATTCCGATGGTGCTCATCCCCGCCGCCCTGACGAAGACCATCATATTCCCCGGTTCTCTGCTGACCGGCTTTGCCAGCATCGGAAGCATGGTGGTGCTCTGGCTGGCCGGCTCGCTTGCGCTGGGTCGTGGCTGGTGCTCGTGGGTCTGTTTCTTTGGCGGCATGGACGAGGGCTGCTCCCATTTGCTGAACCGGCCCGTGATCAAGACGGTGGACCGCCGCTGGACGTATCTTCCCCTGGCCGTCTTGTTGATAATCATGCTCGTCTCGGCTGCCACGCTGTCCCCGACCTACTGCGAATGGCTCTGTCCCTTCAAGTCGGTGACGGAGTTCGAGTCGGTGACCAGCACCCGTGTCTTCATCCAGACCGTGTTGTTCGCTTCCCTCTTCATCGGCCTGGTTGTCGTTCTGCCCATCTTGACCCGCAAGCGCGTGCAATGCGCGCTGTTCTGTCCCATGGGTGCTTTTCAGGGTTGGACCAACCAGCTCAACATCCATGAAATCAGGATGAACCGCGATGCCTGCACCGATTGCGGCCGCTGCGTCACCCAATGTCCGACCTTCTCCCTCACCAGCGAGAGCGTGGCCGCGGGCGGCGCGCTCATGTCCTGTACGAAGTGCGGGAATTGCGTCGATGCCTGCCCCAGAAACGCGGTTTCCTTCCACGTGAAGGGGACCAGGCTGTTCGCCTCTCCCCGCCTGGCCCGCGTCCTGTTTCTCTATCCGGCCTTCCTCTTCCTGGCGGCCATCGGCGGCGGCATGATGGTAAGAGCGCTCCTGCGCATCATCAGACTGGTGACGACGGGCAGCCTGATCTAACCCGGGAAACTCTGTATGACCGCGATCAAATCCTTCTTTGGCTACAGCATCTCCTTTCTGGCAATCCCGCTTGTCATGGCGGCCTTCATCGGCCTTGGCAGCTGGTCGGCGCTTCTCGTCCATGGCACGGGCGTGAGAATAAGTCCGTGGTTCAGCGGAGGCAACGTCGCGCGGATCGTCGACCACGGCGCCTATGTGACCCGCATCTACCATCCGGTATTCGCCGGCATCTTCGGACAGCGTCGCGAGGGGTTTGTGCAGGTCGATTGGTCGAAGAAGGCCTTCGTGCCGGCCCGGATCGATGAGCGGGTGGATCTCGCGGGAGAGGGGACTCCCGGTTTTCGCATTCAGTGGAATACGCTCACCGATGCGATTACGCTGACGTCCGCCAGTCCGGCGGTCATCGGGCTGCGCAGCCATGACACTTTGAATGACCGCCTGGTCGTTCGCGTGAACCTCCGGAATTCAAGCTATTGACTGCCGGAGCTGGCAGTCTCACCGAGCTTGCGGATGCCCGCCTTCGCCCAAGCCTATGGCGCGCAGCCTTCGCCTCTGTACTGCCCACGGTAATTCGTTTGCGACGATCGTGGTTGGCTGTTGGATGGCCTGCCAGCCGAAGGCTTGGCGAAGGCTGGCGGAGGAAGGATTGACTCGCTTGCGCTCGGGGCGTCGCCCCAAACCTCCGCTGCGCTCCGGTTTGTCCATATCCCTCTCCTCGTCGCCACGCTCCCGCCCCGCTCCGCGGGGCGCGCCAGTTTGCCGCGGGGCGGCAAACTGGCGGAGGAGGAGGGATTCGAACCCCCGGTGAGCTCGCGCCCACGTCTGATTTCAAGTCAGGTGCCTTAAACCACTCGGCCACTCCTCCGGTGACCGGGTGTAATTTCGCCCCGCGCCCCTCGTTGTCGAGCTTTCTCTGGCGGGGCATGCCCTGAACGCTCAGTCGAAAAGAGCGCATGGGTTCTGATCGCGGTCGCTGTGGTTTTTCTGCTTCTCACACGGAGCTTCACCGGGAGCACAGAGGCCGAGACCGGGTCGATCCTGACAGGCCGGAAACCGCAAGGGGTAATCTGTAGGCGGACATGAGGCTTTTGGCTTCCGACTTTCAACTCCTGAATCCTGCATTCTGACTCCTGATTTCCGGGGAGGAGAATTGCTGATTGAAATCCGGGACCGGGGGCGCTTGTTGCCCGCCAGGAAAACGGGCCATGACGACACTCGAACAGCCGGGGCGGGACCTCGCGGTCGCGGAGATCCAGGGGCTTTATGGACCGTTCACATTCGGCGAGAGGCTTCTGCAGAAGATCTGGCTCCGCGGGGAGTTTGATGCGGCGAACGCCGTGGCGGAGGATGGGCGCGCCGTGCGCGTGGACCATCCGGGGCGGTGGAATCTGCTCGGAGGACCGGATTTTCTCCATGCCCGCCTGCACATCGGCGGGCAGGAGATGGCGGGCGATGTCGAACTTCATCTGCACGCGGGCGACTGGGCGGCGCACGGGCATGCGGATGACCGCGCCTACGACCACGTCGTGCTCCATGTGACGCTTTTTCCGCCCGCTGCGGGAGAACAGGCGCGCCGGGCCGACGGCAGCCCCATCGCCACGCTCACGCTCCTGCCGCTCCTGCTGCACGATCTGGAGGAGTATGCGGCGGAGGACGCGGTGGAAGCCCTCGCCAACCGCACCGACTGGCGGTCGGTCGAGGAGCTTTCCCACCTGCCTGCCGGCAAGACGTGCGCGGTGTTGCGGGCGCAGGCGCAGGAACGCTGGCGCCTGAAGGCGCGTTTCGCGCTGCGGCGGGCGGAGCGCCTGGGCTGGGCTGAAGCCTGTCACCACACCGCGCTGGAGATTCTGGGTTATCGCTTCAACCGGACGCCGATGCTGAAGACTGCCGCCCGGGCGCCGCTTGCGGATTGGGCCGCGGGGAGGGCGGACGCGGACGCGCTGTTCGCCGCGGAGGCCGCAGCGTGGAGCCTGCAGGGTGTGCGCCCGGCCAACCATCCGCGCCGGCGGTTGGCGCAATACGCCGCCTGGACCCGGGCGCGGCCCGACTGGCCGGAGCGTCTGGCGGGACTTGCAGCGGGATTTCCGGCGGCGCATGAGGCAGGGGCGCCCGAGCCAACTGCGCGCGCGCGAAAACGCCTGGGGCTGTCGGCGCTGCGCATCCGTCTTGCTGGAGAAATCGCCGGAGACTCGGTCGGGGGCACGCGGCTCGACAATCTCGTCTGCGACGGTTTTTTGCCGCTGCTGGCGGCGGGCACGGAGCGCGACCTGTTCCCGGTCTGGTTCCATTGGTTTGCCGGCGACGTGCCGCCGCGCCTTGTCGCGGCGCTTCGTTCGCTCAGCGTCTTCGACGGTCGCACGCAGCCCGCCTGTCATGGCCTGGCGCAAGGCCTGCTCGGCTGGATGCTCGCGCGGGAGTCGGGCGGACAGACATTGACCGGGCGCTGATTTTCAGAAGAGTTTCCGCGTGTTTCGCGAATTCTCAAAGGTGACGCAGGAGTCCAATCCGGGCAGGCGCCGCTGGTTCGAAGACCAGGGGCTGGATCTGATCGTGTGGTATGATGTCGGGGGGGCGATCCACGGTTTCCAGATCTGTTACCTGGCCGGGGCGGACGGTCCGCGGGCGCTCACCTGGCGGCGCGGACAGGGCTTTTTGCATGACGTTGTCGACGAAGGCGACGAGCGGCCCGACAAGAACCTGACGCCGATTCTGATCCCCGATGGTCGTGTGCCCTGGAAGCGGATCACGGCGGAGTTCGAACGGCGCGCCGCCACCTTGGAGCCGGATCTGCGAAGCCTGATCCTGGAGCGTCTCGCGGTCCGGACGTGAATCGCGAGGCGGCGCGGGATGCGCATGCCCCCCGGACAGCCGATCATCTGGAGACGCGCCCCGAGGCCTGCGGGCGTCCATTTAAGGCTGGAGCCGTCGGCCGGGAAGCGCGAGATGGAGGCATGGCAAAGATGCGTGTGGGCATTCTCTTTGGGGGAAAGTCCGTCGAGCACGAGGTGTCGCTGCAGTCGGCCCGCAATGTCCTCGAGGCGATCGACCGGGAGAAGTATGACATCGCGCTGATCGGGATCGACAAGGCCGGCCAGTGGCATGTGTGCGATGCGGCGGTGCTGGGCGCCGCGACGTCGCCGGCGGCGGAGCTCGCGGCTGGCGCGGGGGCCGGGTTGGTGGCGCTCGTGCCGGGCGAAACGCAGCGCGCGTTGATCGAGGCAGGCTCGCAGCGCGGGTTGCCGAGGCTCGACGTCGTTTTCCCGGTGCTCCACGGCATGTACGGCGAGGATGGCACGGTGCAGGGGTTGTTGAAACTGGCCAACATTCCCTTTGTCGGCGCGGGCGTGCTCGGGTCGGCTGTGGGCATGGACAAGGCCGTCGCCAAGCGGATCCTGCGGGACGCGGGAATCCCGGTGGTGCGCTCGGTGACCCTATCCCTGCGCACCGCTCCGGACACCACGTTCGAAGAGCTGGCGGAGGAATTCGGAACGCCATTTTTCGTGAAGCCGGCCAACTCCGGATCCTCCGTCGGCGTGAGCAAGGTGCGCGATGCCGCCGGCTGGGCCGCGGCGCGCGCCGAGGCGCTCCGCTACGACCGCAAGCTGCTGGTGGAGGAGTTCATCCGCGGCCGCGAAATCGAGGTGGCCGTGCTGGGCAACGACGACCCCGAGGCGTCGGTGCCGGGCGAGATCATCCCGCAGCACGACTTCTATTCCTATGAGGCGAAATACCTTGATGAAAACGGAGCCCTGCTGCGCATCCCGGCCGAGCTGCCGCCGGCGGTGAGCGTTCACGTGCGCCAGCTCGCCGTGGAGACGTTTGTGGCGCTGGAATGCGCGGGCATGGCACGGGTTGATTTCTTCGTCTGCGCCGGCGACCGCGTCTATGTGAACGAGATCAACACGATCCCGGGATTCACGAAGATCAGCATGTATCCGAAGCTCTGGGAAGCGACCGGCGTGCCTTATGGGCAGTTGATCGAGCGCCTAATCGAACTCGCGATCGAGCGACACCAGCGCGAACAGCAGGTCGAAACATCCTACCATCCCGCCGGTTGAAGGAATTGGGCGCCGGAAAAAACGGACGGCCCGGCGGTCCGTCCGGGCCAATTGAACCGGAAAACGGCCCGAAGCGTCGGTGTATTTTGACAGTCTGCCGACGAAGCCCGTCACCCGCCGTTGACCCAGCTCTCCACCAGAGCCTGCCGCTTCACCGGGACAAACTCCGAGCAGCTGTGGGTCGCAACGTGATGCAGCGCGTAGGGATCCTGGCGAAAGAAGGCCTGGATGTCCTCGATCGACGGTGCGCGGGCGATGACGATGCCGCCGGTACGCGGATTCATTGGGCCGGACATGAGCAACCAGCCGCGATCATAGCCGGTCTGAAGAAAGGCGCGGTGCTCCGGAACGATGGCCTCAATCTTCTCGAACGGGGCGGTGAAGGTGATGGTGATCACGAAGTGTTTCATGGCAGGACGGTGGCGGGCAGGATGGGATTGCAGATCTTGCCTGTCAAAGATCCCGCACGAGGTCCGCCAGCGCGCGCCGGGGTGTGCGGGGCGGTTGTTCGGCCGGATAACCGACAGGCAGGATGACGGCCGCGCGCTGGCCGGCGGGGACTCCGATGGCCTTGCCGGCCAGATCCTCGTTCACCGCGTCCACCCAGCAGGTGCCGAGGCCGAGCTCGACGGCGGCAAGCATTGCGTTGCAGACCGCGGCGCAAGCATCCTGCATGCAATAGACCGTTTCGCCTCGCGGGCCGTATTTCGCGACGGATCGGGCAGGGTCGACGGCAAAGACCAGCACCACTGGTGCGGCCGCGAGGAATTGCTGGCCGGCCGCGGCCACGGCCAGCGCATCCTTCCCCGCCTGGTCGCGCACCACGTAAATCTGATAGGCCTGAAGGTTGGCGGCGGACGCCGCGCGGCTGGCGGCCGACAGGATGGCTTCGAGCTTCTCCGGCTCGACCGGCGCCGGCTGGTAGGCGCGGATGGATTGGCGGGCGTCGATGGCTTCCAGGACATTCATGGTTTTTCTCAATAAGGAGAGGGATCGCTTGCAAGCAAGCTCCTACAGGACGGAGGTCCACTGGCGCATCGGCCGATTGTCGGTGGCCTCTGGAGGTTGGTTGTGGCACGGGCATCCTGCCCGTGGACGCGCGCCGGGCAACATGGGCAAGGGATGCCCATGCGAGGCCGGCGCGGATGGTTCCCCCCTCAGTTCTTCTCCGCCGGCAGCACCGTCACGCGGCAGGTGCGGGCGGGATCCAGATACTGCGCCGCAAGCGCATCGATCTCGGGTTTTGTGATCGCCTCAAAATCGCTGCTGCGCGTGCGGCACCAGTCGAGGCGCTGGGGAAACTCCTGGCAGGAGCCGATCACGGCGTTGAGCCAGTATTGATTCGTGCGCGCGGACTCCCTCAGCAAGGTGAGGACCGGCTGCTTGGCGCGGGTGAGCTCGTCGGGAGTCACGCCGTTCTTCTGAAGATCGGCGGCGAGGGCGAGAACCGTGTCGACGATCTTCTGCGCCTTGGCCGGATCGATGCTGATCTGCGCGAGGAGGAAACCGTAATGCGTGTAGGTGTCGCTCGGGGCGCTGTAGGCTTCCGGGCTGTAGGCATCGCCCATTTCCTCCCGCACCTTCACCCGCAGCCGGTCGGAAAGAACTTCGGCCAGCAGCGTGAGCCGGCGGGCGAGGCGGACATCGCGCGAATCGGTCGTCGGCCAGTAAATCGTGACGAGCCCCTTGGGGATCTCGGTGGGCACGGAGTAGCCTCTGACAAACGGCAGGGGGAAGAGAACCTTGCGGGCATCGGCGAGCCCGGGTTTTGGCGCGCGCCTGGGCAACGCGCCAAACGTGCGGGCGACCGCAGCGATCGCGGCGTCGACGTCGATGTCTCCCGCGATGCCGATTTCGACGGCCCCACCGGCCAGTTCGGGGGCAAGCCACGCCTTCATCTCATCGAGCGTGCGGGCCGACGCGACCTCGCGGGGGGGCAGGCCGAAGCGGGGATCGCCGCTTGCGAGCAGGCGGGGAACCTCGGTCTTCATCGGGCCGGCCGGGGTGTGGGCAAAATGGTTGTACATCTGTTCGATGGTCTTTTCCGCCTGCCGTCCCGCCTCGGGCCGGCAGCCCGGATCGACAAGATAGGCGGCGAAGAGCTGGAGTTGCGCGGGCAGATCCTCGCGATTGGTGGCGCCGCTGAAGTCAAAGGCATCGTCGCGGACCTCGAAATCGAGTCCGACGGTCTTTCCGGCAAACAGGCGTTGCAGATCGTCGATGCTGTGTTTTCCAAGGCCCCCGGTGATGAACGCGAGATCCGACAGCAGCGAAAGGCCCGGCCCGGTCGCGGGCTCTGTGAGGCGACCGGTCCCAACCCGGACATTGACCCTGACCGTGTTTGCCTCGAAGTCGGTTTTTTTCAGGTTGAGGCGGACGCCGTTGGTGAACGCGATCAGGTCGACGCCGAGGTCGTCAATGTGCTCGCGGTGCGCAATGGCGCCCGGCGGCCCGAAATCGGTATAGGCAAACGCCTCGCCGGCCATGCTCTCGGGCGGCTTGAGCGCGATCGCGCGGCTCGCCTCGTAGACACCGGTGACAACCTGCTCGGGTGTGGCGCCTTCCTTCGTCAGATCGATGTCGCCGGTGACGAAGACGTAGCGCTGGTTGACCGCCCATGCGCCGCGGAAGGCGCGGAGACAATCGCTGGCCGTGACTTTTTCAAGCGCGGGCTTGAGGAGCGCGAGATCGGCATTGGGGTGGGTGAACACCTCGTTTCGCAGCAGGCACGAGATGATTTCGGCAGCGAGCTCGTCCGAACGGCGGGTGGAGGCGCTCCGGGCGCCCTGTTCGAGGGAATTGAGGTAATTCGCAGCCGCTTCTGCGAGCTCGGCGGTTTGGAAGCCGTATTCGAGCGCCCGGCGGAGTTCCTGCTCGGCGACGCCAAGCGCCGCGCGCCAGTTTTCCGGTTTGCCGTTCAGCCCGACAGAGGCGTTGCGGAAGAGATTGTAACTGTCGCTGATGTCCGCGTGACCGGCCGAGAACGGCGCGTTCTCCTTCCTGGCCAGGATCGACAGGCGGCGCGTGAGGATCTGGAAGCCAAGGTCGCGGGGCAGTTCCCGAAGGCGTTTGGCGGCCGTGTCCGGCTCGCCGCCGTAGGGAGTGAGCGTCTCGATGGAAACCGTCGCATGGGAGGCCTCAGGTTCCGGGTGAAAAGCCACATGCAGGCCGGGCGCGGGGGATATGGGTCCGAGGTCGGGTTGAGGCCGGGCGGGCGCGCGGGGCTTCACCGATTCCATGGCCTGCTTGATCTGGGCCTCGACGGCGGCGGCATCGAAATCGCCCACGGCAATGACGGCGAGGTTGTCGGGGCGATACCAGTCGTTGTAGAACTCCACGAACTGCTCGCGAGGCGCCTTTTCGATGACCTCGGTCAATCCGATGGGCATGCGCTTGGGGATCAGCGTGCCGCCCAGGAGGAATTCTTTTTCGGCGACCCAGGAGCGGTATTCGACGGAATCGCGGGTGCGCTTTTCGGCGAGGATGATGCCGCGCTCCTTGTTGATCTGTTGGGGCTGAATCAGCAGGCCGCCGGCGTAGTCGCCGAGAATCTGGAAACCCTCGGCCAGGGTGCCGGGCCGGGTGTTTGGCAGCTCAAGCATGAAGACCGTGCTGTCGAATGAAGTTGAGGCGTTGGTATCGGCCCCGAAGTCCATGCCGAGGCGCTGAAGGCATTCGACCAACGTGCCGGGAGGGTAATGTGTGCTGCCGTTGAAGGCCATGTGTTCGAGATAATGCGCCAGGCCGCGCTGGGACTCGGTCTCGTAGAGAGAGCCGGAGCCGACCACGAGCCGCAGGCTGGCGCGGCCGCGGGGCTCCTTGTTGGGAAGCACCACGTAGCGCAGACCGTTGGGAAGACGTCCCCACACTGCTGCCGGATCCGGTCTGAGATCGCTCGTCTCCTGTCCGAATGACGGGGGCGCAGCCGGGATCGGGCGCGGCGCAAACAGCGCGAGGGAGAACAGGGCGAAGAGGACCAGGGAGCGCCGGCGTGGGAATTGCACCATGGTCGCGCAAATTGGGAAATATGTGAAAGAACGCAAGGACGCAGAGACCCCTTTGTCAGGGGGTTTTTTGTGGCCACCGCCTGTTCGCAGCCTTAGTTCTCGCGCATGAGGACACGACGATCTTGCTGGATGGCGGCGCTCTTTCGGCGCCGCCCGGACCTGTGCTGAATCTTGCGTAATGGACCGAGATTGGTGGAGCGCGTTGTCCCCAACGCGCCGGGAAGCGTCTTGAGGACAAGCCGCTCCACCCCGGCATGTCACTGAATCACGCGCGCTTTGCTGCCTGCCCTTTTCGACGTTCGACCTTCTGACCGCGCCCTCGACAACTCAATGATCTGGCTGTACCGGCTGCTTTACCTCCCAGCTCTCCTGCTCGCTTCGCCCTATTATCTGTGCCGAATGCGAAAGCGCGGGGGATACGGGCGGGATTTCAGCCATCGGTTTGGAGGGACGCCGCCGTTAAGGCCGAGGCGCCCTGGCGTGCGACGCATCTGGATTCAGGCGGTGAGCGTGGGCGAAATGCTGGCGATCGGTCCGCTGCTGGAGGCCTTGAAGAAGGACGATTCGGTGGAGGTCTACCTGACGACGACCACAAGCACGGCCCACCAGATCGCCCGTGACCGGTACGGCTTGCTGATCATCGGACTTGGCTTTTTCCCCCTTGATTGGTGGTTGTTCAGCCTGTGCGCATGGACGCGGATCCGGCCGGACCTGGCGATTCTC
Organism: uncultured Verrucomicrobiae bacterium; assembly: GCA_963827125.1. Lineage (GTDB taxonomy): Bacteria > Verrucomicrobiota > Verrucomicrobiia > Opitutales > Opitutaceae > Fen-1467. The sequence goes on from CAWHAC010000006.1 coordinate 590,003, forward strand.
ATGGAAGGCGAGCGCTGGCCGGAGCACATCCGCCAGGCGGGGAGGCACGGGGCGCCGGTCCTCAGCATCAATTCCCGGTTGTCGGACCGCAGTTTCCGGCGCATGTCGCGGGTGCGTTGGCTGGTTCCGCCGCTGCTCGGGGGCATCGCCTGCAGCCTTCCCGTAACGGCCCGGGACGAGGAACGCTTCCGCGAGCTTGGCTTTCCGCCGGAGCGGCTTCGGACGTTGGGCAACATCAAGCTCGACCTGACCATCCCGCCGCTGGAGGAGCCGCAGCGGAGCGGGTTGCGGAGGGAATTGGGATTGGGAGACGGGCTTGTGCTGCTCGGGTCGTCCACATGGGACAGGGAGGAGCTGGCGCTCGTCGAGGCCTTGAAGGCCGCGCGCAGCCGCGGGCTGGCGGCGTCTCTTTTGCTGGTGCCCCGGCATGCCGAGCGGCGCAATGACATTGCCGCCGCTCTGGGCAGAACGGGCCTGCGTTTCCACCTGCGTTCCCACGGAGTGGCGCCCCACGGGGTGGATGTCGCCGTCGCCGACACGACGGGCGAGCTCCGGACGCTCACCCAGTTGGGGGATGTGGTGTTTTGCGGCAAGAGTCTGCCGCCCCACGATGGCGGGCAGTCGCCGGTCGAAGCCGCGTCGCTCGGCAAGCCGCTGCTCTTCGGCCCGCACATGACGAACTTCCGCGAGATCGCCGGCGCATTGCGCGAGAGCGGGGGCGCACGCGAGGTGCTCAACGAAAGCGAATTGGTTGCGGCGTGCGTCGAATTGCTCACCGACGGCGGGCTGCGCGCGCGCATGGGCGCCGCCGCGCTCGCGTGGCACGCGCACAATCGCGGGGCCGTCGGGCGCACGCTGGCGGTGATTCGCGAGTATCTGGCCGCAACGTAGCGCGGGGCCTGCCCTCGACCTCGCCCCTCGACGGGCGCGACAGGCTTCCGTTCGGCAAGCTCAGGGTCATTATGGCCTCACGCAAAGCAGGCGCGAAGCAGCAGAGTCGGGCAGACACCAGGCGCGAAGCCCAGCCTTCACTGAAGCTTCGGCCCGGCAGGCCTTCGCGCCATTTCTGTCGGAAACAGCCGCCGGGTCCGTAGGGGCGCAGTCTTGCCTGCGCCCACAGCCAATGAGGAACTTGGGTCCGCACCTGCCGCTTGCAGCTTGATTCAACCGCGAAGGCACGAAGCGCACGAAGCAAACCTATGCAGTCGGTCCGGTTCCCCGGAAGTGGCTCACGCAGAGACGCGGAGGCGCGAAGAACACTGGAACCGAGAATCGGCCGGCCTTTGCGCTTTGCGTGAGGCCTGTCCGTGCTTTGCTTCGGACCATCTGCGCTCACTGCGATATCTGCGGTTCAACTCCAGCCAATTCCAATCCTTTTGACCACAGATGACGCAGCTCAACGCAGATGTTCGGACCTCGGACGCCCGTGTATCTGCGGCTTTTTTTCTCACGCCAAGGCGCAAAGCCGCAAAGGCCCATCTGGTGCTGCAACCTGCCCGCTGCTCACTGCTCACTACTCGCCACTCCCAATTGCTGGAGCGGCAACGCCCCCGTCGCCGGAATGGATGGAAACGGGTTTTCCTTTGCGCCTTGCGCCTGCGCGAGAAAAGATCGCAGGGCATGCCTATCTGCCCGTCCCTCCGGGGGTTGTTGTGGAACTACAGAGGACACTGGGGACACTGGGAAAGGAGGCGATCGTCAAATCGCTGCATCCCTCCGCTGCAGGATGATGCGATCGGATCCCCGGCACCGCCGATATGCAGTGAAGAACCAGCGGAGACCGGCACGGGCAGACGCGTCGGGCCGCCCGCGTTGGGTTCCCCCATCGAGATACCGTTTGGCTCCGGCAATTGAAGCCCGTTCGTGAGAAGCCTTGCGGCAGCCCAGGTAGACGATGATCGCCTGCGCATAGTGCGCTCGGGTCTGCGCGTCCAGCGGCTCAAGCGCGAGGATTTCGTGCCATTCGGGGAAGGAAACCGGCTCCTCCCATGCCGGGTTGGCCTGGCTGGTTTTTGTCGGAGCGATTTTACGGGATTTCCCGGGGGATGGACTCCGGGCTTGATTTCCAAGAGATTTTCAAACAACGATATCAGGCACAGGCGATGAACCCTCGAACCCAAGAAATCCGCCCCGCTCGCAGCCGGATATGTCTCCGTCTGCATGCTCCATAATACACTGTTCGCCACCGGAATGAGGAACATCGGCCCGTGAGCAGCCGTCGCCCCAAGCAATCCGTTCTCTGCGCTCTCCGTGAACTCCACCGTCCGATGAACCGCCGCCCTGAAAAATCGGAAATGATCCAGAACGACCGGAGACGCTCGCCGCGAATGCGACGGCCGGCGGCTGGCGGAGACGGAGAAGCCTCCGTCCCGCCGCCTTTCGCGGCGATTGTACGGGTCGTCAAGCCCTCGGCTAGTTTTTGTTTTCCCCCTTCTGGCGGATCGGCTTCTTCGCGAGCTTGGCGTTCTTCGCGTGAGAAAATGACCGTAGCATCGGCCTCGACGGACGCGGTTTGTCTTGGTGTCCTTGGTGCCTTTGTGGTGAAAAAGAACCCGTCGAACCAGTCGGTGCTGCCGATGTCGGCCTCGATCACGCTGGCCGCTTGCCTCCTTCGCCGGGCCTCCGGAGGCCCGGGCGCAACCGTCGCTCTGTCGGCCGACCCGGCAGACCTCTGACGTTCGGCATAAGAATACAATTTTTCACTATGACGCGATGCGCATATTGTAATTCAACGATTGTCGTTGGTGGCGTTCGCTCCGGCGACCTTCGATACTGCGACGAGAACTGCCGCCGAGAAGCCACACGAGAGATTTCGCCCGGTGATCCACCGCGCAAACGAAATATCCTGGAATACAATGTGCCGACCATTGTTGCCACATGGCTGATCAATAGACGGTCGTTTGCAGAGGTGGCCGTACTGTTGTTCTGTACGTCCTTTATCTCACTGATTGTTCCCATATCCGTTATCGGCGTCTTCAAGGAGCTCCACGGGCATATGTCGGTAATCGGTATTACTCTAACATGGGTTATATTTCTTTCGTTCTGGCTCCGTACGGTGCATGTCGCTGTGATTCTTAGCAAGGGCAAGGCATTCGATGTCTCCCCGGCATCAGCGGCCGCCATTATATGTCGTTTTTCATATGCGATACTTGCTCCGGCGATGGCGGGTTTAACCATAGCTCATAGGGGCTACTTAGTCTCAATAGGCCTATTTGTCTGGGCGACATTCACTGCAGCCTATTTCTTCACAGCCGTCCTGTTCAAAAGACACCTCCCTATATACGTCTGGATTGGAGGTCTAGTACTCATTGCCGGCGCGGTGTATACCATTGGCAAGTACGGGATTGGTACCGGATGGGATGACTAGAATTCGCCGAACCCAACCCGGAGAGTTGTGTGACGCGAAGCCCAGCCTGCGCCAAGGCTTCGGCGGGCACGGCGGGCACACGACTCTTGTTGAACCGGCCTTCGCCAAGGCTACGGCCCGGCAGGCAAGCCCCGGGCACAGCGGAGACGCCAGGGAACAAGGGGAACTGACCGGAGACGCGGATCGGAGCGCCATGTGCTTTGTGTTTTCCGTGGGAGTGGTGCGGAGCGTGGCTGCGGACCCCCGGCGACAATCAGACCTTGACACGACGACAATCAAACTCCGACCCCGATCCGGTCCGTTGACAAAGCCCGCATAAAACATTCGGATGATTGAAACCCCTTCCCGCTCCCAACCGGGGACGGGCGGGGAGGGAGCCAAGCCCCCTCCCCATTCTTTTTCGACAGGTCCACAATCCACCTGCAGACCACCCCTATTGAGCGTAAAGGCAAACGCTTGACGCCGGTTCTGGTAGCACTTAAGTATCACTCATGAAGTCACAGCTGGTCACGACGTTGAAACGGCGGGCAACGAAGATCATTGCTGATCTTCAGGGTGAGCAAACGCCGATCTTGATCACTCAGCACGGCAAGCCCGCAGCGTATCTAGTCGCGGTAGATTCCTACGAGGAAATGAGTCGGCGATTGTCTGTTCTCGAGGGTATAGCGCTAGGCGAACAGGCTGTTCGTGGAGGTAGAGTGGTATCGCAGCGCGAGGCAAAACGACGGTTCTCGAAATGGCTAAAGTGATTTGGACAGAGCCGGCACTTGCTCAGCTGGATGCCATCTTGGAGATCATCGCGCTTGACCGGCTTGAAGCCGCGCGAGGTGTGGCGCGGCGGGTGTTTGCCACCACAGATCGGTTGGCATCGTTTTCGAGACTGGGACGCACGATTCCGGAGTTTCCCCACAAGAGCTATCGCCAAATTTGGGCAAAGCCATGTTGGATCTATTATCGGATCGATGACGAACAGTTGTTCGTGTTGCATGTTCGGCGCGTCGAGCAACTTTTCCGCGTCGAAGATCTGTTGAGAGAAGAGGAATGAATTCGCCCAACCAGCCATCGCTGCCAATTCGGCCGTCGGTCACGCCTCGTGCATGCCTCCTTCGCCAAGGCTTCGGAGGCCAAGCCGCACGAGTCGCGCCCGCCCGCCTCATGGCAGGCTGGTAGCGTTTGGCATAAAGGGATACCCCATTTATGATTCCCCCAACTCTTGCGACTACGCGAAGAATCAAGCGCATCGCTCCGCTCCAACTCGGAAAGATGCTCGCCATCCTCTATGGCATCATGGGGCTGCTTTTCGTCCCCTTCTTTCTCATCATGTCAGCTGTCTCCACTCAGCTGCCTCCGGCACAGCGTGTTGGAATGATGGCATTCGGAATCGGTTTCGCCATAGCCGCCCCGTTCCTCTATGCTGCCATGGGATTTGTTTTCGGAGCACTGGGTGCGGTGATCTACAACGTTGTGGCGAAGTGGATCGGTGGTATCGAGGTGGAGGTCGAGTAGTGCAAGGATAGTCTACAAAATCGACGGCCGCCATTCGGTCGTGATTGTTGCGAAAACCGGTCACCGCGGAGATGTCTACAAGAGAAAATGAGGCGAACCCGCCGCCCTTCTGGCAGGCCTCTGGCGTTAACCTTATGCCAATAGACACTCCATCGCCAATCCAGGTGGGCGCGGTTCTCTTTGATGGCTTCGAGATGCTGGACCTTTTGGGCCCGCTGGAGATGTTCGGCCTTCTGGAAGGCGAGGCCAAAATCACGGTGGTCGCGGAACGAGCCGGTGCCGTCAAGAGCAGCGGCGGCCCGTGTGTCACGGCCGAAGCTGCAATGGCGGATTCCGGCGGGTTTGACGTGCTGCTGATTCCAGGGGGGATTGGGACGAGGAGAGAGATGGCCAACGGGCCGTTTCTTGCGGCGCTCAAGCGGCTCGCCGAAGCATCGAAGGTCGTTGCGACCGTATGCACGGGCAGCTTCCTCCTTGCGAAGACGGGGTTTTTGGATGGACTGCGGGCGACGTCCAACAAGAGGGTCTTTGTTCAAGTTAAGAGCTGCGCACCGAGAGTGAACTGGGTGGCCAGGGCTCGATGGGTGGAAGACGGTAAATACTTCACCTCATCAGGGGTGAGCGCGGGGATGGACATGGCGTTGGCTATCATCGCCAGGTTCTGTGGCAGGGAGAAGAGCCTGCAGATCGCGAACCGGGCGGAATACCCGTGGCACGAGGACAGCTCGTGGGACCCGTTTGCAGCAGGCATCCAATGATGACTGCGGCCGGAAACCCTGTGGCCCGCCACGGATTTCGGCGAATGCGCGGCCTTCGGGGCGCTCCCCCGGGGAATGCGGCTTGCGGGCGGGCGGCGGCACGCTAGATTTGCAGGTGAACCCATTTTTGCCATGAAGCCGAATATATCCCTTGCAAAGGCCGCATTGGTCGCGGGATTGCTCGTTGCCGCCGCCCCGCTGCTGGCGAAAAGCGTCGCTTCCGGCGCAGGCGCGAAGCCGAGCACGGGCAACGCGGCCGCCGCCGCGCCGACTACAACGCAGCCGGCGGAACCCAAGATCGACGGGATCGTCATTCCGCGGGCGAAGGGCGGCTTCCTGGGGCTCACCCTCGACGGCGGCAATTTCAAGCTGGCGTTCTACGGCGCCAACAAGCTGCCGGTTTCCGTCGATGTCACCCGCGCCGCTGCGCGGTGGCCGGTGCACTACCGGCCCTATGAGGAACGCACGATGTTGAATCCGACGGCTGACGGCATGGCGTTGATCTCGGCCAATTTCATCCGGCCGCCTTATGCGTTCAAACTGAGCCTCACGCTGATCGTCGAGGGCAGCGCCCAGCCGCCGGAGAGCTATGTGGTCGATTTTCAACAATAGCTGCCAGCGTTGACAGCGGGCGGACATCGCCAGACGATACGCGCAAAGTTGGTCCCGGCTTTTTCGGGCTTTTCCCCGTGTCCACAACCCTTCCAGATCCCTCGTTCGATTCAGTCGAGTCCGTCGTCCAGGAGATCGCCGCCGGCCAGTTGGTGATCGTGACGGACGACGAGGACCGCGAAAACGAAGGCGACCTCATCATGGCGGCCGCCAAGGTCAACCCCCAGGCGATCGGCATGATGGTCCGCTATTGCAGCGGCATCATTTGCGTGCCCAGCGTCGAGCCCCAGCTCAAACGCCTGGGACTCGGCCCGATGGTGGGCCAGAACCGGGAGTCGCAGCGCACGGATTTCACGGTGAGCGTCGATGCCGCGGAGGGCATCACGACGGGCGTCAGCGCCCAGGACCGGACGCAGACGATCCGCATCCTCGCGGACCCGCAGGCGCGGGCCGAGCAGCTCGTGCAGCCCGGTCATGTCTTTCCGCTCCGGGCCCGGCCCGGCGGGGTGCTCGAACGCGCGGGCCACACGGAGGCGGCGGTCGACCTGGCCACGCTGGCCGGGCTGGCTCCCGCGGGCGTGCTCTGCGAGCTCGTGAACGACGATGGCACGGTGCAGCGGCTGCCCGAGCTCAAGGAGTTCAAGCAGAAGTTCGGCCTGCGGATGATCTCGATCGCCCAGTTGATCGAGCACCGGATCAAGCGGGACCGGCTCGTCGAGTTTCTCTGCACCAAGCCGTTTCCGACGGAGTTCGGCGATTTCGAGCTGCACGTCTTCCGCAGCGCGCTCGACGAACGGCAGCATCTCGCGCTGACGATGGGATCGCTGGACTCCACGCCGACGCTGGTCCGGGTGCACAGCGAGAATCTTCTCAGCGATGTGTTCCGCGCAAAGGGCGCCGGCAGCGGCCATGCCGTGGCGGCTTCGCTCGAGGCCATCGCCCGCGCCGGGCGGGGTGTGCTGGTTTACATGGAGCCGCCGAACGCGGGCGAGGCGCTGCTCCAGCGCCTGAATGCCGAGCCCGGCGAAACGGTTTTGCCGATGAGCCTCCGCGACTACGGGATCGGCGCCCAGATCCTCCGCATGCTGGGCCTGAGCCGGATACGTCTTCTCTCCAACAGCACCCGGAAGATCGTGGGTCTCGACGGCTACGGCCTGGAGATCGTCGAACAGGTGCCCCTTTAGCGGCCTTGGGGGCCCTCGCGCCTCCGGCCCGCGGGGAAGGGGAGCGGGCGGCGGTTTGTTTTTTTGTTTTGCAGCCATGCGCATTCGGGTTTGCCGTGGGCGCCTTCATCATGAGCCAGCATGCGCCCGAAAAGTTGGAGATCCGCGGCGCCGCCTTCACGGTCGGCATCGCGGCCGCGCGTTTCAACGCCCGGTTTGTCGAGGCGCTGCTGGGCCAGGCTTATGACCACCTGCGCGCCGCGGGGGTGCGCGAGCGGAGGATCGTGGTGGTGCGTGTCCCCGGTTCGCACGAACTGCCGAGCGCCGTGCAGCTGCTGTGCCGGCGGCATCGTCCCAACGTCTGCCTCGGCCTCGGGGTCGTCATCCGGGGCGAGACCCTGCACCATGAGCTGGTGGCCGGGGCCGCGAGCCGGGGATTGATGCAGGTGGCCCTCGAGATGCGGATCCCGGTCATCAACGGGGTCATTGTGGCGGAGAACGGGCGCCAGGCGGAGGCCCGCTGCGGGGGCCCGATCCGGAAGGGCGCCGAGTTTGCGCAGGCTGCGCTCGAGATGGCCGCGCTCCGACGAAAGCTATCCCGATGAGCAAAGGTCAGTTCACCCAGCGGCGCGACGGCCGGGTGGCCGCCCTGCAGTACCTCTACGCGTGGAGCCTCAACGCGCCGGCCGATCTCCAGGAGGACCTGGAGGTGTTCTTCGAAGGCCGCGAGAACCCGCGCGACCATTACGCCTTCGGCGAGGAGCTGATCCACGGCGTCATCGAACATGCGGGCGAGATCGACGGGAAGATCCGAAGCCTGGCGCAAAACTGGGAGTTCGACCGCATCGCCAAGATCGACCTCGCCATCCTGCGCCTGGCCATATTTGAGATGCTCTATCGGAAGGACATCCCTCCGGTGGTCTCGATCAACGAGGCCATCGACCTGTCCAAGCAGTTCTCCAACGCCGATGCCAAGCGGTTCATCAACGGCATCCTCGACCGGCTGAAGGGCGATCTCGGGCGCGACGCGCGCAAGGCGGCTACTTGAGGAATGTGGAACTCAGGAAACCAGGGGGGAAGGATTCATTCTCAACCCATGCAGGCGCCATCTGAAACTGCTGCGAAGGGCGCACCGCCCTGATTTCCTGAGTTCCACATAGTTGCTGCCGGATGTTATCTTTCTTTCGCAAATTCAAGGACGGCCTGGCCAAGACCGTCGCGGCCATCACGCAGAAGACGCACGCGCTCTTTGGCGGACGCAGGATCGACGCCGCCTCGCTCGACGAGCTCGAAGAGGCGCTGTACACGGCCGACTTCGGGGTGGCGACGACGACCGAGATCATCGAGGAGATCAAGCGCGCCCACCAGAAGGATCGGGAATTGCGCGGGCAGGATGCGGCCGCCATCGGCGCCGCGGTCCTCCGCCGGACGCTGGCCGGGAGCGAAGGCCGGTTCGGGGGGCGCCTCGCAGCCGTGAGGAATCGGCCAATCCGGAGGTCATCTGCCTCATTGGCGTGAACGGCTCCGGCAAGACGACCACCGCGGCCAAGCTCGCCTGGATGCTCAGCCAGGACGGCCGGTCGGTGACGGTTGCCGCGTGCGACACCTTCCGCGCCGCGGCGATCGAGCAATTGCGCACGTGGACCGAGCGCCTGAAGCTCGAACTTGTCGCCAGCCAGACGGGGGCCGACGCCGCGGCGGTGGCCTTCGACGCCTGGCGGGCGGCCAAGGCCCGCGGCCGCGATTACCTGATCATCGACACCGCAGGCCGCCTGCACACCAAGAGCAACCTCATGGAGGAGCTGGCGAAAATCCGCCGCGTGCTGCGCAAGCACGATCCGGAGGCGCCGCAGCATTCCTGGCTGGTGATCGACGGTTCGCTCGGCTCCAATTCGATCGAACAAGCCCGGGTTTTCCACAAGAGCTTCGGCCTGACGGGCCTCATCGTCACGAAACTCGACGGCACGTCGCGCGGCGGCGCCATTGTGGGCATCTGGCGCGAACTCAAGCTGCCGATCTACTTCGTCGGCCTCGGCGAGCAGGCCGAGGACCTGCAACCCTTCGACGTCGACAACTACGTCAAGGCCGTCTTCGGGCTGGAAGGGTGACGCCGGCTCACTCTGTTCTCAACAACCGCGCTACGTCGACCCTCGCCGCCCGTCGCGCTGGAAGCAGACAAGCCAGGGCCGCCGACGCCAGCAGGAGCAGCGCGACCACGACGTAAACCAGCGGGTCGTAGGGCGTGGTTTCGAACAGCAGACTCTGCATGAAGCGGGTAAGCGCCAGGGCGCCCGCGATGCCGACGGCCACGCCGACGGCAGCCGCCATCACCCCGCGCTTCATTACCAGCCGATACAGGTTCGCTGGCTGCGCACCAAGCGCAAGGCGCACGCCAAACTCATTCATCCGGCTGTCAACCGTGTAGGCGATGACCGAGAACAGCCCCACGACTGCCAGCGCCAATGCGGTGGCAGACAGTCCTTTCAGAATTGTGAATGCAAACCGCTCCGCCCACATCGTGTTGCCGACGATTTCATTGATCGAACTCACCTGGCTCACAATCAGCTGGGGATCGGACTCATAGATCGCGTGCCGGATCAGTCCTGCGAATTCCTTCCCGGGATCGCGGTCGAGCCGGAGCAGCAGGATGGAAAGGTTCAACGGGTATACCCAGTCCGCCACGTAGAAATGCATGCCCGGTGTGGACCGTACCATCTCCTTCACGTCGCCAACGACTCCGACCACCGGCTGATTGAAATCACCCGAGACGAGCAGCTTGAATGATTTGCCGATCGGATCCTCATCGCCGAATCGCGTCCTGGCGAAAGTCTCGTTGATCACGACCTCATATTCGCCGCGTTTGCCCGAGAACCATCGCCCTTTTTTCAGGACCAGACCGGCTGTCTTCAAGTAGTCGGCGGCGACAAAGGTTCCGGCCACCGGCCGATAGGTTCCATCGGGCATTAAGAGTTGAGCGGTTCCTCCAAACCCACCTTCCAACAGGGTATCCTGGCCAGAAGAAACTGCCCTCACGCCTGGAACTTTTTCGAGTCGCTGCCGCAGCCGCTCGAAAAGCTGCAGCCGGGCTTCTGGCTTCTGGTCATAACCGCGGGGAAATGAAATCATCACCTTCACCCTTCCCACCGGATCGAACCCGAGATTGGTCCGGTGCAATCGCCCGAAAGACCGCACCATCAGCCCTGCTCCGGCGAGCAGGATCACGGCAAATGCCGCCTGAAAGATCACGAGCGAGGTTCTCAGGCGCCCCGCTCCGCGACTTTCACCCGCCGCAGCGCCGCCTTCTTTGAGACCCGGATTGATCTCGGCTCTCATCAAGCGCCACACCGGCGCGAGCGCGATGGCGACGCCGGCCAGCAGACTCAGCGCGGCAATGCATCCCAGCGTGCGCCAGTCCCAGAATGACTGGTAGTTTGCCGCCTCGCTGTTGGTGATGAGAGCGATCAAGGGAGGGAAAAGCCAACGGGCGGCAAATGCCACGATCAAGCTCGCGACCAGCGCCAGACCGGTGCTCTCGATCGACAATAACCGGGCGATCTGCCAGCGGGTCGCACCGAGCGAGAGGCGGATGCTCAGCTCCCGGCGCCGGCCCAACAGGCGGACGAGCATCAGGTTCATCGCGTTCAGGCAGGCGATCGAATAGAGCAAAGCAGCCGCAATCGCCATCACCCAATACGTTTCCGGCCGGGCCACATCGGTTGGCCTCATCAAGACCGGCTCCTGGTCGGCGAGAAAGGCCGTGGCCCAGGGGGGCATCGTTGGCAGCTTGACTGCGGCCAGGGCGGCGCGGGCATGTTCCGGAGGCACGCCCGGTTTCAGCCGGCCGATGATAAAGACCGTGGTCCCAAACGGGTTTTGTGCATCGAACCGGAAAACGAACGGCCGATAAACGTCACCATCGAATGCCGGCGGAAAATCCTGGCCCACCGCCAGGACCCCGACCACGGTGCATGGCTGTTGATCGACCAGCAGGCGCCGACCGAGAACATCCGGGGCGGCGTCGAAATACTTTCGCCAGAAAAGATCGGTGATAACCACCACGTTGTCCGCGCCGGCGCGGTACTCTTCCGGCAAGAAGCCCCGGCCAAGCACCGGCTTGATGCCCAGCGTCCGGAAGCAATCGATCGAGGCGCCGATAAGATTCGCCACCGTTGGTTCCCCGCCCACAACCACGTTGGCAACGTCGCGCGTGACGACCGCATACTCCGAGAAAACATTCGTCTGCTCCTGATACGCCTGAAATTGTGTCGCGCACTGATAGGGGTTGTTCGAGGAGCGTTTGTCCTTGAAGCCGATCAGGAAAAGCTGCTCGGGATGCGGGTAGGGCTGGTCAAAGACCAGAATCCACGCAGTAAGGTCGAAGACCATTGTTGCCACGCCGGCGCCCAGAACCAGAACGGCCAGAACGGTGAGCGTGAAGCCGCGCGCGCGGCCCAGCGAGCGCACCGCAAATCCAGCGTCCTTGACAACCTGCTCCAGCCAGACGAAGCCGCGCTGGTCGCGGCAGCGCTCCTTGAGTTGGTCAGCGCCGCCGAACCGACGCTGCGCCGCATGGCGCGCCTCATCGGGTGACATGCCGGCTGCGATGTTGGCTTCGGTCAGCACCTCGATATGCGCCTGCATTTCCTCGGCCATGGACCTCTCCATCCGCCGGCGTCGGAACAGGGCGGCCAGCCGGGTCAGGATGGTGTGCAGTTGCGCTTTCATGAGCAACCGTCCGCAGGTTTTCCGGCCCTGAATTTGGTAACGTATTGCGTGACAACCGAACGCCATCGCCAGGGCGCGACCGCCCGCCGTCGCTGGGGCTTTGGCGGGCAGTTCTGCATTCGCGAGTCCGCCGGAGCCCTGGCGAAGGTGGCTGGGCGCGCCGAGCAGAACGGCCTGCCCGGGCTGCCCGCCGTAGCATTGGCAATGGCGGGCGGTCCGTTCCTGCCGCAAGGCTGGATTGCCGCACTCGGTCTGCTTTTTGAATGCGCGAACATGGTGGTTCAGCTCCCCTGCATGATCGCGCTGATTGCCACGCAGAGCCGGCCCCAGTCCCGGGCCTCGGCAACGAGCTGCTTCCGGCCATCCTTCGTAAGTTCGTAGAACCGGGCGCGGCGGTTGTTCTCAGACTGGCCCCATTCCGCCTTGATCCAGCCCTTCTGTTCCATGCGGTAGAGGGCCGGATAGATCGATCCCTCCTCCACGACGAGCACGTCCTTCGACAGGAGCTGGATGCGGGCGGCGATTCCCCAGCCGTGCATCGGTCCGCCGCTCAGCACACGCAGCACCAGCATATCCAGGGTGCCTTGCAGGAGGTCCAGTTTTTCCATGGCGCAACGCTTCCGTCGAATATCTATGGGAAGCTCGCTCCCCTAGAATGTCAATGGGAAAGCTCGCGACGATCAGAAACTCGACCTGGTGCGGCATCCCGGCTTCATTGGAATTGTGCCTGCTGTTTGGTCACGAACGCGAGCGAGTCGTCTTGAATCCGATCATCGATGTCATCTATTAAATGACAAAGGCGGCGCGGCTGCGGGTGACTCGCCGTCGTCGAATGCCCTTCAGAAGGCGTAGGCGACCGAGCCGAACAGGCCCCGGCGCTGCCCGAACTGCGCCGCATTGACGCCGACGCCGGAGCCGTCGCGCAGCTCGTAGCTCTTGTCCAGCAGGTTGACGACATCGAGCCGGAGCTTCAACGACCGCCGGGCTTGCAGCCGGAAATCGTGCTCCGCGCCGATGTTGAACGTGTAGTATCCCGGAACATGGCCGCCGTTCGGAATGACGTTGCCGAGGCTGTCCGTCGCGTCCGTGCGCAATCCGCTGCCGTAGACGGCATTCAGGTAGACGCGAGTGCTGCCGCGGGATTCCTTCCACGTGTAATTCAATCCGGCGGACGCCGAGAGCTCCTGGTCGTGGTCCAGGTGGATCCAATGGTTTTGGAGGTAGGCGAGTTGACTCGGGTCGAACAGGAATTGCGCGGAGTCCCAGTCCCGGCCCAGGGCGCGCGATTTGGCAAGATTGCCGTACGCGGAGAACCCGCCTTTGGTGTAGGAACCCGTGAATTCGACGCCATCGATCCTGCCATCGCGATAGTTGAACGCCGAGAGAATGAGCGACTGGCCGAATAGACCGTCATCGAGCTGGTTGCGGGCGGTCTTGCAATAGCCGTCCACTCCGACTTGAAGACCCGGCGCCACCTGTTGGCTGATGCCGGCGTCGAAGTCATCCGACCGCTCGGTCCTGACCGGATCATCCTGCGTCACCGCGGATGCGTTCGAGGTGCCGTTGAACTGTGCCACGGCAGTCGCGGAGACATTCTCAAGGGGCGGCGGTGTGAAGTATCGGGCGTAGCCGGCGTGCAAGGTCGTCTCCGTCGTCGCCCGGTAAATCAGGTTCACCCGTGGACTGACCTGGCCCTCCTTGTCGGACGATGAGGAATAGAGGTCAAAACGCGCGCCATAATTGAGGGTCAGATTCGTCGCGAGCTTCCATTCGTCCTGCGCATACAGGCCGATAAAAAGGGCATGCTGGGCGCCGTTTTCCGCGATGGGGTAGCTCGCCCCAGTCGGATTGCCGGCGTCGTCGACCGGAAACACGGTGGTGGTTGTGTCGGCATTCAGGTGTTCCTCCAGCAGCATGGCGCCCACGCGGACGGTGTGGAACTCTTGGACAAGGTCGCTGGCGTCCACCTGCATTCCGCCAGAGAAGATCGTGCGGGCCACGTCGCTGGCCACGCCGTTGAAGAAAAGATCGCCGACGGGATCGGGCATGAAATGAACGCTGCTGTACCGGCCGTAGCCGGCAACTTGCAGGTTAAGCTCGCCAGCCGACTTCTGATAGGCCGCCACGCCGAGATAGTTCTGCTCGTTTTGCCGCTCGTTCAATCCGGCCGAATCAAACGTTCCCGGCAGCCACGGAACGCCGTCGGGGGACTTCCCGGGGGGCAATCCCGCGGTGTTGGGAACCTGGAAATTGCTGTCGGATGCGCTGCCCATCAAACTGATCCGGCTTGTGTCGTTCAAAATGCGGGACAGATAGCCAAACAGCTTGTACTGATCCGTAACATCGTGGACCGCCGTGGCGCCGGCCGTGGGGTTCTCGATGCCGATGTCGTTGTGGTCGAAGCTGCCGTCGACGAAACAGGTGGATTTTCCGGCGGAACCGCCGACTTCGAAACCCTCCCGCAGCGTGTCGAAGCTGCCGCCAAACACCTCCGCCTCTCCGCCGTTCGTCAACGATCCGCCCTTGGTGTGAATGTCCACGACTCCGGCCGTGCGGAAGCCGTACTGCGCCGGGAGCGATCCGGTGATCAACTGCATCGAGTCGACGAAACGAGGATCGAGTTCGAGGCCAAATCCGGTGATTCCTTCCGGCAACAACACATCGTTGATGCGGTACTGCAGGTTCGCGTGCTCACCGCGGACGTGCAGGTCGCCGTTGACGGCCGAGTCCTGCGCCACTCCCGGCGCCTGAAGGATGACTTGGTTGAACGGCGCGTTGTCGCCCAGCGGTTGGAACTCGATCTGCGCGCTCGTGATGACAAAGGTGGTGGCGCCGAGGCTTGGCACAATGGCGTCGCGGGCCTTGTTGAGCTGACCCATGACCACGAAAGGGTCGAGCAAAACCGGAGTCTGGTTGATGGTGGCGTCGGCGGGAGGTTGGTCGGCGGCGAAAGCGGTGGTGGCAATCGAGCAAAGGAGAAGATGATGGCGAATGGACATGATGAGGCGGTGTGGAGGGAATTGAGCGCATAGGTTCCGGGCCAACACACCTGGCGTGGGCCTGGTCGGAAGCATGCGGATGCGCGCAGGCACCCGCAGCGAGAGTGCGGTCAACTCAACGCCGGCGGCGCATTTCCCGGCGGCAGCCAGCGGCTGCGCCGGTCGAGATCCGGCCCGGGGGGAATGCATCGGGCCGATGCCACGACCCGCCAGACGGTCGCCGCCGCCACAACCGCCGCCCCTCCTGCGTCCACGCCGTGCATGAAGAGCGTGATGGCGCATTCGTGGTCGGCGTGATCCGCATCGGGATGCAGCCATTCATGCAGGGCCGGACTCGCCGCGAAAACGACGAGCAGCACGACCAGCGCGGCGCAACCGCCGGCCAGCAGCCTGCCGGAGGGCGGCGGAAGCGGGCGGAGGCGGAGCGGTGGCCGTGGCATGGCGGGGATGGACGCGACCGATATCCAGGATTTGGAAAAGGGCAAACCAGGAGAGACGCCCCAGCGGAACACGGGGCGGCCGCTGAACAGCATTGCTGAAGGAGGAGGGGGCGGGCAATCTGTCTGCCAGGATCATCCGTCGATCATGACCTCGCTCACGCTCCAGCAACTCATCCCCGTCATCCAGACCTCCATCGGCCCCGTCATTTTGGTTTCCGGCGTCGGCCTGCTCCTTTTGTCGATGACCAACCGGCTCGGCCGCATCGTCGACCGCTCGCGCCTGCTGGCGCGGGAACTGCCCCGGGCGGGCGCCGAGCGGGACTTCCTCGTCGCGCAGCTGGCCATCCTTTACCGCCGGGCGAAAGTCGTCCGGCTCTCCATCATCCTGGCCACGGCGAGCGTTCTACTTGCGGGGTTGCTCATCATCTTGCTCTTTCTGGGGGCCCTGCTCAGCATTGAGGCCGCGCTGCTGGTCTCGCTATGTTTCATTCTTTGCATGACGTTGCTGATCGCGTCGCTGATCGTGTTCCTCTACGAACTGCAGATGTCGCTCAAGGCGTTGCGCGTGGAGCTCGAGCAGGCGGGGTTCAACGGGACATGACCGCCGGATCGCCGGGGCGCCGGATCCACGCCCGGCTGCGGCTCAGAACTCGAAGAACGGCGTACCCGTCCCGGGGCTGACGATCGACCAGCTGCATTTGAGCGCCGCCAGCACGCCGGCGCATGCAGCTTCAACGGCGGCGGGGCTGTTGCATTCCCGGCTGAGGTGGGCGAGGAAGACGTGCCGCCAGCGCGGCGAAGCGACGGAAAGGAGCAGCTCCCGGGCGCTTTCGTTGGAAAGGTGCCCGTGCCGTCCGCTGATGCGCTGCTTGACGGACCAGGGCCGCTTCCGATCATCCTTCAGCATCTGCGGGCAGAAATTGGCCTCGACGACGAGAACATCCGCCTCCCGGATGCGCTCACGGACGTGTTGCGGGGCGTGGCCGAGGTCGGTCAGCCAGGCGAGACGGCCCGCCGGCGTGAACAGGTCGTCCCTGCCGCAGGTGAAGAGGAAGGCGACGGGATCATGCGCATCGTGGGGCACGGCGAAGCTCTCGACCTCCAGATCGCGGAAGCGAAATCGTGCACCGGTCTCGAAACATTGCCAGTCGGGGCGGTGTTTCAGACCGGCCTGGACCGCGCGAGCCGTGGCATGATTGGCGAAGACCTTGATGTGCGGATGGCGCGACAGGCCGCTGATCCCGGCGGTGTGGTCGCCGTGTTCATGGGTGAGGAAGACCGCGTCGATGCGGTCAAGCGACTCGCCGACCCCGGCCAGCAGCAGTCCGAGGCGGCGGGCCGAAAACCCGGCGTCGACGAGGACACGGGCCTTTTCCGTTTGCAGCAGGGCGCAATTGCCGTCGCTGCCGCTGCCAAGGATGCAGAACCGCATGCTCATGGGGAGGGCTTCATGATGCAATGTCCCGGACCTTGCGCGAAGCAAGGGCTTTCTGGCTGCAGGCGCCTGTTCGAATATTGGATCTGCATCTCGGCGGCCGGCATGAGTACCTCACGGGTGATTCTCCAAAACCTAGGAACCTGTCGGGCTTCGCCCTCCATGTTCCTAAGCAAATGGCTGGCGCCATTTGGAACAGACTTGTGCATAGCAGTGCGTGAGACCTGAAAAGTGGTTTCGTAAGGCGGAGGCTGGACAAGAATCCAGTTGGGACCGGATTTTGACGCCGCCGGCCCGATTTTTCGACGGGGGAGAGGTTCGGTCGGCGGTTTTACGCCGCGGCTGCTAGGAGATTTTGCTCTTGCAGCGGCAGGGTTCCCCATCCCATCTTCCTCCGCTTTGAGACGGCCGGCCTGTCAGAGCGCGCCTGGAGCGTCGGTCCTTCCGGTTCGTCCACATCGGGGTGTAGCTTAGCCTGGTAGAGCGCTACGTTCGGGACGTAGAGGTCGTCAGTTCGAATCTGACCACCCCGACCATTTCCAAAGGACGCACGGCAACGACCGGATGCGTCCCATTGATTCAGGGTCTACACCATCTGTCATGACAAGTCCTCGGTTATGCTGGTCTGCACGCGGTTGTTCACCGGCCGAGAAGGAGCGAGCGCCGGACCCTGCGGCGGATCCCGCCTGATTTCTCGACCCCGTCATTGTTGGAGCGAACCCGACCAGTCGCGGCTGATCTTCGAAGCCGAAACCGAGCCAGAGCCCTGATTTGCCTTTTGCAGCGCAACCAACCAGCTTTCAAAACATGGATTCCCCGCTGGTCCATATGAATGAATCCGTTGTCGGCCGCGTTTATGCCCATTTCTCCGGCCACGATTCCTCCACCGAAACGCGCCTGATCATCATCGTCGGCCTGGCTGTTGCCACGCACGCTGTGGTCAAGGTGATCCGCCATGTCAGCGAGTGGATCATTTGCCGAAGCCGCATGCCCAAGGATACTCTCGGCTTTGTGGCGAAGCAGCCGAAATTCGTCACGTTGCACCGCCTCGTCGTCAGTACCATCATATTTGGCACCTATTTTTTTGCATTGGGCCTGATCTTGCAGGAATTGGGGGTCAACCTGACGGCCTATCTGGCGAGCGCTTCCGTCGTCGGTCTGGCCATAAGCTTTGGATCCCAAGGCCTGGTGCAAGACCTCGTCATCGGCCTGACGTTGATCTTCTTGGACACAATGGATGTGGGCGACATGGTGGAAATCGTCAGTACGATCAGCGTCATCGGGCGCGTGGAGGAAATTGGTCTGCGGTTCACCAAGGTTGCCAATTTTAACGGCCAGGAGGTCTTCATCCCCAACCGGACCATTGCCAACGTCAGCCGGTTTCCGCACGGCGGGATCGACGCCTATGCCGATGTATGGATTCCACACGGCGCCGATCAGCAAAAAGTCGTTCAAGTCGTCGAAACTGTGGCGAAAGGGATGTGGGCGCAATTCGGCGCCATCATTCTCAGCGAGCCGGTGATCGGTGAAGCGGAGACTCCGCCCGGCGGAGGCTGGAGCTTCTTACGCGTGCATTTCAAGATCTGGCCGGGACAGGGAAGTTTGATTGAAACGACGTTCCGGCAGCAGGTGGTCACGGCTATGAAGGTCTTCGATCCAGGGTATGCCGACTGGCAGGTGCCTGTGACGTATCGGGCCCGCGCGATTTCCCGTCGGGTCTTTCCGCGCGACGAATCGAGTTCGTCTGGACCGCCACACGCATAGGCGTTGTCCTCGCCAAGCGGTGGGGTCATGAAGTGCTCCAACTCGCCATCGAGTTGCACGGTGACCGCCGGGACGCTGCTGGCGCTGAAACGGTGGCCGCAGAGTTCCTCGGTCACGGCGCCACCCTGCCGGTCTCCCGATTGGCTCCTGTTCTCGTCACCATTGGAATTCGTCTTCCGTGGTGATGGATTTAATCCATGTGTTCTTGTCGGAGAGGTAGTACTGCAGGTTGCCGAGCGGTCCCTTGACCTCAAACCAGATGCCGAAAACCTTGCCGCGGAGAAACAGCTCCGTCGTGGCGAAATCCAGATCGAGCTTTTCCGCCGTCAGCGTGATCGGCCCGTCCAGGAGTACGTTCTCCAAATGAAGGCTGTCCAGTCCGAGCGTGAACGCGTCGATCCTGAACTCCTTGAACGGCACGGTGATCATGAGTTTCCGTTTTGCCAGCGCGGCGATGCGCAAAAAAAACGGAACTTCGGTGCGCAACCGGAGATCCGCAACCTGCAGCCGGCCCCGCACGCCGGCCGCTGCAACTTCGGGGTCAATCGTGCCATCCGCTTTCAGGCGGCCGCCTGAAAAGCTCTCCGGCAGTCCGGTCAACTGGCCGATCGTCGTGCCCTCAGCTGTCATCGAAAGCGGCAGTTCCTTGAGCGGCGCCGTGCCGACGGCGAGAAGATCGCCGACCTCGTCGATCTGCAGCGTCCACGCGGGATGATCCTGGCCCGGGCACAAGGTGGCTCGAAATCCATGGCCGAGGGACGCAAAGTGAAAATCGCCTGCAATCGGCCGGGCTCCGTGGAATTGCGCCTGCAACTGGAACGGAGCGAGCGTGCGGCCGCCGCCCAGCACGACCTCTTGCAGGCTGACACTCACCTTCGACTCGGCGGGAAGACACGTCGCTTGAGCGTTGGCCGGTGATCCGGCGGCCGGAGTCACGGCGGCGGGCGCTGCAGGAGCCGCTGCAGGGGTTGTGCCTTTTGCGGCCGCTGCCGGCGGAGGTTTCGCCGGCGCGTTGAGAACCGCCAACCGGGGAGCAGCAAGGCGGACGAGCGGCCTCAGGTCGAGCCGGGTCCCCGACAACGTGACATCGATGGATTGCGGCCATGCCGCGTTGGCCTCCAGCCGCAGCGACGTGGCGTCGGCTTCGACAGGATCGCACACGAGCTTCACCGCCTGCGGCCCCCCGGGCGCCAGGTTGGCATCGACTTTGCCTTTGATCTTGAGCTGTTGGTAGATCAGCCCCTTCCCCGTCAGCTCGAATATCGCGGACGCCGCGTTCCCGGCGCAGCGAAAATCAGGCGTGGCCATCCTCGCCTCCAGCGATGACTCGGAACCGGCCTGTTTCTCCCAGGCAAGCCCCGGTGCGCGCAGCCTCGCCTCCTTGAGGTCGACCGCCACCGATGCCTCCGCCTTGCCCGCCGTTTCCCCGCGCGCGGAGAATTGAACCCGCAGGGGACCTTCGACCAGGTCAAATCCGCTCCGGAGATTGGCTGCCAGCGTTCCTTGAAGGTCCGCCACCCCGTTCTTCAGCTTCAGGCGGGCCTCACATGAACCGGGTGCCGTTTCGAAACGGCCCGGGAGCGCCGGCGCGCTGAAGCCGTCCACCCGCACCTCAATCTCACCTGATGCGGCCGCCGGATCGGGCAGGCGCTGCAAGTCCGCCGCAAACGAAATTTTGGCGGTCAGATCGCCGGCCAGCTTCGACCAGTCGAGATTCTCCGGAAGCACCACGGGCGCCGGCAGCGATTTCAGAAATGCGGGCATCTCCCCGAGCTGCGCCTGCACGGTAAACGTCCCGGCTGCCGTCCGCGCATCGCCCAGGATCTGGTCCGCGGTGATTTCCATGCGGGGGATGCGCACCGGACCCGACTTGAGGTCAACCGCCTCCAGACGGGCCGCGCGGGCGTCGCCTACCACATGAATGCGCCCTGCCGCGATGGCGGGCCAGTTGTCGAAACGCGCCGACGGCTTCTCAAGTTCACCTTCGAAATGGAGCGCGACGATCTCCGGCCGGGCCTCTTTATCCGCCGTCAGCCGCCCGCCGGCGTCGAATGCCAGGCTGCGCACCACGCCGCCAGCCGCGAGTTTCGGCAGCAGGGCGCTCGCGCGGGCAGGAAGCATGCCGCAGGGCACGCGGCCGAGCAGCCAGTCGAGCGGCAGATCCGAAACGTGGACCGCGACTTCGGCTGCGGGCGCATTCCCAAAACTGGCGCGCAACGAGTCCACGCTGACCACAGGCCCTTCAAAATCAGCCTTCGCCCGGAATGACCTGAGCACGAGGCCGGCCAGCGCGGCATCCGCCTCCAGATCGAAGTTGCGCACAGGCGTGTCCATCGCGAGGAAATCGCACCGGTGAAACGTGCCTGGCCCGCCGTGGATCGTCACGCGGACGTCAGGCGGCGGCAGCGGGGTGTCCGGAAAGCCCTCCGGCACAGTGGAACCCGCCTCAAGCTGAAGGCTTGCCGGGAAATCGAAGACCGCCGGCGCCACGGGCAGGCCTTGCGCGAGCCGGGGTTTGAATTGTGCGGGCCGCAGACCGACAATTTCCGCCCGGGCGAAAATCCGGTGCGCACCCGGATCGTAACCGGCCGTCGTCGTCAGCGGGAGCGGCTGGTCTCCCACGCGGAGCACGCAGCTTCCGTCGTATTTCATCGATTCGATGGTCACATTCCCCGACGGGCCCACGGCGATCGCGGCGTCCAGCGAGGCCGAGAACGTTTGCAGTCCCAGGTCGCCCAGCGCCGTTCCGTGGTCGGGCAGACCGTCACGCACCGGGTGGGTGAGCAGGGGAAGAAAGTCCTCGGCATACCAGTTCTCCAGCTGGACCTGGCCTCCCACGTGCATCCGGCGCCGATCCGGACCGGGCGTCAGATCGATCGCGAACTGCTTGAACTGGCAGCGGGCGCGTCCCGACTCCAGCAGGAATTCCCCGATATCGAACCGCGAGAAATCGGGCCCCACGGACCCTCCCATGACGAACCGGGTCAAGGGAACGGGCTCGCCCAGCCAGTTGGCCAGCAATCCCCGAGGAAGAACCCGGCCCTCTCCGGCTTCGACCCGCCAGCTCGCCGATTTCAACCGGCCGGGGAATTCAAGATCGACGGTGAATCGCGCCCTGGCCGGCGCGTCAAGCCAGGGCACGGGCAGGCGTTCGAAGAGCGGCAGGCGCCAGCGCGCCTGGACGAAATCGGGGATCGTGATCTCGGCGTGGAGGAATTTCGGCGGCACCGGCATCTCAACGTGGGCCAGCACGCTCAACGATTCCGGCCCACCCATCGCGAGGTCGAGCCGCCCGTCTGCAACCGTGCGGTCAAAAGCGGGGCGCCCGTCCTTCCAGACACCCGTGATGTGCTCGCGCCAGTCGAAACCGGCCACCGCGAGGTCGCCGACCTCCCCCAGCTTCCCGGACAGCTGCGCCTTCAGTTTCCCGGACAACAGGGCGACGCAGTCCGCCACCTTCACCCGGCCCACCCCCAGCGAGAACCCTCCTTCGAGCCTGTCGCCTGTGCGGGTCCAGCCGCCGCCGTCGCTGTGGATCGTCACCGGACCCACGGTCCAGTCATACGGCGCGATCTTCGCAGTGGCCCCCTGGTCGGCGATCTCCGCGGAGAACTGGCACGGCGCGATTGTCAGCGGAGCGGACAGGACCCCGGGCACCATCAACGACCCCGCGCCAAGATCCAGCGTGGCTTTGGCCAGCCGCACCAGATTGTCGCGCGCATCAACGTCCGCCTCGACCGTCCACGAGACAGGCAGCGCGAGGGCGGTTCCGGCCGGCACGCCCGGGACAAGATCGAGGAGCGGGCCGGCATCAAACGGCGCGCTCTGCGACCGCACGCGCAGCCGGCGCGATTTCCCGTCCCAGGCGGCGCTCGAGTCAGCCGTTATCGCGCCGGTCGGGAACGCGGCCTTCACGCTGACCGCGACGGCGGCTTCGCTCTCCGGGAAGCCGGCTGAAGCCCGGCCGGTCACCGTTGCGCCGATCGCGGGCCAGTCAAGTTCGCGGCCGTTGACGACTCCGTGGCCGGCGGGCACGTCCAGATTAACTCGCAGGTTTTCCGCGGCGCGATTGGGCCAGTCGAAATCCGCCCCCGCGTCGAACTTCAGTGGCAGCGCGGCCGTGACGGAGATCTCCGGCCGGGACATCAACGCGGCC
Source organism: uncultured Verrucomicrobiae bacterium (assembly GCA_963827125.1). GTDB lineage: Bacteria > Verrucomicrobiota > Verrucomicrobiia > Opitutales > Opitutaceae > Fen-1467. Next base: position 612,928 of record CAWHAC010000006.1, read on the forward strand.
AGCCGCGCCAGGTCGGTGCCGGGCGACTTCACGGCGAACGTTCCCTTCAGCGAATGCAGATCGACCGCGGCATCCGCCAGGATCTCGGCCCAGGGCGCGTTCCCTCCGGCGGCCACCCGCACATGGGCGTCGAGCGCAGTGCCCTTGAGCGAAGCCCGGCCCTGCAACAGGGTATCCGGGATTGCGACCGGTTGAGGCAATGCGGGAAGAGTCAGGCGCCCGGGAGCCACCTGCAGCTCCCAATCCGCCGTTGTTTCCTCCGCCGCGGGCAATCGCGTCTGCGCATGGAGCCGGATTCCGGCCTCGCCTTCCAACTTCAGGCCCGCAGGAACCATTTTTGGAGGCACAAACGCAAGCATCTCGCGAAAACTCCGCTGCGGAATCGTAACCGTCGAGGCGACCGTTTCCGTATCCACGTGCAAATCTGTTTCATTCTCGATGAGATCTGATCCGTCGCTGGCGCGCAGCACGATCAGTGCAGCCATCCCCTGGTTGCGGCCGGCAAGTGAACCTGAGAGGCCGAGGACCGGAGCATCCCACGTCGCTTCTCCGCGAACCGCGGGGAGCACGTGCAGATGAAGATCCGCAATGGACATCCGTGTCGTTTCGCCTGCCCGCAGCCGGCATGAGCCGGGCAGGGAGGACAAAGTGAAAGCCGGAGGAGCCTTCGCTGTCGCCTGGGATCGGGCGGCATTGGACACGGCAACCGCGGAGGGGATCGGCACCGCGAACCCGCCTCCCTCCTGCGCCCGCAGCCAGAACTCCGCACCGGACAGCTCCACATCGGATGGAAGCACCCGCCTGCCCGCAAGCCGTCCAATTGGAAAATCAATCCTGGCGCGGGCGAGTCCCGCCACCGGATCACCCCCGCGAATTCCTCCGCGAATCCCCCGGATGGTGAGCTGCAATGTCCCGGGAATGCGCCAGCGGACATTAAGCGCGTCTATCGAGACCTCCAGCGGAGCCAGTTGCGCGCGTCTGAGCGCCATCCGGGCAATCGTCGTCAGAGGGAACCCAGTCGTCGCCAGCACGGTCAGAAACAGCACAACCAACCCGCACAGCCCGGCGGCAAGACCCAGAAATACCCTCCGCCATCCACCCCTTCTTCCTGGCGCCTGCGCTTGAGCGGGAGTGTCATCCACCATTTTATGTTTAGTGATTCTTATTGACTGATTTGGCAACTCATTTAACCCGTATTTCCAACCCAAGCACCCTATGAGAAGATCCACCTCGCACGTTGCGTTTTCCGCGTCGGTTGCACTGTGCTTCGCAGCTGCCGCGTTTGCTCAGAACAATACAAATCCCTCGGAGCCTTACGGCTCGCCGAGTTGGGACTCCCCCCAGAATCCCATCGCGGTCACGGACGGAACGCCGATCGCGACAACCAACATCGTCGCATCGGATGTTGCCAATTCAAATGCATTCCTCAGTCCCGAGGGCGCCCCGTTGGAGATGGCCGCCGAGGCCTCCGGAACGCCGGCGCCCGCTCAGGCGGGGCAGGTTCCGACCACCGTTCTCGGCGCCGACATCGGCATGGGCGCCTACACAGTCGACGGAGTGAAAGCCGATCTCTGGAGCATGACGGTGCCCTACAGCAGGCAGATCAACGACCGCAGCTCCATCGTGGGCACGTTGCCGTTCACGATCACGAATTTCAAAGACGTATTCAAGGCCCACGGCGGCATCGGCAGCGCGAAAGTTTATGGCGAAGGGATCAATGCCGGATGGTGCTACAATGTCTACGACAAGCAGGACAACGTGCCCTACCGGTGGAAGGTCACCCCCGGCGCGGGAATCTACCTGCGCCAGTCCGACGCCATCAACATGGGTTCCTGGGTCTACAACGTCGGCATCAGCAGTTCTTTCGCCTTCCCGCTGGCCGGCGGGTGGATCGCGAATATCGGTGATTCCCTCACCGTGGCATGGAGCACTGGATACAGCGACTATCCCGACCCGATACGCGATCAGCAACAGGTCACGATCAACGGCGTGCAGGTCTTCAAAAAGTTCGGCCGGTGGATGGCCGGCGCAATGGTGATCGACACGATGTACTTCAAGACGAATCTCATCCCCGATTACCAGACCTATGCGGTCACGGCCGGCTTCATGCTCACTCCTACGCGTTCGCTGCGGTTTTCCGTCGGGTACGATGACGCCAGGAGTTATCATTCGCTGAGCGGCAAGTTCGGTTCCACCTGGAAGTTCTGATCGGCCGTCGCAGGCAGCCCTCGCGCGCATGCCGCCGTCTTCGGCGCGGCGATCGAGGGCGAAACGCGGTCCGACGCGGGGCCGCGAGTGGGGGCGCGGGGCGTATCTGCGCGCGCCTGCAACCCCTGCTTTGGACCGGCGGCATCCGGCGCCGGCGCTCTGATGGCAGAGGCCCGGGCTTGAATTGGCCATCGCCACCGGCCATATTCCGCCCCCTATGTTTTCCACTGACTGCTGCGCGGGGATTCTCCAGGAAATCCGCGCCCGCAAGCCGCTCGTGCACAACATCACGAATTACGTCGTGATGAACAACACGGCGAATGCGCTGCTCGCGCTCGGCGCCTCGCCCGCCATGGTCCATGCCGGCGAGGAGGTCGAGGAGTTTGTCGCCATCTCCGCCGCGCTCGTCGTCAACATCGGCACCCTTTCGCCCGCCTGGGTTGACGCGATGCACAAGGCCGTCCGGGCCGCCGTCGCCCGCGGCACGCCCTGGGTGCTCGACCCCGTCGGCGCGGGCGCCACAACGTACCGCACCCGCACGTCCGCCGCCCTCGCCGGGCTCAAGCCCGCCTGCATCCGCGGCAACGCGAGCGAGATCATGGTGCTCGCCGGCGCGGCGGCCGGCGGGACCCGGGGTGTCGACACCGCGCACGGATCCGCCGCCGCCATTGCATCCGCCCGGCAGCTCGCGAGGGCGACCGGCGCGGTGGTGGCCGTGACCGGCCCAACGGACTATGTCACGGATGGCGAGGGGCTCATCGCCCTGTCCAACGGCCATCCGCTGATGACGAAGGTGACCGGGCTCGGCTGCACCGCGACCGCCCTGGCTGGCGCGGCGCTCGCCGTGGAGCAGGATCGCCTTGCGGCGGTGGCCGCGGGCCTGTCGTTCCTGGCGATCGCGGGGGAGATCGCCGCCGAAGAAAGCCCGGGCCCCGGATCCCTTCAAGTCCGCCTTCTCGACGCGTTGCATCAGCTCGATGCCGCGACGATCCGGCGCCGGCTGAAAACTGTTCATTGAACGGGGCGCAGCTGCGAAACACCGGCGGGCAGACGCCGGCCGCCCCGCAACCTTTGTCATTTATTAGATGACATCGTTGGTTTGTGCATGTCCGGTCACAGACCCGTTCGCCGCGCGCCGGCGGGCGCAAAACGCGCTCCGTTTCCTCCGTTGCCTCCTGCAGAACGGAACGGAAGAATCCGTCCCATGCCTGCCGCCTTCAACCTCGCGCTTTACCTGGTCACGGATCCGGAGATGACCGCGCGTCGCGGACTCTTGGATACGGTTGCCGCTGCGGTCGCCGGCGGCGTGACGCTCGTGCAGCTCCGCCAGAAGGAAGGGCCCGCCTCCCGGATGGTCGAAGCCGCCCGGGCGCTCAAGGCCCTGCTCGCCCCGCGGGGGATTCCGCTCATCGTCAACGACCGGGCCGATGTCGCCCGGGCCGCCGGCGCCGACGGGGTTCATGTGGGCCGGGACGACCTTCCGCCGGCCGTCGCCCGCGCCATCCTGGGGCCGGACGCCATCATCGGCTTCTCGATCACCGGCGGGCATCCGCTGGACGTGCTCGACGCCGCGGTTGACTACGTCGGTCTCGGGCCGGTCTTTCCAACGGGCACGAAGCCCGATGCCGCTCCCGCCATCGGCGAGGCGGCATTCGCCGCGCTGCGGCGCCGCATTCCGCGCCCGGTGGTCGCGATCGGAGGCATCACCGCCGCCAACGCGGCCCGGGTCATCACGGCGGGGGCGGACGGGATCGCGGTCGTATCCGCGATCTGCGCCGCCGCTGATCCCTGCGCCGCCGCCTGCGCGCTGCGCCGCGCCGTCGACCGGGCGGTCGCGGCCCGTGGCGCAGCGCGGCCGGCCAAGGCCTGAGGCTTGCAGCCGGACGCCGGCTGCACTGCGCATCCGGCGGGTCGGGTCTCAAGTTCCGGCGCGCCGATCCAAAGCAGGAGACCGGGTGGTCGGGCTCCCCCGGACCGCGCGGCGCGCATTGACAAGCATGATTCCGCCAAACCATGTTTTCTGCAAACTCCCATGCCCATGCGCCTCTTCAGCCTGTTCCTTTTGTCCTGCGGAATTGCCGGCACGGCCGCGCCGGCTGATCTTTTCAACGGCAGGGATCTCGCCGGATGGGAGCTGGTGTCGAATCCCGCCGCCGACATCGCATCGGCCTGTCACGTGACCAGCGGAGGCGTGCTCGCCGTCGCCGGCAGACCGGAGGGTTGTCTTCTGACCGCGAACGCGTACGGGAATTACCGGTTGCACGTCGAATATCGATGGCCCGTTGGCGCCCCCAGAAACAGCAGCGGCGGCATCCTCGTGCATGTTGCCTCCGGACCGGCCGGCGGCAGTTCCCGGCCATCGTTCTTCAAGATCCAGCTCAAGATCAACCGGGCAGGCGACCTGCTCCCGGTCGGTGGCGCGAAGTTCGCCGAAACATTGTCGTCCCCTCCCGAAGCCCCGGCGCCGCAGCTCGACCACCTCGGGCTGGTGTCCGAGAAGGCCATGGGTGAATGGAATTCCATCGACGTCTTCTGCTCGGGCCGGACGGTCGAGGTCAGCATCAACGGCGTCGTCCAGAACCGCATCACCCGTTGTGATCCGCACACCGGACGGATTGGAATCCAACCCGAAGGGTTCCCGTTCGAGCTTAGGAACCTCCGCCTCACCCCGCTCGACTAGCCGTTTTTGGGGCGTCCCCGTCCTTTCCGCCCCCTTGCTCGCCCATGTCCCGGAATGGGGCAGGATTGGGGACTTCCCCTCAACGCCTGCTTTCGAACGGCAAACCAGCCGGGGCGGTCGACTCGAAACTGCCGGCCGGCAGATCCTGGCGCGTCGATGGACCGCCAGCCTTGAGGCAGACGGCCACACCAGCGCGCGGAAGAAAGGCCGGGAACCGGCGGCCGGAGGGTTGACCTGAGCGCAGCCTTCGTTCTGCTTCTGCCCGGGGCACGTCCGCCGCAACCCTTCACCATCTCTCGACGGTATTCTCCATGAAGAAACAATGGATCGCCAGTTTGCTCCTCGCCCTCATGTTCCCATCCGCCCACGCCGCGGATCTCACCGGCACGTGGCGCATGGACCTCGCCCGGCGCGGTGACGTAACCCTGCAGACTTTTTTTGTGCTCAGTCAGCACGGTGGGCAACTCGACGGGAAGGTGGTGATCAACGGCTCTGTCGATCTGCCGCTACGCAAGCCCCACCTGGAGGGATCAGACGGCGTGTTTGGCACCGATTGGAACACGGACTACCGGCTTCACCCCGAAGGCGATCACCTGCGCGTGACGCTCATCTACGCCGGCCACGGCTCGGAGGAAGGAACGGCGGTGCGGGTGCCGGAGGCGGAGGCGAATCCGCCGGCGGTCATTCCGTTGCCCGCCCTCGAACCAGTCCCGGCAAATGGCCTCGCCCGAACGCCCCCCATGGGCTGGAACAGCTGGAATCATTTTGGCGACAGGGTCGACGGGCAGATCGTCCGTGAAACCGCCGATGCCATGGTGAGCAGCGGGATGGCCGCCGCCGGCTATGTCTTCATCAACATCGACGATTGCTGGGAGGGCCACCGGGATGCCCTGGGCAATATCGTTCCGAACACCAAATTCCCTGACATGAAGGCGCTCGCGGACTACGTCCACAAGCGCGGGCTCAAGCTCGGCATCTACTCCTCACCCGGCCCGCGGACCTGCGGGGGCTACGAGGGCAGCTATGGCCACGAGGAGCAGGATGCGAAGACCTACGCGGCCTGGGGCGTTGACTACCTCAAGTACGACTGGTGCAGCGCCGCCCGCGTCTATGCCGATTCCAGCGTCCAGGCGGCCTACCAGAAGATGGGCCGTGCCCTTGCGCAGTGCGGCCGGCCCATCGTCTACAGCCTGTGCGAATATGGCATGGGCGACGTCTGGAAATGGGGCCCGCAGGTCGGCGCCAACCTCTGGCGCACCACCGGCGACATCCAGGACAACTGGGCGTCGATGTCCGGGATCGGCTTCGACCAGGCGCGCCTCGCGCCCTATGCCGCCCCCGGCCACTGGAACGATCCCGACATGATCGAGATCGGCAATGGCGGCATGAGCGCAACGGAATACCGGACGCACTTCAGCTTGTGGTGCCTGCTGGCGGCGCCCCTCATGGCGGGCAACGATCTGCGCACGATGTCGGATGAGACGCGCGAGATTCTCGTCAACGGCGAGGTGATCGCCGTTGACCAGGACCTCCTGGGCAGGCAGGGGGAACGCCTGTCGGGCTGCGACGGCATCGAGATCTGGAGCAAGCCGTTGGGCGACGGCGGCCGGGCGATCGGGGTGTTCAACCGCAACGAGACGGCGAAGACGGTGCGGCTCACCTGGAAGGAACTCGGCCTGCCCGGCCGGCCGAAGGCGCTGCGCGACCTCTGGCTGCATCGCGACCTGCCGCCGGCGGGGGACGGATGTCCGGCATCCGTGCAGGCGCACGGGGTCCTCCTGTTGCGGGTTGTGTCACGGCCGGAAGGATACGACCTCCCGGCGCGGCGGTGATCGGCCCGATCCCCCGGGGGCGCGAGCCTGCTGCGCCCGCAACGCGGATCGCTGGCGGGCGCATGCAGGATGCGGTGCGGCGGGCGCCTGCGGAGAGGGCCTTCGACCCGGGGTTCCGCTGATTGATCCGCGATGCCCGGAGGGTCGAGGCGGCCCCCGCCGGCGGGATCATCAGGTCAGCGTCGATGGTCGGTCCACGATCCTTCGATGAAGACTTGGCCGCCTTCGCGAGCTTCCCAGCGGGGTTCGACCCAGATCATGCCCCGGCGGGGCGGCTTCTCCCAATGGCCGCGAACCCAGACGAAGACGCGGCCGTCGTGCCGCCAATATCCTTTGATCCAGACATGGTCGCGCGACGGCGCGGGCGGCCGTGTCTCGGCTTGCGGGGGTGGCACGCGCTCCCGCACGACGATCACCCCGGAAGGCACGGGTCTGACGTTGTTGCCGGCCGGCTCGCGCGACGGCGGTTGTGGCGCAATGACCGGCGGGGGAGCGACTCTTGCGCTGGCAACGGGTCTTCCCGCGCCGTTTCGCCAAAAGCCGGCGACGAAAACCTGCCTGTTGGATCGCTGCTCATAGTGCGGGGCGATCCAAGCGGCGCCTTCACGCGGCGGGAGAACCCAGTGCCCTGCGACCCAGCCATAGCGCCGTCCGTTGTTGTACCAGTATCCGGCAATCCAGACATGCCGTGGCGAGGGCCGGACCAGAATCACCTCCTGCCTTGGCGGCGGCGGAGGAGCCTCGACGATGATCTCCCCGGCCGGCGGAGGAGCGTCCGCTTCCACCACAACGACCTCGTCCTGCGGCGGCGGAACCGTCTCAACGACGATTTGCTGGGGTGGAGGTTGCGGAGCGACGACGACGACTTCCCGGGGCGGATGGGGTCGTTCCTCGACGACGCAACCGGTGAGCAGGAGAAGCCCGGCCGCTGGCAGGAACAAACACGCATGCAGAAGGGACAAGCGGCGAACTGGGAATGGATTCATGGGGAAAACGACGGGGGATTCAGACGCCCTCCGCACATCCTCTTTGCGCGGTGGCGCGCCTGCCGGAAACAAGACTCTGGCATTCAACACGGTCCCGGGTGGTTTTCAAGTCCGGGGTGGCGCGGGACTCCGGCCAGGGGCGTCTTGGGGATGGGCCGCGCGCCCTCAGTTGCGCGATCCCCGTTCGATGAGGCTAGCGAGCCGCGCTCTCCTCGGGCGGAGCCCAGCGGTCTTTCGGAAGGCCATCGAGATGGATCACCTGCGGATCGGAGTAAATGCGTTTCAGCGCCGCCGGATCCATTTTTCTCGGGCCGAGATCCTTGTCCCAAGAGACAAAATACGCCCAGGTCACGCCGAGGCGCCGGGCGCCTGCGAGATCCGGCACACCGCCAAACTCGCTCAGGGCGACGAGCTTCCGGCCGTCGAAGCACGCCTGGATGTCGTCCCAGGTGGCGCTGAGCGTATCCCGCACGTCGGCCGGATATTCGTCGATGCCGACAATGTCGACGACGTCATCGCCCGGATACCAGTCCGGATTGGCCGCGCCCGTGAAAACCCAGACGAGGTTGTGCAGGCCATCCACGCGGGTCAGGCGGTCGTGCAGGATGCGCCAGAGCTGGACAAAGGGCTTGGGCCCCCTGGCTCCCCACCAGAACCATCCGCCCTCTGCTTCGTGCAACGGGCGCCACAGAACGGGAATGCCCCGGTCTGCCAGCTTGCGCAATTCGCCGGCGACCATGTCAATGTCGGTGAGCAACAGCGCGTAGTCCGGACCCTCGGGATGCGCCAGAGCCGCCGCCAGATCGAAAGTGGTGGCGTGGGTGTAGAAGCCCATGTACCAGCGTGCGTCCTGCCGGCTTCCGTCGGGGCGGACAAGCACCGTGTCAAGCAGTCCGGACGGCGCCCGCCAGTGCCAGCAGCAGGTGAGGATATGACCCTGCCGGGCGCGTTCGATCAGCCGCTCGGTCTCACCCGGCATCACACCGCCGTACCGGATCGGCGTGGTGGTGACGTTCAGCATGTCGCCCGCGATGATTGCCGGCAGGTGACCGGTCACCTTGCGCACATAGTCCACGTCCGGACCCTCGATTGTCCCGGAGAGCGCGCGCCGGCCGTATTGTTCCACAAGGTAGGTCATCAATGCCCGCGCAGCCGGGGTGCCCTGCGGGTCGCAGAGCGTTGCCGCCGGCCTGCACAGCGCCGGCAGCGCGGTCACGGGGGTTAGATCCACGCGGTCGATGTCATAGCGCATCCAGCCCCCGTGGATCGCAAGTGTGTTCTCTCCATCCCGCAATTCGACCTTGCCGAAATGCTGACTGGCAAATGCGCCTTTCGAGTCGGCGAACTTCCCGGAGAACGTCCGCCCGTTCAGGTCATATGAAAAGCCCTTCACGGGCGCCCGGTAGCGGATCGCAAGGGCGTAGAGGCCGGCCCGGGCCGCGAAGGTCAGGGTCAGGCAGTCCGTGTCCTTGATAAAACCGGTCGCGTATCCGGTCCCTGAGAATCCCGTGCCGGCGTTCGCGATTACGACGCCGCCCGCCCGCTGGCCGGTTTCCGCCTCGATGCAGATCCCTGCCGGCGCCGCGCCGTCCGGCCGGCCGGGAGCGGCTCCCGGAGCGGCCCGCAGACCCAGGCTCAAGAGAGCGACGAGAAACCCCGGCAGCGTTCGCCGGCAGACCGCGGACGATCGGGACGTTGTTCTCATCGTCTCTCAATCAAAGTGAAACCGTCTCCCGCGACGAGCCCAAAGCTGCCCCTGGGGGCGGCGATCGAACGGTCTCGCCTGTGAAATCAGGGGCTTGGGTTCCGGGGGGGGCGAGCCCCGATGCTCCTGCATGGAGGGCCGGACGGGGGCACGGGCCGCGCGGGTGCGCGCCCGGCTCTACAGCGAGGCGTTCGAAACCCGTAGGGGCGCAGGCTTGCTGCGTCCCTTTGAAGGGCGCGACAAGATCGCGCCCCTACCTTCGGTTGCGGCGGAGCCGCTCTAGGCATATTCCGTGAAAGGGCTTCGTTGCCGCGCCGCCGCTCTTCGACCGCCGGCTGACGGCGTATTCCCGCGATCGGGAGGCGACCGTCGTGGAACCGCGGCGACCGTGAAGAAACGCTGCGGCGTCTCAGGTCCTGGCGATGCGAATGACAAACGTGCAGCGGATGCCGCCGCGCAGAACGGATTCCTTCAATTCGACGGTGACGGGTTTCTGCAACAGGGTTTCCCATGTGTGTTTCTGCCAGCCCAGGGAGCAATTGCAGGCCACGGATGGCGTGTGGGCGGAACGGCTGATCAAGGGACAGAAGCAATCCGCGCGTTCCCCGGACGACATGGTGATGACGCCATGCTCCCAATCATAGGCGATGTTGTCCCCCGACGCGCTCTGTTTGACCGCCTGGCGGAAACCTTCGAGATCGCCGCGAAACTTCCGCTTCGTCTCGTCGCTCAATCCCGAGCAAAAGGAGCCGAGTTCCAACAGGGTCTTGTTCAGGTCGTCTTCGCTCATCCGGTGGGACAGGATCTCCAGCAGCCCGGCATAGCGCTGCTTCACGAAGGGCAGCCGCCAGTCCTCGGGTTTCGCCGTCTCTGCGGCGGAAACGCCGGCCGACCGTGCCAGGCCGGCGGCCATGCAGGAGCACAGTCCACACGCGCATCGCTTCAAGAATTGTTTTCGGTTCATGGAGGGGTGTTGCCAAAGGGCGGCGGCATCGGGGCTGCCGCTGCGCGGGATGCGGGCGGTCAGACACACGGCGGGAATCCAGCCCTTTCTCATATCAAAAAAGACACGCCGCGTCCATCGGCGGCATCCCCAATAACCTTTGGCAAATCCACGGGTTCACTCCGCACCCGACCGCCGGAGGCCGGGGCTCGCGCCCTCGCTCCAACGATTTCCCGGGGGAAGGCGCGCCGCGCGTCCCGGGCCGTTTGCCCTGGGGGACCCCGCATTTCACGCGGCCGGAGAAACATTATTCGCGGCAGAAGTGTCCGCGCGGCGGCACCGGCGGGTTCATGGGGAATGCCCCGGCGCCGCCCTGGAGTGCGCCCGGGGCCGCGCCAAACGCTTTGACGTATGACGGCGGACCGCATAACGGTCTCCTTTCCATGCGCCTCCTCCGTTCCCGTTCCCGCGGCTTCCACTCCCGACTCGCCGCCTTCTGCCGGGCGGCCGCGCCCGCGCGCGAGCTGCAGAAGACGGTCGCCGCCATCCTTGCGGATGTCCGGGAACGCGGCGATGCCGCCGTGGTCGACCAGGCCGCGCGCATCGATGGCGCCAGGCTGACTCCGCGCCAGTTCCGCGTGACGCCGGCCGAGCTGTCGGGGGCCGCGGCGGGGCTGTCCTCCGACGACCGCGCCGCCTTCGTGACCGCGCAGGCCAACGTGCTGGCCTTCAACCGCCGGACGCTGCCGCGCGGCTGGAGCGCCCGCAACCGGCATGGCGCGCAGGTGGGGGAGAAATTCGATCCGATCCGCCGCATCGGCATCAACATCCCGGGGGGCCAGGTGCCCCTGGTTTCCACGGTGCTGATGACCGTGACGCTTGCCCGGATCGCCGGCGTGCCCGAGATCGCCATTTTCACCCCGTGCAACCGCGAAGGGCGCGTGGCGCCCGGCCTCCTCGCCGCGCTGAAGCTGTGCGGGATCACCGAGATCTACCGCGTCGGCGGCGTCTACGGGGTGGGCGCGATGGCCTACGGCACCCGGACGATCCCGGCGGTCGACAAGGTCTTCGGCCCGAGCAACGCCTACGTGTGTGAAGCCATGCGGCAGGTGTTCGGAACGGTCGGCGTGGCAGGTTTGCCCGGCCCCAGCGAACTGATGGTGATCGCGGACGACACGGCGCGGGCGGATTGCGCCGCCGCCGACCTGCTCGCCCAGGCCGAGCACGGCTCGGGCAGGGAGAAGATCTACCTCCTGACGACCTCCCGGCGCCTTCTGGCGGCGGTCAAGGCCGCGATCGAAGCGCAATTGCCCCGCCTTTCCCGGGGCGGAGCGATCCGCAGGGTCCTCGCCGGCGGTTTCCTGGCGGTGGAGGTCGGGACCCTCAGGCAGGCGGCCGGGATCGCGAACCTTGTTGCGCCTGAACATCTCGAACTCATGGTCGCGCCCGGCGCCGCGGCCGATCTCACCCGGCGCATCACGACGGCGGGCGCGATCATGGCGGGCAATGACACGCCGACCGCGTTGGGCGATTTCACCGCGGGGCCCAGCCATGTCCTGCCCACCGGGGGCAGCGGCCGGTTCTCCAGCGGCCTCCAGGTGGCGGATTTCATGCGCCGCACCAGCCTGATGCGGTATGGTCGCGGGAGCCTGGTGCGCGCCGCGCCCGTGGTGGCCGCGTTCGCCGCGCTGGAAAGGCTCGACGCCCACGGCCGTTCCGTCGAGATCAGGCTGGAATAACCCCGCGCGCCGCCCTTCCTCCATGTCCCCCAGCGATCCCAGGTTAGACATCCAGAGGCTCGCGCTGCCCCATGTGGTGCGGCTCCATGCCTACACCCCCGGGCTCCAGCCCGGCGAGCCGGGATGGATCAAGCTCAACACCAACGAGAACCCGTATCCGCCGAGCGAATACGTCGTCGCGGCGCTGCGCCGGGAGATCGGGGAGGACGGCGCCGCGCTGCGGCTCTACCCGGACCCCCGGAGCGCATTGCTCCGGGAGGCCCTGGGCCGGCTGCATCGGCTGGCGGCGGACCATGTGTTCATCGGCAACGGCGGCGACGATGTCCTGAACCTGCTCGTGCGCTGTTTTTGCGAGCCGGCCGCGGCGGCCGGCTTCACGCTGCCGAGCTACTCGCTCTATCCGGTGCTCGTCGGGATCCAGGACGGGCGCGCCCTTGCCGTGGACTTCGACCGGTCGATGAAACTTCCCCTGGAAGCCATCGCCGGCTCGGCGGCCAGCGTTTTTTTCCTGACCTCGCCCAACGCCCCGACCGGGGTCGGCTTCCGGACGGCGGACATCGACGCGGTGCTGCGGCGCTACCGCGGGCTGCTGGTGGTCGACGAGACCTATGCCGTGTTCGCCCGGGAGAACGCGGCGGACCTGGTCGCGCAGCACCCGAACCTGTGCGTCGTGCGCACGTTCTCCAAATCCCATTGCCTCGCCGGCATGCGCGTCGGGTATGCGCTGGCCCGGCCCGAAGTGATCGGCCTTTTGGATCGCGTGAAGGACAGCTACAACGTCAGCCGGCTCAGCCAGGCTGCGGCGCTTGCCGCCCTGGGCGACCCCGAGTACTACACGGCGCTGGCGCAGAAGATTTGTGCGACGCGCGACAGGGTGCTTGAGGCGTGGACGGGCCGGCTCGGCTGGTTCACCTATCCCTCGCAGACCAACTTCCTGTTCACGGAGCCGCGCGACCGGGCCGGCCGGACGGGCCCTGGGGTTGCGCGCGGCCTCTGCGATTTCCTCTTCGCCCGGAAGATCCTCGTCCGCCACTTCGGGAGCCACGCCTTGACCTCCTCCTTCCTCCGCATCAGCGTCGGCACCGACGAAGCAATGTCTGTTTTGCAGGACCACATCGAGGCATGGCTAAAAACCGCATAGCAACCCTCTCGCGCCGGACCGCCGAGACGGACATCACCGTCCAGCTTGCGGTGGACGGAACGGGCATCTCACGGGTCGACACGGGCATCCCCTTCCTCGACCACATGCTCACGCTGTTCGCGAAGCACGGCCTGTTCGATCTCGACGTGAAGGCCCGGGGCGATGTGGCCGTCGATTATCACCACACGGTGGAGGACCTCGGCCTCGTCCTGGGCGAGGCATTTCGGACCGCCCTTGGGGACAAGGTCGGGCTCAGGCGCTACGGGTTCTTCCTCCTGCCGATGGATGAATCCCTGGCGCGCGTCGCCCTCGATCTCGGCGGCCGGCCCCACCTGGTCTACGAGGTCCATGCGCCGACGATGTTCGTGCGCGACTTCAACCTCGCGCTGGTGAAGGAATTCTTCCGGGCGTTTGCGAACAGCCTTGGGGCGAACGTGCACATCCAGCTCCTCTACGGAGAGGAGCCGCACCATGTCGTCGAAGCCGTGTTCAAGTGCTTTGCGCGCGCGCTCGACGCCGCGACGCAGATCGAGCCGCGCGCGGCCGACCAGCTGCCGTCGACCAAGGGAACCCTGTAGGGATATGCCCGCGGGCAAACGGAGCCGGGAATCCGGCCATGGGGGAGCCCGCCTGCAGGCGACCCGCATCCATCGAACGGCCTTGGAATCACCCGCGATCGTGCAGCCCAGCAAGTCCCCCGGGTCAAATGACTGATTTGGAATCCGATTTGCAGCGCGGCCCGCCGCCCAGGATTGCCGTCATCGACTATGGCATGGGCAACCTGCGCAGCGTGGCGCGCGCCCTGCAGACAACGGGCGCGGAGGTGCGCGTCATCGCGGCGCCGGAGGGGATGGCGGGGGTCGACGGCGTGGTGTTCCCGGGACAGGGAGCCATCGTCGACACGATGGCATTTCTTCAGCAGACCGGCTTCGACGACGCACTGCGCGACTGGATGGCTGCGGACAGGCCTTATCTCGGCATCTGCCTCGGGCTGCAGGCCCTTTTCGATGTTTCCGAGGAGGGGGGCGGGACTCCCTGCCTCGGCATCTTTCCGGGCAGGATCGTGCGCTTCCGCCTGCCGCCCGAGCTGAAGGTGCCCCACATGGGCTGGAACACGGTGCGGTTCCTGCAACCGGATTCGCCGGTTGTCGCCGGATTGCGGCCCGAGGGCGAGGCGTTCTATTTTGTCCACAGCTACCACGTGGTTCCGCGGGACCGCGCGCTGGTCCTGGCCGAATGCGATTACGGCGGCCCGTTCGTGTGCGGCATCGCGCGGGGCAGTTGTTTTGCGACGCAATTCCACCCGGAGAAAAGCCAGGAGAAGGGGCTGCTGCTCTATCGGAACTTCGCGCGCCATTGCGCCGGCATCGCGTCCCGTCCGGGTCGCTGAAATCGAAAGCGGAAGCCGCGCGTCCCTTGAGGCCGCAGACGCTTGCGGGTGGACCCGGGGTCGGCGCCTGCCCCGCCGGCGTCGCAGGCGCACTCCCTGCGCAGTTTGCTCACGCGCCCGCCGCAGACCCCGTCCTTCAGCCAGCGTGGGGTGCCTGGGGCGGCGCCTGCGCCGCGCCGCGCCCGGTCCGGTCGAGAAAACGGAGTCCGAGCGCAATGACGGCCGCCCAGGCAAGGACCTTGAATTCCCCGCCGTCCAGAGCTTCCTCCAGCTCTTTGCGCCCCAGGGTCAGGAGCTCCTGCTGCTCCAGGTCGTCGGCCCGGGGCGCGCACATCCGTTCCGCCTCCAACGCCAGAAAGAGGCTGGCTGCACCGGCGCCGCGATTGGCGTCCACGACACTGCGGCCGAGGGCGTGCCATTCCCGGGCCTCGTATCCGGTCTCCTCCCGCAATTCCCGCTGCGCGGCGCGCAGGGCGTCTTCGCCCGGTTCGATGAATCCGCCGACCGGGGCGAGCGTCACGCCCTCAACCGCATATTTGGTCTGGCGCAGGCAGAGAAAGCGTCCGTCCCTGGTCCGCGCGAGCACGTTGACATAATCGGGCGTGACGAGCCAGGGCCAGTCAGGGATGCGCGTCCCGTCCGGCAGCTCCACCTCGTGAAGCTCGACCTTCAGGAACCGGTTGGGCTGGCAGAGCAAGCGCCTCGAAAGCGTTTTCCAGAGCTGCATGGTGAGTCCTGTTCCGTGGCTATCGTGACTCCCGTTTGAACTGACACTGGTGGAGCGCATTGTCCCCAACGCGCCAAGAGCGTCTTGAGGACAAGCCGCCCCACCTGGATCTGTCACTGAATCAACGGGCCGAAAAGACGGTCATCAGTGGTATTCCTTCCCGAACCGTTCGCCGACCAGCCGGTGCATTTCCTTGATGGCTTCCGCCTGATCCTTGCGGCAGACCAACGTCGCGTCCGGCGTGTGAACGATGATGAGGTCCTGGCAGCCGATCGTGGCGATCAGGTGCCGGGCGTCGCTCGATGCGACCAGGGTTCCCCGGGAGTCAAGCGCGAGCACCCGCCCGCCGGCGACGGCGTTGCCCTGTTCATCGTGCGGACAGGCCTCGCCGAAGGCCGGCCACGAGCCGACATCGAGCCATCGCAGCGGCATCGGAACCGCGGCGACGCGCACCCGCGGGTCGTGCGAGGCGGGTTCCATGACGGCGAAATCCACGCTGATCTTCTTCAGCGTCGGGAAGACGTTCGTCAGCACGGCCTCCCTCTGCGCGGTGCCCCAGCTCCGGCCGATCTTCTCCAACCCCGCCGAATTCCCGGGCGCATAACGCCGGATGCAGTCGAGCAGGGTCGCCGCCCGCCAGACGAACATGCCGCTGTTCCAAAGATAGCGGTCGGGCCCGGCCTCCAGGTACGCGCGGGCGGCTGCCTGGTCGGGCTTCTCCTTGAATTGCCGGACGACCCGGGCGGATTCGTCGAGCCGGCCGCCCAATTGCAGATATCCGTAGGCAGTTGCGGCGGCGGCCGGGGCGATTCCAAACGTCACGAGCATGTCCGCATTCTGCCCGGCCAGCCGGAAGCCGTGCGCGACGGTCTCCCGGAATCTCCCCGCCGGCTCGATGATATGATCGGCGGTAAACACCGCGACCACGGCATCCGGGTCGGCTTGCGCGATGACGGCGGCGCCGAGGCCTGCGGCATTGAGCGTGTCGCGGCCCTCCGGTTCCCCAAGGAATCGGTCCCGCGAGAATCCGGGCACGGCTGCACATATCGCGTCCGCGTGCTGCAGGCCGGCGCAAATATACCTCCGTTCCGCGGGCACCAGGCCCTCCAGGCGTTCGAAGGCGAGCTGGAGGAGACATTTGCCTCCGATAAAGGGGATCAACTGCTTCGGGAGCGCGCTGCGGCTCATCGGCCACAGGCGCGTCCCCGGGCCACCGGCCATGATCAGGGCGAAGTTCATAGGGGAAATCAGAAGCCGCGCAGCTCCGTGCTCGTTCGGCGCACAAGACCCTGCTTGGGGATGCGCTTGAGCACAACATATTCAAGCCCGTGGATCCGGCAAAAATCGCGCTTTTCCGGTTTGTCGCCGTCCTCGTTCACGGCGTAAAAATCCGGCTTGATCCGGGCTATCTCCGGCGCCGCATCCATCCAACCCATGCCGGTGGAGACCAGCGCCTGCCTGACATGCCGGATGGCGCCGACGTTGAAACGCCGTTCTTCCGCCGTGAGCAACGGATGCCCCGCGCCTTTGAGCAGGCGCACGTTCCTGTCGTTGCCCACGACGACAAAAAGATCACCCAACCCGGCCACTTCCTCGAAGAACCGGACATGGCCGGAATGGAAGAAATCGTAGCAGCCTGTCACGACCCCCTTTTTCCGGCCCGACGGCGGTTCCGGGGGCGGCTCGGGAAACCCGGTGAGCTCGCCGGGCGCCATGACGCGGCACGCCAGGCCGTGCGCCGCGCAATACGCCCGTTTTGCCGCGGTGTCGCCTGCCGGGTCGACGACCCAGACATCCGGCCGGAACGGAAGCCCGCCGGGCAGCGCGTCAGGACCTGCGCCGGCATCGCACAACTGCACCCGGCTCACGTAGCGGACCGCCTGGATGACGTATTCGCGCTCGGCCTGGGGATAGCGGGGTTCCCGTCCGGTGATGGAGCGGACCGCCTGGTCCGACCACAGGAGGACTTCGAGTTCGCCGGGCCTGGCGGCCTCCTGGAGAAACCGGAAATCGGCGGAATTCAGCCGGTCCAGGCTGGAGAAAACGACTGCCTTCGTCATGGTCTGTCCCCTGCGATCCTGATCTTGATCCGCAGCGATCCCGGCACAGGGCTCTGCGAAACGACGGTCAGGTACCCGCCGCCGCAGCCGGAATACATGGCACCGGCGTATTTGGATTGATAATACCGGAGCAGGCCCGGGAGGTCCATGGTGATGGCGGGGTGCCGGACCGTCTGGGGAAGCAGCGTCTCCCAGCAAGCCATGGTTTCATTCAGGGAGGCTCCCAGCGCGCCGGCGTCCCTGGCCGCGATCGCGTTGAAGCAGTCCCTGCCCGACCGTCCGAGCCGGGCGATCCAGGCCGGATCGAGATTCTTTATTCCGAGGGGGTTGTAGCCGACCGGCCGCGGCATGACCGGGAGCAGGTGAAGGATGCGTTCCAGCCAGCGTGCGGCTGCGGGGTCGTTGTTCGATTCGACACGCCTCGGGAATACGCCTCCGCGGAAGCCCGCATCGTAATCGAGGCGGGAGACGCCGGGGAATACCAGGCCGATCATATCCTGCGTTCCCGACGGTTCGGCCTTGCCGCGGTTCTCCTCGGAGTAGAGCGCTTCCACGAGCCCCGCCGGATCGCCGGCCGGCAGGCTGTCGCCCCAAAGCCGCAGGGCGATCCTGCGCGAGCCCGTGGCCATGCCGGCCCGCTCCATCAGGTGAAAGGCGGGTTCGAGGCTCGCCACCACCATCGAGCCGGGCGGGGAGGGGTTGAGCCGCGAGAGGAACGGCTGGTCGATCCAGCCGCCGGCGAGCTGGATCCGATAAGGAAGACCGCCGATCGCGTCGGTGATCTTCGGACGCGTTTTTTGCGGCATTTGAGGAGCGATGGAGGCTGCGGTCGGCATGAGGCGGGGCAGGCTGGCCCGGGCGTTTCTTGGAGACGCGACGCTTGCGCCGCCGCTCACCCGCAAGTCCGCCACGAGGGCGCTGCAGCTCAGGATCGCAGCAGGTGCGGTGGATTACAGGGTGGGGACCTCCGGGACAACGGGCGAAATCAAATGGTGTCCTTAACCGTTGCCTTCCCCGCTTTGCGGTCGCGGTACTGGCCTTCGATCCACTTGTAGGTCGTCTTCAATCCCTCGCTGATCGGAATGCCCGGCTCCCAATTCAATATGCTCTTGATCATCGTGTTGTCGCTGTTGCGTCCCGCCACGCCCTTCGGGGCGTCGAGCAGGTATTTCCGCTTCAGTTTCACGCCGCCGAGCTTCTCCGCAAGGTCGGCCAGTTCGTTGATCGAGATCATTTCGCTGGTGCCGAGATTGACCGGCGTGGCGACGAGCTCATTGCAATGCATGATCTTGTCGATGCCGGCGACGCAATCGTCGATGTACATGAAGCTGCGGCGTTGCGTGCCGTCACCCCAGATCTCCAGGGTGTCGAGGCCCTGGTCCCTGGCTTCAATGACCTTTCGGCACATCGCCGCGGGAGCCTTCTCGCGCCCCCCGTCCCATGTGCCCCAGGGCCCGTAGACATTGTGAAAACGGGCGATGGCGGTGCGCATGCCGCGTTCGGCGGTGTATTCCTGACAAAACATCTCGGACATCAGCTTCTCCCAGCCGTAGCCGCGTTCGGCAAAGGCGGGATAGGCGTCCGTTTCCTTCAGGGCCCGGCAGTGCGGATCCTCCTGCAGCCTCGTATTGTAGGCGCAGGCGGAAGACGAATAGAAATACCGCGCCACGCCGGCGCGATACGCCGCCTCGATCAGGTGCGTGTTGATGAGAATGCTGCGCAGGCACATGATGCGGAAACGCTCGATGAAGCCCATCCCGCCCATGTCCGCCGCCAGATTG
Source organism: uncultured Verrucomicrobiae bacterium (assembly GCA_963827125.1). GTDB lineage: Bacteria > Verrucomicrobiota > Verrucomicrobiia > Opitutales > Opitutaceae > Fen-1467. Next base: position 632,120 of record CAWHAC010000006.1, read on the forward strand.
TACACTTCGGCGACGCCTTCGACGGCGCGCTTGCAGTTGTCCTCGTCCGTCAGGTCCATGCTGAGGCATTCGACTCTGCCGACGCGCTGATACCATTCGGGGAGGGGCTTCCGGTCGACCGCGCGGATGCGGGTGAAACCTTTTTCGGTGAAATAGCGCACCAGGGATCCGCCGATGAAGCCGCCGGCGCCGGCGACCAAAATCAGATCATGCTTGGGGCACGGAGTGAATGTTGGCTTCTTCATGATTTTTCGCGTGGATCGGCCCCGCCGGACTTCAAGAGAGGGCCACAGGGAAATGACCCGGGGCGTCAGGATGTCCGCCGGGCAAACCATTGACGGTGCATCCTAGGTTGGGGCCAGATTGGATTTCAATGGCGAATGTGCAGAAATGGCTCGTGCCAACGGGGGAAAAATGCACACTCGGTGCTTTGAACTGGCCATGGCTCCTTCCGCCTCTGCAGGTCGCAAACCCGAGTCGAACAAGAGCGGCGCGAAATCCTCCCCGCCTGCAGTTCCCGTGCAGGGGAAGCCCCGTTCAGAGGCGCTGCGGGAGCAGATCCTGCGCCATCTGACCTTCACGCTCGCGCGCGACCCGCATACGGCCACGTCGCGGGATTGGTGGATTTCGACGGCGATGGCGGTGCGCGATCACGTCCTCGAGGACTTTATCGCGACGATGGGCATCCATTACGGGAGGAACGTGCGGCGGGTCTATTTCCTTTCCCTCGAATACCTGATGGGCCGCCTGCTCGAGGCCAACCTGCACAATACGGGCCTTTTCGAGGACGCCATGGCGGCCGTGCGGTCGCTGGGGCTGGATTTCCAGGTTCTTCGCGACGCCGAGGAGGACATGGGCCTGGGCAACGGCGGCCTGGGCCGTCTCGCCGCGTGTTTCCTCGACTCGCTGGCCACCCACGACTACCCGGCGATCGGCTACGGCATCCATTACGAATTCGGGTTGTTCAAGCAGGAGTTCGTCAACGGTCACCAGGTGGAGCATCCGGACAACTGGATCATTTTCGGCGATCCGTGGGAGATTGTCCGGCCTGAATACACGATCCGCGTGCAGCTCTATGGCGAGGTCGTGCACGAATTCGATGACCGCGGGAACTCCCGGCCGTTCTGGGTCAACACCAAGACGATCCTCGGGGTGCCGTTCGACACGCCGATTGCGGGCTATGGAACGCCAACCGTGAACTTTCTCCGCTTGTGGGCGTCCAAGGCAACCGAGGAATTCGACCTGGCGACCTTCAACAAGGGGGGGTATGTCGAAGCCGTCGGCGAGAAGATGGCGGGAGAGACGGTCTCCAAGGTTCTGTATCCGAATGACAAGACGGACAACGGGAAGGAGCTGCGCCTGGTCCAGCAGTATTTTTTCGTCGCCTGTTCGCTGCGCGACATCATCCGCCGCCATCGCAAGAGCCCCGAAAACTCCTGGGCGAACTTTCCCGAAAAGGTGGCGATCCACCTGAACGACACCCATCCAGCCGTGGCAATCGTCGAGTTGCTGCGGATCCTGATCGACGAGGAGGAACTCCCCTGGGACGAGGCATGGTCGATCGTCACCCGCACCTTTGCCTATACGAATCATACCCTGATGCCCGAGGCGCTCGAGAAGTGGAGTGTGGCCCTCTTCCAGCGCATGCTCCCCCGCCACCTGCAGCTGATCTACGAGATCAATGTCCGCCTCATGGAGACGTGCGAGCGCCAGTGGCCTGGCGACGACGGCAAGAAGCGGGTGTGTTCGCTGATCGAGGAGGATGGCGGGCGGATGGTGCGCATGGCCCATCTCGCGGTGGTCGGCTCGCACTCCGTCAATGGCGTGGCGGCCCTGCACAGCGCGCTGCTCAAGGGCACGCTCTTCCCGGAATTCGACCGGCTTTATCCCGGCAGATTCAACAACAAGACCAATGGCATCACGCCGCGCCGCTGGCTGCTCCAGGCGAACCCCCGCCTGGCGGCGCTGATCACGCGCACCCTGGGCAGCTCCGCGTGGATCAGCGACCTTGCCCAGCTTCGCCGGCTCGATGAGTTCGCGGACGATGCCGGCTTCCGCCAGGAGTTCATGGCGGTGAAACGCGACAACAAGATCGACCTGGCCGCCCTGATTGAAAGCGAATGCGGGGTCCGGGTTTCCCCGGATGCGATCTTCGACGTCCAGGTGAAGCGCCTGCACGAATACAAGCGGCAGCATCTCAATCTGCTGCACATCCTGGCCCTGTACCGCCGCCTGCTGCTGAACCCGGCGCTGGACATCCATCCGCGGGTCTTCGTGTTCGCCGCCAAGGCTGCTCCGGCCTATGACGTCGCGAAGAACATCATCCGCGCGATCAACGTCATCGGGGAACACATCAACTGCGATGAACGCCTGGGCGGCCGGATTCGCGTCGTCTTCCTCCCGAACTACCGCGTCTCGCTTGCGGAGCGCATCATCCCCGCGGCGGACGTTTCCGAACAGATCTCCCTGGCCGGCAAGGAGGCCTCCGGCACCGGGAACATGAAGCTCGCGCTCAACGGCGCCCTCACGCTGGGAACGCTCGACGGCGCCAACATCGAGATCCGCGAGGAGGTGGGCGCCGAGAACCTCTTCATCTTCGGACTTGCCGTGGAGGAGGTGGCGGCCCTGCGGGCCAGGGGCTACAATCCCTGGGACTACTATCATCGCGACGAGGAATTGAAGGCGGTGGTCGACTGGCTCGGATCCAGCCATTTCACCCCCTCCGAGGGGGCGGCCTTTGCCCTGGCGCAACAAAGCCTGTTGTCCGGCGGCGATCCGTTCATGGTGCTGGCCGATTTTCGCGCCTACAGCGATGCCCAGGCAAAGGTCGATGCAGCCTATCGTGACCGGGACCGGTGGGCGCGGATGGCTGTCCTCAACACGGCCCGATCCGGGCGGTTCTCCAGCGACAGGACGATCCGCGAATACGCGGAGCAGATTTGGAACCTGCCCCCCTGCCGGCGGGGCTAGAACTGCACCTGCAGCGGTTCCCCGGAGTACCGGACCACCTGGTCGGGTGCCGGGGTGTCGTCGATTCCGGTTCCGTGATCGGGGCCGACGATGACGACGTTGAAGCGGCGTTGCTCCGGCATCCCGGGATAGGAGCCTCTTCGCGCGGCGATCAAGAGCCGGCGCCTCCCGTCGTCCCAGTGAAACGCGATGGTCGTGTAGATTCCCTTCTCGTAATTGTAGGTGTCGTTTTCGTCCTCGTAGAGAACAAAGCCGCCATTGGCTCCCGGGTAGATGCGAAGTTCGATCGGGTCGGCCGGTTTCTCCGCGGCGTACTGGACGAACGGGCCCATCGGCAGGATGGACCCGGCGCGGACAAAAAGCGGAATCTTGTCGATGGGAGCGTCGGCCTCGATGGTCCGGCCTCCGGGGATGGCGCGGCCGGTCCAAAAGTCCGTCCACCCGGCATTCGCGGGCAGATAAACGGGCCGGGTTTGCGGCCGCACCTCAGCGACCTTCTCCTGCGCGAGAATCGAGGGGGTTTTCCAGAGCAACTGGGCTTTGAAGGCCCCGAGCACGGAATTCGACGTCTCGAACGTGACGGCGTATTCGCGGCCGGCCTGGAGTTCGACCGGAACCGTATACGCCTCCGTCGACTGGTAGTTGAACGCCAGTTCCCTGCCGTCGATCAGCAGATGCCTGGGGCCGAAGCTCTTGATGTGGAAACGGTGCGGACCGGTTTCGCCGGGGACCAGGATTCCCTCGAAGCGCATCGAGAACCTGGGCTGCGTGATGAAGGACGGCCAGCCGGTGTACCAGTAAAGATCGACCGCCGGCTCAACGCGCCGGCAGACGGGCGTGTCCCAGGCGTCATCGTTGAAGTAGGTGACGTCCAGCCCGGGCCGGCCGTCCCGGGTATGGAAATGGGCGGCCGGCACCAGGACGCTCGGCTCGGGCGGCCGGTGCAGCATGTATTCGGTGACTGGTGACACCATGAGCGCCGGGCCGAACATGAACTGGTCGTCGATGGAGAAGGTCTTTTTGTCGGCGGGAAAATCCATCGGCAGGCCCCGCATGATCGTGGATCCCTCGCTGGTGACCTTCCACGCCAGCGAATAGAGGTAGGGCATCAACCGGTACCGCAGCCGGTCGAACTTCACGAGGATGCCGGCGAACGGACCGAACTCCCAGATCTCGCGCGGCGTCTCCGACCCATGGGAGCGGAAGATCGGGCTGAACGTCCCAAGCTGGAACATGCGCGTGTAGAGTTCCTGGTAGGCGGGATCCTTGCCGCCATTGCAGAACACGCCGCCGTAGCTGCCCAGGACAAAGGCGCCGATGTCGAAGGTCCAGTAAGGGACGCCCGACATGCAGTGGTTCAATCCCGCGGAGATCTGGTTGCGATAGATCCTCCAGCTGGCGCCGATGTCGCCCGTCCAGGTGGTGGCCGCCGCCCGTTGCTGGCCGGCAAACACCGACCGGGTGAGGATGTAGACCCGCTTCGCGGAGGTCTCGCGGCGTTGGTTGGCGTAGACCGCCTCCGTCGCCAGCAACGGGTAGGCGTTGAGGTAGCGGGCGAAGGAACCCAGGTGGTTGGTCCCCGTCCGCTTCATCTCGTATTCCTGCGATTCCTTGGTCTGGGCGTTCACGATGTCCGGCTCCGTCGAGTCCATCCACCATCCGTCGAGTCCCTTCGAGAAGAAGCCGGATTTCACGTATTCCCAATAGAGGCGCGTGGCCCCGGGGTTGAATGCGTCGAAATACCTGAAGCCGGCCCAGCCCACCGGCGGATAGAGGAACCCGCGTTTATCCATGTCCTGGTAGACGGCGGTGTTTGGGCCAAAGCCGCACCAGATGGAGACCATGACGTGGAAGTTCTGGCGGTGCAGGATCTCGATCATGCCGGCCGGCTCGGGGAATTTCTTGGGGTCGAAGTAAAGCTGGTTCCAGTTCTCGCGTCCCTCCCAGGTGTCCCAGTCCTGGATGATCCCATCGATGGGAATCTGGCGGGCCCGGTATTCCGCGGCGACGCGCAGCAGTTCCGCGCGGTCCTCGTAGTGTTCCTTGCTCTGCCAGTAGCCGTAGGCCCATTTGCCGTACATCGGGGCGGCGCCCGTGAGGGCCCGGTATCCGGCGATGGCCCCGTCGATGTTCCCGCCCAGGATGAAATAGTAATCGAGGTCGTCGGCCACCTCGGACCAGAGCGAGGCGCCATCGGGCGAGTCGCTGAAGATGGTCTTGGAGGCGTTGTCCCAGAGGATGCCGCAGCCGCGCGTCGAGACGAAAAACGGGATGGCGGACTGGGTGTTGGCCTGCACCAGTTTGATCGTGCGCCCCCGGTAGTTCATCTCGCCATCCTGGTGCTCCCCGAGCCCGTAGATGCCCTCGTCCGCATCCAGCCGGAAGGTCTGCCGGACCGAAAAGGCCCCGGTCTCATGCTCGGCCTGCACGGGGGTGATGGATGCCCCTCCCTGCTCGCTCAGGATGGAGGAGCCAGACGCATCCCGATAACGGATCTCCCCGCTCCGGCGGGCCACCTCCAGCCGGAGGCATGGGGAACCCAGGGTCACGGTGTCCGGGCCCTCGCTGCGGGCGAGGTCGAGTGCGGGCAGGCTCCGGGGAATGACGATCAGGCTGGTCTTCTTCGGCCCGGAGCCGGGCAGCCCCTTGACGACGTGGACGATGTTGTCCGCAACGTACTGGATGCGCACATGAATCGTGCCGGTGAACAGCTCGATCCCGCCGGGGATGGCTTGAATGCCCTGGGAGGGTGGAAGGGCCTGGGGGTGGTTCATTGTCGGGAGCGGACCCTGAGCGGAAAAAAGCACGGCGTTTATGCCAAGGAAGCACAACAAGATTCCCGCGGTTTGCTGCGGACAAGGATTCACAATGGATCAACACGGGCGCGGCGAAACTGCGCCCCTGCGGAGGGAGACCGGATGCTCCCGTTGAGATTGAATCCAGCGGCTTCGGCGGGCAAGCACGCCGGCAAAACAAAACGCCGGGCGCGCGGCCCGGCGCATCAACCCAACGTCAGCTTGAACGAAGGGAGTAACGAGGCTCAGGACTCCCGTCCCTCGGAGGGTTCCGCGGCGGGCGTCGCGGGTTCCGCGGGTGCTGGCGAGGCTTCGACGGCCGGAGTTGCGGGCCCGGCGGTCGCCGGAGTTTCGGTCTTTTCCTCCTTCCGGGCTGATCCGCGTTTGCCCCGCTTCTTGTAACCGGAATCCTCGGCGCCGACGAACTCGATCAAGGCCATCTCGGCGGCATCGCTGACGCGGCGGGGCGCAAGCTTGTAGATGCGGGTATAGCCGCCGCTGCGCTTGGCGAACTGGGCGGCCTTCTCATTGAAAAGAAGCGTGATGGCATCCTCGTCGCGCACCTTGCGCAGGGCCACCCGGCGGAGATGGAGGGAGTCCTTTTTCTCGGCGGCTGCGGCGGCCTTCTTGGCCTTGGTGATCACCTTTTCGATGAAAGGACGCAGGGCGCGGGCCTTCGTGAGGGTGGTCTCGATCCGGCCGTGGCGGATAAGTGCGGCGGCCAGGTTGGAGAGCAGGGCGGCGCGGTGTTCGCGGGTGACGCCGAGGGACTGACGGTGTTTAAGGTGACGCATTGCAGGAGAAGGGTGCCCGGCGCCAGGAGGCGAGCATCAAGACTCGCCGCGCGACAGGGGCATCGGTTTTTGAACGTGTTGCTTGGTCCTTTTTGTCCGGGGCGCGAAGCGCGGTTCAGATTTCCTTTTTGGACTCGAGGAGGCGCTCGTCGAACTTCATGCCCAGGGAAAGGCCGAGGGCTTCGAGCTTTTCCTTGATCTCGTTGAGCGATTTCTTGCCGAAATTGCGATACTTGAGCATCTCCTGCTCCGTCTTCATCGACAATTCGCCCACCGTGGTGATGTTCGCGTTGTTCAGGCAGTTGGCGGCGCGGACGGAGAGCTCGATCTCGTTGACCGACATGTTGAGCAGCTTGCGGAGCTTGTTCTCCTCCTCGCTGACCGTGCTCTGCTGGCTGTCGAACTCGTAGTGCTCCTCGCTCACGCGGTCGAACACGTCGAGATGGTGCTTGAGGATCGAAGCGGACTGCTTGAGGGCGTCGTCCGGCGTGATGCGGCCGTCGGTCCAGACGTCGAGAATCAGCTTGTCGTAATCGGTGATCTGGCCGACACGGGTGTTCTCGACGGTATAGCGGACGAGGCGGACGGGGCTGAAAAGGGAGTCGATGGGGATGACGCCGATCGGCTGGTCTTCCTTCTTGTTTGCCTCGCCCGGGCAGTAGCCGCGGCCGGTCTTGATCTCGATCTCGGCTTCGAACGCGCGCGCCTTGTCGAGCGTGCAGATCAGCTGCTCCGGGTTGACGACCTGGATGGCCGGGTCGGGCTGGATGTCCGCGGCGGTGACGGGACCCTCGCGGTTGACCTTGATCGCGAGCGTGACCGGCTCGCGTTTCTGGGAGACGATGAGGATCTTTTTCAGGTTGAGGACGATGTCAGTGACATCCTCGACGACGCTTTCGATGCTTTGAAACTCGTGTTGGACGCCTTCGATCCTTATCGAGCTGATTGCGGCGCCCTCGATGGAACTCAACAGCACGCGGCGGAGGGAATTGCCGACGGTGTGGCCGTATCCGGCTTCGAAGGGCTCGGCGATGAACCTGGCGTAGGTGGGGCTGGAGCCTTCCTCAACCTTGGTGAGCTTGCTGGGTAGTTCGAACTTTCCGAGGCGTTTGGGCATGGCGGGAGTTTTTTTGTTGAAGTCGTGAGAGGGGAGCCGGGGCGGGCCTAGAAGCGGCTGTAGTATTCGACGATGAGCTGTTCGTTGATGCTCGGCTCCATCTCGTCGCGGACCGGAAGGCGGACCACGGTGGCCTTGAGATTCTCCGCATTGAGCGAGAGCCAGCCGGGGACATTGCGCAGGCGATTCTCGTCGAGGCCCCGCGTGGCGATCTGCCGCGAGGATGCGGCGGGTTTCACCTCGACCTCATCGCCGGGTTTGACGTTGAAGCTGGAGATGTCGACCTTGCGTCCGTTGACGCGGACGTGGCCATGGTTGACGAACTGGCGCGCCGCCGCCCGCGTCTTGGTGAATCCGAGGTGATAGATGACGCTGTCGAGCCGCGTTTCGAGAAGCTGGAGAAACCGCTCGCCCGTGACGCCGCGTTCCTGCTTGGCGACGGCGAACACGCGCCGGAACTGCCGTTCGAGGAGGCCGTAGATGTAGCGCGCCTTTTGCTTTTCATTGAGGCCGACGGCGTATTCCGACATCTTGCGGCGCGACTTCGGGCCGTGCTGGCCGGGCGGGAAATTCCGCCGTTCTAGGGCCTTGCCGGAGCCGAGAATGAACTGGCCGAAACGGCGGCTGATGCGAGTGGAGGGACCGATATAGCGGGCCATGGAAGGGAAAGGAGGGGGGAGGGTGCAGGCTGCGGGGCGACAGGACTGTGGTGGAGGGATTCGGGACCGCGGAGGGGAACAGACCCGGGGTCTGTGGTCCGCGGTCCTGGGGTCTTCTTCAGACGCGGCGGCGTTTGCGCGGGCGGCAGCCGTTGTGGGGCACCGGTGTCACATCGATGATCGAGGTGATCTCAAGGCCGATCGCCTGAAGCGCCCGTATGGCCGAATCGCGGCCGAGGCCCGGACCGGAGACGCGGATCTGGACATCCTTCAAGCCGTGGGCCATCGCATTGCGGGCGGCGTCCTGGGAGACGATCTGGGCCGCATATGCCGTGGACTTGCGGGAGCCGCGGAAGTTGCATTTGCCGGCGCTCGACCAGGCGATGACGTTGCCCTTGAGGTCGGTGATGGTGACAACCGTGTTGTTGAAGGAGGCGAGGATGTTTGCCAGGCCGGTCGTGATGTTCTTTGCGCCTTTGGCGCGGCGGACCTTGATCGCGCCAAGCTCCTCCTTGAGCAGATCCTCGGCGGTCGGCTGTTTCGCGACGCCGCCGACCATTTCGACGGGCTTTTCCGCGGGGGCGGCGGCGGGTGCTGCGCCCTCGGCGGCGGGGGCGTCCTTCCTGGCGCCCTTGTCACCGGCGCCAGCGGCCTTCGGGGCCTTCTCCCTGGCGGGTTTCTTTTCGGCGCCATCCGCTTTGGCGGCGGCATCTCCGGACGCGGGAGCACCCTCCTGCTTCGGAGCCCGTTCTGCGGGTTCGGGGCGGGGAGCTTTTTCCTTTTTCGGGGCGGGCGTGGACTTGTCTTCAGCCATGGGGAGAATCAAACGGAGGTGGGTTCAGCCTTGACCTTGGTGACACCGACGGTCTTGCGCGGGCCCTTGCGGGTCCGGGCATTGGTGCTGGTGCGCTGGCCGCGGACGGGCAGCCCCTTGCGGTGGCGGATGCCGCGGTAGCAGTTGATGGCCTGCAGCCGCTTGAGGTTGGCGGCGATGTCGCGACGGAGATCGCCCTCCACGACCCATTTCCGGTCGGTGATGACGTGGAGGATCTTGTTGAGCTGTTCCTCGGTGAGGTCCGAGGCGCGCATGTTCGGATCAAGACCGGCCTCCTTGACAACGAGGTCGGCCCGGGTCGGGCCGAGGCCGTAGATGTAACGAAGAGAGACGGCGATCTTCTTTTTCGCTGGAAGGTCGACACCAAGCAGACGTGGCATGGGGAAGGATCAGACGGGTTTGGTTGTGGTTTGAGAAAGTGAAACGGCGGACGAAGGAGGGAGGGCGGACGGGGAGAAGGGGCGGGGGAGCGTGAGGATCTCGGGACCTTTCTCGGTGGTGAGCACGGTGTGTTCGAAATGGGCGGAAGGCAGACCATCTGCGGTGACCACGGTCCAGCCATCTGCGAGCGTCTTCACCCGGTAGGTGCCGAGATTGACCATGGGTTCGATGGCGAGGGTCATGCCGGCTTTGATCTTCTCTCCCGTTCCGCGGCGGCCGAAGTTCGGGATCTGCGGCTCTTCATGCATTGTCCGGCCGACCCCGTGGCCCACCAGGTCGCGGACGACGCCAAAGCCGCGCGCCTCGACCAGGGTCTGGATGGCGTGGGAGATGTCGCCGATGCGATTGCCGACCTGCGCCTGACGGATGCCGATGTGAAGGGCCTCCTCGGTGGTCTGGAGCAACCGGGCGATCCCCGGATCGATTGCGCCGACGGGGACCGTGATGGCGTTGTCGCCGATGTAGCCGTTGGCTTCGACGGTGACGTTGATCGAGATGATGTCGCCATCGCGGAGAATCCGCTTCAAGGACCCGATGCCGTGGACCACCTCCTCGTTGACCGAGAGGCAGGTATAGGCTGGAAACTGCCGCGAACCGGCCTGGTAGCCGAAGTCCGCGCTGCGGGCGCCGTAGCCGGCGATCAACTCCCGCCCGGCCTGGTCCAGATCGAACGTGCTGATGCCCGGCTGCACGAGCGCCTTGAGGCGGTGCAGCACCGTCGCGGCGATCGCGCACGACTCGCGCATGCGCGCGATGGCTTCCCGGTCTTTGATGGGAATCATCGGTGAAGGGGATTCAGATCGCGTTGGCGGCGCGGAGGCCGGACTCCAAAAAGAGTCCCAGCGTGCGATAATGCTCGATGACCGCCGGGTTGGCGGCGGGGCCGGCCCCTGGAGGGACGCCGGCTTCCGGCCCGATGCAGAGGCAGCCGGCGAGGGCCTCCTCGCGGGCATCGAGCCATTCATCGAATACGCGGGCATGGAGCAACGTAGCCGGGAATCCTGAAAGAAGGAATCCCGCATCGGGTTTGCGCGCCCAGAACCACTTGCGCAGGATCGCGAGGAGGGTCTGGTCGGGCACGGCGGCGCCGTGCTGGCGGGCCTTGGCGGCCTGCTGGCCTAAAGGCGTGCGACGGCAAATCTCCTGGCGCACAAGGGTCTCAGGAGAGACGTGCTCAATCTTCAAAGAACGAACCTCGGCGGCCAGGCCCGCGGGAAGCGGGCCGGCGGCACCGAGGCAAAGGAGCTTCGCGGCGGCCGTCAGGCCGAACCGCGAAAAGGTGTGGGGAATGACAGGCATTTCCCGCGAAGTAAAGACTTAAAGAACAAAGCGCTGGATGACCCAGGAGATGATGCCCACCAGGAAGATGGCGAGCAACGGCAGGCCGAGCGCCTTGACGGTGCCCATGTCCGCGGCATCGCCGAACACGGAAGCCACGGCGCTGCTGCGGGCGCGGATCCGCCCCTTGCGGAGAAAGCCGTCGTAGTGCCGCTGGAGCAGGAATGTCTCGATCTGCTGCATGGTATCCAGCATCACGCCAACGGTGATGAGCATGCCGGTGCCTCCGAAGAAGTAGGCGATGCGCTGCGGCACGTTGACCTCGAACAGCAGGACGTCGGGCATCACGGCGATGATGGTCAGGAAGATCGCGCCGGCCAGGGTGAGGCGCGTCATGATGAAATCGAGGAACTGGGCCGTCGGCTCGCCCGGGCGGACGCCGGGAATGTAGCCGCCGTATTTCTTGAGGTCGTCCGCGATCTGGATCGGCTTGAACATGACGGACACCCAGAAGTAGCTGAAAAACAAAATCAGGATCGTATAGCCGGTGTAGTATATCATGTGACCTCGCATAAGAAGCGCAGCGAATTCGCTGAGGAATTTCAGGTTGAGGATCACGCCGAGCTGAGACATGAGCTGCGCGGGGAACATCAGGATGGCGGCGGCAAAAATCACCGGCATGACGCCCGAGTAGTTGACCTTGAGCGGCAGGAATGAGCTTTGGCCGCCATACACCTTTTGCCCCACGACGCGCTTGGCATACTGCACCGGGATCCTCCTCTGGCCCTGGGTGACCATGATGATTCCGGCGATGACGATGACGAAGAGCACCACCATCATCAACAACTGGGGCATGCTGATGGCCTGCACCCCGACCGGGGCAAAAATCAGGGTCTTGAGGGTCTGGGCGGCCCCGGGAATGTTCGAGAGGATGCCGATGGTGATGAGCAATGAGACGCCGTTGCCGATGCCGCGCTGTGTGATCTGCTCGCCCAGCCACATGAGCAGCAGGGTGCCGGCGGTCATGAAGACCACGGATGTCGCGAGGAATCCGGCCTTGTTGACCAGGATGATGTCGCCGTAGTGGTTGACGTCATAGCCGGAGAAGAGCTTTGCGGGATTCTCCAGGGCCATGATCAGGATGGTTCCCTGGACCAGGCAGATAAGGAGCGTCGCGTAGCGGGTGTACTGGGTGAGCTTCTGGCGGCCCACATCGCCCTCCTGCTGGAGGCGGCTGAGGGACGGGACCACCGCGGTCATCAGCTGGAAGATGATCTGCGCGCTGATGTACGGCATGATGCCGAGGGCGCACACCGCGCCTTTCACGAGAGCGCCGCCCGTGAACATGTTGTAGAGGCCGACAAGCGCGCCGCCGGCGCCGGTCACCTGCTCGGTGAAAAAGCGCTGGAGCGGCGCGGGATCAAGTCCGGGAAGGGGGATATGGGCGCCGACGCGCGAGATGAACAAAAGCGCCAGTGTGTAGAAGATCCGCGAGCGCAGCTCGGGGATCTTCATGGAATTGGTGAAAGCGGAGAGCATGGAGGGGATTAACGATCTTTGATCTGCGATCTTTGATTTCCAATCTCGCCGGGGCGGCGCGGAGGCTGCGGACGCCCCATCATGAATCACAAATCATCAATCTGAGGCGATCAGGGCCTCGCCGCCGGCCTTTTCGATTTTCGCCTTTGCGGAGGCGGAGAACCCGCTGGCGGTGACCTTGAGGGCGCGGCCGATCTCGCCCTGTCCGAGCACCTTCACCGGAGCGCCCCCGGCGCGGATCAAGCCCGCCTCGACCAGGACGGCGGGGTTCACCTCGGCGACGGCCGCGTCGAGCTTCGCGAGGGCGCCGATGTTGACGACCTCGAACTCGGTGCGGAAGCGGGACTGGTTGAATCCGCGGTGGGGAAGCCTGCGGTAAAGCGGCATCTGGCCGCCTTCAAAACCGGGGCGGATCGAGCTGCCGCTGCGGGCCGTCTGGCCTTTGCCGCCGCGGCCGCAGGTCTTTCCATGGCCGCCGCCTTCGCCGCAGCCGACGCGTTTCTTCCGGTGCACGGCGCCGGGCGCATTCTTGAGTTCGTTGAGTTTCATGGGCGTCTGAAATTGAGGCCGGCCATTTGCGGGCCGGAGCAAGGTCAATCAGTTATGGCTGCGGAGCGCGTGAACGTCGGCCGCGAGCCTGAGTTTGAGCAGGCCGTTGAGGGTGGCGTGGACGACGGCGATGTGGTTCTTGGAGCCCATCGACTTCGAAAGAATATTGCGGATGCCCGCCGCCTCGAGGACCGCGCGGACGCCGCCGCCGGCGATGATGCCCGTGCCGGGGCTGGCGGGCCGGAGGAACACCTTCCCGCCGTCGAATTCACCCATCACCTCGTGCGGGATGGTGTCGCCCTTGAGCTTCACCGAAACCATCCCCTTTCGGGCGTGCTCGGTGCTCTTCTTGATCGCGTCAGGGACTTCGTTGGCCTTGCCGTAGCCGATGCCCACCTTGCCGTGCTGGTCGCCGACGACGGCGAGGGCGGAGAAGCTGAAACGGCGGCCTCCCTTGACGACCTTTGCGCAGCGGTTGATGAAGACGACCTTCTCAATCATCCCGGAGTCGGCGGCGGATTCCGGGGCGTTTGAGGCATTGGGATTCTTTGCGGGGAAGCTCATGGGCGGTGATTAAAAGACGAGTCCGCCGGCGCGCGCGGTGTCAGCGAACATTTTGACCTTGCCATGGTAGGGGCGGCCGTTGCGGTCGAAAACGACATGACTGAGGCCCGCAGCCCTGGCTTTTGCGGCAAAGGCGGCGCCGAGCACCTTGGCGCCGGCGAGATTGGCCCTGATTTTCTGCGGGCGGAGCGCGGGATCGACGCTCGAGAGGAAGACCACGGTCGTGGCGGCATCGTCGTTGATTGCCTGGGCGTAGATGTGCTTGTCCGAGAACTTGACGCTGAGGCGGGGCCGCGCGGCCGTGCCGGCGACCTTCTTGCGGATGCGCCATTTGCGCTTTTGCAGCAGCTGGGCTTTGTGGATGGTGTTCACGAGGTGACTGAGATTTGAGATTTGAGATCGGAGATCCGCCGGCCGCGGTTCAGGCGACGGTCTTGCCTTCCTTGCGCCGGACGCGCTCGCCCACGATGCGCACGCCCTTGCCCTTGTAGGGCTCGGGCGGATAATAGCTGCGGATCTCGGCGGTGACGGCGCCCACGAGCTGTTTGTCGGCGCCCTCGACCTTGATCTTCGTGTTGTCGGCGATCGTCACCGTGATGCCCTCGGGGATGTCGAAAAGGATCGGGTGCGAGTAACCGAGCGCGAATTCGATCCGCCTGCCCTTGGCGATGGCCTTGAAGCCGACGCCCTGGATCTCGAGCTCCTTCGTAAAGCCCACGGAGACGCCCTTGACCATGCTGTTGATGATCGAACGGGCGGTGCCGTACATCGCGTTGGCAAAGCGGGTGTCCGCCAGCGGCGTTACGATGATCTGGCGCTTGTCGTTGACCGAGAGTTTGACGACATCGGCAAAGGACTTGTGGACCTTGCCCTTGGGCCCCTCCACATGGAGGGAATGGTCCTGCACGTCGACTTTGATCTTGTCGGGGATGGAAACGGGCTGTTTGCCGATGCGGCTCATGGCGGAGGATCTCCTTACCAAATTTTGCAGAGTAGCTCGCCGCCCAGCTTGTTGCGGCGGCAATCCTGGTCCCTCAACAGTCCTTTGGAGGTGGAAAGGACCATGGTGCCCAGGCCGTTAAGGACCAGCGGGATTTCGCTGTGCCGGCAATAGACCCGGCGGCCGGGCGTGCTGACGCGGCGGATGCCGGTGATGACGGCCGCACCGTCGACGTATTTCAGCTTCGCGACGAGCGTCTTGTGGCCGAGCGCGTCGGCGCCGGTCGAATAATCAACGATATAGCCCTCGGCCTTGAAGATGGATGCGAGTCCCTCCTTCACCCGGGAATACGGGGCGGAGCACTCTTCGCGGCGGGCCTTGCTCGCGTTGCGCAGGCGGGTCAGAAAATCACTGATCGGGTCGGTCATGTTGGATGAGGTTGAAGGAGGCCGGGCGGGTCATATCCCGCTCCCGCCGGCACAAAGGGTCACCAGGAGGATTTGGTCACGCCGGGGATCTTGCCGGCGAGCGCGAGCTCGCGGAAGGTGATGCGGGAGACGCCGAATCGTCCGATATAGGCCCGCGGGCGGCCGCTCAGAGAGCAACGGTTGCGGATGCGCACGCGCGAGGAATTGCGCGGGAGCTTGGCCATCTTCTTCTGGGCTGCGAAGAAATCCGCATCCGTCGTCTTCGGATTGGCGAGGATGGCCTTCAGCTCGGCGCGCTTTGCCTTGAATTTCTCGACGAGGCGCTGACGTTTCTTGTTACGCTCGATGGCGGAGGTCTTGGGCATGGCGGGTTGTCGATTTAAGATTCTTGATATGCGATTTTGGGAGCGGGGCGGGCGGCCCGGGGGTCTGGCGATCGCCTTCCCAATCGAGATTCGTCAATCGAGATCGTGAAGGGATCAGGCGGCCTTGGTTGTCGCGGGCTTCTGGGGGCCTTCGGCGCGGCGGAAGGGCATGCCGAGCAGGCGCAGGAGATCGCGGGCTTCGTCATCCGTGTTGGCGGTCGTGACGATGGTGATGTCGACGCCGATGTGCTTCTTCACATTGTCGACTGTGATCTCGGGAAAGATCGTGTGATCGGTCACGCCGATGGTGTAGTTGCCCTGGCCGTCGAGCTTGGGCGACACGCCGCGGAAGTCGCGGATTGTCGGAAGCGAGACCGCGATGAGGCGCAGGAGGAACTCCCACATGGCCGGTCCGCGGAGCGTCACATGGCAGCCGACCACCTGCCCCTGTTTGAGCTTGAAGTTGGCGATGGCCTTCCGCGACTTTGCGAGCACGGGCTTCTGCCCCGAAAGCAACGTGATGTCGCGCTGGGTGTCGGCGATGACGTTCTTGTCGGCCTCGGCATCGATGCCGGTGTTGATCGTGATCTTGGTGAGGCGGGGCACCTCGAACTTGTTCGTATAGCCGCGCAGCTTCATCAGCTCGGGCACGACATGCTCGATGTAATGTTTCTGGAGAGAGGGAATGTAACTCATGTTGATGCGACCGGGTTACCGGGCCGGAGGCGGGTTGAGTGTTCGGAGCGGGGGAGGGGCGGCGGGGGAAGGCTACGGCTGCGCGGCCGGCTCCTTCCGGGCGGCCTTGGTCTGCTCCCAGCGCGCGCGCGACATGAGATTGGAGACGTGGATGGAACCTTCGCGCTCGACGATGGCGCCCTGGGCATGGTCCCGGGATTTCTTCATGTGCCGCTTGATCATGGCGACGCCTTCGACGCGCGCGCGCCGCTTGTCGGCGAGGATCTCGAGGACCTTGCCCTTTTTGCCCTTGTGGGCGCCCGCAATGACGACGACCTCGTCGCCGCGTTTGATGTGGAATTTCTGCATGGTCAGAGAACCTCCGGGGCCAGCGAGATGATCTTCATGAAATTCTTGGAACGCAGTTCGCGGGCCACCGGGCCGAAGATGCGCGTCCCGCGGGGATTTCCATCCGCGTCGATGATGACGATGGCGTTGCTGTCAAAACGCAGGTAGCTGCCGTCGTTCCGGTGGATGGGCGCCTTGGTGCGGACCACGACGGCCTTGACGACCTCGCCTTTCTTCACCGTGGCGTCCGTGGAGCTCTCCTTGATGTGGACGGTGACGATGTCACCGATGTGGGCGTAGGCCGAATTTTGACCCATGCGTTGGATCAATGCGGCCCTCCGGGCGCCCGTGTTGTCGGCGATGTCGAGAATGGAGCGCAGTTGAATCATGGCGTGCCTCCGGGTTTGAAGCGTTCAGGGTTGTGAGGTTCCGGCTGCCGGCGCTTCCGGTGCAACCGGCGCCCCGGCGGGGGTGGCGGCCGGGACAACGCCAGGTATCAGCTTGGTGGGGACGTTCTGGGCCACATCCTGTTCCGAGATCGCCTGGGCGATGCCCGTCTTGGCCGCCTCGACGACGCGCACCAGCCGCCAGCGCTTCAGCCGGCTGAGCGGGCGGGTCTCCATGACCTCGACCTGGTCGCCCACCCGGGCCTCGTTCTTGTCGTCGTGCACGTGGACGATGGTCTGGCGGTTGATGACCTTCTGGTACGTCGCATGCGGGGTCCGGTAGGGAACCGTGACCTTGATCGACTTGTTGCCCATGTGGCTCGTGACGAAGCCGACGAAGGTCTTGCGCTTGTTGCGGGTGGGAGCAGACATGTTGAGATTCAGTTGAAAAGGATCAGGCGGCCGGCGCGGGGGTCCGCTTCCTGGCATGGAGGATGGTTTCGAGGCGGGCCATGTCCTTGCGGTATGCGCGCAGGAGGTGGGGCTTCTCGACCTGTCCGGTCTGTTTGCGCAGGCGCAGCTGGAGCAGCTGTTCACGGGTCTCGCGCAACTTCGATTCGATTTCCGTCGGGGAAAGCTCGCGAATCTCTTTCGTCTTCATGAGGGAGGCGGGGGGCAAGGTTGAGGGATGGGCCGGCGGGTCAGACCGTCGCGCTGTCGCGCGCGATGAAGCGGCACCGGAACGGGAGTTTGGTGTCGGCGAGGCGCGATGCTTCCTTGGCGACCTTGAGCGGGATGCCCGCGAGCTCGAAGAGCACGACGCCGGGCTTGATCTGGGCGACGTAGTATTCGACGGGGCCCTTGCCGTGCCCCATGCGGGTCTCGGCGGGTTTCTTGGTGATCGGCTTGTGCGGGAAGACGCGGATCCAGAGCTTGCCCTTGCGTTTGAGATGGCGGGAGATGGCCACCCGGGCGGCTTCGATCTGCGCGCCGGTCATGGCGCCGCGCGTCAGGGACTGAAGGCCGAATTCGCCGAAAGCCAGCGTATTGCCGCGCTTGGCATTGCCGGCATTGCTGCCTTTCTGCATCTTGCGGAATTTGGAACGGGCGGGGGCGAGGGAAGCCATGGGATTTCAGATTTTTGATTTTAGATCTTTGATTTCTTGGCCTCCGAACCGGTGGAGGAAATCGGAAATCGAAAATCGCAATTCGTAATGGAGATCAGTTGGTCTGGTCGGCCTCGTTCTTGCAGATCCAGCATTTGACGCCGATCTTGCCGTAGAGGGTGTGGGCCTCGGCGAAGCCGTAGTCGATGTTCTCGCGGAGCGTATGCAGGGGGACGCTGCCTTTGCGCTGCCACTCGCGGCGGGCGATCTCGGCCCCGCCGAGCCGTCCGGAACACTGGATGCGGATGCCGTGTGCGCCAAGGGTCATGGCCATCTCAACGGCCTTCTTCATTGCGCGGCGGAAGGCGATGCGGCGCTCAAGCTGGAGGGCGACATTCTCCGCCACGAGCTGGGCTTCGATCTCGGGCTTCTTGACCTCCTGGATGTCAAGGAGGATCTCCTTGCCGGTGAGCCTGGCGAGCTCGTCCTTGATCTTTTCGATCTCCTGGCCCTTGCGGCCGATGACGATTCCCGGGCGCGCGGTGAAGATCTTAACCCGGACCCGGTTGGAGGCCCGCTCGATGAAGATGCGCGGCACGGAAGCCTGCTTGAGCTTCTCCATGAGCTTTGTGCGGATGATCTGGTCCTCAAGGAGCAGACCGGGAAAGTCCTTCTTGTTCGCGAACCAGCGCGACTGCCAGTTGTGATTGACGGCGAGGCGGAAACCGATCGGATGTGTCTTCTGACCCATGGGAAGAGAGGTTGGACGGTGCGGGCGGGGTTGGGGCGGGGGATTAATCCTGCTTCGGCTCGTCGGAGAGGACGATGCGGATGTGGGACATCTTTTTGCGGCGCGGCATTGCGCTGCCGCGGGCGCCGGCCTTGAACCGGCGGAGGGTGGTGCCATTCTCCACGAGGGCGCGGTGGACCGTCAGCTGGTCTGCCGTGAGGTTGACCTTCGGGTTGTTCTCCGCGTTTGCGATCGCGCTCTTCAGCGTCTTGAGCAGAAGGCGGGCGGATTTTCGCGGGATGAGCGTCAGCAGGTCGACGGCTGCGGGCACCTTCCGTCCCTGGATTTGGCGGGCGACTTCGCGCACCTTCTTCGGCGACATGCGCGTGTTGCGGGTGAAAGCTTGGACTTCCATGGTGGGTCTTCGGTTGGGCGGTGAAACGCGCTCAGATCTCCTTGCGGGTCATGCCGCCGTGGGCCTTGAAGATGCGGGTCGGCGAGAATTCGCCGAGCTTGTGGCCGACCATGTTCTCGGTCACATAGACGGCGACGAAGGCCTTCCCGTTGTGGACGTTGAAGGTGTGGCCGACGAAATCGGGCGTGATCGTTGAACGGCGGGACCAGGTCTGGATGGGCTTGCGGGAGCTGGCCTTGCTGGCCTTCTCGATCTTGGCCATCAGAGACGGGTCGACGAAGAAACCTTTCTTGATTGAACGAGCCATGGTGGGATGCTGAGGAGGGTTTGGGCGGGGCGCCGCGGAGGCGCGCTATTTCTTGCCGCGGGGAGGACGGCCGTTTTTTCGGATCAGGATGAGGCTGTTGGAGGGCTGCGTGCGCCGGCGGGTGGGGAAACCTTTGGCGAGCTGGCCCCACGGGGACACGACCTGCTGCCGGCCGCCGCCGCCCTTTGATTTTCCCTGGCCGCCGCCGTTGGGATGGTCGACCGGATTCATCGCCATTCCGCGGACGCGCGGACGGCAGCCGAGCCAGCGGTTGCGGCCCGCCTTGCCGAGCGACTCGTTGATGTGATCGGCATTGCCGACCTCGCCGATGGTGGCCCGGCACTTCGCGTTGACGAGGCGGATCTCCCCGGAAGGCATCTTGAGCTGCGCATTGTCGTTTTCCACGGCCACGAGTTCGAGGCCGGCGCCGGCCGCGCGGGCGAGCTGGGCGCCGCGGCCGGGGATCAGCTCGACCGCATGCACGCGGGTGGAGGGCGGAATCGTCTCGAGCGGATAGGCGTCGCCGGGGCGGTATTCGTTGTTCTCGCATTTCGCGGCGCTGATGACCGTTGCTCCCACCTTCAGGCCGTTGGGCGCCAGGATGTAGTTCCGGGTGCCGTCGGCATAAACGATGAGGGCGATGAGCGCGGTGCGGTTGGGATCGTATTCGATCGCCTCCACCCGGGCGCGCGCGTCGAGCTTGGCGCGCTTGAAGTCGATGATGCGGTAGAGCTGTTTATGACCGCCCCCGCGGCGGCGGGAGGTGAGGCGCCCGTAGCAATTGCGGCCGCCGGTCTTGTTCTTATGCTCGGTCAGGCTGCGCTCAGGGCGCTTGTCAACGATCTCCTCCGGGCGGTTCAGCTCGGTGTAGCGGAGTGACGGGGTGAGCGGTCGGAAGGTTTTGAGTGGCATGGCGGTGGTCTCCTTGCGGCAACGCAGCTCAGATGAGCTCGATCTTGTCGCCCTCCTTGAGCGTCACGATGGCCTTCTTGTAATCAGAGCCCCGGCTGGGCTGGCCCTTGCGGCTGCGCTTGTTCTTGCCGCGGATGTTCTGGATGTTCACGCGCCTGACCGTGACCTTGAAGGTCTGCTCGACAGCCTCGCGCACCGTGTACTTGGTGGCGTCCGTCGCGACCTCAAAGGTGTACTGGCTGTATTCGGCGGAGAGCTTGTTGGACTTCTCCGTCAGGCGCATGTGCTTGAGCACTTTTTCGGCGTTAATCATCAGTTGCCTCCGTTGGCCGCGTGCGCGCGGGCGATGACCTTGTCGAGGGCCCTTGCCGACATGACGATCCTGCCGTACTTGCAGAGATCGAGCGTGTTCAGCTTGACGGCCTCCTGAAGCGTGATGCGGGCGAGGTTGCGCGCCGCCCGGCGGATCTCCGGCGCAAAGGGATCGTCGACGACGAGCACCTTGCCCGCGGGCGCTATGCGGGCGAGGATCTGGGAGATGACCTTCGTCTTGACCGGGTTGACCTCGAAATTCTCGATGACGTCGATGTCGCCGGCCACGGCGCGGTCAAACAGGGCGCGGCTGAATGCAAGGACCCGGACCTTGGCGTTGATCTTCTTCGTGTAGTCGCGGGGCTTGGGGCCGAACACAACGCCGCCGCCGGGCCAGATCGGCGAGCGGATGGAGCCGGCGCGGGCGCGGCCGGTGCCCTTCTGGCGCCAGGGCTTCCTGCCGCCACCGCGGACTTCTCCGCGCTGCTTCGTCGAATGCGTGCCGAGGCGTGCGTTGGCCTGGTGGGCCACGACGACCTCCTTGATGGCCTGCACTCCCTTGTCGCCCTCGAAGGCGGGAATGTTAAAGTCAGCTTCGCGGCTCGTCGTGCCGTCGGGACTGTAAACCTTGAACTTCATGGCTGCGGAATCTCCAGTTCGTTATTTCGCGGCCTCGCGCTGGCCTTTGATGGCGGTGCGGACAACCACGCTGTCGCCGTTTGCGCCGGGGATGGCGCCTCTCACCAGGATGAGATTCTTTTCCGGCAGCACCTTCACGACCCGCAGGTTCTGGATGGTGCAGCGATCCGTGCCGAGATGGCCGGGCATCGACTGGTTCTTCCAGACGTTTCCGGGTGTCTGGCGCATGCCGATCGAGCCGATGCGGCGGTGAAACATCGAACCGTGGGCCGCCGGACCTCCCTGCACGTGGTGTTTCTTGACCACGCCCTGAAAGCTCTTGCCCTTCGACACCCCGATGACATCGACGAACTGGCCTTCCTTGAAGACCGCGACGGTGACAACGTCCCCCGGGTTGACCGCGGGCGGCTCCGCGAGGCGGACCTCGCCCAACGTCCGCGGGACGTCGGCCAGGCCCGCCTTCTTGGCGTGATTGAGCTCGGCCTTGCTTGCGTTCCCGGGCTTTTTCCGGGCGAAACCGAGCTGCACGGCGTTGTAGCCGTCGCTTTCTACGGTCTTGACCTGCACAACGGGGCAGGGACCGGCTTCGACCACGGTGACGGGGATCAGGACGTTCTGCGCGTCGTAGATCTGCGTCATCCCGATCTTTTTGCCTAAGAGGGTGGCGATCATGGGCTAAGCGGTAGGTGGAGGGTTCCGTTTCTTGAGACCTACATTAGCATTGCCGGCGGTGGCCCCGCAGGCTGGCTGCTAACTGTCTGTCGGGAAATTGGAGGGTTATACGTTGATGGTGATGTCGACGCCGGAGGGCAGGTTCAGTTTCTTCAGCTCATCGACCGTCTGGGCGGTCGGCTCGATGATGTCGATCAGCCGTTTGTGCGTGCGCGTCTCGAACTGCTCCATCGATTTCTTATCCACGTGCGGGGAGCGGTTGACGGAGAGCTTCTCGATATTGGTCGGCAGCGGAATCGGTCCGGAGACGCGGGCGCCCGAGCGCTTTGCCGTCTCGACGATTTCCGAGGCGGACTGGTCGATGACGCGGTAGTCAAAACCTTGGAGCTTGATGCGAATTCGCTGGCCTTTCATACGGTGCAAGAAATCGGGGTTTAGGTGCGGGCCGGTGCCCGGGTGGAGGTCTCGACGATCTTGGCGAGAAGTTGCGCCGGAACCTGGTCAAAATGCGAGGGCTCCATGGAATACGAGGCGCGGCCCTTCGAAAGCGAACGGATGTCGGTCGCGTAGCCAAACATCGTCTCCAGAGGGACGTCGGCCGTGATGATGCAGGCGGCGTCGCGCTGTTCGATGCCGTGGATGTGGCCGCGGCGGCGGTTGATGTCGCCCATGATGTCGCCCTGGTATTCCTCCGGAACCGTCACTTCCACCTTCATGATCGGTTCAAGCAGAATCGGCCGGGCCTTCGCCATGGCTGCCTTGAAGGCGAAGATTCCGGCCATCCGGAAGGCGAGCTCCGACGAGTCGACCTCGTGGAAGGAACCATCGATGATGTGGGCCTTGAAATCGATGACGGGGAAGCCGGCGACCACGCCATTGTTGGCCGCTTCGAGAATCCCCTCGGTGATGGGCTTGATGTACTCCTTGGGAATCACGCCGCCCGCGATCTCGTTGACGACCTCGGCGCCCTTGCCCTTCCCGTTCGGTTCGAGTTTGATCACGGCGTGGCCGTACTGCCCGCGGCCGCCCGACTGGCGGATGAACTTGCCCTCGCCGTCGGCCTGACTCGTGATGCCTTCGCGATAGGCGATCTGCGGCTTGCCGGCGTCCGCCTCCACCTTGAATTCGCGGAACATGCGGTCGCGAATGATCTCGAGGTGGAGCTCGCCCATCCCTGCGATGATCGTCTGGCCCGTGTCCGCGTCGGTGTACGTGCGGAAGGTGGGGTCCTCGGCGGACAGGCGCTGCAGCGCCGCGCCCATCTTCTCCTGATCGGCCTTTGACTTCGGCTCGATGGACATCGAGATGACCGTCTCGGGGAACGTCGGGGGCTCCAGACGGATGTCCGCCTCATCGTCGCAGAGGGTGTCCCCGGTGATGGCATCCTTCACGCCGATCACCGCGCAGATGTCACCGGCGTAGGCGACGTCGATCTCCTCCTTGTCCATCGCGCGCATGAGCAGAAGGCGGGAAATGCGTTCATTGCGGCGCGTGCGGGGATTGTAGATCGACTGGCCGTGGCTCAATTTGCCCTGATAGACGCGGGTGAAAACGAGGCGGCCGACAAAAGGATCACTCCAGAGTTTGAACGCCAGGGCCACCGTCTTGCCGCGGTCGTCGGCCACCGTGTGGGCTTCCGCCCCGTCGCTCGTCTGGCCCTTTGAGGGCGGCAGATCGAGAGGGCCGGGCAGGTAATTGACGACGCAGTCGAGCAGGCGCTGGACGCCCTTCTTCTTGAAAGCAGAACCGGGAATGACTCCCGCGAATTTGAGCGAAACCGTCGCCTTGCGGATGCCGATCATCAGCTCATTGACGCTGATCTCGGCGCCTTCGATGTACTTGTGGGCGATCCCGTCGTCGCAATCGGCCACGGCCTCGATCAACTTCTCCCGGTATTTCTTCGCGTCCGCCAGCATCGCGGCAGGGATCTCCCCGATCTTCGGATCGAGTCCGAGGGGATCGGCCGGATCCTCCTCGAAGAAATAAGCCTTCATCTGGACGAGGTCGACGAGGCCGGAGAAATTCTCCTCTGCGCCGATCGGCAGGTACAGGGGATGCGCATTTGCGCCAAGCTTCTTGCGCATCTCATCGACGCAGGCGTAGAAATTCGCGCCCACACGGTCCATTTTGTTCACAAATGCCAGGCGTGGAACCCGGTATTTGTTGGCCTGGCGCCAGACGGTCTCCGATTGCGGCTGGACCCGGCCCACCGCACAGAATACGGCGACCGCGCCGTCGAGGACCCGGAGCGAACGTTCCACCTCGGCCGTGAAGTCGACGTGTCCTGGCGTGTCGATGATATTGATGCGGTGCTTGATCGGGGTGAACGGGCCGACGGAGGGAATCCACGCGCAGGATATGGCGGCCGCGGTGATCGTGATGCCCCGCTCGCGCT
Source organism: uncultured Verrucomicrobiae bacterium (assembly GCA_963827125.1). Lineage (GTDB taxonomy): Bacteria > Verrucomicrobiota > Verrucomicrobiia > Opitutales > Opitutaceae > Fen-1467. The sequence continues at coordinate 656,291 of CAWHAC010000006.1, forward strand.
CCTGTTCCATCCAGTCGGTGACCGTCGTGCCTTCGTGCACCTCGCCCATCTTGTGGACGGCGCCGGAGTAATAGAGAATGCGCTCGGTGGTCGTCGTCTTGCCGGCGTCGATGTGCGCGGCGATGCCAATGTTCCGGGTCCACTCCATGGGCGCGGGGCGCTGCGGAGAGTTGGCCGGGGACAGCCTAGCCTTGTCGGCGACGATCTGGAGGGCGACGGACATCCGGGGAGAGCCAGGCTACCAGCGGAGATGGGCGAAGGCGCGGTTGGCCTGGGCCATCTTGTGGGTGTCTTCCTTCTTTTTGACGACAGTCCCTGTATTATTATATGCGTCGACGATCTCGGCGGCGAGCGCCTCCGGCATCGGCATGCCCTTGCGGGCGGCGGCCGTCGCCACGATCCAGCGCAGCGCGAGGCTCTCCTGGCGTTCGTAGGAGATCTCCACCGGCACCTGGTAGGTCGCGCCACCCACGCGGCGGCTCTTGACCTCAAGGCGGGGACGGGCGTTTTCCAGCGCGCCGATCATCAGGTCCACCGGATCGCCCTTGCCGAGCTTCTCGCTCACCCGCTCAAACGCGCTGTAGACAATGCGCTGGGCCAGGCTCTTCTTGCCCCGCTCCATGATGACATTGATCAGGTGCGCGACCAGCGGGCTGTTATAGCGGATGTCCGGAATGGTCTCCCTCTTGATTGCTCTGTGACGGCGTGACATGGTTCGGTGCTCTCCTCGTATGATTTAGGCCTTCTTGACTTCCTTGGGGCGCTTGACGCCGTACTTGGAGCGGCTGCGGCGGCGTTTTTCGACACCGGTCGCATCGAGCGTGCCGCGCACGATATGATAACGGACGCCGGGCAGGTCCTTCACGCGGCCGCCGCGGACAAGCACGATCGAATGCTCCTGCAGGTTGTGCCCCTCGTCCGGAATGTACGAGATCACCTCATAACCGTTCGTGAGGCGCACTTTTGCGACCTTGCGGATGGCGGAATTGGGCTTTTTGGGCGTCCGCGTCATGACCTGGACGCATACGCCACGGCGGAACGGATTGCCCTGCAGCGCCGGCGCCTTGGATTTGGCGCGGACCTGGCGGCGGCCCTTCCTCACGAGCTGGTTGATCGTTGGCATATAAAGACTTGAAACTGGCGGTGGAATTGAAGTGAAAAAGTCGCGGACGCTACCAGAAGGGCTGCCTTCAGCAAGCGTTTTTGCGAAAAAAAAGACAGTTCGCGAAATCTGGGATTCGGTCCCCAAACTCGCGGTCCGAAAAGTGTTGTTCAGCCGGAGCTGAAAACGCGCGGGCGTTGAGAGAGAAAAAGGACGATCAGGAAAGCATGCCCGCGCGCAGCAACGCAAGGCCAAAGTTGCATTTGGAGAATGGCGTCGAATTTTGCCTTGAATGGAACGGCGGAGGCCGGCCTTTCCGGCACGCAAGACACGGGGACGGAACGCGCCCCTGGCCGGTGCTTCCGGCGCCGCGCGGAATCTGAAGGGCAGGCGGCGGGTGCGCCGGGTCGTCCGCGAGCACTGCGATCCCATGAAAAAAAGCGCCCGGCCGTTGGAGGCCGGGCGCAAAGCACCCGGAGCTAGGCTCAACGGATGCTTTTTTTGCGGGAGGGACCAGCACGATCGCGTGGAGCGCTGCAAATGACAAGGTTTTTTTGGGGAAATCTCCCGCGGGCGGAACAGGCCTCCCTTTTGCCGTCAATTCAGGATTGCCTCGCCGCGAGCCTTCCCTCCATAACTTCACATGGCACAGACAATCGCCGTCATCGATTTCGGCTCCCAATACACCCAGGTGATCGCACGCCGGATACGGGAGTGCGCGGTGTATTCGAGGATCTACCACTTCACGACCCCGGCGGAGCGACTCCGGCAGGACGGCGTGGTCGGCATCATCCTCTCCGGCGGCCCGAGCAGCGTGCTTGCGCCGGATGCCCCATTGCCCGATCGGGGCATTTTTGAGCTGGGCGTGCCGATCCTGGGGATTTGTTACGGGATCCAGCTGTTCGGCCATCTGCTCGGCGGCACGACGGCCCGCAGCGATCATCGCGAGTACGGCCACGGCGCCCTCACGATCAAGGCTCCGGGCCGGCTTTTTGCCGGTCTCCCGCGGAGGCTCCGCGTCTGGAATTCCCACGGCGACCGCGTCACCCGGCTGCCGCCCGGGTTCAGGGCGATCGGAATCACGGAGAACTCGCCGTTCGCGGCGATCGAGGATCGGAAGCGCAATTTCTACGGCATCCAGTTTCACCCCGAGGTGTTCCACACCGAAAAGGGCATCGACGTGATCCGCAACTTCCTCGTCGGCGTATGCGGCGCGCGCCAGGACTGGTCGATGAAGAACTTTGTTGCACAGGCGGTGGCGGAGATCCGGGAGACGGTGGGGACCGGCCGTGTCATCCTCGGCCTCAGCGGCGGCGTGGATTCGTCGGTGGCCGCCGCCCTCATCCACCAGGCAATCGGCCGCCAGCTCACCTGCGTGTTCGTGGACAACGGGCTGCTGCGCCAGGGCGAGCGCGAGGCCGTGGTCAATCTCTACAAGAAGCATTTTCACATCGATCTGCGCGTGGCCGACGCATCGATCCTGTTTCTCCGGCGGCTGAAGGGGGTCGGCGATCCCGAGCAGAAGCGCAAGATCATCGGCCGGACGTTCATCGAGGTGTTCGAAAAGTCGCTGAAGTCGATTGGCCGCGCGGCGTTTCTCGCCCAGGGCACGCTCTATCCGGATGTCATCGAAAGCGTGGCGATCGGAAACAACCCCGCCGCGCTGATCAAAAGCCATCACAACGTCGGCGGCCTGCCGGCCCGCATGCGCCTGCGCCTGATCGAGCCGCTGCGGCAGTTGTTCAAGGATGAGGTGCGCGCCGTGGGCAAGGAGTTGGGGTTGCCGCGCGAGGTGGTGTGGCGGCAGCCGTTCCCCGGGCCTGGCCTGGGCGTGCGCGTGCTCGGCGAGATCACCTCCGACCGCCTGGAAATCCTGCGGCGCGCGGATGCCATCCTCCAGGAGGAGATGATGCAATCGGGCTGGTACTGGAAGGTCTGGCAGTCCTTCTGCGTCTTTCTTCCCGTAAAATCCGTGGGGGTGGTCGGCGACGAGCGGAATTACGCGTGGGTCATCGGGGTCCGCGTGGTCGAAAGCCAGGATGCAATGACCGCGGATTGGACGCGCCTGCCCTACGAATTGCTGCAGCGCATATCGAGCCGCATAACCAACGAGGTGCGCGGGGTCAGCCGCGTCGTGATGGACATCAGCTCCAAACCGCCGGCCACCATCGAATGGGAGTAGAGTTTTCCGGTTGCGTGGCCCGGCTCCGCCCGCCAGTCTGACCCTTTTCCCGTCGATCATGACTTTCTCCATGACTCTGAAACCCATCCTTCTGCTCGGCGGCCTTTCGATCGGCGCCGCCCTGACCACGACCGCCCAGACTGCCGACGTGATCATCGCCAAGGCCCGCGCCTATCTCGGCGGCGATGCGGCGCTGAATGCAATCCAATCGGTCCATTTCAACGGAATCCTGGAGACCGCCCCGGTGACAGCGACCGGTTCCACGTCGGAAAAGTACAGCGTCGACATCATCTTTCAGAAGCCGTGCCAGCAGCGGATTGTCGCCAGGACCGCCGACTTGATCGAGACGACCGCGCTCGACGACTATATTGGCTGGCATCGGCAGCAGGGTGCGCGCGAAAACAGCCGTGTTCAGGTCGGGAGCCTGGACGCCGGACAGATCAAGGTGCTGCGCGCGAACACATGGGAGAACCTGGAGTTCTTCAAGGGCATCGAACAGACCGGGGGGAATGCGGAGGTCGTGGGTCATGTCACGGTGGAGGGGAAACCGGCGGTTAAGCTCGCCTTCAGGCATGATGAGGGCATCGTGTTCTTCCGCTATTTCGATCCTGTCACCGGCCGGCTGTTGTTGTCCGAAACAGGACAGGGCGTGAGCATCAAGGAGGAGGGGGAAATCGTGATCAACGGGGTGCGCTTTCCGCAGAAGACCATCCAGACTTCGAAAGGCGTCGACGCAACGGGCAAGCCGGTGGAGCTGAAACAGGTCGTAACTTTCGAGAAGATCACGCTCAACGAGGTGTTTCCTGAAAGCGATTTCGAGCTGCCGTCGCTCAGTGCAGCGAGCCCGCCGCCCGCTGCGACTCCTCCGGGGACGGCGGCGCCAGGCCTTCCGAAGCCGGCGCCGGCTCCCAGCCCCGCGGGGGGATGATCCGGAGAGCTGGCGCCCCCGCGTCCTGCGCCGTGGCGCGGCATGACCGAAACCGCCCGGGAGCGGATTCTCCTGCGGGTTTCCGGCCGCGGATTGCCAGGGGCCGGCTCCGATTCCGCCGGTTTTGCGTCCGGTGAATGGAGGCAACGGCTGCGGGCGCGGCGGCCCGATGCCCATCCGGCGACCGCCCGATCACCTGCGGGCGCGGGCCGCCCGGCATGACGAGCGGTGGCGCCCGCCTCCGGGCCGCCCGGTCATCTGCCCTTGCGCGGCGGTTTCACCCACGCCGGACCGCATCATCGCTCCGCCCGGTTCAGATCCTTCTCGGTGTCCCGGCTAAAGTCCCATGTCAGGTAATCGAGGCTCATCGGCAGGGCCAGTTCCAACGCGGAGATCATTTGCACCCCCACCTCCACGTTTTCCGGCCGGCATTCGAGGAGATGCCCGCCCCGGCGCCGATCCGCCGATAGAAAATGAAGATGCAGCCCGGGCACGCTCACCGACCCCAGAAAACCCGGTGTGTAAAACCCCGCCAGGGTCCCCTCGATGTCCGTGAACGTGAAGACCGGTTGGTCCCGGGCCACTTCAACCAGGGGCCGGTAGTTCTCCTGCTTGGGCACCGACCGGACCTTGATGCTGGCGAAACGCCCCTCGATTCGGAGCGCAAAAAAGACGTTCGGCGAAGGCAACAGCCCCTTCAGCCATGTCTGAAAGTCAGCAAAAGGCATCTCCGCCGCCAGCCGGTCCTGGCTCAGGGGGCGATAGAAGGTCACGCAGGCGAACGGGGTGCAGGCGGATTCATCGACACGGTGCACCTCCCCTGTGGCGCTGATCTGGTAGATCTGACCGTCAAGCATGACCATCTCGCCGTCGAGGTTGTCAAATGTGCCCAGTCCGAAATCCCCGTGCTGCTTGATCCGGGTGAAAGGGATCTTCTGTTCATAAAGGCCTTCGACGAGTGCATTGACGGGCGCGCAGAGGAAGACCCGGTTTGCGTTCAGGGCCGCCGGTTCATTTGGATTCATGTTCTTTTTTTGGGGGAAGGCCTGTCCTGACGGGGCGACCGGGGCGGGGCCCGGCGAAGGGCCGGGCGCCCGGGCATCACTCGCGCGCGGGCGCGGTCGCGAGGTAGCTGTCGATGGCCCGTGCGGCGCGTTTCCCGTCGCCCATCGCGAGGATCACCGTGGCCGCCCCGCGAACGATGTCGCCGCCGGCGAACACGCCCGGGAGATTCGTCATGCCGCTGGCATCCACCTCGATGTTGCCCCGCCGGTTGAGCTTCAGGTCAGGGCACGTGGCGGTGAGCAGGGGATTGGCGCGCGTGCCGACCGCCACGACGACGACGTCGCACTCGAGGGCGAACTCGGAGCCCGGGATGGGCACCGGGCTGCGCCGGCCCGAGGCGTCGGGTTCGCCCAGCTGCATGCGGATGCACCGGATTCCGGTGACCCAGCGCTGCGGGTTGCCCAGCACCTCGACCGGCGCCGCGAGCATCTCGAAGCGGATGCCTTCCTGTTCGGCATGGTGCACCTCCTCGGCGCGCGCAGGCATCTCCTGGCGGGTGCGGCGGTAGAGGATCATCGACGTCTCGGCGCCCAGGCGCCTGGCCGTGCGCGCGGAGTCCATGGCGACGTTGCCGCCGCCGATCACGGCGACCCGCCTCCCGAGCAGGACCGGGGTGTCGGCCGCCGGGAAATTGTAGGCCGCCATGAGGTTGACCCGCGTCAGGTATTCATTCGCAGAATACACTCCCTTGAGGTTTTCGCCCGGCACGTGCATGAACACGGGGAGGCCGGCGCCGTTGGCGATGAACACGGCGTCGAACCGCCCGCGCAATTCGGGGAGCGTGTAGGTGCGGCCGATGACGGTGTTGCACTCGATCTTCACGCCCGCCTGCTGCAGGCGGCCGACCTCCTGGTCGACGATCTTCTTCGGCAGGCGGAATTCGGGGATGCCGTAGACCAGCACGCCGCCGGGCTGGTGCAGCGCCTCGTAGATGGTGACATCGTGGCCGGATTTGACGAGCTCCCCGGCGGCGGTCAGGCCCGCGGGCCCGGCGCCGACGACGGCGACCTTCCGGCCGCTGGCGGGTCTGGTCGCCCCGTTTGCCGCCGGCGCCGGCCCCTGCTGCCGCGCCCAGTCGGCGACGAACCGTTCGAGGTGCCCGATGGCCACGGGCGCGCTCTTCACGCCGCGGACGCACTCGATCTCGCACTGCGTCTCCTGCGGGCAGACGCGGCCGGTCACCGCCGGGAGCGCGTCGTCGCCGAGGAGGCTTTCCGCGGCGGCGGGAAGGTTGCCTTCCGCGACGAAGCGGATGAAGCGGGGGATGTTCACCATGACCGGGCAGCCTTTCATGCATCGGGCCTCCTTGCACTGGATGCAGCGCTGGGCCTCGATCATGGCGATCTGCTCGGTGAATCCGAAATTCACCTCCTGGAAGTTGCGGTTGCGATCGGCTGCATCCTGCTCGGGCATCGTCTGGCGCGGGAGGGCCAGGCGTTCTTTCATGGAGAGCTTTGAGGGCATGGAAAACTTCAGGACGGGCGGCGGGCGCGCGGGCGCGGGGGTTCACCGATCGAGTCGGATCTGGCAGGCCTCCTCGTGGCGGGAAAGGGCCTGCTGCTCATAGGCGCGGTACGTCCCGAGGCGATCCCACAGAAGATCGAAGTCGACCTGATGGCCGTCGAATTCCGGGCCGTCGACGCAGGCGAACTTCGTCTCGCCGCCGACGCTGACGCGGCAGCCGCCGCACATGCCCGTGCCGTCCACCATGATGGGATTGAGGGAGACGACGGTGCGCACGTTGAGCGGGCGCGTGAGGCCGACGACCGCGCGCATCATCGGCACCGGCCCCACCGCATAGACGATGTCGATGCCGCCGGCCGCGAGCACGTCCCGGGCCACGTCGGTGACGAACCCCTTGCGCCCGTAGCTGCCGTCGTCGGTGCAGACAAGGACGTTGCCGAGCCGGCGCAGCTCCTCCTCGAAAATCACCCATTCCCGCGACCGCCCCCCGATCACGCTCACGACGCGCACCCCGGAGCGCTGAAGACCCTGCGCGATGGGATGAACGACGGCGGTCCCCACGCCGCCGCCGATGCACAACGCCCGCCCGGACGCGATCAGCTCCGTGGGCCTGCCGAGCGGGCCCGAGATGTCCTGGATCGCCCCGCCGGGCTGCAGCGCCACGAGTTCGCGGGTGCTTTTGCCCACGGCCTGGATCACCAGGGCGATGGTCCCCGCCCGGGGATCGGCGTCGGCGACGGTGAGCGGGATGCGCTCGGCTGCGGCCGCCCGGTGGACGATGACGAACTGGCCGGGCTGGCGGATCTCCGCGATGCGCGGGGCGACGACATCGAGGCGGGTGACGTTGGGGCTCAGCTGGGTTCGGGCGGTGATCAGATGCATGTCCGGGCGCGACGGTTCTTGTTGAAACGGGATGAAGGGGGAAAAGCACGCGCAATCCAAGCCTGATGTGTTTCAATGGGCGGTTCGCCGGCCTCTTGTCACGGCCTCAAACCGGCGCGAGATACCGCCCGTTCAGCGGCCTCCCGTTTCGGGGCGAAATTGGGATGTTGGGAAACGGGTGGGCAGGGCCGGGGGTGCGGTCCCTTCGCGTTTCGGGCAGGCGGACGGCCGCGCAGAAGAGAGGGCCGGACGGGTTCCGGGCTGCGGACGATTTCCCTTGGCGGAAATCCGCCGGCGTCGCACCTTACGCGCCGATGATCATTTATCCGGCCATCGACATCAGGGGCGGGCGCTGCGTGCGGCTCACCCAGGGGCGCGCCGACCGGGAAAAGGTCTATGCCGACGACCCGGCCGGTGTGGCGGCGCAATTCAAGGCGGCCGGCAGCGCATGGGTGCATGTGGTCGATCTCGATGGAGCCTTTGCCGGGGAGCCGCGGAATCTCGCCGCCGTCCGGGCCATTGTCGCGCTCGGGCTCAAGGTTCAGCTCGGCGGCGGGCTGCGGACGCGGGCGGACGTCGAGCGCGCGCTCGGGTCCGGCGTCCAGCGCGCGGTCGTCGGGACGCGCGCCGCGGAGAGCGAGGATTTTGTCGCCGGGCTCGTGCAGGCGTTTGGCGGGCGGATCGCCGTGGGAATTGACGCGCGGGACGGCCGGGTGGCCGTCAAGGGGTGGGTCGACACCACCGCCGCGAATGCGGTCGCCCTGGGCCGGCGCATGGACGCGCTTGGCGTGCGCACGCTCATCCACACCGACATCAGCACGGACGGCATGCTGACCGGACCGAATTTCCCCGCGCAGGAGGCCATGCTTGCGGCCGTCGGCTGCCGCGTCATCGCCTCGGGCGGGGTCAGCCGGCGCGAAGACGTGGCGGCCTTTCTGGAGACAAAAAAACGCCGTCCGAACCTGGACGGCGTCATCATCGGCAAGGCGCTTTACGAAGGGCGGATCGATCTGGCGGAACTGCTCAGGCAGGGGGCGTGAGCACCTTTCCCGCGATCTCCTCCAGCGGATAGGTGATGATCTCCGCGAGCGTGGGATGATACCACGGCGCCCGGAGGAGATCGAAAACGGTGGCGCGCATCGCCAGCGGGCCGCTGAGACAGTGGATGAGTTCGCCCGCGTCCGGGCCCACGATCTCGGCGCCGAGGATGCGTCCGCGCGCCGGCTCGGCGAGGACCTTCACGTAGCCGTAATTGGCCTCCATGAGAATCGACTTTCCGTGATCGTTGAACGGATAGGAGGCGCGCAGATAGGGCGCGTCCCGGGCCTGCAGGTCGCTTTCGCGCAGACCGATGACGGCCAGCTGGGGTTCGGTGAACACCACGCTGAGGAAAGGAGAGCGGCCGGCGGGCCGGACGGGCCGGACACCGCACGCGTGGCGCGCGGCCAGTTCGCCCTGGGCGATGGCGAGGTGCACGATCTCGTGGGGACCGCAGACGTCGCCCGCCGCATAAATGTGCGGCTGGCTTGACTGCTGCCATCGGTTGACGAGGACGCGGCCCTTCTGATCGATGCTGACGCCTGCGGCATCGAGGGTGAGTCCGGCGGTGTTGGGCACGCGGCCGAGGGCGTTCAGCAGGTGGCGCGCCTGGCGGACCACCAGCCTGCCGCCCTGTTCGAAGGCCACCCGGAAGCCGCGCGGCCCGTGGGAGATCCTCCGCAGGCTCGTGCCCGTGAACACGTCGATCCCCTCGTCGCGAAATGCCTGTTGCAGGACGCCGCCCGCCTCGGGCGCATGGTCGCGCAGGAGATGGGGGCCGCGTTGAACGATGATCACGCGCGATCCGATGCGCCGCAGGAACTGGGAGAGCTCGCAGGCCACAAGGCCGCCGCCGAGGACGACCACGGAGGCGGGCACGCAGGCGAGTTCAAGCACGTCGTCGCTGGTCCAGAATGGCGCGTCCGAAAGGCCCGGAATCGGCGGCACGCCCGGCTTCGAACCCGTTGCGATGAGGACGCGTTCCCCGCGCAACCGCGTGCCGTCCGCCAGCGCCAGCGTGTGCGGGTCGATAAAGCGGGCCTGATGGCGGTGGAGATCGTAGTTGCCGCGGGTGAGCTCCTCCACGCGGTGCCGGGCAAAACCGCCGACAAGGCTTTCTTTCCGGGCATGGAGCGCCCTCATGTCCGCGGCTGCCTTCGGGATCCTCAGGCCGAAGACGCGGCCCTGCTGCGCGCGGTGCAGCACTTCCGCGCTGTAGAGCAGCGTTTTCGACGGCATGCAGCCCCGCAGGATGCAGAGGCCCCCGAGCGTCTTCGCACCGTCGACGACGGCGACCTTCCTCCCGGAGGCGGCGGCGACGCGCGCGGCGTTGAACCCCGCACTGCCGCCTCCGATGGCGATGAAGTCGTAGTGATTCACCCGGAAGGATGGCGGGCTACCGTCCCTTGCCGCCGAGCATGATGTGGATCGTCTTCAGGACAATCGAGGCGTCGAGGACGAACGAGAAATGGCGGATGTAGTAAAGGTCGTATTCCAGCTTGCGCAGGGTGTCCTCGATGCTGGCGCCGTACGGGTAGTTCACCTGGGCCCAGCCGGTGATGCCGGGCTTCACCAGGTGCCGGAAATGGTAACACGGGATCTCCCGTTCGTAGCGCTGCACGAGTTTGATCCATTCCGCCCGGGGGCCGATCATGCTCATGTCGCCCCGGAGGACGTTCCAGAGCTGCGGGATCTCGTCGATGCGGGCGGCGCGCAGGAGGCGGCCCACGCGGGTGATGCGGGCGTCGCGAGGACGCGTGTAAAGGTCCGCCGCCCCCGGATCCGTGCGCATCGTCCGGAGCTTGTACAGGCGGAACGCGACGCGGTTCCTGCCGACCCGGGTCTGCACGAAGAAGACGGGCCCGCGGTCCTCAAGCCAGATCGCCGCGGCACAAGCGAGACACAACGGCGCCGTCAGGGTCAGGCCCACGACGGCGAAGGCAAGATCGGTGAAACGCTTGAGATGCTCGAAAAACGGATCCCGGGCGATTTGAAAACCCTCCTGGAACAACCAGGTCTGGTCGAGGTGGCTGAGCGGGATCTTGCGCCAGTAGATTTCGTGAAACAACTCGATGGTGTAGGTCGGCACGCCGGCGAAATGCAGCTTGATCAGCCTCTCGGAGATGGCAAAGGGCAGGTCGCGGCTGGTTTCATGGAGCACGATCGCCTCCACCTGGCCGTGGAGCCTGTCGATCAACGGGAACAACTGGGACACGGCGAACATCTCCACGCCGACCCACGGAGTGATGCTCTCGTGGGTTGCGGCATCAATCGCCACATAAAGCACCGCCTGACCCAGGTGGTTCTTGTCGCACGCTTCCTTGAAGCCCATGCAACTGGCCTCGCTGCCGACGAAGACGATCGGCCGCTGTTTCTGCGCATCCGCCACGCGCATCGCGAACCGGCGGCGGTAGCCCAGGGTGATGGGAATCAGGGCGATGAAACTGAGCGCGATCACCGCGCGGGACGACTGCAGCGCGTACGGATCCCGGATGAAGACAAAGGTGACCAATAACATCACGAGCATCGCGGCGAGAAGCGCGATCGCATGCTGGCTGGCGTAGGTGAGACTCAACATGTCGGTCCGGGCCGAGTAGCCGTCGATCAGAAAGATGGCGAGGGCCATCACCGCGAACGGCCCGAGCAGGGCCGGGTTGTCGAAGGCGCCGAACCCCGGGGATCTGCGCAGCCATGCGACGACGTGGAAAACGACGACGACGCTGACGCAATCGAGGGCGGCCAACAACAGAGGCATCAACCGGCGGCGGGTCATGGGTCGATTATATCATTCCCTTGAGGCGTTCATTGCCACAAGCGGGACTTCAGTGCGGCAGGCTGCCGCGGCCCGCAAGCAATTCCTCCCATTGCGCGAGCGCTGCCTCCAGCCCGCCGGTGTCGTGCGCCCAGCGCGCGGCGGCGCGTCCCATGGCTGCGCAGCGATCCGGATCGGCCTGCAGGCCGCGGATTGCGCCGGCCAGCGACGCGGCGTCATCCACGCCGGCGGCGATCCCGAATCCCCCCTGCCGGATCGTGCGGGCCAGCTCACAGTCCAGCGGTCCGGCATACACCACGGGCCGGGCCACCGCTGCGATTCCATAGATTTTGCTTGGATAAACGAGCCGTTCGCACCCCGGGCGCAGGGTCACCAGGTGTACGTCGGCTGCCGAGAGGCTTTCGGCGAGCCTTGCCCGGGGCTGCAACGGCTGGAATCGAACGTTGGCCAGTCCCAGCCTCCGCGCCTGCTCCTCCAGTGTTTCGCGCTGGGGACCGGCGCCGACGAAAAGGAACACAACGTCAGGAGCGTCGCGCAGCAACGCGGCTGCGGCGAGCAGCGGCCCGAAGGCGTGGACGCGCCCGAGATTTCCGGAGTAGGCGGCCACGAATCTCCCTTCCAGCCCCCATTGCCTACGGAGAACGTTTTGTTCTCGCGCCACGGGCGCCAGCGCGTCTCCTCCGGGCGCCCAGTTCGGAATCACGCGCACGCGTCCGGCAGGCACGCCGTTCTCACGCACCAGCGCGGCCATGTCGCCGCTGATTGCCACGCACGCCTCCGCCTGCAGCCAGGCGGCGTTGCGCCGGCGGATCCAGGGCCTGCAGAGGCGGGCGAGCCCCCGGCTGGGGGAAAGCGCGAGCGTGATCTCCGGGTGAATGTCCTGGAGCCATTGACAGGCGCCCGCGCCCGCCCGACGGGCTGCCGCCGCGGCGATCAGGGAAAGCACAGGAGGATCCGTCATGGCGACAACATGGTCGCCTGAGCGCGCTTCAGCCCGCAAGGAGCGCCGGGTTGCCAGGGCGAACGAGACGTAGTCGACCGCCTTGGCCATGACCCACCGCCGGCCCCAACGCGTCGCCGGAACACGGATGACATCCACGCCGCGGCGGGTTTCCCGGCGGGGAATCTCCGGGCTGCCGTCGTGGCTGGCGATCACGGCGACCCGATGGCCCCGGGCAGCCAGTCCCTCAGCAAGATCGGTGAGCAGCTGCGCAGTCGCTGCTTCATCCGGCCAATAGAAGCGGTTGAGGAAGAGCAGACGTCCTTGGAAAGGAGGGTTGATCGGAACCCGGGTCATGGCTGGTGCCTCACGCCGTCAGAAGTGAGGCGGGGCGGAATTCCGGCAGATTTGCGCCGACTCCCTGTCGAAGGCGATTCCCGCTCCGACCGCGAGCAGCGTCCACGCGGTCACAACGATGGCCGGGCAGGCGAACGGGAAATCGACGCAAGCCAGAAGGCAGAGGCAGCCGAGGCCGGCCAGAATCTCGAAGCTGGGTGACAACCCCCACCAGCGCCGCGATGCGATCCGGGCGATGCCGAGAATGGCGCCCGCGGACAATGCAGCTCCCACAAGGCCGAGTTCAGCCAGCAATTGCAGCCAGTCGTTGTGGGCGTTCAGAAGGACCGACTTTTCCTTCTGTTCGGTCTGCATCATGAAGTCGAACGACTGCACGCGGCGGAAGGCATAGCGGTAGCTGTGCCAGCCCCAGCCGAAGACGGGTTGCTGAAGGAACAGCCTCCAGGTGTCGCGGTAGACGGGCAGCCTTGCGTCGCCGATGCCCCCCCCGCGCAGGTCAGCGATTTGAGCGGCGGTCTTCCGGGCCATGAAATCGGCGGGATTCCTGGCGAAGAAGAACGTTGGGATCGTGAGGAGCGCGATCAGGGCCGCCGCGACGGCAACGGCGGCGAGACCGCGGTTGCCGTGCGTCCTGCGCCTGAGAGCGAAGCGGAGCGCGATGGCAAGGGCGAGGACGGCGCCTGCTGCGGATGAGGCCCGGGCGCCCGAAAGCGGCAGGCTGATCAGAATGATCATGGCCACCATCCCGAGCAGGAGCGCGGGGCTGTGACGTTCGGGATCGTACTGCGTCCGGGCATGACACTGCAAAGCGAGTCCTGCCGCAGCTGCAGCCCCGAGCACAGCAAAACCACCCCAGTGGTTGTAATAAACGAAGCTCGCGAAGAAGTTCGGATTCGGGGAGGGGACGATGTCGAAGATCGCGGAGGCGTTGCTGAGTTTGAAAATTGAACCGGCGCACGCCAGGACCGCCGTGTTGGCAGCGATGACCGCCATGAGCGTCTTCTGACATCGGCGGCCGGGATTCGCCAGAAAGAGGTTCAGCCCGACGAGAATCAGGCCGGCGTTGAAGAAGAAATCCCTGATCGTGTCCGCCGGCCAGACGGTCGAGGGGAGAAACCGCAGATAGTCTTCGCGCGCGACCAACCCCGTCGGCTGCTCCCCCGAGGTGAGGAGGCGCATGCTGGGGTTCAATGCGCTCGCAAGCACGACAGCGGCAAGCGCGGCCAGCGGCAGCACAACCCGGAGAAAACGGGTGCGCAAACGCGCCCCGGCGCGACGCCATGCGAACCAGGTGACCGCCGGCGCTGCCAGGCACCAGCAGCCGGCGATCGTCCGGGCGCATGACTCCATGCCGCCGAAACGCCACGACAGGAACACGATGGCCGCGAGTGCATGCCATGTGGCGAGTCTCCCCGGGAGGTTGCCGCGGTCAACAGGGTTGGACGATGACACGGCTGTGATTCCGGTCTTCATGTTCACTTCCGACCGCGGATGGCGGCTGAAGACTGGCTCCTCCGCGCCCATCAGCGCAGTCTGGGACGTCGATGGATCGTTTCAGAGCATCCAAACTCAGGTATTTGGTTTTAGCTTTCAGCTTTTCAGTTTTCAGCTCTCTCCGCTGCCGCCCGCCAGGCCGGCGGCCCGCAGGCGCGCGAAGAACTCCAGCATCAGGGGCTCATCCAGCAGGGTCTCCAGGGGCAGGTTGCTGGAGACGCGGATGACCCATTGTGGGGCCCTCGTACTGATTCCGCGCTGCAGGAGCACGGGCGCGAGCTGCCAGGGGTACAATCCGGATCGCTGGTTGACGAGGCGGCCGCCGAAAAAATGCCAGAACCAGACATGCTGCGGGAAGCCGTTCATCTCAAAGGCGAAGCGGCGCGGCGCCGGCAGGGGATAGTGGTTGATTACGGGTGGCGCAGGCCGCTCCGTCCAACCTGCGCCCGGCAGGCACATGTCCGGCGTATGCAGCGCGACGGAACCCAGCGTGGACTGACGGCTGGACCAGAAGGCGACGTAGAACGTCACCTGGGTTTCCCCGCGAAGATAGGTCTCCTGCCGGAGGCATGATGTGTTCAGTTGCGGACCGAACGCGGCGATCTCCGCGTCGGAGCGACGCGTCCAGCCGGCGGAATCGTTCATCATGAGCGCCGCCAGATCCGGCGGGGGGCGCTCGTGCGTGGCGCCGGGCGCGACCTTGAGGACGACCAGGAGAACGAGCAACAGCACCATGCCTGCGAAAGCTGAGTGCGCGACGAGCCCGGAAGGCCCGGCGGGCCGCGGAGCGCCGTCGGCGGGCCGACCGGCGACTGTCTTCGATCGTGGGCTGAGCGCAAGGCATCCCGCATACACCCCGAGAGCTGTCATTCCGAGCACGGCATATCCGATCGCGTCATGCCAGAACCCGTGGATCTCATATCCGCCCGCGACCAGCAGACAGAGCGTGATCGAACGCAGGAAGTTCATGATGAGGGCGAACGCGCCGGCGCCCAGAATCACGATGAGTCGCCGCGGCCATCCCCGGAGCATCCAGCCGCCAAAGACCACCCCGGCGAAGAGGCAGGCCGTCAGACTCCGAATGCCGCTGCAAGCCTCTTCGACCCCGACAAAGGCGTTGGGCAGCTGGATGATGTTGCCGTGCTGCACGGCGGGCGTGCCGAGGGTGGAGAGCACCTTGACCGAGGCTGTCGTGATCAGGTTTTGCAGGAGCAGGCTGAACCGCGCGAGACTCCCGCTGGGCAGGGGCGCGGCGAAGCCCCACATAAGGGCGGCGCAAAAGCCCGCCCCGTTGAAATGCACAAGGCCGGCCGGCGCCCGCGCGAGCGCGAGCGCGCCCGAGAGCACGAACATGCCGGCCGCCACGCCGACGAGAAAGGCGGTTTGGGGGTGAAGCGGACCCTGCGCCAGCGCCGCGAGCGCGGCGATACCCGCGATCGCGATGCCGCCGAGGCACGCGCCGAGTGAGAAGACGAACCCCATCCTGCGGCTGCCGGAGACGAGCCGGGTGGGGGGCTCGCGGCGCGACCGCCAGAGCAGCGCCAGGGAGCAGAAGGGGACGAAAAAGCCGTGCGAGAGTTCGGGCGACTCCCGCCAGAATGGCAGCAAGTACCATGAGGCCGCTGCGATCGCGACCAGCACCGTGGACAAAACAAATCGCTCCAGCGCCGACATTGCGGACGAGGGCGATTGCGGAGGCAGCCCCGCTGCCGGAAGGTTGCTCATGAATCAGGAGGGATTGTCTTGATCACCCTGGCCGGGTTGCCCGCCATGACGCTTCGGGGCGGAACGTCGCAAACGACCGCCGCACGGGCGCCGACGACGGATCCGGCGCCAATTGTCACTCCAGGGCCGACAAAGGCATCGGCGGCGATCCATGTGCCGCCTTCCACGCGGATGGGGGCGTGCGCGATCGGGAGGTTGGGCTGGTGGTAATCGTGCGATCCGGCGCACAGATGCGCGCCTTGCGACACGAGCACGTGGCTTTCGATCGCAATGGGTGCGAGTGCGTACAGCCTCACATCGGGCCCGATGATCACGTGATCCGCGATCTGCAGGTTCCAGGGGAATGTCACCCGCACCGACGGATAGATGCGCACGCCTCTCCCGATCCGTGCACCGAAGCAGCGCAGCAGGAGGGCGCGCCAGGCATGAAGAGGCGTCGGACTGAAGCGGAAGAGCACCTGGCACCCGGCCCAAAGAGCCCACTTGATCCGGGTTGAGCGCGGATAATTGTCGTTGCGGAGATGCTGGACGATGTCGATGCGCATGGGATCGGGTCAAAGATCGGAGAATAAAAGATCCGCGGGTGGCGGTTGGCGGGCGGCGACGGCTGTGTAGAGACGGATCATGTCTGCGGACAATCTGGCCCAGGTGAAGCGTTGCTCGATGAGGCGCCGGCCGGCGGCTCCCATCGCCCGCATTTCATCGTCCGACAAGCCGGCAAGCCAGTTCAGCCCCAGGGCGATGCCTTCCGGAGTCGGGGTGATTTCGCGGGCGGCTCCGGCGGCCACGCCCTCCGGCAGATTACATGCAGGAGATAGCAGGACCGGTTTGCCATGAGACCAGGCTTCCAGGACCGTCATCGGCAATCCTTCGCTAAAGGACGGCAGGATGAAGGCATCGGCGGCGGCGTAGGCGGCGGCCTTTTGTTCGCCCCAGAGCGGGCCGGTGAACTCGACGCTGTTTTTGGCCGGCATCGCCGCAACCCGGGCGCGCAGACGCGCTTCAAGATTCACCTCGTCCCAGCCTGCGATGACCAGACGCCAACGCCGGCCCGGTTGCCCCTCCCGGGTGAATTGAGACCAGGCCTCGATCAATGGTTCCAATCCCTTCTTTGGATGAAGACGGCCGAGGAAGAACAACGTGCGATCACGGCCCTCCGGCGCGTCGGGCCGGGGCTTCGCAGCGTGTGTTTCGACCGGCAGATCCACACCATTGGGTATGACCACAACAGGGTTGTCGATGCCATAGGCCCGGATGGCGCGGGCCTCCGCGTGATTCAACGCGTGAATGGCAGCGGCTGCCTCCAGATGCGCTCTTTCGAACAGGCGGGCGATGAGTCGTTTCTTCAGTCGCGACAACGACAGGGCCCACGCATCCAACATCCCATGCGGAGACACGATGAGAGGAATGCCGTCCTGGAGATGGAGCCGCAGGCTGACCCAGGAGGGGTAAATCCACAGGCCGTGGCTGTGCACCACATCGGGTCGGAACGCGCGCAAGGCCGGCAGCCATTGCGGCGAGTACGCGAAATCACGCGGCGGCCACAGGTGGAAGTTTTCCACCGCGACCGGAGGCCAGCAGCCCCCGTCCTGTTCCGAGAGTGCGTCCGCACCGCCAAAAACCCGCAAATCGAGATCCGTGCCGCCCTGCCTCGCCATTTGCGGGAGGATCCCAATCTGGGCGAAGAAGATTCCCCCATTGAGCCGGGAGGTCGAACGGGTCATCTCGGCGACGCGCAAGGCGGGTTTTTTCACAAGGGGCTAGCGGCTGTGACGGAGGCGTTCGTAAAGCCGGACGTAGGCGGCTCCCATGATGGCGTTTGAATACTCCGCGGCCACCGTCTTTTCTCCGCGTTCGGCCAGCCTGGCAAGAGCGGGGCGGTCGGCAAGCACGGCGGCCCAGTCGAGGTTTTCTCCCAGCGGCAGGACGCAGGCGCGCAGAGAAGGCGGAAGCTGCCGGGCGACGTCCTCGGCGACGACGCAGGGCAGGCCCGCCTGCATTGCTTCGAGCAGCGCCAGGGGCAATCCTTCGAACGCGGCCGTATGAAGGAAGAGATCGAAGGCGGGCAGGGCGGCGGGAATGTCGTTGCGCCACGCCTCGTGCCGGATGCAGCGGCCGATGCCGGCCCGTTCCACCGCTGCATCCCACCGGGCCTGCTCGCGTCCGTCCCCGATCCATCGGCCGTGCACGGGCACGCCGGCGTCGCGCAGGCGGACGATTTCCCGGATGAAACCGAGCGGCTGCTTCTGCGCCTCCAGGCGGCCAATGGCGACGACCGCAAAGAGATCATCGGAGAGGCCTTCCCGGGCGCGCAACGCGGCGCGGTCGCCGCAAGGCGCCGCAGGGGGGACGCCGTTGGTGATGACCGCCACCTCCGGCCCGCCCTTGCCGAGAAAACTGCGAAGCGATTCACCGCGCGCCTCCGCGACCGCAACCAGGAGCCCCGGATAGCGGCGCAGCGCCTGGCGCGCGCGCCAATCGCGCAGGCCGCCGAGCCTGGCCCCCAGGTAACGGGCGCTTTGGGTGATGTGGAGCGTGGCGAGATGGGGCACGGGCAGCGATGCGGCGGCATCAAGCAGATCGAGGCCGTCTTCCAGGCATTGTTTGTTGAAATGCACGATGTCGGGGCGCCAGCCCAGCCACTCGCGCTGCACGCGTGCGCGGTGCGCGGCGGGAGATCGCGTCGCAAGCAGACCGCGATCCCAGCGGTCGTAGAGGTTTCGATAATCGCTGCGCAGCACGTCGCCATAAGCGGCGAACGACCGCGCCACGGCATCCATCCGGCGGTGCGTCGAGGCCCAGAGACCGACGGCGTGACCTTGCGCGCGCAGGGCGTCGGCAAGATAGAGCAGGAACATCTCGCCGCCACCTTGCGATCCGGAGCTGGAGCTGACGAACAGGACCCTCATGATGGGATGTCACCGGCGGCCGCCTGCTCCCAAAACTGAGCGGATCGTTCGGGGCATAGATCCGCCGCGCTTGCAGCCGCTCCAGCTGCCAGGCGCTCGCGCAAGGCGGTGTTGCCGGCCAGCTCGCGCATCGCATCCGCCAGCGCATGCTCGTCGTTGGCGGGGACGACCCGCCCGTTGACTCCGTCTTTTATCAGCTCCGCCGCCCCGGCGGCCCGGGAAACGATGCAGGGCAGACCGGCACCGAGCGCCTGGTTGACGACCACCCCCCAGCCATCGTACCGGCTCGGAAGGACAAACACGTTGGCGCGCGCGAATAGGCCGGGAAGATGTTCCGGCGCCTGGAATCCGGCATACTCGATTTTCTCCAGCGCGGCGGCTGGCAGGCTGGCCAGCAGACGAGGGAGCCCGGCTTCTCTTCCGACGAGCAGCAGACGGAGGGGAAGCCCCTGCTGAAGAAGCCGGGCAAACGCGTTGAGCAGCAGATCAATGCCCTTGCGGGCGATCATCTGCCCGCAAAAAAGGAAAGTCGTTTCTGCACCTGGCCCGCGCGGGCGTCTCGCGGCGGCAAAGGCGGAAAGGTCGCAAACGTATGGCAGATTGTGCAGCGGAACTTCGGGCAGCATGCGGCGGTACGCCTCCAAGGCCCGGTTCCCGACTGCCGCGATGAAACGCGCATGCCGCAGCGGCCGATATTGGCGCCGCTGCAACCATTGCCTGAATCGGGAGGCGGGAGTGGAAGGCATCTCGCCCCAGAAAGCCCAGGGCGTGCGCTTCCCCAGCCGCCGCATCAGCATTTGGGTAGTGACGTCGGTCATCGACCCATTGACCACCCAGAATTCGCCGGAGCGCGGAGACGGCAGTCCCCAGTTGAAATGTGAGCGCCCTCCCTGCCACAGAAAGGTGCGGCCGGGAAGGAGGGATTCGCACGGCATGAGCGAAGGCAGTTTCCAGGGCGTGTCATGCGGGGCGGACTCCATGTAATGCACCCTTAATCCGGCGCGGTGTCTGCCGGCGATCGCCAGAAAGACATCGCGCTGATAGGGCGCGGGCGTCACACACACGAAAACGAGGCATCGGTTCATGCGGTGCAGAAGATCCCGCTCTTTCCTCGTGTCATGGCGGCCCGTGGTTCAATGAGCCTGAGTGGGGCGTCGCTGCCGGGCATTGAGCCCCATGCCCACGATCCAGTTGAACATCACGATGAGCGCGATGGTGGGCAGGATGGTGGTCGTGAAGATCAACAGGCTCCGCATCGACATGACCGCCGCGAAGAATCCCGACGCGTAAATGAGATAGCCGAACGACGAGTTCCGCTCCGATCCGAGGCGGTTCCACCAGGCCATGATCACGCCGTAAATGGCCCCGCAGAGGATGACGCCAAAAAGCCCGCCGCTCATGTAAGCCTCGCCGATGAACGTGGCCGCCAGGGTGTAGTCCTCGCCGGTGCCAAGGGCCTGCTCGATGGACAGGCTCATGCCCTCCGGCTTGCCCGGCCACATCGCCCGCGGGATCGGCCGGATCAACGCAAGATAGGGGATTTCAAAGCCAAGGTAGTCGTGCTTCTCGGGAAAGACGCGCATCAGCGCCGCAATGACATACAGGTCGTTGTCGACGAAAAACCGCGCGCGATTGTTCGGCTCCTGTGCCTCTTTTTTGCCGGCCAGGTATTCGGCGAATCCGATCTCGCGGAATTCCAGTATCTCGATGGTGGCATAGATCATGAGCACACTTGTGATCGCAGCGATGACAATGATTTCGTGTCGCCGCCGCCGCCCGGCGGCGAAAGCATAGGCGACGAGAAACGTCGCCAGGTAGGTGGCGAAGATATTGCGCGTGCCGGAGGTAAAGCCGTAGAAAAGCGTGAAGGCGAAGGCGGCGGCCACGTAAAGCACCTGCAATTTGCCGTATTTTCTGCGTTCGGCGAGCAAGACGCCCGCTATTGGCGGCACTAGGTAAAGGATCATGCCGAATTCGCCGAGAAGGGCCTTCCAATCGCCGAACCGGCCCCGTCCCCACGGCTGGCTGAACCTGGGCCCCATGAAATCTCGGATCATCTCGGCCACGTTGAAGTCAACCGCGACCAGCATGTTGAGGAAGCCGACCACGAAACAGAAGGTGAAGAGACCAAGCTGAACTCCTTGCCGCGGCTCAAGGCTGGCCAGGCGGGCCAGGCTTGGCGGGAGTCCAGGCGAGAAATGGCGGCCGATCGCCAGGGCGGCAAATCCAAGCAGGCAGGCAAAGAGCGCCGGTTGAAGATCCAGTGACCCCATCATGGATTCCGCCTCCATCCGTGGTTCCAAAAACTCGGACAAAGTGAGAAAATAGAGGGAGGCGAGAGCCATAATGTCAGCGCGCACCAGGTTGCGGATGTTCCTGCGATAATCCACAAGGAGGCTTGCCGCGAGACTGAGCCCAACGCCAAGGGCGTAGCTGTGCGCCACGGCGGAGGGTTCGCGAGTGGTGCCGAGCAGCGCGGTGGCGGCGAGTCCGATCAGGAAGACGACCGTTGCCCGAACGCTGGGCTGCGGCCACAGGCCCGGGACTCTGGGCTCGTATGCGTTCATTTTGCGGCAGGCGAGGCCTCACCGGCCTTCGCCGAGAGTTCAGCAATCATTTTGGCCGGTTGATCCCACGTCAGCGGAGGATTGGAGAAATGATCGCGATGATCCAGCCACCAGTCGATCTCCCGGGCCAACGCCCCGCTGTCACCCGCGGGGAAAATGGAGCCGTTCTCCCCGGATCGAATCAGATCGGAGGCGCCCGTGCGGCTGCTGACAATGCACGGCAACCCGCAGTTCAGCGCCTGCGGCACCACGAGCCCGAACGCCTCCTCCCAGGAGGGGAGCACCAGGACGGCGGCCTCGCGAAACGCTTGCGCGAGGTGCCGCTGGCTCACGGCGCCGTGGCGCACGATCCAGGGCTCGCCTTCAACGTCTCGAAGGTCGGGGGCGATGTCCGGCATCGCCCGCCCGTAGAGGTGCAGTTCAACCGCGCAGGACCGGCGCAACGCGCGCACCGCGGCAAAGAGAACCCGCAGGCCCTTCCGCTGGGTGAGCTGGCCGGCATAAACGACCCGCCCCGCGGCTCGCGGACTCGACGGCGCCGGGGGGAAAAACACGGCGGGATCCGCGGCGTAGGGAACCACCCAGATGCGATTGGGGGGCACGCCGGCGGCCTCAAGTTGGGCGCGGACGATCGATGAAGCGGCGCAGTGATAGTCGGCGGCGGCGTATTCCGCATCCTCGCGGGCGAAATACGCGGAATCGTATCCGTGATGTTGCGCCAGATCCAGGCCGGCCCGCCTGTATTCGTCCTCGATCATCGCTAGTCGCTGGCGGACGGGACCGCTGGCATGGTTGAGCACCGTGAGCATTCCCAGTTCCCGGGCGCGGCGAAATGTGGCGAGCGCCTGTCCGGGCATCGCATGGATGGAGGCGCCGCCGGCGGCTTCGAGCACACGCGCAACGGCGCGGTCAAATCCGAGATCCTGCCAGCGGAACAGCCGGTGGGCGGAAGGGCGCAGCGCCGCTGGAAGCCGGAGGCAGCCGTAGGTGACCAGCGTGCGTGCCGAACGTACAACCAGGGGAAACCCGTCGGGCGGCTGCAGCCTCCACGCCGGATAGCCTGAGAAATAGCCACCCAGCTCGCCCCGCGCGTGCAGCGCCACCGCCAGATCGTAGAGATGGCAGGGGTTTGTGGCCGAGATGCAGATCTTCAAAGAAAAAAGCTGAAAGGCTGAAAGCTGAAAAGCTGAAAAGCTGAGAGCTGAGAGCTGAAAGGCTGAAAGCTCAGAGACCGGCTATTCCTTGCGGGCTTGTCCGGTGGCAGCCGGGAATTCGGGAAGCAATTCCAATATCTGACGCGCATTGCCCTCCCAGGAGGCGTACTTGTCGTAATCCTCCCAGCGGGGGTTTGGCGGGGAGTGAATCAGTTGCCGCATGCCATCGACGATAGCCCGGGCGGAATCCGGCGTCACAGTCACGCCGATGGAAAACCGGGATACGGTCGTCAGAAGAGGCCCTGGCGCGGACGATGCGAGCACCGGCTTGCGAGCCGGGGCGGCGGTATTCAAGACGGCGCTTTGCGAGAAAAAGGCCGAGGAATATGTCAGCAGGATGAAGTCGGAGGCAGCAAGATAGTCGGCGACATCCTCATCCGGGACAAAGCCCTCGCGCAGAGTCACCCGGTCGGCGACGCCGAGATTGACGGCGAGGTTCCGATAGAACGAGAACGGCCTGTCGTTTGCCGATGCAACGGATCCTGCGATCACCAGAAAGGCCTCGGGGACCTCGGCAACGGCCTTGATTGCGAGGTCGAGGTTCTTCCCGTCGCGCACGTAGCCGAACGCAAGGAATACCCGATGCTGTGGTGATGCGCCGAGTTCGGCGCGAATTCTCCCCGCGGGCTTGGAGGAAGGATGGATGTCGAAGGCGCCGTGGGGGACCTGGAAAACCCGCACGGCGGCAGGGACCCGTGCGGAATCCGGGAGTTCGCCGTGGATGAGGACGGCGTTCAACGGCAGATATGCCATGCGCACGGAAAGCCGGTGCCACCATTTCGGGCCGATCTGGTAGCTGCGGACAGGGTCGTGCAGGTTGGCGACGTACCTGACGCCGAGCATCTGCGCGAGAAGGATGTGCGGCCAGATCCAGAGCGGGGAGAGGTATTCGACGTAGGAATCAAGCAACACGAGCCTGGGTCTTCGCCTGAGCACCCACCAGACCAGCCGGAATTCATTGGCGAGAAGCGAAACGCCTTGGCCGAAGCGCCGCATGAAGACCAGTCCGCCTGCGGCTGGAGCTGGCCATAGCCGCCTTTCGATTCTGAAGGGGCATGGACGTCCAGCCAGGAAATCGCGCGAAGCCAGGCAAAGCACATTGCTGCCAAGCTGGTGCAAGGCCCGGACCTGGTGGAAGGTGTACTCCGCCAGGCCTCCGAAGGATGTCGGCGCGTAGACCAGGAAATCAGGGTGCATATTCGCCAATTCAGCTGTTGTGGAGCCGGGAGAGGAGACGCCACGAGTATGAGAGGGAAAACCCGGGGCCGATGTTTCGTACTGGAATCACTGTGCGTGAGCGTTGGCGCGAGACAGCCATGGATAGGCACTCAGGTACATGCGATGCCGGGTCGGCCCCGTATAATGACGTGCGATCATGTTTTCACACGGTATGTCATGTTCCCAGACCTAAAAACCGGTCCACGAAATCACCTACTTGTCCCTGGGCAGGGAAAGTCATTTCCTTGACCGGATTGCCGGCGGCGGGGAAGGCGGGCGAGTGGAGGAAACGCGGGATCATGAGGCCGCCCGCGTTCAACAGAGGATGGGTTTATAGTGCAACTGGTAATCCAGCGACCGGTTGCGCTCGCCCACCTTGCGCGCAGGCACTCCCGCGACGATGGTGAATGGTTCCACGTCGTGGACGACCACCGCCCCGGCGGCGACCACCGCCCCATCGCCAACGGTCACACCGGGGAGCACGATGGCACGGTAGGCGATCCAAACCCGGTTGCCGATGTTCACGTCGCCGCCCTGATCGGCAAAATCCGCGGACTGGGGATCGTGGCCGAGAGTCAGAATCGCCGCCTCGGGTCCGATCGAGACATCATCGCCGACCCAGATGGAGTATTTGCGCCCGTCGAAGAGGCAGCCGAAGTTGACGACGGTGCGCTCGCCGAGGAACACCTTGCGGCCATTGAGGAAGTGGCACCCCAATTGCACGCTTGTGCCCGCTCCCATCCGTCCCAGCCAAAGTTGCAGGATGGCTCTTCGCACCGGATGCAACGGGATATTCCCGAGCCAATGGGAATAGGAATAGGCGATAAGTGATCCAGCCAATGCGCGTGTTGTCATGGATTAAAAAGGAATGTCAGCCGATCGGAATCGCGGGTCTGCAGGGGATGAATTGGCAATCGATCACGGGCGGTTCTACCGGCGCAACATCCGGCGTGCGAAGCAGGGTGTTCATCATCCGCCTCCGCCGGATGGGTCCGGCGTCCCCTGTAGCAATTCACGGAAATTGTGGACCGAGAAATGGCGGCGTGCCAGGCCGGCGCGGTTTGCAGCGGTAGAGCGGAGATCCGGGTAGTTCGCCTCCGCGCGGCCGATCGCATCGACCAGGCTCGGAATATTGCCGTCGTCAAACAATTCGGCGGCACCAAATTCCCTGGTCTGGGCGTCCAGGGTGGTCCCCCGGGTAACCACTGCGGGAAGGCCGGCGGTCATCGCCTCGATCGCCACCCGGGATACACGCAGATCATAGGACGCGCGCCGATAGGGCAGGAGGAGGAGCTGGGTCTCGCGCAACCGGCGCGCATATTCCCCCTCGGCGAAATAGCCCGGAATGAGACGGACCCTGGGCTCCCCCCGAAGCGGTTTCCAGTCCTGATCCCTGCCTTCGACGCATTGAAGTTCGAACTGCACTGGTGCCTGAGGATGGTCGCGGCAATAGGCCAGAACGGCTGCAGCGAGCAGGTCGCTTCCCTTCTCGTGTCGGGCGCTCCCGTAGGAGCCCATGACGATGGGTTGTCCGACCGCTTTCATATCCGGGGCAGAGACCACAGGCGATGCCACAGGATGGGGAAAATAGGTGAATGGCACATCCGTCAGCCGTGAAAGCGCATCGCACATCGGGCGTGTCTCAGCCCCAAACACGACGCGTCCGAGGAACCTATCCACCCGTAGAGAATGGACTAGACGGCGGAAAAGCAAAGACGTGGGCGCCGGGATCCATTCCGGAGCGCCGCTCCGGGGGTTCGTGCGGACGGGTGTGTTGGGAAAGAACAGGAGCACCCGTGTCCGCGATTGTCGGAGCGGGCCCTTGATCAACCAGGTCCAGCCCAGGAGGTGATGGACCAACACGGTCGGCACGAAGATGATGTCCGGGTATTGGTGTTGCGCGATCCAGCGCGCAACCGCCTGGCGCGTGGCGAGGGCATGAAGCGGGACCCGGGCATATCGTTTCAAGGCGCCGGAGCCATCGCTCATCCGTCGCCAGATGGATTCCGGGAGGACCGGCTGGGCGCCCAAACGCGCAACAACCTCCGGTTCCGCGCGCCGGTCCGCCAGGATCTCGACCTCGTCGCCAAGCGCCTGCAGACCGTCATGAAAGGCCGTGATGTATTCGAACCAATGTCCCTTCCGGTCGCGCAGTGCGTCCTCGATGATCAACCAGCGCATTGTCGGTTTGTTCGGGATTCAATGTCCATGTGGTGGGAACGAGCGGACATCGGAGCCGGGCGCCAACCCGGCTCAGTGAACGAATACAGATTCCTGCTGCTCTTCTGACAGGTTCGGATTCCATCTCCAAAGCCATCTATACGTTGGTGGATCGATACGAACGAATCCGGGCGGGGGCTGCCGGTCCGTCTGACCTGAAAGATAATAGCAGGTGTAAATCTGGTACTGGGACAGCCTCATTCCGTGGCAGGAATCCGCCGATCTAAACGGAATCGTGCCAGACGGCCCTTGAACACGATAGCCATAGATTTGAAGCAACAGAAGACCCGCTGATGCCGCCAGGGCCAGCCCTCGGGAAGACCGGGCAATTCGGCGACAGATCGGCGGCACGCAGGCGAGGGGGACAAACCACAAAAAGCGTCCCCAAAGCTGGTCCCAGATAGGAACAACGCAGAAAATCAGGAACAGGAAACCATATCCTCCGGTTGCCAGCAAGAGGGGGGCTCTCGCCGGCCACCCAAAGGTTTCTTTCTTGTCCAGAATCACAAAAGCGACAAACGCGACAAAAAGGAGGCCGCCTCCCCAGTCGACCATTGCCTGACGTCCTGGATCAGCAAACAGGCTGGTTGAGTGCAGCGGTTCAACGAAATACCGACCGAGGCCAACGACGGTTTGAGCGAGATGCTCCCATGGCCGATGGGGCGCGGCGCCGATCATGTGAGTGCCCAACTGGCCACAGAATGCCCGGATCGCGAACCACGGAGGAACGGACAATCCGATCATCAAAACGCTTGCCCAAAGACGCGTCCGAATCGGGTGCGGCTCAGCCAACAGCAAAAAGAAACAAAGCCCGGGGATGAAGACTATGGCCGTGTTATGTGTCAGGAGGGCTGCGCACATTGTGGTTCCAAGGCAAACGGCCAGCGCAAATAAGCCGCGGTCTGTGGTGCCGCGGGTGCGGAGAGCAAGGGTGAAGATCAATCCGATCCATGCCAGCCAAAGACCATGGGCCAGCGGCCGTACCATTTGAATCGGGAGAAAAAGAACCACGAAACCCGAGGCTGCCGCCGGCCACCAGCGGGGGTCCTCGTCCCGGCAGGCGTGCCGATAGGTTTCGACGAAGGTCAACCAGGACAACGCATTGAGAAACACGACCGCCACCATGGCGACAACCAATGCCCGTCCAGTTTGACCAATGACGGCCTGAACTGCCGCCAGATAGACGGCAAAAAGCGGGGGCCAGGCGATCACCGGGCGCCCGTCAAGATACGTATAGTGACCGCGCTCGAGAATCGAAATCGAGCCTTCCCAGTATCCCCAACTGTCGGGTGCAGCCCATAGGCCATGACGAAGCACCAGCGCCGAAAGCGATGCGCTGGCGAGCGCAAGCACCAGGATGCGGAGGCCCGTGGGAGAAACAGCGAGCGTACCCGGCCTCTGCATCAGTTTGGAGCGGTTGGCGGCGACTGATACAACGCGTGAAAATGATCCTGCCGCCCCATGTTGATTGGACGGCTTGCGATTCGTTGGTAGCCGGTCTCTCCCAGAAAATCCTCCAACGTCGCGACACTGTCTCCGAAGGCCGGCAGGGCAAATCCGTGCACTTCCAGCAGGAGGAGCGGATGGAAACGCATCAGCGTCTCTCTGGCCCCTCGGAGAACGGAGAGTTCTGCTCCCTCGACGTCGATCTTGATCAAGCGCGGGGAGAATCTGGCGGGAAACGGGTACTCGTCGAGGCGCGAATTCGACACACGGATGGTCTGATTTGATCCCTGGCCGGGCCGTAGCGACGCAGTCTGGTCAAGCTCGCCGGGCCTGAAATGCATCTCCAGATGAGCCTCGCCTGAATCGGACAAAGCCTGGGGGGCGATCGTGACTTGATTCTCAACATGGTTTAGGCGGAGGTTGCGCCTGAGCAGCCGGAGGTTTTGAGGGATGGGTTCAAAGGCGACGACGCGGCCATTGTCTCCCACAAGTCTTGCGGCAAACAAGGTGTGCAGTCCGAAGTTGGCGCCGATGTCGATGACGGCATCTCCCCGGCGAAGCAGGGAATGCATCATTTCCAGCATCCACTCCTCTCCGGCGGCCTGCCAGCGGCGCAGACTCTCATCCAGCCGGAACGATTCACCGTAGACCCGGACCGGTGCTCCCCGGAAACCGTGGCGGCAGCGGAAAAGGAAGGTTCTGACGAGTTCCAGCCGGCTCATGCGATCTTCCTCCAGTGGGGCGGCTTGCCAAGCAGGCCATAGCGAATTGCCAGGTAGAGTTTCAGGCCCAAAATCCGACGCATCCGGAGCGTCCAGGAATTGGCGCCTCCCAGTTCCCGGCTTGCGCGCAGCCATTGCTCCGCTTTTTGCCGGGCTTCGCCGGCGATGGCGGCCTGCCGCTGGCAGCGCGCCTGCCAATAGAGTTCCGAGTAGAGTCGCATCAGGCTCTCGCATTGTCCGGCGGTGGGGTGCCGGCCGTGTTGCTCCAGGAACCGGATATTGGCGGCAACCGCGGCATCGTTGCCCCGATACCACAATCCGATGTCACCAATCTGGTTGCGGCGATCTGCGGTATGGACCCGGTAGAGCGCGCCGCGATTTTTGCTGTAATGCACGGTGTTCTCCATGACCAGGCGGAACCAGAAATGGGTGTCCTCGGCAAGCATCCGATCCAATTCCTCCGGCCACCAGAATTCCCGGCCCAGGACCGATCGGTTGACCAGAACGGCATGGACCGCCCACGGGGCGAATGCGATGCAGGAGTCCCGCAATTGCTCCGGGCTCTTGCCCAGACATGAAGGATTGCGGAGCTCCGCGCCGTCCGGGGAGTCCCCACTGAACTCCCTCCAGTGACCCGCGATGAGCGGCACGCCGGGATGGGCGTCGGCCTCTGCGAGCAGGCAGGCCAGATGTCCGGGTTCAATCAAATCGTCGGCATCGAGGAACAACACCCATTCTCCTTTCGCCTGGCGCAACCCGTGGTTTCGTGCCGCTCCCGGTCCTTGCGAGTCGCAATAGGAAACAACGATGATGCGCGGGTCGCTTCCCGCGAGTGTCTGGACGATGTCCAATCCCTGGTCCGTAGAGCCGTTGTCCACGACGATCAGCTCCCAGTCGTTGACCGTCTGGTCCTGTACCGAGGCAATCGTCCGGGCGACGTAAGCCGCCTTGTTGAACAACGGGGTGATAATGCTGACCCTGGACATCTCGATGATCGGCGGGCGGAGCGGAATCCGGGTTGCGCGGCTAGCGAGGGGAGGCACGCCGGAAGAGCGCGTCGGCGAAGAGCGCGCGGCCGTCGGGGTCGTGCACCGTGTCGTAGAGGCCGTAAAACTCGTAGCCTTTGTCCACCAGCCATGGCAGGAGCTGGTGGAACCATGTCTGACCCTCGTACTCGGAGTGAAACAGCACCTCGATGAGGAGGCACTCGATTGTGCCGCGGTCAAGATGGGGTTCGGCGCCGCGCAAGACCTGGAAGTCGAAGCCCTGGCAATCGGTCTTCAGCAGGTGCACCCGGTCGATCTGCAGCCGGTTCAATTCTTCGCTCAACACGCGGATATCCACGGTCAGCGACCCGGCCGGCGCGAACATCGCGCGGTAATGGAGCTGCAACGCGTGGCGGCTCGGCCGCAGTATGGAGCTGGTGACCGAATTCTCCCCGCAGTGGAACTCCGCCGGCCCGGGCACCGCGCCGAGGGCGGCCTGGATGCATGTCACCCCGCTGTAGGCCGAGGCCATCCGCAGGAGCTCGGCGTAGGACCGCGGATCCGGCTCGTAGCACCAGACCCGCGCTGCAGGGAAAAGGGCCTTGATCCGCGACAGCGTCTGGCCGGCGTTGGCGCCGACATCGATGATGTTGGGTCGGTCGTGGCACAGCAAACGCGGGAGGTCGTCCTCCAACGCTATTCCGGCCAGCGACCGTGAATAGACCCGGTAGCCCGTGCACTCGACCAGCCGTTTGAGCGCGGCCTTGATCATGCTGTCGACCGGACCTCCGGCGCGCCCCCGCGGGCCACGGCTGCCGGCAGGCCGAGCACCTGCACCAGGATGGAGTTCATTTTTTCCACGAAGGTGTCCGTACTGAAGCTGCGTGCGGCCTCCGTTTTAAGAAAATCCTCCCCGGCCGCGCGCATCTCCTCCCACTCTCCCTTTGTGCAACACGCAAGATAGCGCAACAACGAGCGATGGTCCCGGAAATCACGAACATCGACGATCGCCCGTTTAGGTATCAGCTGGGTGATGGTCTCCTCTCCAAGGTATACAGGCACGGCCCCCGCCAAAAGAGCGTCGAAGAGCTTCTCGGAGACGTAGCCCAGGGTCCCGCGGTAATTCTCCACGCTGATGCAGAAACGATAGCCGCCCGCCAATCGGAGTTTCTCGGTGGTTGCGCCCCCGCGATTGCACCGGTAAGGCCGCCGCGGGAAGAGCGGATTCCACGAGATCCGTTCGCCGTGCCATCCGGGCCCGAAAACGTCCAGCAGTTGTGGATCGATGGATTCCGCGGTTCGCGCCAATTGCCGTCGCCATGAATACAATTCTCCTCGCGCGGGCTGGAACCACGACCACCACGGCATGTGCCAACCGCTGAGATTGCGTCCAAGCCCCGGGAGTCCCACCAATCCGAGTTGACGGGGCGCAAAGTAGCCTTCGACCCGGTTGGTGTTTACCATGATTGCGCAGCGCCGGTTCTCGAACGGAACAGGGGCGACATCGAAAACGAGACTGTGCGGCAATCGGTAGTGAAAGTAATTCGGCTTGTCGGCGGCGTCGTACTGATAGGTCACGACATAGTCGCAAAGCACCTGATTGGCGGGCATGAAATTGTGCAGCCGGCCAGTTGGCGACTCCATCACTTGAAGCACGAACGGGACACCGGGCCGTGCCCGCCGGCGGGCCTTGTCGAGGCAGGATTTCCTGTCAGGCAGATTGAGCAGCCACACGCAATCCGCCCGGTCCAACGGCATCGTGTCCCAGGTGTCGAGTGCGATACCCAACGCGGCGGCAGCTTCCCTCCATCGCGTCATCGTCCAAGGGGAGATCGTTTCGAACAACCGGTTGTTCAATCCTATGTCCCAGAGCGGCCGGATGAGGACTTGTTTTGGCTTCTGGGGCACTGTGGTTCCATTCGTCTGCCTCATACGGAGTGTGCCGCGCCGGATGTCTCGATCACTGCTGCAGCAGGCGCAGCGAGACTAGGCGCCGGGCCTGCTCGCAAAAGGAGCCCAGCCGCGTCAATACAACGCAACCGCGTTTGCCGCCCGTTTCCGTGGCGGATGGCTGGGCAGGGAAGAAAGGCACCAAGTTCAAGCGACGGAAGCAATTGGCAAAGGTCGCGAGATCCAATGATTTGTTTTTCCCATAGTCATCATAATTGTACCCGGGGTCATCCGGGACGCAGAAATCGTCGACCATTATTACGAAATTGACTGGCGAATTCGCGATCAGGGCGAGTTCGTCCTTCAAGGGGAGATCGTCATGCCAGTGTGCGTCGAGATAGAAGAACACCGGCGTGGGATGGTGGAGCAGGAATACGCGAGACTTGATCAGTGCATCGATAAAGGCGCGCGAGTCGCCAACATGGAAATGGATATTAGGAACCTGTGCCAACCGGCTTCTGGCCAGGGCCGAGAAAACGGGGCTCACCTCGCAGGTGTGAATCTCCGCGTGCGTGTTTGTCGCCATGTAACCGGCGGTATCACCGAAAAATGTGCCGGTTTCGACGATCAGGTCGAAGGCGAAGGCGGCGGCTAATTCGGAAAAGATCTGCTTCCGCTGCACCTGCCCATTGAAGCCCACAGCTTCGGAGGGCTCATAGCGCGGACTCTCCAACAGCTTGGCGAAGGCCATCTCCAACGCCGCGACTCTCGACATGGCAGCCTCATAACGCCCGTAGAAGGGTAAAAGACGCGTCAGATGCATTCAGGGGGATGGCCGGCGCTGACAGCGGGCAAAGTATCCGCGTCTTTCGTTTAATCGTTCGATGACTTGTCTGATCATCGGATGGATTCTCATGCCGGCTCTTGCATTGGTTTGTCCTTGTCCTTTTGTCCGGCGATGCCTGCGTGCTCCGTTGCCGCGCGCAGGGCTTCCTCGAACTCTGCACGAAGCTGCTCGGGGGAAAACAGGGTTCGCGCACATTCCGCCGCGCGCGAGGCGAGATTCCGGCGCAATTCACTGTTGGCGGCGAGCAGTTCCAATGCCTGAACAACCTCGCCAACTTCAGGTCGGTCGATCAGCAACGCCGCGCCGGTCTGCCGGGCCCAAGCCGCTGCGGATGATGAGCCAGGGGCCCAGACGATGATCGGCTTGCCGTATTGGCAATAATTCGGAATCTTGGAAGGGAAGCTGGTGCGCATCCGTCGGGCGGCTTCCGGCGCCCAGGTCATGACCACCAGAAGGGCATCGGCCTCCTCGAGTTCCTGGTGCAGGGTCTCGCTCGTCAGAAAACCCTTGTAGGCACCGCCGGCCAGGGCGTGTTGCCTCACGGGGGGAGGCCAATCGGGATCCGCGCCCGCAAGGTGCACTTCGATCCCCGGATGGGAGTCCAAGGCCTCAAAGATCGCTTGCGTCATTCCGGCATAAACATCCCGCATATTGCCTAGGTAGACCAAACGAAACTTGGTTTTCGGAGATCGAGATTGGTTCGCCAGGATTGGTCGGGGCAGCGGCGCACCGTATTGAAGACGCGCATCCGGATGCGGCCCCAGTTCCTCGATCATGCCGGGGGAGACGCTGATGGCCACCCGGCTTTGGCGGTAACATGCGCGAAAGGCATGCTCGATCGAAGAACGAAACCAACGGGGAACCGGCGCGAGATCCGGCCACCAGTCCATGAACATCGTCACCAGCGGACGATTGAGTCGCGCCGCCATGTTCCGGGCGACGGGCCAGAGATTCCCGTGCGCCACCGTGAGAATGACCTGTGGTTGATACGCCCGGCAAAGCTGCCACGTCGTGCGGGTCAGCACATGACCGGGATGGAATTGCGCCCAGGCATGGGCATAGCTGGCGAAACGAGTATGTTGCAGCCTCCGCAGCCATGCTGGTGGTTGTACAGTGACGAAACCCGATACTCCGGTGCTCCGGTCAGTGACGACGCGCCATTCGAAGGACGTGAGCCCGCGGAGATGGTAATACAAGACGGATTCGCCGCCGCCGGCCTCCAGCGGAGGAACAGAAGAGATCAGGAGGAGTCGGGGAAGCTGGCTCATCTCGGAAGCAGCGCGTGAAAGAGAGCCTCCATTTCCGAGATATGTGCATCGAAGAATCGCAAAAAACGCGTGCCGCCTTGTTCGGGGAGAACGCGCAGACGTTGCGCAAGATTGCCTTGGATAAGAACCCTCAGATCGGGCTCTGCGATAAGGCGCCGGACCACTGCGTAGAGATTGTCGTCGGAGTCGACATCGAATACAAACCCGGTTCTCCCGGATTCGACAAACTCACTGACGCCGGCCCGGGAACTGACGATCAGTGGAACCCCGCGCGCCATCATCTCCATGCCCACGAAGCCCAGGGTTTCATGCCAGATCGAAGGAATGAGGCAAAAATCCGCGCCGGCGGCGATCGTGTCCAGATCGGCCGCCTGGTAGCGTCCGTGATAGTGCACGAATGGAATGGGCGGGCAGGGCTCCGGCTGACCGTAGACATGCAGTTCGCATTCCAAGTGTTCCGCTGCCAGGCGGCGGGAAACCCGTTCGAGCAAACCGGTGCCTTTGTAAGCTCCGTTCATGTTCAAGGCGACCAAGCTCAGAGGGCGATGACCGGTCTGTTCACGGAGGCTTGGCGGAAAGGCGGGGAGGGTTGGCGGGGATAGAGGCAGAATGCGGAGGTTGTGCAGCCGACCTGCGATTCGCTGAATCTGATCGGCTTGCAGCCGGGAGATGCAGTGGACGACATCCAATTCGTGGAGCATCCGGATGGCGGCGTCATGTCGCCGGCGGTAGGGAAGAGCCGGCGCGCGCAGCCGGTTCCAACGACGATTCAGGCGGATCAGGACGTTGCGCAGGCGATGGAGCCAGGTCCAAGCAGCCTTCCCGGGCTCATATCGACCGGCCCACCGATCGAGCTGGGTCGCGAGCCGGAAGATCGGATAATGCAGGGCGTTGGCGCAGCACCTCTCGCAGACGAGTTCGTTCCGCGACAACGTGCAGGCGTGGCCTTCGGAGGTGAAAAGATGCGCCGTCGGGCAGAGGGGAAAGTA
Organism: uncultured Verrucomicrobiae bacterium; assembly: GCA_963827125.1. GTDB lineage: Bacteria > Verrucomicrobiota > Verrucomicrobiia > Opitutales > Opitutaceae > Fen-1467. The sequence continues at coordinate 690,517 of CAWHAC010000006.1, forward strand.
GTCATGGGCCGTAAAGACAATCCTGGGACCAAGGCGCTTGATCTCGGGGATCAGGCTGAAAGGCAGTCCGAAGAACGTCTGGATGCTGACGATATCCGGCTTTTCAGTGCGGATGATTTCAAGCACAGCCTCGCGAAGCCGTCGTGAAGCCCGAACGTCACGGTCCGGCTGCCGGGTCCCGACCCCGCCCTGGGGATAAATCGCCGGATACACGCCGCCGTTGAATATCCGGTAGCCGTCCGGCCGGGACAGTTGTTTCGTCCAGCTGACCCCGGGGCGCAACGTGGTGCCGGCGGTGCAGACGCAAACAACATCGTGTCCGCGTCGGGCCAGGGCTTCCATCAAAGCCTCCTGGTAGGAATTGGAAGCTCCCGGCGTGGGATTCAGTCCGGCGGTGAGGAAGAGAATCTTCATTCAGTTCCCCCCCGAGCGCCGTTGCCGGCGGAACTCCCCGATGGCGCGCAACGACTGAATGAATACACCGGCCTTGCGCAGATCCTGGAACGCCGCTTCGTAGATGTAGTTCTGCGGGTAGGGATGTTTCCGGCGGTCCCTGAACCAGGAGATCACCAGTGCCTTCCAGGCGAAACGGAGATAATGAAGGGCGGCCCGCCGGGCGTACGGCAGCAAGCGTGGGTCGCGGGTGTCAACTCCGCGCACTTTGACATAGGCCCGCCCCATTGCGAAGCACTCCCTGGCAGCCCGGATGATGTTCAGACGTTCCGGGCGGACCAAGTGCAGGATGAAGAGGCCGGGATCGTAGAAGAAAGGACGGTCGGGGAATCGCCGGCGCAGCCGGGTCTGAGGGACCTCCTCGTCACCATAGGTCCACCGTTCGCCGGGACGACAGAAATCCGGATCAAAGCCGCCGCATTCCCGCAGAGATGCCGCCTCGAAGAAAACATTCCCGCCGCACAGAACCTCGCCCTCCTGAAGATCGCGCGCCACGAGTCCCAGTGAGGCCGAGCCGTATTCATCCCGGTACCATTCAGGCTTTTTGGTGACGTAGAATGGATAGAAAGGCCCACCAAAGCAGACGGGGGCCCGCTCGCACACGATGCGCGCGGCCCGGTCCAGCCATTCAGGCCCGGCTTTGGCATCGTCATCGAAAAAGCCGATGTAAGAGCCGCGGGCTTGGTTCTGTCCGGTGAACCTTGCGCGCAACAACCCGCGTCCCTCGGAATGCACGTATCTGATTTGGGGATACTGTCGCGCCAGAGCCTGCGTCGCCGCGGCGGTGTCGTCGGTCGCATTGTCATCAACCACGAGGATCTCGTAGCGCGCCGAAGAAAAAGCCTGCGAGAGGAGACTGCCGATTGCCTGCTCCAACAGTCGCGCCCGTCCCCTTGTGCAGATCACGATGGACAGGTCCAGCCCGCGGTTTTCTCCCGTTCCCATGCGTTTAATGCCGCTGAGATGATGGAAGCCCGAACCCGGCCCGGGCGGCGAGTCGCCAGATGCCCTCCTTGCCCTCCAGCGTCCATTGCAGGTCGGCCAGATCGCGTGGATTCAAAAGCGCGGCGTGGCTCGGGGCGAAGAGCTGTTGCGGCCGCCATCCGCGCCGCCGCCAGAGCAGGCGCGGTTCGGCGCGGACCGCGCGTAGAAGCAGTCTCCAGACAGCGCGCCGGCGCCTCCACTGCCAGGCCCGGCGCGCCAGTTCGACATGGGCCCAGGCCCGGCCGGCAGGGGTCAACCAGCCGAGATCGGACAGGTTCTGCTGCAAAGCCGCTTCATGGGCGATGCTGATCTGGCGCGCCCGCTGACTGGTCAGCGTATTGCCGTGAATCCGGTAGCAATAGAGGTCTTTCGGCAGCACCCCGAGCCGGAACCGGCCGGCCGCCCGCAGCCAGTAGTCGTAGTCTTCCGCGAGAAAAAGATCCTCGGCGTAGTTCCCGAGGCCTTCATAAACTGCGCGCCGATAAAGGAAAGATCCTCCGACGGTGTTGCCAAAGGCGAGCAGACTGGGGGCGGCGACGCTGACGTTGCTGGTCCTTTCCCCGTTGTCATCCACCACCGTGTAATCGCTGTATACCAAATCCAGATCAGGGCTGGTATCGAGGTGATCCAGCATGTGTCCGATCGCATCGTGGCGATACCAGTTGTCATCGGACGTCCAGGTGAGGTATTCGCCCCGGGAGGCGGCGAAACCGACGTTGAGGGAGCCGGGCAGTTTCCGGTTGCTGGCGTTGGTGATGACGTGGATCCGCTGATCGCGGCGGGCTGCTGTCGCGAGCATCGCCGGGGTATCATCGGTGGAAGCATCGTCGACCGCCACGAGTTCCCAATCCGGACAGGTCTGGACACACACCGCATCCAACGCCTGCGCAAGAAAGCGGGCACCGTTATGGACCGGCAGGACGATCGAGACCCGGGGGGTCAAAGTCATTGGGCTGCCCGTCGCAGCAGGGCGGCGACGATCCTGCGGGCGGCCTTTCCATCCCCGTAGGGGTTGCGATTTTGGATCATGCTCCGCCGGAGGGATTCTTGGGTGAGCAGGCGGGTGGCCTCGGCCACGATGCGCCTGCGCGAAGTGCCAACCAGTCTCGCCACCCCCGCATCCACGCCTTCGGGCCGTTCGGTTGTGTTGCGCAGCACCAGGACGGGCACGCCAAGCCCCGGCGCCTCCTCCTGGATGCCGCCCGAATCGGTCATGATCAACGTGGCCTGCTTCATCAGTTGCACGAGGCTCTGGTAGTCGACGGGCTCCAGCAGGCTGACGTTGTCCAGCCCGCCCAAGAGCTCATGAGCAGGCTTCCAAACGTGCGGATTCAAATGCACCGGGTAGACAAAATGCACACCCTGTTTGGCGAATGCCTCTGCGAGCTCGCGGATTGCCTGGCACACCTCGCGAAAAGGTCTGCCGAAGCTCTCCCTGCGATGAGCCGTGACCAACACCAGGCGTTTGTCCCGTGGCACCGACCTGAGCGCGCTGTGGGGCCAGTCGAAAGGTCGCCTGGCGATGCCTAGGACTGCGTCGACCACCGTGTTGCCAGTAACCAGGATGTCCCGCCTTCGACAACCTTCGGCGAGCAGCGCGTCGCGCGCTTTCTCCGTCGGCGCGAAATACAGGTCCGCCACCAGATCGGCAATGCGCCGGTTGATCTCCTCCGGGAAGGGCTGCAGACGGTCACCGGTGCGCAATCCGGCTTCAACGTGGCCAAATCTGATCCGTTGGTAAAAGGCGACCATCCCAGCGACAAACACGGTGCTGGTATCGCCTTCCGCCAGGATCCAGTCCGGTCGCACCGTCGCAACAAGGCGGCTCAGGTGTTCAAACAAGCCGGCGGTCAAATGCCCCAGCGTCTGGTCGGGGCGCATCAAATGCAGGTCGAAATCCGGCTGGATGCCGAACAACTCCAACACCTGGTCCAGCATCTGCCGATGCTGACCGGTCACACAAACCAGGTTCCTGCAACGTTTCGGATATCGCTCGAATTCCTGGATCACCGGGGCCATTTTGATAGCTTCCGGCCGGGTTCCGATCACATGGAGCACGGTCATCATGCCTGATCCGGGCGCTCGTTGAATCCAATGGTCACGAGGAGGTAGCCTTGGTTTATTTCGGCCAATACGGCGGGGGAAAGCTTGGCAAACGCCGTGCGCAACGCCTCGCGGAGGGGATGATCCGCCGGCAGGAAGGTCAATGCGTGGGCTCTTCCAACCGAGAATTCGCGTTCCACCCGCAGCCCGGCCGCGGCGAAGTCGGGTCGGAGGGTGCTCAGCGGCGCTTCAAATCCATATGGCCAGCGGCCGTCAGACTCCTGCAGCGATTTTCCGATCCGATAGGCAACACAGGCGGCGTTGGGCACGATGTGGATCATTTTTCCGGTGCACACCCGCCTCCACTCACGCAGCATCGCCACCCGTTCGTCAAAGCTGAAATGTTCGAGCAATCCGGAACTCCACACGCAGTCGAAGGCACCGTCGGGGAAGGGGAGTGGCTTGGTCGCATCAGCCAGCACGCCGGTGAAGCGAAGGCCCAGCCGGGTAGCCGCCTCATAAGCGAATGAAAGGCTCTCCTGGCTGCAATCCAGCATGGTGACCTCGCGGCCGCTCTGTGCCAACAACAACGAAATCTCACCGGTTCCGCTGCCGATCTCCAACACACTCTCCCCGGCGCGGGTCTCAAGAACCACGGCCTGTGCCCACTCGGAAAGATGGCTCCCGCGGACTCTGTCGATCATGGCTTTCTGCGTTGCGGGGGCGTTCGTCAGCGCGCTGTACCAGTCCGAGCCCGAAAGACGGGATCGTTTCCGGCCTCGGGCGAAATATCCAGGACCCCCATCGATCGGTTCGACGATTACGTTGTCGCACCCCGCGTTCAGGCCGAGGGAACAGGCGCCCCGGCTCAATCCTCCCACCCATCGAGGGAGCGATCTGCCTGGCGGTTGCAGACTCGCTGGGCGCAGAACCACGATTTCTCCACCCGGCCGGCACACTCGCACCAGTTCCCTGATCTCCGCTTCAGGATTGACCGACCGTGCCAGCCCATCCAACGACAGCACCAAGTCGAAGTGATTGTCCGGGAACGGCATGCCCTCCATGGTTGAAGGCACCAGCTCGATGCCCGGCGGAGCCGAGGGCGGGAGGAGCGAGGCAAGATCGACGCCCGCACATCGCAGGTCGGGTGCAAACCCCTTCAGGCCCTGCAGATGCCTTCCATCCCCGCAGCCGGCATGGAGAATGCGCATCCCTGCATGAAGGAGGGTCGGGAGAGCCTTGGCATACGCGGTGGTCGACGCGACCGTCTGGCGCCAGTCTTCCGCCTCGCGATTGAAGAGCGAGGAAAGCCGCAGCCGATGGGCGTCCAGATAGAACTTCGTCGTCCAAGAGAGCTCGTCATTTGGGAAATAGCCCGCCGCCTTCCCATAGGATCCCAGGAATCCTCCGGACGGTGTCTGATGCGATTCCAACCATGCCACAGCCCGGTCCGCCTCCTGCCACTGGCCGAGCTTGTACCAGCAGATGGCCAGTTGCACCAAACCCGGCGAGCACACCCATTTCACCCCGCTTCGTGCGGGCACGGATCCGTCGTTCCGTTGCTCCTCCTGAAGCCGGCGCAGCATGGGCAGGGCCAGTTCCGCCCGGCCCATGTCGATCAACGCCTCCAGCTCATAGGCAAGGAAGTGGGTCAAATGCTCTGTGCGGAGAAGATCCGGTTGGGCACAGTAATAGTCGGCGCACCGTTCGGCCGCTGCCCTGCAACTGTCCATGCCGAGCAAATCGGCTGCGCGCAGGAGGGGTGGAAGCGCGTACAAATGGATCCCCTCCGGCACCAGGCCATCATAACGCAAGGGGAATCCCATTTTCCCGCCATCGAGCATTTGCGCGCACAGGGATTCACAAGCCCGCTTGGCGGCGTCTTCGGCGCCGTCTACAAGCCCGAACCCGGCGGTGAGGCCCCGCAGAACCTGCCCGGTGTCGAAAGCGTACGGCATCCCGGCATCTGGATCCGCATAGGCCCCGCTTTTGCGCTGTACGCACAACAGCCATCGCAGCAGTCGCGCCGCAAGGTCGCGCTCGCCATAGTCGAGCAGCGTCGGCACGAGGTAACCGGTCACCTCCGGATACGCATTGGCATGATGCGAATGAACGCGCATGCCGCCCCTCGGCAATTCATTCGCACGCAACCACTGCAGAGCCTTCCAGACGGGTGAAGCGGGATCGGCGGGAGAATCTCGCCCGGGCTTTGTCAACGGATCCGCTCTCACGGGGCTGATCGAATCGTGGATTTCATCGCACAGGAGCTCACATTGCCGTGCTTCATTGGGCGGAGGCGCCTGCGGCCTTCATCACTCCCTCGCCCAGCACCTCGGTCAGCCAGCGGCGCACAGTCTCGATCTGGGCTGCCTTCTTCTTCGAAATTGCGGCGGGATCCAACTGCACGGGGCCCTGCCGGATGCTGCCGGCTCCAACTGCTTCAAAAAGCGCTCCGCGCGGCGTGGCGCCGTAGAATTGGGCCGACCGTCTGTAGGCCAGGGTGGCGACGCACGCATGCACGCGGTCTGAGTGCACGACCTCGGCATTGCAGTAGAGCCTCAGATAATCCTGCGGCACGTCGGAGATAAGCGTGTCCTGGCGGGCCCAATTGCGGGGGATGCGGTTCCAGCAATCGTGGTGGGCCCGCACGACGATCCGGTTTCCAAAATCGATGCCTGGTTCCTCCATCGAGTCGAAGGTCGCCACAACATAAGGGGGGAGATCGATCTTTGACGGGAGACAGGCCTCCGGGACGAAGAAGCCGCAGTCGATGCCTTCGTACGCCCGTTCCATGTGCGGGGAGAACATCTCGAAGGATGGACGATCACGGGAGATGAATCCAATGGGGCGCACCTCCTCCAGGAAAGCGGAGAACACCCGGCGCTCCTCGCCGGTATAGTTTTCGCCGCCGGTGCCGAGCAGCAGGACCGGCACTCCGCGGCGGGCCAGCTTCAGAATGACCGGGCCGTTCACATCGATGAACTCCTGGCACATCGCCATGCCGGAGAACACCGCCAGATCGCAGATCGCCAGCGAAAGCGTGTCCAGCGCCTTCTCCATCTGGGCGCTGTCGTCCGCCAGGGTGGGGGCGGGAAGCCGGCCAATGAACCGGCGGAATAGACGCCTCCTGACGCGGGCGCCGAGGGAAGGAACCGGCGTCGGCAACGGCTGGAGGCCACGGCCGAAGAACCACCTCGGTGCCTCGCTGAAGAAGTCGATCTGCGCCTCCGGGAGCACTGCGCGCAGGATCGCCATCGCGCCGAGGTCGATGAAGGCGTTGCCAATGTTCGTCGGCCAGACTCCTCCATAATAGGCGATCGTGAGTGGGTTTTTTTGTTCAGACATTGGGAAAATGAGGCGTTCTTCAGCAGGTCATCGCTTCAGCGGGAGCATAATTCATCAGAGGATGGGCTTCCTGCTGACGATGGGCGGACATCGGCCGGGCCGGATGTCCTCAGGTAATGCCGGCCAAAGTCCGCCAGAGCCCGGGAGATCCGATCGACTTCGGCGGGATCCAGATTCGGCCTGACCGGCACGCTCACCACCCTCGCATGAATCTCTTCAGTGACCGGCAGCGGACCCTGTCGGAACCGGGATCCGCAGGGCTGAAGATGAAGGGGAACGTACAGGGGTTCGAGTTCGATTCCCCGCTTCTTCGAGAATTCCCAAAACGCAGCAAGCACCGCTGCAGTGCGCACGCGAAGGCCGAACTTCGTATACGTGTGGTTCTCCGGGGTGGGAGAAGCATACAGCTGGGGAGACGCCGCGGCCTGTGTGCTGAGGAGCGCCGCGTTTTCACGGCGTTTCTGGATGATGGCGGCTAGCTTGCCGAATTGGATCTTCAGAATCGCCGCGTCGACCGGATTCATGGACACAAAACCGAATTGACTGCGATCGGTTGGTTCTATGGAGACCGGAGCCGCGGGCGATCCAAAGAATCTGCTCCAGCAACGCGCGAAGCGCCTCCGGGCAAACTCAGTGGGTTCTTTCTGCAACAAAGCGGCTTCCGCAAGGACTTGCTCCTGGAAGCGCGCGGCCACGAGGGCGCCCCCGCGCTCGCCATGGCGTTTTTTCCGAGGCCGAAGGAGAAAATATAAAACGCGGCACCCGATTGTTCGGGAGACGGAATTCCGCCCATGAACTGGCAGTGGTCCTCAATCGTGGCGATCCCAAGCGCCGCCGCCCCGGGGATCATCTCCTCGACAGGGAGCCGCTTGCCGGTCAGGTGCACCAGAAGGCACGCGAGGACATCGTTGGCGAGCAGGCTGGCGAAATGCGTCCGGCTGGTCAAAAGGTCCTGGTCGATGTCCACGAACACGGGAGTCAGCCCGTTCCGGACGACCGGCTCCAGGATGCCGCGGCAGCAATAGCTGGGAAGAATAACCTTTTCTCTCGACGCATCCTGTTTCTTCAACACGCGCAGCGCCAGATCCAGCGCGGTGCGGCCGCTCCCCGTCGGCACCACCGCACACGCGCTGCCAACCCGGGTAATCCGGCGAAATGCGTCCACGAATTGAATGGCGGCTGCGCTTTCGTCGATCGCCGTTTCTCCGCATCCGATCCTTCGTTCCTCTTCCTCCCACGCGGGCTTCAGAAACGGGATCGGCGGGTGGCGCATGCGGTTCAGTCTCGCTCCCAAGTCTCGGCAGGAGCCCAATGCGCGCCGGGTCGATTGAAGGGACAGACGCGCGCCACGCTTCGCGACATTCACTGCATTCCCCCCGATAACGGGCTTCAGCAAATCAGCGGTGGCGGTACACCAGGTTCGGAACAGGGATCGAAATGAGGGCTTTGTCGGGGACGCAGTCGCCTGCTGTGCCAGGGCCATCTGTCCCCGAAAGACCCTGCGGACTTCGCCGCCGAACTTCGATTTGAAGATGGTCAATCCCCGCAGCTTGCTGTCGGAAACTCCGGGAAAAACCTCGCCAATCTCGTACATCCTGCCGCCGGCGGATTTTGCCCGGAGCAGCGCCTGCCATATAAGCAGGTAATTGATGCCCGAATCCAGATGGGCGTCCTCGCAACAACCGGTCCAATATCGGTAGGAAGTGCCCATGATCGCGCTATTGTGGAACGCAACCATCCGCCCGTCCGGTGCACGTCCTACGCTGAGCTTTGCATGCCCGTCCTGCGCCAGGGCAATGAAGCCTTCATGAAAAAGCCGGGGGAACGGCGGGTGGCCGGTGCGGCTGTAGGTCTCCAGATGGACGCGATAATACTCTTCGGCAGCCTCGGACCATGAAACCTCCTCCACCGTATAGCCGGCCTGGCGCGCCCGCTTCACCCTCTGACGGGCATCCTGCGCCAGATCGGCCCAAAGGTCGGCCTCCGATCGCGTCAAATCCACGATCCGCGTATGGATGGAGACGTCCTTGAAGCCAAAACCGACCAGGAAGTTCACACCGTGCCGACTTGTGAGGCTGGTCTGGTTCACGGGGCAGATTGATATTTCGGCAACCGTGGCGCCGAGCTCATCGCCAATTGCACGCACCCGGCCGAATACCTCCCTGAGTATCAGCTCTCTCTCTCGCCCTTCAAAGCCTCCCGCCACGCAGGGCCCTCCAGATGAGGACAACATACGCATGAAGGGATTGAACTGCAGCGGTATCACGGCTGCCAGTTGCGTTCCTTGGAATCCGGCAAAGCTCGCGTCCTGGACGCCTTCCCGGGCGGCAACCGGCTGCCATGATGACAGACAGGTGACCCATCCGTCGCGGGAGCCCGACACAAGGTCATCCCATTGCGGGGCAATTTCCGACGAGAGCGGGACGAAATTGAGTCCGGAAGGCACCGGAGTTTGTTTTGAAAAGCCCCTGACGTGACGTGACCAAAGACCGACCGAACGCGCCTCCTCGGCGGCGCGGTCTGCTACTCCACGCTGGTAATGCTCCATTCGTGGGCGATTTGCACCAGTCCCGCCCATTGAGGATCGGGCAGGCGCCCCGACTGATGGAAGTCGCCGCCCTCTACCACCAACCGCAGCGCCTCATTCACCACCAGTACCTCCTCATGCTCACGCAGCAATTTCACCTCCACACCGTAGGTCCGCGGCGACAGGGGAAAATGCGGAATCCGGCAGGTGATGACCGACTTGCCCTTGGGCAGGTCCAGATGGAAATTGCACAGCGTCGTGTTCAACTGTGCGATCCGGGTGCCAAGGGAATCGTTGATCGCGAGCAGCAGGGTGGAATTCCGCAAGACGGCCGAACTTTCGAAGCTGACGGCGATCCTGCAATCCTGCCCGCACATAACGGATTCCACCGGCTGCCCCTGCCCGTCGATCGCGTTGATGGAGCGCAGACCTATCAATGCCCCCGGATCAGCGGCTGCACTGAACCGGATCTGACGCGAGCTCGCGGAATCAGACAAACCAACGTAGGTCGCCACCGCCTGCTCCGTTGGACAGTTGCACAGGACGCGACCGCCGGCGAGGACGATGCTGTTGGAGCAGAGAAACTGCACGCTCGGCATGTTGTGGCTCACGAAAAGCACGGTTCTCCCCGCCTTCGCGACCTCCTCCATCTTGTCCATGCTCTTTTTCTGGAATTGCAGGTCTCCCACGGCGAGCACCTCGTCGATGATCAAGATTTCCGGATCGAGATGCGCGGCGACGGCGAACGCCAGGCGGACGTACATGCCGCTGGAGTAATGCCTCACCGGGGTGTCGATGAACTTCTCCACCTCGGCGAAGGCCACGATCTCATCGAATTTCGCCCGGATCTCGGTGCTTTTCATCCCGAGGATTGCCCCGTTGAAGAAGACATTTTCCCGGCCGGTGAGATCTTGATGAAATCCCGTGCCTACTTCCAGAAGCGAGGCCACCCGCCCGCGCATGACTGCGCGGCCCGAGGTGGGCTCAGTGATCCGCGAGAGGATCTTGAGCAGCGTCGACTTGCCCGCGCCGTTGCGGCCGATGATGCCCACGACTTCGCCGGGCTGAACCGAGAACGAGACGTCACGCAGCGCCCAAAACTCTCCCTTTTCAACTTCAGGTTTCCGGCCGCGCAGCCGGTTGGTCATCCGGGCGAAATCCTCACGCAGCGTCGTTGCGCCAACTACGCCAAGACGGTATTTCTTGGAGAGGTTCGCGACTTCAATAATCGGACAGGACATCAGGGAAAGGCTGAAAAGCTGAAACGGTGAGAGCCGAACCTAGAACGCGGAAAGGCTGAAAGCTGAAACGCTAAAACGCTGAAAGACCGAGACGCTGAAGATCCGAGAACCGAACGCTGAAAACTGAAACGCAAAAAGGAGGAGAATTTGTAATCGACGCAGTGTCTATTCGATAGCTGGGTCTTTTCGCATGAGCAGGCTTTCGGTAGAATTGAGGGATCGGACGAAGCGCTATGCCTCAGCGGCGATCCGGTTCTATTCAACGCTCCCGCGCCAACGGAAGGAAGTCGAGGTACTGGGTCATCAACTGCTTCGCTCGGGAACCTCGGTCGCCGCCCATGCCCGAGAAGCATCGCGAGCTCGGTCCGACGCTGAATTCTGTTCCAAGCTCGATGGTCTGCTCCAAGAAGCCGACGAATCATCGTTATGGATCGAGCTTCTCCGAGACGACTGCAACATTTGCGGCGATGCGACAGACCGCTTGCACCAAGAAACCAGCGAATTGATAGCGATATTTGTTACAATCATCTCGAAAATTAAGCGCGGTAACGACCATGGATCATAGCCTCTTGCCTCCGTGTTCCTGTTTCAGCTTTCAGTTTTTCAGCTTTCAGCATTTCAGCATTTCAGCATTTCAGCGTTTCAGCTTTTTGTAGTGCTCATGCCACATCGATGACGGTGCGTTCCGCACGGGAGAAAGCGGACAGGCCGGCCAGCAGCAGCAGCAGCGTGGTGCACCATGCGCCGGCCGCGAGCAACGGCGTCCATGAACTCCTTCCGAGCAGTGCCAGCTTGATGGCCTCCACCGGCGCGGTCATCGGGTTGATCGTCGCCACCCAGCGCCAGTTTGCCGCCCGGGAGATCATCGAAAGGGGATACACGATCGGCGTGGCATAAAACCACAATTGGACCACGACCGGCAGCACGTGCTGCAGGTCGCGGTACTTCCCGGTGGCTGCCGCCAGCAGGCTGCCGACGCCGAGGGCCAGCAGCATGATCTGGATTTGCGCCAGCACAAACAGCCCGATTGCCGGGAGCACTGGCGTCACCGCGTTGCGGCTGAAGTCGGTGAAGGTGCGGTAATAGACCCAAAGCGCGGCAAAGGTCGCAAACTGCAGGCCGAGGGCGACGAGGTTGCTGAAGAGCTGGGACAACGGCACGGTCAGGCGCGGGAAATAGATCTTTCCAAAGATGTGCGCGTTGGCGGTGAACGTGCCGGCAATCGCGGGCATTGTTTGCGCAAAATAGGTCCATGAAAGAAGACCGCAGAGGTAAAAAAGGACCGGCGGCATGTTGTCGGTGGGCAGGCGGGCGATGCGGCCGAAAACCACTGTGAGCACCGCGGTCATCATCAGCGGTTGCAGGATAAACCAGGCGGGACCAAGAAGCGTCTGGCGATACTTGGTCGAGAAATCGCGGCGGACGAACTGCCAGAGCAAGTCGCGATAATCCCAGAGTTCGCGCCAGGGAACGCGCATCCAGCCGCGCGAGGGCTCGATCACGACCTCAATCGACGGTTCAGGAGGGGAGGGAGGCACGGGGGAAAAGCTGAAAGGCTGAAAAGCTGAAAGCTGAAACCTGAAAGGCTGAAAGCTAAAAGACGGAAAGAAAGACTACAGGACCATGGGACGACAGGACTACAGGACTACAGGACGACAGGACGACGGAACGGTATGGAGCGCCCGTTCTTGAGCCAGTGCCGCTTCAACCAGAGGAAGAACCCTGGCGTCAACCGGGAGTCCGGCGCGGTGACGCTGACCTGAACTCAGCGGACGCGATAGGTATTTTGACCAATCTCTTCCCGGACCACGGTGACCGACTGGCCATCACGATCCATGCGCCGCCCGGAAGCGGCTCCGCTGAAGCGGCGGGCCAGCCAAAGGGTTTCCTCGATCCACTCCAGCCGTTTTCGGAAGGTCAACGCTGCTCCGTAGAGAAGTGTCTGGCGTTCGGCCTCTTCCCATGCGGAACGCTGCTCATCGGCGGATAAGTCAATCGGCAGGCAGGACATCGGGGAAGAGTTTTCGGAGTCGTCTTATGTCGTCGAGGTCGTTCGGCCGGCCGGCGGCGAGTTTCAGGGCAAGCAAGCGAGGCAGATTCAGTACCGGGACGAGCAGGTCGGGAGCGAGTTCCACTCGTGGAGATTGGCGCCATTCGGCGTCGAAATCAAACGGTTCTGCCACGAAGACGTCGACGGGATACGCGTCATCGTCGCTGGCGACGAGCTGAAACACGATCATGCGTTTCTCGCTGATCCATCGCTTGCGGGTGGCCGGGTCGGCGAAATCCTCGATTCGCACCGGAGCCAGCGGACGGTAGCCGATCCCGGCGAGGGCGGTCATAGCTCGGCGGACGTTGGCGGGATCGAGCTGGATCACAAGGTCCAGGTCAACCGTTGTGCGCATGAGGCCGTGCGCAATGGCCGCCATGCCGCCGACCAGCAAGTATCGCACCTCGTGCTCTTGAAGGGCTTTCGCGACCTTTTCGAAGCTGGCTACACGCATAGCGTTATTTCGCGCAGACAAACGGTCATTCTGTTCTGCCAAACGCGGAGCTTGACCGCGAGCCATTCGGCCACGAGGTGGCGGACGCACGCACGATTCAATGCCGCGCAGATCTCAAGCAGACCGTTGATTTCCATTTTTGTGCGGGCTGATCAGTTCGGCGATGCACACATCGGGTGCTCCAGAGCCCTTGAACAGCTTCGCCCGGTCACTTCCGACGGAAGTAGCCTGCCATAAGACAGATTCGATCGGACGCCAAGATTGCGAAAGACTGGCCCAAACGAAGATGCTCCAGTCTTATCCAACGGCCAGATTGGACCCGACTTAAGCGAGTGACGAGCCAGTTTTCAGCTGGCGCTGAAAACTGATTGCTCCGCAGGATTTGGATGCGGCCATGCCACTGAGGCTTGCACCGTGAGAGGCAAAGGTGGAGCGACTTGTCCTCAAGGCGCTCAGAGGCAGATCGAACGCGCGATCTCCCGGGCCTTGTCCGCCGAAACGAGTTTCTCGACGAGCAGAAATCCAAAGTCCAGCGCCGTCCCGGCGCCGCGCGAGGTGAGCATATTCCCATCAACAACCACGCGCTTGTCGGCCAGGATGTCCGGCAACTCTCCGGCGACCGAAAAATGAGCGGTGTAACGGCGTCCGTCCAGAAGGCCGGCGGCGTTGAGAACGGTCGGGGCGGCGCAGATTGCCGCGAGCCATTTCCCGGCTGCCGCGTAGCTCCTGACGAGGGCATCGACGCGCGGGTCGGCCCGCAGGTTTTTCACACCGGGGCCGCCCGGCAGGAGAAGCAGGTCGAAAAGACGCCCTCCGACCTCCGATAGGGCGGCGTCGGCATGCACGGTGATTCCGCTGCGGCCGGTGACGTGGCGATGTTCGGCGAGCGACGCCAGGGTGACCTCGACCCCGGCGCGGCGCAGCAGGTCTATGGGGGTGAAGGCCTCGATCTCTTCGAAGCCGTCGGCTAACAGGACAAGCACGGCAGGCATGGGTGGAAAATCGGGAAATCGAGAAAGAGGGAAACCGAGATACCGAAATCGGATACTGGAGGCGGGAAAGGAGAAACGCGGAAAAGGTGAAACCGAAAGATGGAGCTTGGTTATTGAGGGATGTTCATTGGAGCGGGCAAGGCAAGACGCTTCGCGATTAGGTTTCGCCGCGCTCGGCGAAACCTAATAAGTGCTTGAAGAATGCGCTTGGTCTGCACCCACTAGAGAACTCTGAACTCAGAAGCCGGAGTCCAGGAGCCAGATACCGGAACTCTGAACTCAGAACTCTGAACTCAAAACTCAAGACCCTAACCCTTAACCCTCTGTCTTCCCCATGCCCGGTGTCGGCAAACTCCTCAAACAAGCCCAGAAGATGCAGCGCCAGATGGAATCGCTCCAGGCGCAGCTTGAATCCAAGGAAATCGATTTCACGGCCGGTGGCGGGGCCGTGGCATTGAAGATCAGTGTTTCCGGAAAGCTCCTCGCGTTGAAACTCGATCCCGAATTCCTCAAGGAGGATGCGAAATTCGTGGAAGAGACGCTGCTTCTGGCGCTGCAGGACGCCACGAAGCAGGCCAAGGCGCAATATGATGCCGAGATGAAGAAGATCACCTCGGCTTTCCAGATGCCAGGATTTGGCTGAGCCCGGCTCAGCCAAATCCTTGATGTTTTTGCGGAGCAAAAACATATGACTCCTGAATTCGAGAAGCTCCAGAAGCACCTGAAGCAGCTCCCCGGTGTGGGCTACCGGTCGGCGGAACGGATCGCGCTCCACCTGCTGGTCGAGAGGCCGGAACAACTGGCCGCCCTGGTGGACGCGCTTCAATCGGCGGCGGCGGCGATGCGCCGGTGCGTGCGGTGCGGCAATCTGGCCGAGGGGGAGCGGTGCGCGATCTGCGCCGATGAAAAGCGGCTGCCGGGCGTCGTTTGTGTCGTCGAGCAGGTTCCCGATCTGGTCGCGGTCGAGCGTTCCGGCGCGTTCCGCGGCGCCTACCATGTGCTTCACGGGAAGCTTTCGCCGATCCAAGGGGTCGGTCCGGAGCACCTGAATCTCGCATCGCTCGTCACCCGCATCGAGGGCGGTGAGATCCAGGAGCTCATCCTCGCCCTTTCGAACGACGTGGAGGGCGAGGCCACCTGTCATTACATCGTGGATCACGTGCCGGCAGGCCGCGTGCAGGTGACGCGCATCGGCTTCGGACTGCCGAGCGGCGGCGGCGTGCTGTATGCGGACTCCGTGACGCTCAAGAGCGCGCTGGACGGACGCCGGAGCTACTCCTAGAGGCTGTCCGAAAAGTCGGTCGAACGACGATTCAACAGGGCCATGCGCAAAGATTAATAACGTTGCGTATAGAAGTCTGGCGGGACGCAGTCCGGCCGGGCTCCCGGGCACTTCGGGATTGCCGCGGACGCAATTCCGACTTTGATGTGCCCACGATTCGCCCGGGCGCGCCCCGGGTGTTCATTGCGCCATTAGTTCATCGGTAGAACGCGAGCTTCCCAAGCTTGAGAGGTGGGTTCGATTCCCACATGGCGCACCAGTTTTCTTTCCGGGGCGGAAAGAAAACTGTCCTCCGACCTGTCCGCCATAGCTTCAGCGACGGCGGAAGCCTTGGCGAAGGAGGGAGGCTTCGGTTATCCTAGGTTCTCGAAGACAAGCACCTTGCCTTTCGTCTTGTCCGCCACTCAGGCACTTGGAATGGCGTGAAAAGCATACGCAGTTGCCATCCTCGGCCGCGATTCACCCTTAAGTGTTCGGCAAAACGGTGAGAACTGCATCGATCATCATCGCTGCTCTGGTCGGCCTCAGCCTGCATGCCACCGACAGGCGCACGGCAGCACCTGGGCAAAAACGACCTGACCATTCGCTCCATTGCGAGGTCCGTCGCTCTCATGGTGGCTCTGTGGACGTTCAGTTTTCGGTCACAAGTTTTTCCCCGACATACACGCGGTAGTGTTTGATCCGACCGCCCACGCTATCGTCGCCCGGTCGCGGAGTGTAACGGAAACCCGACACACGCGTCATTGCACCCAGGTCGACAATCAACCGGTGCGGGTGATTCGGATGCGGCTCACTGCCGCTCCATTCCGTGTGCCAGTAATCGGATGTCTGTCCGTTAATCGCATTCAGGGGTGAGCCATCTTCACCGGCTCGCTCTTCGCTGTCCGCATACGCGATGGTCCAGGCGGACTGGTTGAGCACCGCTCCGTTCGGATCGAGCAGCGCGAGTTCGGCCACGGCGGCAAACGCTTTCCCATCAAATGCATCGATTGATTCCAGACAGAACTGCCGCACCTCCACCGGCGAAGGGAACTTGATCTCCTGCGTCTCGGCTCCGGGCGCGAACTCCCCTTCGGCGGTGGGTTTCACTCCCGTAAGCAGAAGCCGGCCACGATTGTTTGGCGGAAAGAAATCTTTCTCCGGGCGGAGCACATCGAGCACGGGCTGTTTCACGCCAGCGATCATCGGCGACTCGGGGCCAACGAGATCGAGGACGATGACGACGTTGGCGCCAGTCTTTAACCATGGTCCAGGCACATACATGGTCTGCGTTGGCCCGATGTTCCAAAATCGGCCGATGCAGCGCCCGTTAATCCACACGACGCCCATACCCCATTTCGAAACGTCGAGAAATGTGTCGCCTGGCGTGGGCACATCGAATGTTCCGCGCCAGAATGCTGCGCCGATCGACGGTCGCTTGTGCCAGGTCAGAGCCGGCAACTCTGCGTCGGCGCCGAAATCGATGGCGCGGATTTTCCAATTCTCTAGCGTCTGCGGTGTGCCGGTCGCCGGCGTGAAAAGAATCGGCCCCTGCAGGCCTTTGCGATCGTGGACCTCGGGACCGAAATTAACGCGTGCAAGCGTGTAGAGAAGCACCTCAAGCTGCGCCGGCTTTTCGCGCGCCGGCACCTTCACGCGGAAACGCCTGAACCGCGCGTCCATCATGCCCACCTGCTTTCCGTCAACGGTGACCCACGCCAGGTCTCGCGCCAACGCAGCTTCGAGCATACCGGCAGGACCCGCCGGAAGCGTCGTGCGATAGGACACCAACCCGCGGCTGATGCCGTAGGCTTCGATATTGCGCGGTGAAGCGTCTGCAATCGCCTGGGCCGGAAAGGCCGTCAGCACCGGGGCGGTCTCGTCGAGGGTGAACGGCGAAATCTCGATCCGTTGTGCGGGCATCGGGGGTTGCGGGAGCGTTTCACCCGCTGGCAAGTGCGGCGTGATGTGCGCGCGGATCTGCGCGAATTTGTCCCGGATCTCACCCGCCTCGCCGATGGGTGCGTCGTAGTCATAGCTCGACGTATCGGGGCGGAACGGGCGATCGCAGCCGGCCCACAATCCAAAGGTCGTCCCGCCATGCGCCATGTACAGGCTGAACGATCCGTGCTCCAGCATGTAATCGAGGTCGCCCAGCATTTGCGGAGTATTGCCCCGTTTGTGTGGCGTACCCCAGGTATCGAACCAGCCAGGGTAAAACTCGCCGCACATGAGCGGACCCTGCTGAACTTTGCCGAGGGCGTTGAATCCCGCTTCTGCATTCGAGCCAAAGTTTGCCACAGAGAAGAGCTCCGGCAGATAAGCCTTCGTCACCTCCGACGTCGGGTTGCATGCAAAAAGCGGAACGTTGAAACCAGCGTCCACAACCGCTTGGCGGATCGTGCGCATGTAGTCGGCATCCTGACCGAAGTACCCGTATTCATTTTCGACCTGCACCATCAGGATCGGGCCGCCCTTGGTGATTTGCTGAGATCCGAGCACGCGGCCGACTTCGGCGAGCCAGCGGCGCGCAGGCTCAATAAACGCGGGATCTCGCGTGCGCAGAAAACGGTCGCCCGGATGTCGAAGCAGCCACCATGGCAGGCCGCCCATCTCCCATTCCGCACACGCATATGGGCCTGGTCGCAGGATCACCCACAGACCTTCCTTCTGCGCGAGCCGGCAGAATTCTGCGGCGTCGCGCTGCCCGCTCCAGTCAAAGTGCCCTTCATTCCACTCGTGGTAATTCCAGAACAGATATGCGCAGACGACGTTCAGCCCCATTGCTTTGATGGCCTTCAGCCGAGGCATCCAATACTCGCGCGGCACACGCGCAAAATGGATTTCGCCGCAGCGAATCCGAAACGGCTTCCCGTCCAGCAGAAAGTCCGTTGTGCCGATTTCAAAGGTGTGCGCTGCGGCGGCAGGCAGCGCGACTGGCACAGTACTGGCGGGGTTTGATTCAGCCGCACACTCCGGTGCAGAGAATAGAATCGCAGCACCAATCGCCGGGATGCACGAGGAAAGAAGACAACGGAACATCATGACAGAGGCTTGAGGGTTAAAAGCAGAATACGATGGGGGAAATGCGGAATGGACGGATCGCCACGCGTAATTTCTGCGCGGATTATTGGCGGCAAAACGCGTTGAAGTCGCGAGAATTCGAGGTCACGCCAATCCGGCAGCGTTTCTTCTTCGGGCTCTTCGTCTTCTGTCTTTGGTCCCCAGCAACTCGTTGCCCAATCTCCCGAAAGCGAGCTACCTCAGGTTGTGGAACTGGACTCTCAAAAGAACACCTTCCATTCGACGTCGTCGCCTCTCGTCGGTGTGGTATTGACCCTCAGCAGCGGGCCGTCGGTTGACATCGTGGCCGTCAGGCCGCCGGACAATTCCACTCGCTTCGCGCTGAAGCCCTCTGGGACGTAGATGCGCAATTGATAAGGATCGCCCGCGACGGCGCGCGAGAGGCCATGCAGCACGCGAGTGTGGGCGTCGTAGGCGAGATCCTTGATATCGAAGGCCATTTGCCGGATATGGCGGCTGGTCGAGACGAGCACGGGGTGGTCCTGCTTCTCAACGATGCTGTAAATGTCGCAATCGTAGGGTTTCAGTGTCCGCGGCAGGAACCGACCCTTGAAAGTGCCGACGAGTTGCGCGCTCCAGAATTCGAAGGCAATGTATTCCTTGCCCGGGTCGAGCCGGAGATCCTTGGCTGCGTCCAGCGAGGTTGCGAACTCGGACTGGCCGCGGCCCGTCCTGCCGAGGTCGGTGAAGTTGAAGATCGCGAGCACGCACCAATTGCCCCACGGACGCGTCACCGGCATGTTCCACACTTGCGCCGGCTTGCGCGTGAAGAGATCGACGGGATACGCGGTGTCCATCGTGGGCGGGCTGATGCGTTTCAACAACTCGATCCGGTCGGCGGGGTATTTCTCGTCGAAAGCCTCGGAAACGAACAGCGTGCTCCCAGCGATGGCATGGAAGCACGCGTCGACCTTTGCCTCTCCCGCAGTGAAGAGCGGGCCGCCGCCGGAATTGTATTTGTAGATATGAAATCCATCGCCGTCGTTCCAAAACACACGGCCGTTGTAGAAGAACCGGTTGGCCGAACCGAAGACGGTCTCGGCGAACAATCCGGTGAACTCGATGCCCGCGAGCTGAGAGAACCCGTCCTCATAGCCGTGGTCGGCATCCTCCGAGACGCGGCAGATGTCGACGAGTCCATAGGAGTGATCGACCGGCTGCATGTTAGAGCGAATCACCATGCGCGGGGCCTTCGTGTCGATGACCTCGCGCCACGGCGCACCGGCGGCGTGGTAGGTTTCAAGAGCGCTTTGAAAGGGGTCGAACTGCCCGGGCCATTTGTCCCACCAGTCCGCGAAGTCCATCTCGACACGCCCCGTCTGCATCTCGTGGCCGACGACCCACTGGTGGGCGCGTTCGTGTTCGAGCCGAACCGTGAGCGGGTTCGAGAAATCGATGACGCGCTCGCCGCCATATTTCGGGGTAGGAATCAGGAGGAAACATTCCGCTGGATACTTGACTCGCGACGGGCGCCCCTGCGTCGCACCGCCGGAACCATACAGACCCCAGCTTCCGCTTGGCGCGGGTCCGCCGAGACCCCAGTAGAAGGCGTCGAAACCGTTTTCTTTGAAGAAGGCAGCAGCCTTGGCGTTGGAGCCCCCGGACATCCAACCGTGGAATCGGCTGTAGTCGTTGGCGACGAGTTCGCGGTCGTCGAGATCGATCGGGCGGCGCTGTTTCAAGCGGATATCGTGCGCGATTGCGATCAGGTCTGCCTGGTGTTCCATGGCGAGGAGGGCGTCCTGGTTGAAATCGATCAAGAGTTTCTCGCCAGGGAAACCCTTGCCGGGCGGAATCGTGATCTTGTAGCTGCAACAGCCGCGAATCTGCATCCGGTCGGGCGTTTTCCCAGTCCAGCCCGCGGAGACCTCGAAGCGCGAGGCCCCTTTCATCGTCGTCACATGGCCGAGGAGAAGGCTGTTGCCCGTGTCGGCATCCCGGACGACATGATTCACCGCGTAGGTGCGCGGCGTGATGAGATGGATCACCGGCCAGAGCTCGTAATAGTCACGGTTGCGCGAGTGCGTGCCCAGGTCCGTCCACCGATCCTCCGTGCCACCGAGCCGGACATCACCAGAGACAAAGATGTCCATATCGCCGAGATCGACGGGCCGGTCGGTGGAATTCAGCCGACCGAGGCTGACGATCAGATCGGTGCCGGTCTTGCTGACGGAGACCGCGTATTCGAAATCGAGTTGACCAGATTTCGTGCCGTGTAACGTGACGGTGACGAAGTCGCCGAGGTTGGTTGAATCGTGGTCATTGACGGTACTCGTCACGGTCCAGCCGGAGGGATCGTCACCGGGCAGGAAGTGAACATCGTTGAGCTGCATGGGCGAGCCCTTGATGCTTGCGGCCCACCGGCACGTCGCCGGATCGATCGAAACCGAGAGTCGCTCGGTGTCGACGTGGATCGGTGGTTGAGTCGCTGCGGAAGCAACAGCGGCGGCGAGGGAGAACAACAGAACAACACGAAGGTCGCTAAAAATCGCGCTCATGGGGCATGTCTTTCAGACGGTTGGTCAACGAATGGGCAGGAAGCGTTCGCAGAACGGCGAGGGCACAACAACCGGATCGCCGGTGCGGGTGAGGCGTCCGGTGGTGGCGTCGACGCGGAAGACGACCGCATTGCTGCTGTCCTCATTCGTCACGACAATCCAGCGTGCGGTCGGATCGAGGGCAAAGTTGCGCGGTTTCTTCCCGCCGCTGGAATCATGTTCGACGAGCACCAGTCGACCGGTGTTCTGATCGATCGCGAATACCGCGAGGCTGTCGTGGCCGCGATTCGAACCGTAGAGAAACCTCCCGTTGGGGTGGATTTCGAGTTCGGAGCAGGTGCTGACGCCCTTGAAGTCGGCGGGCAGCGCGGAAACGGTTTGGAAGGGGGTGAGTATGCCCGTGGTTGCAGCCCAGTTGAAGGCGGCGATCGTGCTGGCGATCTCGTTGATCAAGTAAACCCAGCGGCCGTTGGGATGGAAGCGCACGTGGCGCGGACCGGAACCGGGGGCGATGACCGCGAAGGGCGGATCGTTCGGCGCGAGCGCGCCGGTCTGCTCGTCGAAACGGTAGACGTAGAGGCGGTCGACGCCGAGGTCGGGCACGAGCGCGAAGCGGTTCGTCGGATCGAGCACGATGGCGTGGGCATAGGGGTGGGTCTGACGCACGAGATTCACGCTGCGGCCGGTGTGCTGGTCGAAGGCTGTCCAGTCGCCGATGGCGCCGTCGGGCTTGAGCGCGAAGGCGGCGACATTTCCGCCATCGTAGTTCGCGACGAGCACAAAGCGGCCGGTGCGGTCGAGCGTGATGAAGCTCGTGTCGCCGCCCCCGGCGAGGACGCGATTGAGGAGCGTGAGATGCCCGGTGTGGGGCTCAACGGCGTACGCAGAGAGCCCGCCGGGCGCCCCGGAATTGCAGGTGTAGAGCCGGGTGCCGTCCGGCGAGAGGACGAAAAAGGCGGGCTCTTTGGCGGCGAGGAGGAACTCCGGTTGGGTGAGCGTGCCGGTGTCGGTGTCGAAATGCGCGAGCGAGAAGCCGGCACCGGGTCCGTTGCTGTGCGAGCCGAAATAGACGAGCGTATCGGCGGCGCGGGCGGTGCCGCTCGTCGCGACGGCGAGCGCAAGCAGCGAAAGGAAGCGGGGGGCCTTCATGGGAACGGAGATCAGCCGCGAAACGGCACCGGGAGTGCGATGGCCGGCCATCGCACTCCTGATGACCGCAAATCAACGAGACAACGGCGTCAGAGCGGGGGCGACAGCGGCTGAAACAAGCGGCAGGCCGGGGGCAGAGACCGAAACGCGGCCTTCGCCCGAGGGCGCGGTGCGCTGAACCGTTGCGAGCAGCCGGCCCTGGAAGGCCTCACGGGTGGCGACCTTGAAGAGGCCGCCGTATTCGAGATCTCCGGTATCCAGGCCGATGAGCCGGGCGGCGCCCTCGACTTTCACGGAGACCGCGAGTTTGGCGTCGGGCACGCGCACGCCGCCGGCATCGACGATGGTAATTTCGTAGACGGCCAGATCGCTGGCGACGGGCAGAGGGAGCGGGGTGAGCTGGAGACGGGCGGGCGCGCCGGCGGTGTGGAGTTCGTTGGTTGCGTGCTTCTGACCGGCGCGGTAGGCGACGGCGGAGAGCACGCCGGGCGCGTAGGGGACTTTCCACTCGGTGGCGCAGAAATCGTGCGAAACCGCCTGACGGCCGAGGGATTTCCCGTTGAGGAAGAGCTCGACCTCGTCGCCGTTTGTCACGGCGCGGACCGTGAGCTCGGCGCCCGCGGTCCAGTTCCAGTGCAGGAAGGCCGGCGGCGGGCGCCAGGAGAACTCGGCTTTCTCACCGGTGAGCACGCTGAGCTGCAGAACCGGGTCGTCCCTCCAGTAGGCGGCGCGGCGGTAGAATTCGGGTTTACGGCTGCCGGCGAGATCGAGGAAGCCGGACCCGCTGCCCCGGATCGGGAAGGCGTACGACTCCCCGAGGTAGTCGATGCCGGTCCAGATGAATTCGCCGATCACGTAGTCGTGGTCGCGCACGCCCAGCCAATTGTGCACCTGGTTGTTGGTCTCGGTGCCGAGCATCAGCCGGCGCGGGAAACGCTCCCGTTCCGGGGCGTAGGTCTGCTCCTTGTAGATCCGGTCAATGTAGTTGTAGCCGTTGAGGTCGAGCTGATCCATGAACCCGTTGCGCGATGAAACGAAGGACTGGTCGCAGGCAGACGTGGCGAGGCGGGTGGGATCCTCCTCATGGCAGATGCCGACGAGCTGCTTCGCCATCTTCCAACCATCGGCGTTGAACTGGTCGGGGATCTCGTTGCCGATGCTGTAGAGAACGACGCAGGGGTGGTTGCGGTCGCGGCGGAGCATGGCGCGCAGATCGGTCTCGTGCCACTGGTTGAAGTAGAGGTGGTATCCGTATTTCGCCTTCCCGCGGGGATTTTCGGTGAAGTTGTGCGTCCAGTCGCGGCCGCCCCATTCGTCGAACGCCTCGTCGAAGACGTAGAAGCCGAGCTGGTCGCAGAGATCGTAGAATTCCGGCGCGAAGGGGTGATGGCTCGGGCGGATGGCGTTGCAGCCCATTTCCTTCAGGCGGGCGAGGCGCCACGCCCAGACGCCGACCGGCACGGCGTTGCCAAACGAGGCCGCGTCCTGGTGAAGGCAGACCCCCTTGAGCTTGGTCGGCTGGCCATTGACGAGCAGGCCGCGGTCGGGATCGAAGGTGAGCTGGCGGATGCCAAAGGTGGTCGTGGTTTCGTCGAGCGTGCGTCCGTCGAGCGAGAGCGTGCTGCGCAGGTGGTACCGCTCTGGCGTGTGCTCGGACCAAAGGCGGGGCTGCGGCACCGGCAGCCATTGGGTGGCTCGCTGGCCGGCCTGCTGACTCGTCAGGGTGACTTTCGACTCGGTGCTGGCGACCGCCGTGCCGTCCGGGGCAAGGACGGTGCTGCGCAACACGAGTTCACGGGTGACCGGTTTCACTTTCCAGGCATCCTGCACCCACGCCTGGCGCTCCTCTTCGGTGAAGAAGTTCGCGTCGATGATGGTGTTGGCTTCGACAATCGCCTGTTCGGCGCTGACCTGCGGCGTAGAAACGCGGATTCCACCGTCGAGGCGGAAATGCGTGTAGCCGGTGGCGATGAGGCGCACGTGCCGGTAAATCCCGGAGCCGTTGTACCAGCGCGTCGAAGGTTCGGCCGAATCGTCGACCCGGACGGCGAGGACATTCGGAGTGCCGTCGCTCTTAAGGTATTCGGTGAGATCGTAGCGGAAGCCGATGAAGCCGTAAGGCCGCCGGCCAAGGAACTGGCCGTTGATCCAGACCTCGCTGTTCATGTAGACACCGTCAAACTCGATGACCACCTTCCGGCCGGTGATGGTCGCGGCGGGGAGCGTGAAGGTCTTCCGATACCAGCCGATGCCGTGTGGAAAGAAGCCGGTTTCCTTTTCGCCATCGGGCGGCGGGGTGAACGCCCCCTCGATGCTCCAGTCGTGGGGAAGATCGAGCAGGCGCCAGCTCGCGTCGTCGAACGCGGCCTGTCTTGCGGTGGCGTTGTCGCCGAGCTTAAAGCGCCAGCCGGTGTCGAAGGGGATGATCTCGCGCGGGCTGGGCGTGGGAGCGGCAGCGTGCAGGGCCGCGGCAGCAAGGAACATCGCACCGAATGAGACGGCGCGGAAAAAGGTGAAAGACCGAGCGCTGATCTTCATGATTGAATGGGTCTGGGGAGCGAAGGCAGACGATAGAAGGCGGCCCAGATCGAAGCACCCCGGCGATGGACCGGATTTCGTTGCGAGATAGGGGCCTTCCAGTCGTTTGTCGACGAACCACAGGTCAAGTTTATGTTTAGCCTAATGATTGTTCCCGACCCGCGCAAGAGCCGACGATGCAGACGGCCGGTGTCAGTTGCGAATGAGGCTGTCGGGAGCCCCGAAAGCGAGTCCGAGGCGACGCGCTGGCCGGCACCGAAAATCGGGAAACCCAGTGTCCCAAAGTGCAACACAGAATGCTACCAGTTGCAACCCCTTCTACCCCCGCCGCAATAGAGGTGGTTCGACTCCCACATGGCGCACCATTTTTGAGATGCTTAAGGATAGATAGATGAGCATCTAGAACCGCCAATTCAACAAATGTACCACAAGTTCGAGCTTGCGTGGCCGTTTACCGGCGCAGGGTTTCAGTCTCGCGCCGGGGAACGTTTTCAAACGGCTCTTGATGGCGTGTTCATCACTTTTCCCGCGACGCTCACACCTGAGGATCTGGTTGTGCTGAGTTTTCCCGGTCCCGACCGGTCTATCAGCCTGGATCAACTCCGTTCCGGCCGCGCAGCCACTCGAAGATATCGCAGCCGCCGGACCGGAGAATTCCTCAAGGAACTCGATCTTACGAAAGGCCGTGCGACCGGCGTCCCGAAAATCCTTCGTGCGCTGCTATCTCCTCAAACCCTCTTTTTCTTGCACGGTTTCCCTATGCCGCGAGGCAGGTGAGTTGCTGCGTGCGTTCTTCACCGGACCAAAGCAGATCCACGAATGCACCAGCCGTCGCCAAGCCTATGGCCGGCAGGCACCAATGGGCACGAATTCCTTCGTCCGTCCATTCGTGCAGATTCGTGTCGATTCGTGGGCGCAATCTCATTGTCGCATTCGGTTGCGGCGGAGCCGCTCTGGGCGATGCGTGAGAACGGCTTCCCTCCGCCGGAGTTTGAAAGCGATGAAGGCCGCACTTCTTTCCTGATTCGTCTCCTGGGCCATGGGCTGTTAGGGACGTCACCAAGGCGTGACCAACGGCATCGTTTGGCGTCGGTTGCGCCGATAGACCCGGAAGTCGCGGTCCAGAGTCCAGACCACGCAGTCGGGATGGATTTCCGACATCCTCACGAGACAGGCATCAGCGAACGACATCGGCATGTCGCGATGGTGGTGCATCAGATCGCGCACGGCCTGGAACTCAGCGTGCAGGTCGAATTCGCAGCGCAAGAAACCGGCTTCGATCAATCCGAAAAGACCGTCCGTGTCGTGGCCCGTTCGCTTCAAGAGGAACAGTGTTTCGGTGATCACGGCGTCACATGTCAGCACCGTGGCCGGCGCGACCTTGACCTGGTCCACGGACCACGTGTGCATGCTGTCATTGGCGACCAGCAGCGCCACCAACGGCCCCGTGTCCACCAGCCAGGCTTTCAACGGCCAAAATCCTCCAGATGCTTGGGATTGGTCGACAGATCGCTGGGTCCGCCCCGGCAGGATCCGATCAAGTGCTTGATCACGTCGAAACCGGTCTTCGCCGGTGTCGGATCCGGCGTCACGCCATAGGCGCGGAGCGCCCGGCGCACGAGGCGGCCCTGCGAAAGCCCCTCCCGGCGGGCGCGCTGCCGCAGTGCCTTGATTTCAGCCTTGGAGATCCGAATGGAAAGGGTCTCGCCCTGCATGAGAGCGATGCAAGACAAACTATTCGTCTTTGCAAGACAAAGGCGACCGTTGCGCTGGCACCGCCAGTCTTCACTCAACTCGCGAAATACGCAGAGCGTACCCGGCGATCACCACCGCAACAGTTGCCCGCGCGTGAATCCACGCATTGTGCTGGGACTTGATTGTCAGCCATACGCCGCGCCCCGCGTATTTGAAGCTTCGAAGGCGATCAGCAGCCTCGAAGGGTCGATTCATAGAAGATAGGATGAGGATCTTCATGACTCGCTACCTGGTGTGGAGGCAGGAGTCATCAGCCCCGTGGCGCTTCGCCGCCGGCGCGGCCAGGCAGACTCCATTGCCTGTGAATCCAACTCGACCAAGACGCTGCAGCCCGGGTGGCACCTGCCACCTCATCACCTCACTGGTACTCCAGACGGGTTGTGGCGGTTCGCTTCTGTTGGAAGTATTTGTCGTCTAACATCAGCAGGCTGATCGTCTCATCGATGAACTCGATCTGCTGCCGCATTTCCGGCGCGCCGACCTGGACCTGCTGCACGGAGCCCCGGGTCGTGCGGTGGTAAACCCAGATCTCCGCCTTGCCCGAGGGCGACTTCATGGGCTTGATTTCGGCCGGTTCGCCCATGATGCCCCGCACGGTATCCGCGGTCATTCCCTGTTGGAGCGTGGTTTCCGGGTCGCCGGTGGATGTCGTCGTCGGAGAGGATGCCGGACTGGCGGCTGCCGGCGGGGAAGCCGTCGATGTTTCGGCGCAGCCCGCCAGCAGCGCGATCGATGCCGCCGCGAGGAGCGCAATGGCGCAATGGCCCGTGATGGACGTGTTCATGTTGGGATGTGGGGCAGCGTAGCGGGAATGGCGCTGGTGGCAACCCCGCAGGAAGCGATCAAAGACCTGACGTCTTATCGGTCCCCCAGCGCCCGCATTTTCCCATTGCGTGTTTAGGGGAAAGCGCGGTATCCATAAACGCACTAGGGGAGATCCATGGCCAACATCGAACTGCTTCAAGGAACGCTCGACCTGATGATTTTGCGCGTGCTGCAGGGGGGAGCGCAGCACGGCTGGGGTATCGCCCAACGGATCCATCTGTTGTCGCAGGCGACCTTGCGGGTGGAGGAGGGCGCCCTGTATCCGGCGCTGCACCGCATGGAACGGAAGGGCTGGATCGAAGCTGAATGGCGACCCTCGGAAAACAACCGCCGTGCCAAATACTACGAGCTGACCCGCTCGGGTCGGAAGCAGCTCGCGGCCGAAAGCGAGGGCTGGAAGCGCCTCACGACGGTTATGGCGCAGATCCTGGACGCTCCCTAGGCCTAACGTTCCCGCCCATGCTGTCACGTTCCCAATCCTTGTCGACGCCCTGCCGCGCCGACGACCCGGGCCCGGGTCCTCTGCCATGATGGGCGGGTTGCAGCAGCTGGGGTCCCGCCTGCGCGACCTTTTCCAGCGGCGGCGCCTCGAGGCCGAGCTGGCGGAAGAGATCCGCATGCACCTCGAGCTGCAGGCGGCCGCCAACCGTGCCGCCGGGGTGCCGGAGGGCGAGGCCGGCCGGGAGGTCCGGCAGCAGTTTGGCGGCGCGGATCAATTCAAGGAAGGCTGCCGCGACGAATGGGGTTTTGTCTGGCTGGACCAGCTCGCGCGCGATTTCGGCTCCGCCCGCCGCGCCCTGGCGAAATCGCCGGGCTTTGTCTGCGCCGTGGTCGTCACGCTGGCCGTCGCGATCGGCGCCACGGCTGCGATCGTCAACGTCGCCCTCCAGGTGCTGCACCCGTCGCTCCCCTTTGCCGATCCGCCGGCGCTCATGGTTGTCCAGGAATTCAACACGCGAACCGGCGAGCCTTCCGTCATGACGGCCGCGGGGTTCGCCGGCCTGCACGCCCGCGCGACGATGTTCAGCGAGCTTGCGGCCCAACACCCGGAAGAGATGAACCTGGTCGTTGGCGGCCGGCCGTCGGCGGTCAAGGCCGTCTGGGTCACGCCGGGTTGCTTCGCGGCGTTCGGCGTGGCCGCTGAGCGGGGACGGACCTTCGCGGACGAGGAACACCTTGCGGCCAACGCCGGATCGATCGCGGTCCTGGCGCATCGCGCCTGGGTGGCGGAATTCGGCAGCGATCCGTCCGTGCCCGGTCGCACGGTGGTGCTTGGCGGCCGGCCGTGCCGGATCATTGGCGTCATGCCGGAATCGTTCATCGCTCCCATCGGGTTTCCCGCCTGGGATGTCTTCCTGCCCACCACGGAACAGGCGCTGGCGCGCGGCGCATGGTGGCAGACGCTGGTGTGGGCGGTCGGCCGCTTGAAACCGGGCGTGCAATTGTCTCAGGCCGAGGCGGAGCTGGCCGCGGTCGGTCCGCCGGACGACCTTCCAGCCGGAGTTTTCCCGGGCGTCGTGCCCCGGGTCGTGCCGGTGCGAAGTCTGTACCGGTCGGATCGCGACCGGGTGATGGCGGTGCTTCTCGGGGCCGGCGCGTTCCTCTACGCGATAGCATGCGCGAACGCCTTCAATCTGGTGCTCCTGCGCACCATCGGCCGCCGGGCCGAGCTGGGAGTGAGGGCGGCGCTGGGGGGTTGCCGGCAGCGGCTGTTCCAACTGCTCGTCGTTGAAAACCTGATCCTGGTCGGGGCGGCGGGAGTGTCGGCTTGCCTGCTCTCGCGGTGGTTTGGTTTCCTGCTGGTGCGTTCCATGGACTATTGGTGGAGGTCCGCGGGTCCGGTCGCCGTGCGCGGCGGCACCCTGGCGTTGGCCGTGGGCGTGGCGACGCTGGGCGCGGTCGTGGTGGTGGGAATCGCGCCGGCGGGCCGCGCGCTGCGCGCCGCCGGGCCGGGAGGACTCGCGCTGCGCACCGGTTCATTGGGCGAAGGCCGCCAGTTCCGGCGCTGGCGCCCGGCCTTTGCCGTGGTGCAGGCCGCCCTGGCCGTGGTCATGCTGGCGGGAGCGTCGCTTTGCGGCCGGACCCTGGTGCATCTCGTGAAGGCCGGGGTCGGCTTCGATCCGGCGCGGCGGATCGCGGTGGCCGGGCAGCTGCCGCCGCCAGCGTTCTCGTATCCGCCACGCAATGACAACTACCTTTCACTCGCCGGGCGGTTGCAGGAGGAATTCGCCCGCCTGCCCGGGGTCGAACGCTGCGCGCTGGCCAGCAGCCCCCCGTTGTTGGGCCGCAAGGAGGCGGGTTTGGTGCAGATCGACGGCCGGCCGGCGCCGGGCGGCCTCCGCTGTTCGTTCAACCGCGTTTCCCCCGGGTATTTCGCCACCCTGGGAGTGCGTTTGCTCCGGGGGCGGGGGTTTGACGGGATGAGGGGCGGCGATCCGGGCGTCGTGGTCATCAATGAAACGATGGCGCGCGAGTGTTTCCCCGGCGAAGACCCCCTGGGACGCCGGCTCGACCTGGGGCGGCGGGGACAATGGCACGCCGTGTACGGCCGCGAAGCGGAGGAACGCGAAACCTGGGAGATCGTCGGCGTGGCGGCCGATGTACGCGACGAGGGTCAGCGCGTCGCCCCGGGCCCGCAATGCTACGTGCCGTTCTGGCAGCGGAATCCCTACGACGTCCAGTCGGTCGGGGTGGTGCTGCAATTGCAGGGGCCGCCGGTCGCGGGTTTCGCGCAGGCGGTGCGCGGGGCCGCGTTCGCGGTGGATCCGGATCTCGTCATCTGCGACGTGACGTCGCTGGAGGAGCGCGCCGCCTCCTCGATCCGCCTCGAGCGCTGCGCCTCGGTGAGCCTGGGCGTGATTTCCGCCTTCGCGCTGGCCCTGGCCGGGATGGGGCTGTTTGCGGTTTTGTCCGCCCTGGTGGCGGAGCGGCGGCGGGAGTTCGGCGTGCGCGTGGCCCTTGGGGCGAAGCCGGGCGGGCTGCAATGGCTGGTGCTGCGCCGCGGGCTCGGCTGGACGGCCCTGGGCGTGGCGATCGGGCTCGGGGCGTCGTGGGCGCTCATGCAGATCCTGCAGGTCGTGCTTTACGCCACGAGTCCCCACGATCCTGCGGTCTTTGGCGGGGTCGCGCTGTTCGTTTTCACCGTCACGGGTTTTGCCTGCTGGCTGCCGGCGCGCCGCGTGGCGCGGATCGACCCGATGGTTGCCCTGCGAGCAGAATAGGGCCGGCGCCGCCTTCCTGTCTTCCCCCCCGAAATCTTCTCATGAAAACATGGTCCTGCAGGTCAATGGTCGTTCTGGCCCTGGTCCGGCTGGCGCCGAGCGCGCCGGCCGCAACGTTCTACGTATCGCCTTCCGGCAGCGACGCCGGTCCGGGAACCCAGTCCGCCCCGTTCGCCACTGTTCAATTCGGGGCCGGCAGGCTGAATCCCGGGGACGTGCTCTGCCTGAGGGCTGGCGCTTACTATGAATCTGTCACCGTGAACCAGTCCGGCACCGCGGCGGCGCCGATCACGATCCAATCCTATCCCGGGGAAACCGCGGTTCTGGTTGGATCCCGGCCGGTGACGGGACCATGGACGGTTCAGGCCGGCTCAATCTACCGGGCGCCCTGGCCCACCCAGCCGGTTCAAGTATTTTGTGACGGGCAGCTCCTCAACGAGGCGCGCTGGCCCAATTCGGCGCTGCCGGGCGACATCCGGGATCAGGCGTGTGCGTTCACCGACGACGCGTCGACCAACGACATTGTCTATGCGAATCTCCCGGCGGTCGACCTCACGGGCGCCTGGATCCAGATCGTGTCGGGAGAGGCGTGGGTCGGCTACAGCCGGCAGGTCATCGCGCACGACCAGGCCTCCGGGCGTCTGACCTTCGCCGAACCGATCAACCAAATCTCAGAGTTGGTGCCCCGGCGGGGCAACCGGTTCTTCGTATTCGGGAAACTCGAGCTGCTGGATGCGCCGGGCGAGTGGTGGTGGGATCCGACGGGACAGCAATTGTATGTTTGGACACCGGACAGTGCGCCGCCGGCAAACCGGGTGGAGGCGGGCGCCGCGGGTTCCGTGCTGAGCCTGGGCGGCCAGTCCCACATCACGGTCATGGGCCTGAATGCGCGGGGCGGATGGTTTAATCTTCAGGATTGCACAGCGTGCGTGGTGAATGGCTGCAGCCTGGTGGCGCCGACGTGGATCCGGACGTTCGACGGCTTTGCAATTTGGCCGACGCCGTACCTCGGGGGCATCAACGTCTCCGGGTCCGGCAACGTCGTGCAGGGCGGGTCGGTCCGCCTGGCGGGTCGCAGCGCGGTCCACCTGGCGGGCAGCGACAACACCCTGCGCCAGATGACGATCGAGGATTGCGGATGGAACTGGACCAACAACGCCGCCGTCGAAGCGGAGGATGGCGTCCGGATCACGGTCGAGAATTGCACCGTTTCCCGCGTCGCCGGGACCGGCCTGACCATGGGCCCCGCCTCACGGTTCCTGTGCAACGCGGTCGATACGACGGCCGTGGACTTTGAAGATTGCGGCGACATCAGGGCCTGGTCCATGGACGGGCAGGGTTCGGAAGTCGCCTGCAACGTGATCCACGGCAACAACAGCCGCTGGGGCGCCGGCATCTATCTGGATGCGGGCACCAAGAACTTCTACGTGCATGACAACTACGTGTACGACATCCTGTGGAACGGGATTAATATCACCGGACCCCTCCAGGTGGAGCACAACACGTTCGTGGGGATGCAGCACCAGGGCCTGGCGCTGGTGCCCCAGAGCTCGACCGACGGGGTCGACATGTCCGCGGGTCTCCTGGCGCATAATCTGGCGGCGGAGCCCTTCCCGATCGACGTGTCGCTCGGCCAGCCCGTGTCGCTGGACCCTGAATACGCCATGTTCGGCGCCAGCACGCCGCTGGCCCCGGGGCCGCGCCGGGTGGAAATACTCTGGTCGCAGCTGGCCCAGCCGGGGTGGAGCCTCCAGGAGGTTCCCCTGGACCTGTCGGTCGTCAACTCCATCGTCTTCAACTTTGAATCTCCCGCCACGTCATTCAGCTATTCCATCGCAAATCTGCGCCTCCTGCCCCTGGGCGGGACCGGCGACGACGGGGCGGTCGCCGTCGACGGCGCGACCGTCCAGGCCGACAGCAGCGGTGGCTCCACCTGCACGCTGACCACCCCCGCCGCCGCGACGTGGACTGCCGCCGGGGCCAACGCCTTTCGCGGGGCCAACAGCCTGACCGTTTCACTGCCATCCGGCCTGACCGACATGAGGGCGTACCGCGGGCTGGCCTTCGAACTCGTCGGCACGGCGACGCGCGACTACAAGTTCCAGGGCTACCAGGATGTCGACAACGGTCCCGACGCCGTTCCCGGGCGGGGCGCCACGCTGCCGGCTGATATCGGCGCCTCGGCGGCGGGCCTCGGACCGATCGCCCCGCCCGTGGTCACCACCCAGCCGGCCTCCAGCGCCAGCGCGGCCGGGGGGAGTGTGAGCTTCACGGTGGACGCGAGCGGCAATCCCGCGCCGACCTACCAATGGCAGCGGCTGGCGGCGGGCTCGACGGCCTGGGTGGATCTTGCCGAGGGCGGCAGTTATAGTGGGACGCTTGGCGCGACGCTCACGGTCAGCGCACCCACGGCCGCAATGTCGGGCGACCAGTTCCGCTGCGTCACCACCAGCGCCGTCGGCTCGGCCACAAGCGCCCCCGCCACCCTCACGGTCATCCCGGCCGCTGAGCTGGCGTTTCTGCAGCAGCTCTTCCTCGATGTCCTGGGGCGGCCGATAGACTCCGGCGCGATCAGCAGCTATGGCGCCGCCTTGGCCGGCGGCTGCTCCCAGGCGGCCGTGCTTGGCGACCTTCTCGGCTCCGCGGAATACCAGCAGCGGCAGATCGAACCGGCGATCCGGCTTTACTACGCGGCGCTCGGACGGCCGCCGGACATTGACGGACTGCGGACCTGGGCCGGCGCGCTGCAAGCCGGTGCGATCACGCTGGCCGGGGCGGGCGACCAGTTCGCCGGCAGCGCGGAGTTTTTGCAGGACTACGGCAGCCTGAACGACACGCAGTTTGTCCAGCAGATCTACGTCAACGCATTGGGCCGCCAGGCCGATGTGTCGGGTCTGGCCGGCTGGTTGGCGCAGCTCAATGCCGGCGGCGCGCGCGGGGCGGTGCTGACCGGGATCTCCGAGTCGTCCGAGAGCCAGACGAAACTGGCCAACCCGGTCGAAGTCGCCCGGCTGTTTTACCTGCTGCTGCAGCGGATGCCGACGACAGCCGAGTTCCAGACCTGGCTGGGTTTCCTGCGTGGCGATGACCAGACCGACGATCTGTTGGCCCAAGGATACTTTGCCGGCCTGGGCAACTCCGACTACGTGCAGCGGGTCTTCCAGGGCTTCCTGCGGCGGGCGGCCGATGCGAGTGAGCTGAGCGCCTATGGCAACGCGCTGGCCGCGGGAACCGCCTCCCACGGCAGCCTCGTGGATGCGCTGCTCAGCTCTGCCGAGTTCAATGCCTGCGTGGCTCCGGTGTCGCGGCTGTACCTGGGGGCATTGCTCCGGGCGCCGGATTCCGCCGGCCTGGACAATTGGGTGGCGTACCTGCGTGCGGGCAACTCGCTGCAATCGGCGGCCGACGCCTTCGCCGCGAGCGCGGAGTTTGCAAATGCCTATGCCGCGTTGGGCGACAGCGACTATGTGTCTGCGCTTTATGTGAACATCCTCGGCCGGCAGGCGGATCCCACCGGTCTGGACGCCTGGGTGGCGATTCTGAAAGGCGGCGCCAGCCGCGGACAGGTGCTGATCGGCATCTCGGAATCCACGGAAGCGGTCGCCCGGTTCGCGCCGACGGTGCGCACGTTCCTCAGCTACGAGACGTTCCTCAACGCCGCGCCGACCCAGGCGGACCTCGACTACTGGATCAACTACCTCGCGACGCTCGACGACCAGATGCGCGCAGGGCTGCTGGGGCTTCTGTTTCCTCCCAAAACTGAGGCGTTGACCTTCTTCAATCTTGGGCGCGGGCGGACACGGTTCAGTATTGGGCCTCCATACATTACTATCTCTCCAAACTCTTTCTTTTTTGCACGGTTTCAATATGCCGGGAGGCGGGTGAGTCCCGTAGGGGCGCAGGCTTGCTGCGTCCCTTTGAGGGCGCGACAAGATCGCGCCCCTACTTTCGGTTGCGGCGGAGCCGCGCTAGGTGAAGATGCGGAAATAGCGGCCGCCCCACCGCCCCGCCGGATGAGAATGGTCACCCCGCGCCAGGCCGTGCACATGTCGACCTGTCAAGAGTCAAGACCTAACGTCTTATCGCGATCCCGCCGGCCATGCGCCGCGTGCTGCGTGCTCGCGGACGATTTCTCGTAGGGGGAAAAGATTCTCTCCCATTGCGCAGAGGATGAAATACCGTTTCAAGCGGCTGGGATTCTTCCGGAATACGTCAATCGACAGCGACCAGAAACGGGCGGCTCCAAGGGAGAACACTGCACGGCGCCAGAACAATCGCCACAATGCCGCGAGATATCCCCGGTTGTGACCTTTCGCAGCAGCCTTGGCGTCGATTCCCTTGGACGGCGGTGCCGCGCCCGCCATTCCCAGGGCGCGTCGCGTCGGGCGCATCTCAAGGATATACCGGTGTGCCCGTTCGTAATACCGGTCCGGCGCGTAGAGGCGGTCCCAGAGCGCCACGTATTCCCCGAGGATCTCGAACTCGGGGCGGTCCGGCACGTAGTTCAGGGCTGGCAGTGTCGTGTCTCCTGTCGAGAAGTCACGGAGCCGTCCCTCCCGTTTCAGACGCTCCCACAGCGCCGTGTTGGGCATGATCTGTAGAATGTTGAGGGTCGCGACCGGGATGCCGGTCGACTCCACGAACGCCGCAATCCGTTCTCCTGCGCCGGGTCGCTCACCGTCGAGCCCGATGACGAAACTGGCGATGACATTCAGTCCGTTTCGATTGATGTTCCTCAAGGACTCGGCCAGGGGGGTGCGCAGGTTTGGCCGTTTGTGGGAGCGCTCCAGGACCTCCGCGTCGGGCGACTCCACGCCGACAAAGACAAAGCCGAAGTTTGCCGCCGTCATCAGATCGATCAGATCATTGTCCTGGCTGAGATTCAACGAGGCCTGTGTGATAAAGGCGAAGGGTTTCGCCCGACGTTCCATCCAGGGAATCCATTCGTGAAGGAGAGCCCGGGCAAAGGCTTTGTCTCCTATGAAGTTGTCGTCCGCGATGAAGACGTCGCCTCGCCAGCCCAGGCGATGAATCGCTTCGAATTCAGCAAGCACCTGCCCGGGATCCTTGTGCCTGAGCTTCCGACCGTAGAGATTGATGACATCGCAGAACTCGCAATCAAAAGGACAACCGCGAGATGTTTGGATCGTCAGGCAGCTGTAGGAGGGGAGTTCGAGGAGGTCGAAACGCGGAATCGGCGAAGCGGTCAGGTCAGGCTTCGTGGCGCAGGAAAACCGTCCGCCGGTCCGGCCTTCGGCCCTGGCCTTGATGAAGAGCGGAATCGCATCCTCTCCTTCGCCCTCGATGAGGAAGTCGCAGCCAGCGGCGAGAACCTCGTCAGGCGACAACGTCGGATATGGCCCGCCGACTACAACCGTCTTGCCACGCCGTTTGGCCTCGGCAATCAGGGCGAGCATTCCTTCCCGCTGGACCAACATCGCGGAGATCAACACCATGTCCGCCCAGCTC
The DNA here is from genome assembly GCA_963827125.1 of uncultured Verrucomicrobiae bacterium. Taxonomy (GTDB): domain Bacteria; phylum Verrucomicrobiota; class Verrucomicrobiia; order Opitutales; family Opitutaceae; genus Fen-1467. Next base: position 726,406 of record CAWHAC010000006.1, read on the forward strand.
CAGTCGCCCTCGGTCAACGGCCTGACGTTCAGGTCGGCCAGGCGCAGGTCCCACTCGGACGGAAGCAGGGCGGCAACTGTGATGAGGCCCAGGGGAGGCACGAGGGTGCGGGTTCCAGTGAGCCGGTTCGTCTCGTGGAAGCTCCAGAAGGAGCGTGGATAGACTGGTGCCGCCAGCAGAACCCTGGTTCGGGCTGACTCCCTATTCATCATCGGCTCCTTCTTTGCCCTGCGGCGGCGTTCAGTGCGACGCGGCGAAATCCGGCGATGTTTCCATGCGTGATTGCGATCGAGTCCGCGCTTGTATTTGAGACCCGGCCTGTGGGTTGCGATGTCAAGGTCATCGGTTCAGTACCGCCGGTTAAAAGGGGAACAAGGCGGCGTCCAGCTGTCAATGCAACGATCACGCGCCCGGGCAGTGCGATGCGCCTATTCCTCCAGTCAACGGCCTCCGTTTATACACGGTCACTGATAAGCGGTGGTGCCGGGGGTCTCCGTTTGCAAAATGATGTGGCTGCCGACTCGATTCACTTGCCGGCAAGCCCACCGGGCGCACAAGACGCGCGCCTATTCGCGGCCGTGAAGATCGCGGGGCAGCTTCACGCCAAAACCTCGTCGCGGACCAGGTGCAGGCGCAAACTCGTGGGCGCGGCTTGGTCGAAGTAAAACGCCGTCACCGCCTCACGCACGTTGGCGCGGAGCTCATCCCAAGTGTCGGCCTGCGTGATGATGCCTTCGCCGAGCGCCTCGGCGACAAAGCCGCCATCGGCCTCCTGGGTCACGATGAAAACAAGTTCGTTCATGGCGTGGAAGGTAATGCATCCCGGCGCGGTGGGGCGAGCTTGGCCGCCGGATGGGTGCGGGCGATCAGCAGGTCGATGTCCTCGGTTGCCTGTTCGAGAAGGTGCCCTCCGGACTGATCTCTTCGAAAATGGCGCAGCCATTTTCCTTTAGCAGCGTGGAGGACGGAGTCCGACGCGCTGCTAATAGAACAGGTTCCGGTCGAGGCTGCGGTACTGGATGGCCTCGAGGAGGTGGTTCGCGGCGATCGCTTCCACGTTGGCGAGGTCGGCGATCGTGCGCGCGACCTTGAGGATGCGGTCGTAGGCGCGGGCGGAGAGGTGGAGTTCCTCCATGGCCTGCTGGAGCACGCGGCCGAGCTGCGCGTCGATTGCGCAATGCTGGCGGATCTGCGCATGGGTCATGCGCGCATTCGCGCTCGTGCGCGTGCCGGTGAAGCGCGCGCGCTGCCGGCGGCGCGCGGCCTCGACGCGGCCGCGAATGGCCGCGGACGATTCGCCCGGCTCGGCGCGGCGCAGTTCCTCGACGGTCAGGGCGGGCGCCTCGACATGCAGATCGATGCGGTCGAGCAGCGGGCCGCTGATGCGGGCGCGGTAGCGCTGGATCTGCGCGGGCGTGCACCGGCACTCATGGCGCGGGTCGCCCAGGTAGCCGCAGCCACAGGGGTTCATTGCGGCGACGAGCATGAAGCTGCAGGGGAGGGTGACCTTGCCGGCGCTGCGCGAGATGGTGACCTGGCCGTCCTCCAGCGGCTGGCGCATCACCTCAAGGGCGGAGCGTTTGAATTCAGGCAGCTCGTCGAGAAACAGGACGCCGTGGTGGGCGAGCGAAATCTCGCCCGGGCCGGGGATGGCGCCGCCCCCGAGCAGGCCGACGTCTGAAATCGTATGGTGGGGGGAACGGAACGGCCGGCAGAGAAAGGGCAGCCCGTCGGCAAGCGTGCGGCCGGCGGCGGAGTGAATGTTGAGCACTTCGAGAAACTCGTCCAACGAGGGCTCGGGCATGATGGTGGGAATCCGTTTCGCCACCATCGATTTGCCTGCGCCCGGGGGGCCGAGCATGAGCAGGTTGTGGGAGCCGGCGACCGCGACCTCGACCGCGCGGCGCAACCCCTGCTGGCCCTTGACCTCGGAAAAATCGCCGGCGGTCTCCGCATTGCCACCCGGCTTGGAGCGATAGGCGGCGCCGCCGCCGGGTTGGGGCGCCAGCTTGAGCTCTCCTGCAAAGAAGCGATAGGCCTGATCGAGCGATTCCACGGGATAGACCGCGAGGCCTTCGACAAGGGCCGCCTCAGCGGCGGAGGAGGGCGGAAGCAGCACGCCGCGCTTCCCAAGGTCCCGGGCCAGCAGGGCGATGGCGAGAGCGCCACGCATCGGCCGGGTCGCGCCCGAAAGGCTGAGTTCGCCCGCAATCAGATAATCGGCGAAGTGGTCGACCGCCAGCTGGCCCGTGGCGTGCAGCACGCCGAGGGCGATGGGCAGATCGTAGATCGGGCCTTCCTTCCGGAGATCGCCGGGAGCGAGATTGATGGTCGTCCGCGAGCGCGGCATGTGGAAGCCGCTGTTGTGGAGGGCGGAGAAGACGCGATCCTCGGATTCCTTCACCGCCGCGTCCGGCAGCCCGACCAGAATCAGGACGGGCGGGCCCGCCTCACCCGTGTTGACCTCGACAATCACGGGTTCGGCGTCGACGCCCAGCAGCGCCGCGGAATGGATGATGGCAAGCATGGCAGACGAAATTACACGATAATAAAAACACCCATTCCGGCACAGGCAAGCCCGGGGAATCCCCCCAGAGAGATTGCCCGGCTTCGCGCCGCATTGCGCCAGGGCGGCGCGCGAGCCCCCTTGCCGGGAAACCCTCCGGGGGCGGGCGCCAGGAATGGCGGCGGCGAAATCGCGCGCCCGTCGACGGCCGCGTGAAATGGCTCCGGGAGAGCGTCGTCCGCCCCCGGCGCGGCCGGGTCAGCCCCTGCTCCACTCCAGCATCCGCTGGATGGGCAGGAATGCGCGCTCGCGGATCTCCCCGGGGATTTCGACGGCCGGCGCGAGGTTGCGCAGGGCGTCGCGCACCTTTTCGACGGTGTTCATCTTCATGAACCGGCAGTCGTTGCACGCACAGGTGTCGGTGGGGCCGGCGATGAAGGTCTTGCCGGGCACCTCGCGGCGCAGCCGGTGGAGCATCCCGCTCTCGGTCACGACGATGATCTGCCGGGCCGGATGTTCGCGGGCGAATTTCACCATCCCTTCGGTGCTGCACACCTCGTCGGCGAGGTCGCGCACGGCCTCCACGCATTCGGGGTGGGCGACGATGGGCGCGCCGGGGAACTGCAGGCGGACTTTTTCCAGTGCCTGGACGGTGAACAGGACATGCGCGTGGCAGCTTCCCGGCCAGAGCTGCAGGCGGCGCCCGGTCTGTCTGGCCACCCACTGGCCCAGGTTCTGGTCGGGCACAAAGAGGATCTCCCGGTCGGGCGGCACCCGCCGGACGATTTTCACGGCGTTGCCGCTCGTGCAGATGACATCGCTGAGGGCCTTCACAGCCGCGGAGCAGTTGATGTAGGCGACAACGGTGATGCCGGGATGGGCCGCCTTGTAAGCGGCCAGCTGCTCCGCCGGACACGAATCGGCGAGCGAACACCCGGCCTCCGGTTCGGGCAGCAACACGAGCCGCCCGGGATTCACGATCTTGGCCGTTTCGGCCATGAAATGGACGCCGCAGAAGAGGATGACATCCGCCCTGGTCTCGGCCGCCTGATAGGAAAGGCCGAGCGAATCGCCCACGAAGTCGGCCACGCGCTGGATCGGCTCGATCTGGTAGTTGTGGGCGAGGATCACGGCGCGTCTGCTCCGCTTCAACTCGATGATCTCCTCCTGCAATTCCGACAGGGGCGCGGGCTCGCCGCGCTGCGGCGCGAGGACGAAGGGTTCATAGTCGAGTACCGCGGCCATGCCGGAAAGGTTGCGCAAACCGGCCGCGGCGCAAAAAGAAAAGTGACGCCCCCCCGTGGGGACGCAGCCTTGCCTGCGCCCCTACGGGATCGGAGAAGGATGTAGGGGCGCAGACTTGCTGCGCCCAAACGATATTTCGGGAAACGCTGCGCCCGCCGGAAGAAATGGGGAGAAAGGCCGGGAAAAAACGGATGAATCCGCGCCTTGCTTAACATCGCAAGACCCGCCCGATCATACAGCGTTCCCCATGCTCTCACGACGAACAAGCGAGCTTCACGCGAACCGTTGGTCTCAGCCGGGCATGACGTACTTCGTCACGTGTTGCACCCGGCTTCGCAAGAAGGGCCTCGACGCATTTCCTGTCAGAGAGGTCTTGCGTGGGATTGTCGTCGCATCGGATGCGGGCGGCGACACCGTGACGGACGCATTCACCGTCATGCCGGATCACATCCACTGGCTCTTCACGCTCGGTGATCGCCTATCGCTGGGGCGCATCATTGCACGGTTGAAGGCGCAGACTGGCGGGACGATGGGTGTAGCCCGAATCGAATGGCAGCGGGATTTCTTTGACCATCGATTGCGTCCGGACGAGGCCGTCGAGCGTTATGGTCTGTATGTTTTCCTCAATCCGTACCGGGCAGGTTTGGTCGCCGCCCGCGAAAAATGGCCGAATTGGTGGTGCCCGCATCCGGAGAACCTGGCGTTTGTCACGCAGCTGAATCCTGATGGAACGCCGCCTCCGGAATGGATTGGAGAGCCGGTCCTGGCGGATTTGGAGGTCGGAGAATGACGTCGGGACGTTGGGGTTGCCACGTTCGCAGGGGATTCGGAAGGGAGCCCCGCTGCAGGGGCGCAGCCATGCCTGCGCCCGTCTGGAATCTGAAAAGGGCCGCAGCAAGACTGCGCCCCTACGGGATGGGAAAACCGGTGAAAGGGTTGCAGCGAGACTGCGCCCCTGCGAACGCCTCTATGGCATCTGTCGGACCGGAGGCGCTCAGCTTTGCGGCTGCAGCCTCGCGACCAGTTTCTGGAAGTCAGGATGGTCGCGCAACCCTTTGAGGTCGGGGTCGTGCTGCATCCAGTCAACATCGTCGTAGCCGAGCGCGATGGCGCGCTCCAGCGCCTGCAGGGCCTGCTCTTTCCGCCGGATGAGGGCGAGGCTGCACGCCAGGTTGTAATGGGCCGTGGCGTTCTCGGGCCGGAGGCGCACGAGCTTGCGGTCCATCTTCAGGCCGTCCGCAATCCGGCCCTGCTTGGTATAAAGCCCGCCGAGGATCTCGACGACGTCGGGGGAGCGGGGATCGCGCTTGTGGACGGCTTCGAAGAAGCGGGTTTCGAACTCGATGTCGTGGGAGGGCTTTGTCATGGCGCGGATTCAGGCGGCGTGGTGGGGGCAACGGCCGGTTGTCCGGAAGGCATTGCAGCGCGCGCTGACCTGCAGACGCTGGGTCACCGGCGTCAGGCCGAGCCGGGACGAGACCGTGGTGCCGTACCATTCCATGAAGGGGGCGTTGACCTCGAAGATCTTGTCGCAATCGAGGCAGATGATCTGGGCCTGCTGGGTGCGGTTGTCGCGGATCGGCGCGTAATACTTGATGTTCTTGCCGACATCGATTTCGCGGAGAAGCGCCCCCCCTGTCATGATCGGCAGGGTGCGGTAGACCGTGGCGCGGGACACCGATTCGTCGAGCGCGCGGGCGTGGGCCAGGAGTTCTTCGGCGGTGAAATGATCGTCCCGGGCGAAGGCGGCGTCGAAAATGGCCAGGCGCTGGCTCGTCACGCGCAAACCTTTGTCGGCGAGAAAGGCCTTGAATTTTTCGCGGGACGCCTCGGTGCTCACAGCGGAAACTTCCCGTCGCGCGCAGGGCGTGTCAATCGAAAGCAGAAACGGGAGCTGGATGGAGGTGCATCTGCCGATTGACGGTGGCGCGAGTGGCATGGGCATCTTGCCCATGTTGCCTGGCGCGCGTCCACGGGCAAGATGCCCGTGCCAGTGCGACAGCGCGCGCCAGACGCTGCCGTCGATCGGCAGATGCGGCCGCCGGATGGCGCGAATGAAGAACGGAAGACGCGGCCCGGAATGCCAAGACCGGGAACCGACCGGCGCCGGCCGGTGCGCGGAAAGAAGAGGGCAAACCGCCGGGGCGGTTGTCGCGGGGCGCGCCGGTCTCCGGCTTCCGCCGCCGGAGTTCCGCGGGCGGTCGCGCATCGCCCCGCTTTCCGGCCTCGGGTCGCGGTTTGCCGGACCCGGGAATGCGCTTCCCTCCTTCCGGCGTCGAAACGCGTTGCCAGGCGCGGCATCGCTCGGGCACAAACAGGTCATGATTGTCGGGGTCCATCCGCTCGCGGGATTTGACAAGCTGCTCCACTACCGCGTGCCCGAAACCCTGCGCGGCGCGGTGGGTGTCGGCTCGCTGGTGCGCGTGCCTGTCCTCCGCAGCCACCGGCTGGGCATCGTCGGCGAGATCGGCGAGCCGGTCGGGTTTCCACTTGATAGGCTCAAATCGATTTCCCAGGTGGTGCATCCGTTTCCCGCCCTGCCGCCCGATCTGCTTCAGCTGGCCCGCTGGATCAGCGCCTACTATGCGGCGGGACTCGACACGGTGATTGAAGCCATGCTGCCGGGGGCGGTGCGCGGCGGCGCGACGCTCAAGCAGGAGAGGCTGCTTGCGGTGGAGCGGGTGATCGCCGGCGGCGAGCTGGCCGCCCTTGCGAAGCGCGCGCCCCAGCAGGCGAGGCTTTATGATTTTCTCCGCCAGCAATTCAAGCCGGTCGCGAAGCCGCTGGTGCTGTCGCGCCTCGGCCTGACGGCGGCCGTCTCGAATGCGCTGATCAAGCGGGGGCTGGTCCGGGAGGAGACCCGCCGGCTGGACCGCGAAGGGTACGGCGACGACTGGGCCCACGGCGAGGCGGTCGCCATGATCCCGCCGACGCTCAACGAGGAGCAGGCGGTCGTCGTGGCGGCGGTGCGGGCGAGCCTCGATCGCCGGGCCTTTGCGGTGCATCTGCTGCATGGCGTGACGGGGTCGGGGAAGACCGAGGTCTATCTGCACGCGGTTTCGGCGGTGCTGGAGGCGGGTGGCGGGGTGGTCTACCTCGTCCCCGAGGTGGCGTTGACGCCCCAGACCGTGGCCCGCCTGCACGGGCGGCTGCAGGCCATCGCCCCGAACCACAAGGTTGTTGTCTGGCACAGCCACCTGAGCGAAGGCGAGCGGTTCGACGGCTGGCGGGCGCTTGCGACCGGCGAGGCGCGCGTGGTTGTGGGGGCGCGGTCGGCGGTGTTTGCCCCGGTTCATGACCTCCGGCTGATCGTCGTGGATGAGGAGCACGAACCCGCCTACAAACAGGACGAGACGCCGCGGTACCACGGTCGCGACGTGGCGGTCGTCCGCGCGAAGCTCTGCCAGGCCGTGTGCCTGCTGGGATCGGCCACGCCCTCGCTGGAGTCGGTCGCGAACGCCCGGGCGGGCAAATACCACCTGGCGACGCTCGCCCGGCGCGTGGACAACCGCCAGATGCCGGCGATCGATGTCGTCGACATGCGCATCGAGGTGCTTCGGTCGCGCGGAACCGTCACGCTGTCGCGGCTGCTGGTCGACAAGATGCACGACCGGCTCGCCCGGCGCGAGCAGGTGATCCTTTTCCTCAACCGGCGCGGCTACTCGTCCAGCATGCTCTGCACGGCCTGCGGGCATGTGGAAACCTGCGGCCACTGCAGCATCGCAATGACCTACCACCGCACGGACGAGACGCTGCGTTGCCACCTGTGCGGCGACCAGCGGCCGGCGCCCTACGCGTGTCCGCAATGCCGGTCCCCGAGGATTCGCTGGCGGGGGCTCGGCACGCAGAAGGTGGAGGAGGCCGTGCACCGCGTGCTGCCCCATGCGCGCGTCGAGCGCATGGACAGCGACACGATGGCGAAGAAGAACCGGTTCCGCCAGGTGCTGACGGATTTCCGGCTGGGGCGCCTCGACGTCCTGGTGGGCACGCAGATGATCGGCAAGGGGCTGGATTTTCCCAATGTGACGCTCGTCGGTCTGATCGACGCCGACCTGTCCATGCACGTGCCCGATTTCCGCGCCAACGAGCGCACGTTCCAGCTTCTCGTGCAGGTGGCGGGGAGGTCGGGCCGGGGGGAGCGCGCGGGCGAGGTCGTGGTGCAGACGTTCACGCCGCAGGCCGACGCCATCCAGTTCGCCCGGCGGGCGGATTTTGACGGCTTCGCCGACGCGGAGCTGAAGATCCGCGAGCGGTACCGCTATCCGCCCTACCGGCATCTGGTGCACCACGTCTTTCGCGGGCGCAACCCCGAGAAGCTCAAGTTCGTCGCGGAGGCCTGGGCGAAACGCGTGGAGGCGAGCCTTGGCGATTCGGTCGAGGTGCGCGGCCCGTCCCCGTCGCCGATTGAAAAGATCAAGGACGAGTACCGCTACCAGCTCTGGTATTTCACCTCCGCCGTGACGGCGGTCGTGCCCGTGCTGGCCCGGCTGCGGGCGGACTTTGCATGGCCCGACGGGGTGATCCAGACGCTGGACGTCGATCCGATGAGCCTGACGTAGCGAGGCGCCGCCTCGGAGACCGGAAAGCGGAGACCGGAAACCGGAAAGCGGAGACCGGAAACCGGAAAGAGGGGACCGGGCCGAAAGACTGCCATTGCCCTCCCGACTCAACGAAATCCGCGCGGCGGCTTGCATTTGGCCGGGCCGATTCTTTACTGATCCCCCGCTTACCATGAACACTCTTCCTCCGCTGTCCACCTGGGCCCGCAATCTTGCTCCTTCGCCGACGCTCGCCGTCGATGCGAAGGCCAAGGCGCTGCAGGCGGCCGGGGAGGATGTCTGCGGCTTTGGCGCCGGCGAGCCGGATTTCGACACGCCGGACTTCATCAAGGACGCCTGCGTCGCCGCGCTGAAGGCCGGCAAGACCAAGTACGCCCCGACGCCCGGAATCAACGAGCTGAGGTCCGCGATCGCGGACCGCTATGGCGCCGATTACGGCCTGAAGGTTGCTCCCGGCCAGGTGGTGGTGAGTCCGGGCGGGAAGTTTTCGTGCTATCTTGCCATCCTCGCCACGTGCAGCCCGGGCGATGAGGCGATCATTCCGGCGCCCTACTGGGTGAGTTATCCGGAGATGGTGAGGCTGGCCGGGGCCGAGCCCCGGTTCGTGCTGGCCGAGGATTCCGGCGGCTTCAAGATCACGCCGGCCCAGCTCGAGGCCGCGATCACCCCCCGCACGAGGCTGCTCATCCTGAATTCGCCCTCGAATCCCACGGGCGCCGTCTACAACGCCGCGGAGATCGAGGCCGTCGTGGAGGTCGCGCTGAAGCACAATCTCTTCATCCTGTCCGACGAGATCTACGAATACCTCGTCTACGACGGCGTGAAGCACCGGTGCGTGGCGACCCTGGGCGCGGAGGCGGAGGCGCACACGATCGTCGTCTCCGGCTTCAGCAAGCCATACGCGATGACGGGCTGGCGCCTGGGCACGATCGTCGCCCCGTTGGCCATCGCGAAGGCCTGCGCCGAGATCCAGAGCCAGACCACCTCGAACGCCACCACGTTTGCCCAGTACGGCGCGGTCGCCGCGCTGCGCGAGAAGGCCCGGTCGATGGAGGCCCTCGGGTGCATGATGACGGCGTTCGACCGCCGCCGGAGGCTGCTGCACGCGGGGCTCAACCGGATCCCCGGCGTGTCCTGCCTGCTCGCCCAGGGCGCGTTCTATCTCTTCCCCAATATCGCGAATTTCGGCCTCAGCTCGCAGGAGTTCTGCGCGCGCCTCCTCGAAAAGGAGAAGGTCGCGGCGGTGCCGGGCAGCGCGTTCGGCGCCGAAGGCTATGTCCGCCTCAGCTATGCCACGAGCGACGCGATCATCGCCAGGGGGCTCGAGCGCATGGGCCGCTTCTGCGCGTCATTGTAGGCCGGATACATCCTCGCTTCCGGCCTCCTTCCATGCCCTTCCGGAATGTGACGCCTCCCGCCGGGGACCGGATCGCGACGAGCGGCGGCAGGCTCCAGGTTCCCGACAATCCCGTGCTGCCCTACATCGAGGGCGACGGCACGGGGCCGGATCTCTGGCGCGCGTCCTCCGGGGTCTTCAATGCCGCGGTGGAGAAGGCCTATCGCGGCCGGCGCCGGATCTCGTGGTTCGAGGTCTACGCCGGCGAAAAGGCGTTCAACCGGTTTCAGACCTGGATGCCCGAGGACACGCTGACCGCCTTCCGCGAGTACCTCGTGGGCATCAAGGGCCCGCTCACGACACCGGTGGGCGGCGGAATCCGCTCGCTCAATGTCGCGCTGCGCCAGGAGCTCGACCTTTACGTCTGCCTGCGTCCCGTGCGCTATTTCCCGGGCATGGAGACGCCGGTGAAGCGTCCGGACCTGGTTGACATGGTGATCTTCCGCGAGAACACGGAGGACATCTATGCGGGGATCGAATACGCCGCGGGCACGCCGGAGGCGGCGAAGCTGCTCGATCTCCTGGCGCGCGAGTTCCCCCAGGGATTCGCGAAGATCCGTTTTGGCACGGTGGAGAAGGTGCAGGCCTGGCAGAGGCGGCTCGAGGAGGTCGGGGCGCCCATCGCGAGCCCGGGATCGAGGTCGGCCTCGGGATCAAGCCCGTGAGCCATCCCGGCACCGAGCGGCTCGTGCAGAGCGCCATCCGCTATGCCATCGAGCACGGCCGGAGGAGCGTGACGCTGGTGCACAAGGGGAACATCATGAAGTTCACCGAGGGCGGCTTCCGCGACTGGGGCTACCGCGTGGCGAAGGAGTCCTTTGGGGCGGTCGAGATTGACCGCGGCCCCTGGTGCAGGATTCCCGAGGGCAGGCCCGGGGCGGGCCTGGTCATCAAGGACGTCATTGCCGACGCGTTTCTCCAGCAGATCCTGACCCGCCCGGCGGAATATGATGTCATCGCCACGCTGAACCTCAACGGCGACTACATCTCCGACGCGCTCGCGGCGCAGGTCGGCGGCATCGGGATTGCGCCCGGCGGAAACATCAACTACGTGACGGGTCACGCCGTCTTCGAGGCCACCCACGGCACGGCGCCGAAATACGCGAACCTCGACAAGGTGAATCCCGGCTCGCTCATCCTGTCGGGCGAGATGATGCTCCGCTACCTGGGCTGGACCGAGGCGGCGGACCTCATCGTGAAGAGCCTGGAGGAGACGATCGCGTCCCGGAAGGTCACCTACGATCTCGCGCGCCTCATTCCCGGTTCGGTCGAACTCAAGTGCAGCGAGTTCGCTGCGGAGATGATCCGCCACATGTGAGGAAGCCGGGAGGGCCCCCGGGCTGACCATGGCGCAGGCGGCGGCGCGCCGGCGGGTGGGAACGGCCCCCGATAGGGCGGGCGGCGCCCCCGGGGCGCCGGGGCAACGGCCGGTTTTGCCTCGCCCCGACCGGGGCAGATCTGAAGAATCCGGAATGTTGCCATGAAGATCAGCGTCTTGAGCGATGGGGGCTGGGGCACGGCGTTATCCGTGCTCCTCTGCCACAACGGCCATCAGGTGACCCTGTGGGGACCTTTCCCCGAATACCTGGCTGAAATGGCACGCACCCGGCGTAACGACAGCTTCCTTCAGGGCGTGGAGCTGCCCGCGGCCGTGGAATTTGATGCTGATCTCGGCCGGGCGTGCGCGGGCGCGTCGATCCTGATCCTGGCGGCCCCGAGCCAGTATATGCGCAGCCTGCTGCAACGGCTCAAGCCGCTGCCGCGGGCGGGCGACCTGATCTACCTGAACGTGGCGAAGGGAATCGAGGTGGGCACGTGCCGGCGGATGAGCGAACTTGTCGAGGAGGTCCTGGGCCCGGTGCGCTACGTCATTCTTTCGGGGCCGAGCCACGCCGAGGAGGTGGCCCGCTTCGTCCCCACCGCCGTGATGACCGCGGCCAAGGACGCGGAGGCGGCCTGCGCGATCCAGCGGGCGTGCATGAACGAGTTTTTCCGCGTGTATACGTCGGATGACGTCGTGGGGGCGGAGTTGGGCGGATCGTTGAAGAACGTGCTGGCGCTCGCCGCGGGCGTGCTCGACGGCATGGGCATGGGCGACAACACCAAGGCTGCGCTCATGACGCGGGGCATCGTCGAAATGGCGCGGCTGGGCCAGGCGCTGGGCGGGCGGGCCGAGACCTTCTTCGGATTAAGCGGGATCGGCGACCTCATCGTCACCTGCATGAGCCGCCACAGCCGGAACCGGCATGTGGGGGAGGAACTGGGCAGGGGCCGCACGCTAGAGGACATCCAGCGGGAGATGGGCCTTGTCGTCGCCGAAGGGGTGAAGACCGCCAGCAGCGCCTACGAACTCGCGCGGCGCGCGCAGGTCGTGACGCCCATAATCGATGAGGTGTATGCCAGCCTTTACGAGGGCAAGGATCCGCGAAAGGCGGTGCGCGATTTGATGCTCCGCGACGCCAAACCCGAGGTGCATCCGCGGTAGGAACACGAACCGGGCCGGGCTCATGCAGCTGATGCAGGGTCGCCACTCAGCCTGTCTTCCATAGACTTGGCGGCGGAGGATCGGCGGACCGTCTCCCCATTGGATGACCTGCAGGAACGGTGCTTACCCGGCGGAAGACTCGCGCCGCCAGCGAACATCCCTCATGAGCGCGCCGCGACCGGGGAGCAAACCTCCGGGAACACGTCGGGGTTCCATCAAAAACCGACAAAGACCGCAGCTGTAAACTTGAAGGGTCTCACCTGTTCTTCCCCGTAATAGTGCACCACCTTGACTTCGGACGTGTCAAAACCGACCTCGGCGCCGTAGCGCACCTTTCCTGTGTGGTTGAGCTCCACGCCCACACAACCGTAGACGCCGGCAGAACCACGGCTCAAAGTGGATTCACCGCCCACAAAGTCCATCCTGGCACCGGCGCGCACATACGGGCAGGTCGAATCCGTCGGGCTGATATCATAACGGCCAAACACGCCGATCGGAATGACGTGGATGCTCAAGTCCCCCCGGATCAGTATCGCGGGTCCGATGTCGGCGCCGATGCTGATCTGGTTCGACACCATCCAATAAGGTTGAATTGAAAGGCCGACCGGGACGTCAGTCACCTCGAAGCCGTTTTTCTCGATTGCATTGGTGAGATCGTTAAATCCTCCCAGATAGTTCAGGGCCAGGTTCACGTGAAACTGGCCGGTTGAATTCCCGGTCTGCGCGGGGGCGGACCCGGCGAATGCCGCTGACAAGGCTGCAACAAGAATGAGTTTTTTCATGGGGTTGGAGTGCGACGGTTGCCCACGTTCGAGCCCGCCCGACCACGGACCGTGGCGCGAGGGTGAACGGGTATTACAGGAAAGCTGCTGCAAAATGTCATGATTGTTAACTGAGGCAATTCTAAAAATGTCCGATCGCAGCTGGTCTGTCGGATCTGGCTTTTTCCCGATCGGCGTGATTTCGCCGTCGCGGGATTGGGTTGCCGGGGCGCCGTTCGGCTTCCGTGGCAGGGCGGCCGCGCGGGTTTGTGCCGGGAGCGCGGAGGACGGAATCCGGCCCGTTCCTACAGCAGTGCGCGGATCCGGGTGAGGAGCGCCGGATGGTCGTCCACCGCCGGGAACTGCGGAAACTGCCGCACCACCTGGTCGGGCGCGCGGAAAAGCAGGCCGTGGTCCGCCTGCTTCAGCATGCTGGTGTCATTGAACGAATCCCCGGCGGCGATCACCTCGTAGTTCAACGATTGCAGCGCGGCCACCGAACAGCGCTTCTGGTCCGGCAGCCGGAGCTGATAGCCTGCGATGCGGTCATTATCGACGGTCAGGCGGTTGCAGAAGAGCACGGGCCAGCCGAGCTGGCGCAGAAGCGGCTGGGCGAACTGCTCGAACGTGTCCGACACGATGACGACCTGCACCTGCGCGCGCAGGGCGTCCAGGAATGCGACGGCCCCCGGCAGCGGGCTCAGCGAGCCGATGACCGCCTGGATGCGGGACAGGGTGATGCCGTGCCGGTCGAGGAGCGCGATGCGGCCCCGCATCAGCTTGTCGTAGTCCGGCTCGTCACGGGTCGTGCGGCGGAGTTCGGCGACGCCGGTTTGCACGGCGACCGCGATCCAGATTTCAGGCGTCAGGACGCCTTCCATGTCGAGCGTGACGATGCGTTGCTTCACAGGGGGAGAGTGAACCAGAGTTTTTTGTCCGCTGGCAAGCCGGTAGCCCGCCTTTCTTCTCCGGTGCCGCGGCTCGAACGAACGGAATGCGCGCCGGGCCAAGGCAGTGCGCGCCATCCCGGCCGGCGTGCCGGGCTTCGTTTTTTCCGCTTTCCGGCCCGGGGAGCGGGACCATTTTGAAGGCGGCCGGAACACGGGTGTCGCGGCCGGGGCGCCCTGCGCTCAGCCCGTGGCATCATGCGGCTGCGGGCGCGGGGCGGAGGTCACCGGCCGCCGCGGCCAAGCAGGACGGCGGGAAGGGTGGCGAGGAGGATCTTGAAGTTGAGCCACAGCGACCAGCGGTCGATGTAATCGAGGTCGAGGCGGACCCATTCCGTGAATTCATCGATGTCGTTGCGGCCGCGGACCTGCCAGAGACAGGTGAGCCCGGGCAGGACGCTGAGGCGTCGCCGGTAGGCGTCGTTGTCGAACCGGTGGACCTCGTCGACCGGCAGGGGGCGCGGTCCCACCAGGCTCATCTCGCCCCGCAGGACGTTCCAGAGCTGCGGCAGCTCGTCGAGGCCGTGCCGGCGCAGCATGCGCCCCAGGGGGGTGACGCGGGGATCGTCGTGGAGCTTGAACACGGGCCCTTTCATCTGGTTGCGCGCGAGCAGGTCCGCCTTGCGCGCCTCGGCGTCGCAGACCATCGAGCGGAACTTGAACATGTCGAACGGGCGGCCGTTGAGTCCGCACCGGCGCTGGCGGAAGAACACGGGACCGGACGCCGTGAGCTTGATTGCGGCGGCGATGATCGCGAACACGGGCAGCAACAGGGCGAGGAGCACGGCGGCGCCGGCGTAGTCGAAGATGCGCTTGGCGAGCAGCTGGCCCGCCGGGGCGGCCTGGGCGCGGTAACAGATCACCGGCTCCCCCGCCAGGCTGTCGATCTCCGGCCGGAAGACGGGCGTGTGAAAAATGCCGGCGCGCACGACGGCCTCCACACCCTCGCGCTCGCAGGCCGCGAGCACGGGAAGATAATCGGACGGCGCGAGCCCCGCAAGGTCGATGACGACCAGGTTGACCGAATGCTCATGGAGCAGGGAGACGAGGCCGCCGGCCGTTCCTCCCCGCGGATCGATGTCCGCCACGGTCTGGAGCAGCTCGCTCTCGGACGCGGCCAGGCTGGCGCGCACCTGCGCGGTTGCGGCGGGCGCGCCGACCCAGATGACGCGGCGGCGGAGCTGTTCCTGGGCGAGTTTCCGCGCGTCGATCCTGCGCGTGAGTTCAGCCCGGGCATAAACCAGGCCTGCGGCAAGAACGCCGGTCATGACGACCACGGACCGCGCGTATTGGAGCCGGGCGAGGAACAGGCAGAGGATCACCCCGAGCACCGTGAAGGCGCATCCCCGGATCAGGGCGCCCAGCAACGCGAATCGCGGCGCGAAACGCGGGCGCCGGTAGAAGTCCTGGCTGGCGAGCAGGGCCGGGCCGAGGATCATGACCAGCGGCGCCAGCGCGAGGTATTCGGGAAAGGGTTCCAGCGCGTGCAGGTTCCAGAGCGGGAAGGCATCGCGAAGGCAATAGGCGAGGCACAGCGATCCGCCAAACAGACCGGCGTCCAGCGTCTGAAGAAGGCGGATGCGCGCCTGCTGGCGGTGCGAGAGCATGGGGGCCGAGACGCCGCGCTAGAATGTCTTCGTGTAGACGATGCCGTTCTCGTCGACGAACGTGAGGGCTGTCGCGCCCACGGCTTTCAGGCGCAAGCCGAGCTCCAGGCTGACCATGGCGTTCAGCCGGTAGACATGGTCGTTCATCAAGACCTTGCTGTCGTCCCCGGCGAGGCGGACGCCCGCGACCCGGCTGTTCTCCAGGAAACTGAGGATATCGGGGTTCGTGGAGGGAATCGCAGGCTTCGCCGGCGCCGGGGCGGGCCGTTCGGCCCGAGGCGGACTGAGATTGATGGAAACCGCGGGTGCTGCGGGCGCAGGCGCGGGGGGCGGACCGGCATTGACGGCCACAGCCTGGGGGGCGGGTGCGGGCGCGGGAACGGCAGGAGAAGTGGAGGCCGCGGGGGGCGGGTTGGAGACGGCGATGACGGGCGGGGGGGCAGGCGCCGGTTGCGCGGCGGCGGGCGCCGGCGCGCGGATGATCGCCGGAGGGGCTGATGGAGCCGCGATCACAGGCGGCGCCAAGGCCGGCGCCGCGGGGGCGGCTGCGGGTGGCGGCATCCGGGCGGCCGCGGGCATCGCGGGGGCGGGAATTGCGGCGGCGGCGGCGGTGATTGCGGCGGCGGGCGCCGCGCGGGCGACGACCGGCCGGTCCTCCTTCCGCGACAGGAGCACTCCCACCGCCGTTGCGCCGACGGCAACGGCCACCAGCGCCACAACGACCAGCAACAGGCGTTCAAGACTCATCACGGATCCCTGCCGGCCCGCCGCCCGGGCGGCGTACGGCGGGGCGGCTTGCGCAGGCGGCGCCGCCTGCGGCTGCTGCTGCAGTTTCTGGGCCTTTTTCAGGGCATCGTTGATGAGGCTCATTCGGCGTGGTGCGCTATTGAATCCCTTGCGGCGGCCCGGCGCGAGTGCTGCAATCCCGCACTCAGGCGAGCGTGGACACCTCTTTGATCGCGCGGCGGACGTCCCAGTAATTCACCTCGTCGGAGTCGCGGACGAAGGCGGACAACAGGGCCTTGTCGCAGACATTGTTGATGATGCGGGGAATCCCCTTGCTGAAACGATGAATGGACCGCATGGCCGCCGGGGTGAAGAACGGCCGGCCGCCGGCGCCCGCGAGCGTCAGCCGATGCTGGATATAGTGGGCCGTGTCGCGAAGCGCGAGGGGACGGAGTTCGGAGTTCACGAGGATCCGCTGCCGCAGCTGCCGCAACCGGTCCTGGGCGAGCAGCTTCTTCAACTCCGGCTGCCCGATGAGGACGATCTGCAAAAGTTTTTGCTGGTCGGTCTCGAGGTTCGAGAGCAGCCGGATCTGCTCGAGCACCCGGAACGACAGGTTTTGGGCCTCGTCGATGACGAGGACGATGTCGCGCCCCTGCTCGATCCGCTGCAGCAGGGTGCGGTTGATCTGCGCAACCAGATCATGATGGCCCTGGGAGACCGGGGTTTCGCCGAGCTCGCTCAGGATGGCGCGGAGCATCTCGGATTCGGTGATCTGGGTGTTGAGAATAAGCGCTGTGTCGAAGCGGGCGGGATCGAGTTCGTTGAGAAACCGCCGGCAGAGCGTGGTCTTGCCGCAGCCGACCTCCCCGATGAGCAGGATGAACCCTTTTTTTTCCTGAACGCCGTATTTGAGATGCTGCAGGGCTTCCTGGTGGGTCGGGCTCAGGTAGAGAAACTTCGGGTCCGGAGTGATGTTGAACGGCATCTCCGTGAGACCGTAGAAACTCAGATACATGATGCGTGGGAGATTTCGGGAGCGCGGAGGGGAAAAAAGTATGCGGCAGATGCTCCCGGCGAGGCAAGCGGACAACTTGTGCAGGGGCAAGATTATCAATTGTGCGATTGCGCCTGCGGAATCCGGCGGCCATCCTCCGTCGATCAAAGCCGAAAAGCGTGAAAGCGGAAGCGCATGAAACCGTGAAATCGAAGGCGGATCCGGCCCTTGCGACGCGGCGCGTGATCTTCTGGATCTACGCGGGGTTTATCGCCGGCGTGGGACTGCTTTCGGGCGTGTTTTTCTTCCACACCTACCAGGAATACGCGCAGCTGCGGCGGGTGGAGGCGGAGACGCGGCAGCAGATCGCCCGGGCCGAGCGGCGGCTGAAGGACCAGGAGCAGGTGCTCGACCGGCTCCGGAACGATCCGGCCTTTGTGGAGAAGATCATCCGCCTGCAATTGCGTTATGCGAAGCCCTCGGAGCTCATCTTCCGTTTTGATGAGTGACGCGCAAAAATCGTTGCGCCCGGGCGGCGCTGCTTTTTCCTGATCGCCCGCATGAGCGCAGTCGCATCGTTGCATCCGCTGATGGAGAGGTTTGCGCAGGCCGGCCAGGCCCGGGTCTTCGCGTTCTGGGACCGCCTGGGCGAAGCGGAGCGCCGGGAGCTGCTCGAACAGGCGGCGGAGATCGATCTGGAGGAGGTGACGCGGCTCACGCGCACGCTGCTTGGCCAGGGCACCGCGCCCGCGGTCGCGCTCGCGGATCTCGAGCCGGCGCCGTATGTGCCCCGGCCGGAGAGCGGCGGGGATGCCGCGGCCTGGGCGCGTGCGCGGGCGGCGGGGGAGGAGGCGTTGCGGGCCGGCAGGGTGGCGGCCTTCACGGTTGCGGGCGGCCAGGGCACGCGCCTCGGGTATGACGGGCCGAAAGGGACGTTTCCGGTGACGCCGCTCCGGCGGAAACCGCTTTTCCAGGTGTTTGCCGAGAAGATCATGGCCGCGGGGCGGCGGTACGGGCGCCCGCTGCATTGGTTCATCATGACAAGCCACGCGAATCACGCCGCGACGGAGGCGTTCTTCGCGGAGCGCCGGTGCTTCGGCCTCGACCCCGGGCGCGTGCATTTTTTCCGGCAGGGCCGCATGCCGGCGGTGGACTTTGAAGGCAGGATCCTGCTGGAGGCAAAAAATGCGATCGCCATGAGCCCCGACGGCCATGGCGGCTCGCTGCGGGCGCTGTGCCGCAGCGGCGCGCTCGACCTCATGAAGAGCGAGGGGGCGGACACGGTCAGCTATTTCCAGGTCGACAACCCGCTCGTGCGTTGCGTCGACCCGGAATTCATCGGCTGGCATCTCCTGTGCGGGGCGGAGATGTCGGCCAAGATGGTGTTGAAGGCGTTTCCCGAGGAGAAACTCGGCCACTTCTGCCGGCAGCATGGCCGGCTGGTGGTCATCGAGTACAGCGACCTGCCGTTGGCGGCGCAGCGGGAGGTCGATCCGCAGACCGGCCGGCTGCGCTATGGGGCCGGGAGCATTGCCATCCACATCCTCGACCGGGACTTTGCCGCGCGGATGGGGGCGGAGCCGCGGGGAACCGGCGCGGGGCCGGTGCTCCCGTTCCACCGCGCGGACAAGAAGATCGCGACCGTGGATGCCGCGGGAAACCCGGTGAAGCCCGACCGGCCGAACGGGGCGAAGTTCGAGATGTTCGTCTTCGATGCGCTGCCGTTCGCGCGCAACGGGCTCGTCCTCGAGACCCTGCGGGCGGATGATTTCTCGCCGGTCAAGAACGCCGGGGGGGTGGACTCTCCGCGCACGGCGCGGGAGGACCAGCTGCGGCAGTATGTCCGCTGGCTGCGGAGCGCCGGCGTTCCCGTGCCCGCCGACGCCGGCGGGCTTCCCCCCTTCGACATCGAGGTGGCTCCATGTTTCGGATACGACGAGGCCTCCTTTGCCGGGAGCTGGGGAAGGCTCGCGCCGAAACCCGCGGTCGCCGCGGGCCTGTACCTGGGGGATTCCGCCTGACCCGGAGGCCCGGGCCGGCGCCCGGGGGCCGCCCCTTGGGAAAAACCTGCTTGCCCCCCTCCCGTGGGCGGCGGTTAAGTCCGGTCCATGAGCGGAACAAAACGCACGCCCCTGCGGGACTTTCACGTAGCCCACGGCGGCCGGATGGTGGATTTCGCCGGATGGGAGATGCCGGTGCAGTACCGCAGCATTCTCGAAGAGCACAAGGCCGTGCGCCGCGCCGCGGGCCTTTTCGACGTCAGCCACATGGGCGAGGTTGACGTCCGCGGGCCGGAGGCCGGGCGCTTCTTGAATTTCCTGGTGACGAATGACGTCGGCCGGCTCCATCCGGGGCGCGTGCTCTATTCGCCGATGTGTTATCCGACGGGCGGAGTGGTGGACGACCTGCTCGTCTACCAGCGCGCCGCGGAGGATTTCTTCCTCTGCATCAACGCCGGCAACATCGACAAGGATCTCGCATGGATTCGCGAACAGGCCGCGCGGTTCGCCGTGGTTATCGCGGATCGCTCGCCCGATTACGCGCAGCTCGCCGTGCAGGGCCCGAAGGCCGCGGCGATCGTGCAGGCGTTGACGGAGGTCCGGCTCGATCCGGTCAGGTACTATCATTTCACCGGGGGAACGGTCGCCGGGGTGCCGTGCCTGATCAGCCGCACCGGCTACACCGGGGAGGACGGGTTCGAGCTCTATCATCAGGCGGCCGAGGCCGTGCGGCTGGCCGAGGCCGTGCTGGCGGCGGGGGCGCCGCTCGGGCTCGAACTCGCCGGGCTTGGGGCGCGCGACAGCCTGCGTCTCGAGGCCGGATATCCGCTCTACGGCCACGAAATCACGGCGGACATCTCGCCACTGACGGCGGGGCTGGGCTGGACGGTGAAGTTCGACAAGGGCGGAAGCCCGCTTGCTTCTGGAGCGTTGCCGACATTCGACGGTGGAGCGGACTTCATTGGCCGTGATGCGCTCTTGCTTGAGAAGGTCGATGGTTCTCCGTTCAAGGTTGTCTTTTTTCGGACCGGTGATCGTCGCATCGTTCGAGCGCAGTCACTGATCTACAACTCGGAAGGACAGAATTGCGGCCATGTTCTTTCGGGCACGCTTTCGCCGATCCTGAACGAGGCCATCGGATCGGCGCTGGTCGTGGCCGATATGACGACGCAACCGCTTACGGTCGACATCCGCGGCGAGAAGATCGGCCTGAAACTCGTCAAGCCGCCGTTCGTGCCGCTGAAGAAATTGTAGGAGCGTGCTTGCACGCGAAACGCCACGTGTTCAAATCGCCCGCGAAAAGGCAGCTGTTTTTCCCAATGAGCGACATCCCTTCCGACCGCAAATACGCCAAATCCCACGAATGGCTGAAACTGGAGAGCGACGGCACGGCGACCGTCGGCATCACCGATTTCGCCCAGAACAGCCTTGGTGACATCACGTTTGTCCAGCTTCCGAAGGTGGGCGCGGCATTCAAGGCCGGCGAATCGTTCGGCGTGGTCGAGTCCGTGAAGGCGGCTTCCGATCTCTACGCGCCGGTCGCCGGAACGGTGCTGGCGGTGAACGCGGCCCTGGACGGGGCGCCGGAGAAGGTGAACCAGTCTCCGTTCGGCGACGGCTGGATGATCAAGCTGAAGATTGCCGATTCTGCCGATCTGGACGCGCTGCTGCCGGCCGGCGACTACGCCAAACTGATCGGGTAGGCCGGGCCGGATTCTCCCGGGCGGCCGTGTTGGCAAGATGGGGGGGAAGCCGGGCGGTCGCCGCCAGACGCCCGAACGGCGCCGACGCCCGTTCGACAGGCTCATCCGTTCGACGGGTTCGACAAGCTCACCACAGGCAGGCTCAGGATGACCCCGAGCGGAGTCGAATGGGTCAGGGTCCTGAGCGAGGTCGAGCGCGCGCGGCGCCCCCCTTCTCGGGCTGGTTCACTTTGTAACGTAATACGTTACATCAAGGGTTGGAGGGCCGGCGAGCAGAGCCCCTCCATCGGGCTGACTCACCGCCGGCGTTCTTCCAGCAGCGATTGACGAAGCGCTGTCAAGAGCCGGCCGGATCGGATCAAGATTTCGCCGGCGCCGCCTCGGCCTTGCGGTCGGCGCGCGCGGCCTTGCGGCGGTCGGTCAAATCGAGAATCCGCTTGCGCAGGCGCAGCGCGTGGGGCGTGGCCTCGACGAACTCGTCGTCGGCGATGTACTCGATTGCCTTCTCGATCGAGAGCCGGATGGGCGGGGAGAGCTGGGTGGTCACGCCTTCGCCCTGCGAGCGGACATTGGTGAGCCGCTTGGCGCGGGCGGCATTGACGGGGATGTCCTCCTTGCGCGGGCTTTCGCCGACGAGCATGCCCTCGTAGACCAGCTCGCCGGCGCCGATGAAGAGCTTGCCGCGCTCCTGGATGCTGACGAGCGCGTAGGCCTTGGACTCGCCGCTTTCGGTGGCGACCAGCGTGCCGGTCAGCCGCGTGAGCACGTCGCCGGCCCAGGAAGCATACTCCTTGAAGAGGTGCGACATCACGCCGCGGCCGCTGGTGGAGTTCATGAGATCGGTTTCCAGGCCGATGAGCCCGCGCGTCGGGGCCACGGCCTCGATGGTCGTGCCCAGCGGGTGCTTGTGCATCCCGGTGATCTGAGCCTTGCGGTTGGCGAGCATCTGCATGACCACGCCAAGGCAGTCCTCAGGAATCTCGACCCAGAGCGATTCGAAGGGCTCCAGCGTCTGGCCGTTCCCGGTCTTCGTGATGACGGTCGGCCGGGAAACAAGCATTTCGTAGCCCTCGCGGCGCATCTGCTCGACGAGGATGGCGATCTGCATCGAGCCGCGCGCCTTCAGGTCGAAGACACCCGCGACGTCAGTGTCTCGAAACCTTGATGGAGATGTTGGACTTCATCTCGCGGAAGAGGCGGTCGCGGAGCTGGCGGGAGGTGACGTATTTTCCGTCGCGGCCGGCGAGCGGCCCGTCATTGATGCAGAACTGCATCTCGATCGTCGGCGGGTCGATCTCGGTAAAGGGCAGGGCGTGGGCGTTTTCGTCGGCCGCGATGGTGTCCCCGATGTCGATGTCCTCGAAGCCGGACAAGCCGACGATGTTGCCGGCGACGCCGGCGGCCGACTCGCTGGTCTGCGTGCCGGAGAACTCGACCACCTTGGTGATCTTGCAGCGCGCGGGATTGCCGCCCTTTGGGTGCAGCACATAGACGGTGTCGCCCACCGTGATCTGGCCGGAGAGGACCTTGCCGATGGCGATCCGTCCCACGTAGTCGTCCCAATCGATGTTGGAAACAAGCATCCGGAAGGGATCGTCGGGTTTGGCGAACGGGGGGGGAATGTGATCGAGAATCGTCTCGAACAGGGCCGTCATGTCGCCGGCTTTTTCGCCGGGCTTGCGCACCATGTAGCCATCGCGTCCGCTGCCATAGACCACCGGGGCGTTGAACTGCTCCTCGTTGGCCTCCAGTTCGAGCAAAAGTTCGAGGACCTTGTTATAGGTGCCCGCGGGATCGGAGTTCTCGCGGTCGGTCTTGTTGACGACAATGATCACCTTGAGGCCATGCTGAAGCGCCTTGCGCAGGACGAACCGGGTCTGGGCCTGCGGGCCATCATAGGCGTCGACCAGCAGCAGTACGCCGTCGACCATTTTGAGGGAGCGTTCGACTTCGCCGCCGAAGTCGGCGTGCCCGGGCGTGTCGACGAGATTGATGGTCTTGCCGCGCCAATGGATCGAGGCATTCTTGGCCTTGATGGTGATGCCTTTTTCGCGCTCGAGCTCCATGGAGTCCATCACGCATTCCTCGACCTGCTGGTTTGCGCGGTAGACGCCGCCCTCCTTCAGAAGTTCGTCGACGAGGGTGGTCTTCCCGTGGTCGACGTGGGCGATAATGGCAATGTTGCGGATGTTATGGTTCATGCCTGGTCCTGCAAAAAAAGGAATCACGGTGCGGCCCGGCCGACAGGAATGCAAGGCCGGAGTCCGTTGGGCCAGGAGCCGGGCGCATCTGCCGATTGACGGTGGCGCGAGTGGCATGGGCGACCCTGCCCGCCGCAGCCTCCGGCGAAGGCCGGGTCTTGCCCATGTTGCCTGGCGCGCGTCCACGGGCAAGATGCCCGTGCCACAACTGCGCGCGCCAGACGCTGTCGCCAATCGGGAGATGCGCCCACAAGAGCCCAGGCCGGATTCATTCTCGGCCACGCCGCCGTGTCGGGGCGCTCTGCTGGCCAGGAGAGTCGCGCCTCCTCCGCCGCAGGGGTGCGGCCTTGCCTGCCGTGCCGTAGCCTTGGCGAAGGCTGGCCGCGCCCTCGGAGATGGGCGCAGCCCCTCGACATGCTCCGGGGCCCTGACCCATCCGACTCCGCCTAGGGTCATCCTGAGCCTGCTCGCGGTGAGCCTGTTGAACCCGTCGAACGGGCAAGCCTGCGCCCCTGCGGCAGGAAAACGAACATTCCAGCTGAAAAATGAATCAGCCCTGAGGAGCCTGCCATGCTTCGCCCGGCAGGCTTCCGCGCCCAAAAACAAGAAGGCCCCAGAACCTTTCGGCTCCGGGGCCAAACTTGGGGGTGGGAGCTCGCCACGCTCTCTTCCCAGTCGCACACATTGGGCGCTCTCGCTTTCGCGGGCCGTGTGCTCCCCGACGCCACTCCTCGCGGCATGCGAAGGTTTCAGTCTCATGGCGGGACCGTCCCGGCCGTTGCCAGCCGGAATCTATCGAGTGAGGCCTCTACGCCCGGTTCGGCCACCACCTGCCAGTGGCGGTCACGCCGGACGGGGTGCAGACACGCCTGCAACTTGCGTCGCTCGCGTCGGCACCGTTACCACAGGGTCGGCCCCGGCTTTTGGCCGGGCGTTGGCCCCATGCTACGGGTCTGACCTCTTAACTCTCAGGCTGCATTTCGCATTGCAGTTGGGTGACGCGGTTTTTCGCGCCGCCCCACGGAAGGAGGTTTTCCGGGCCTTGCCAAACCCGGTCGCTCCCCGAAGCAACATCCTCTTTGCGCGCCCTGCCCATGACAGGCGGGGCCTTCTTGGCGAGGTGGTCTCGCCAGAGAACGCCGCTTCGTGCTGGTCTGCGCAGTAGCAGCCATATCCCTCTGGGGAAACTGCGTGGGCGAACGGATCGAAACTCTCCGTGCGCCTCACCCGGCTCGAACGCGGTTTCTGATCGCGCCTTGCCGCACAGCTCCTACGTCGTATAACTGAGCGGTCACGACACCGCCCAGAGGAGCTGGTGATATATGCCTTTCGCCCGCGATTGCTCGCTGACAAAGGGGGAGGCTGAACCAGCTTCAGCCTTCCTTTCCCCGGTCGCCCGGGATTATCCCAATCGCGCTTTCCGCAGGTTTTTCATGCTGACGGCGCTGCGACTGTTCCATCAAAGAACAAGGTGGAACGTGCGCGGAATCCGGGGAAAGTCACGTTTTTGTTGTGCACAACTTATTCACTATTTAGGGCGGTTAATAACCTGGCAGCAAAGTTGTCCCCATATTGCCCACGCTGGCAATGAAAGGAATCTGACGCGGCGGGTGAGAGGCGAACCCAGGCGCCAGCCTCAAAACCGGGCTGTTTCAACCGCAAGGGCGCCGATCACGCAGATCCAGCCGCCGCGGGTGGCGCGGATATCCTGGCGCGGCTCCGCCGCAACCAAATGTAGGGGCGCGATCTTGCCTGCCGTGCCGTAGCCTTGCGAAGGCTGGTCGCGCCCTCTAAAGGGACGCAGCAAGACTGCGCCCCTACGGGATTCACTGGCGTCGTAGCATAGGAGAACCATGCAAGAAAAGAAGGGTTTGAAAGGATAGACGGACAGGCTCTTCTGTTTTTCACCCGTGCCATCAGTGTGATCGCGGATGCTTGGATTGTCTCTCGCAGAAACGCCGGGGGCGCGGAGAGCGGAGACCTCCCGGCTCGCGGGTGCTTGTGGTTGCTTTCCACTTTCGCCTTATCGCCTGCGGCATATAGCCTACAGTTGTCTCCCCGATGTTTCCGCGCGATCTGCCCATTTACGAGCTGGAAGCTGCCGCTGTCGCCTCGTTGAGGGCCGCGGGGCGGCTCGTCGTGCAGGCGCCGACGGGTTCGGGCAAATCGACGCAGGTGCCGCAAATCCTGCTGCGTCACGGTTTTTTGGATGCGGGCCAGGTGGTGGTGCTGCAACCCCGGCGCCTGGCCGCGCGGCTGCTGGCGAAGCGGGTTGCCGAGGAGGTGGGCGCGCCGCTCGGCGCGGCGGTCGGCTACCAGATCCGGCTCGACTCGCGCGTGTCGGAAGCCACCCGCATCCGGTTCGTCACCGAGGGCATTTTGCTGCGGCAGATGGCATTCGACCCCTCGCTGCGCGGAATCAGCACCCTGGTGTTCGACGAGTTCCACGAGCGGCACCTCTACGGCGACGTCAGCCTCGGGCGGGCGTTGCAGCTGCAGCGGTCCGTGCGGCCGGATCTGAAGCTGATCGTGATGTCGGCGACGCTCGATGTCGCCGGACTTCGGGACTACCTCGCCCCCTGCGCCGTGCTCGAATCGCAGGGCCGGACCTTCCCCGTGGCCATCGAGTACCTGCCGCATCCCGTCGATTTCGAGCGCGAACCGGTGTGGGATGTCGCGGCGCGCGAAGGCGCCCGCGTGGCGGCCGGGACCGCGGGCGACCTGCTCGTATTCATGCCCGGGGCCTACGAGATCGGCCGGACGGTGCAGGCGATGCAGAATGAGAAGGCGTTGCGCGGATTCGTGGTGTTGCCGCTGCACGGCGAGCTCCCGCCCGAAGCCCAGGATCGCGCCGTGGCGCGCGCCGGCTGCCGGAAGGTCATTGTGTCCACCAATGTCGCGGAGACATCGCTGACCATCGACGGCGTGACCGCGGTCATCGATTCCGGACTCGCCCGGATGCCGCGTTATGATCCGCACCGCGGCATCAACACGCTGCTGATCGAGAAGATCAGCGCGGCGTCGGCGGACCAGCGCGCGGGGCGCGCCGGGCGCACCTCCCCCGGCGTGTGCGTGCGGCTGTGGACGGAACGCGAGCACGCGAAGCGCCCGGCCCGGGAGCTTCCGGAGGTGAGGCGCCTCGATCTCGCCGAGGTGGTGCTGGTGCTGAAGGCGTCGGGGATGGACGACGTCCGGGGTTTCCCGTGGCTCGATCAGCCGGATCCGCGATCGTTGGAACGGGCGGAGCAGCTGCTCGCCGATCTGGGAGCAGTGGGGCCGGTCTCCGATTTTGCAGGGCGGGGTCGCCCTGGCCTAGGAAGCCTCGGCGAAGGAGGCCGCACCCCGCCGGGCGCATCCATTCCGGCGGCATTCGGCGATGCCGCCCTACAATCCCCCGGCCCGGGGTCACCGACCCCGGCTAAAATCCCGGCGCCACGGATCACCGAGCTCGGCCGCAAGATGCTGCAATTCCCGGTGCACCCGCGCTATGCGCGCATGTTCCTTGCGGCGCACGAGCGCGGTTGCGTGAGGCCGGTGGCGCTGATGGCGGCCCTTGCGCAGGGCCGCAGTTTCCTCCTGCGCAATCCGGGAAGGGAGGTGGAGGAACGGCGCGAGGAAATCCTGGGCGGGGAGCATGCCTCGGATTTCTTCCGGTTGATGCGCGCGTGGCGTTATGCGGATCGCGCGGACTATTCCGTCGACGCGTGCCGCCGCCTCGGAATCCACGCCCAGGCGGCGCGGCAGGTCGAGCCGCTGTTCGGCCGGTTCATCGAGATCGCGGCCGGCGAGGGGCTCGACACGGCGGAGCGGCGGGTCGACGAGATGGCGGTGCGCAAATGCGTGCTGGCGGGGTTTTCCGACCACCTGGCGCGGCGGCTCGACGGCGGCACGCTGCGGTGCGAACTCGTGCACGGCCGGCGCGGCCAGCTCGCGCGGGAGAGCGGAGTCCAGCAGGCGCCGCTCTTCGTCGCGGCCGAGGTGAGCGAGGTCGAGGCGAGGGGAGAAGTGACGGTGCTGTTGAGCCTGGCGACGGCGGTGGAGGAGGCGTGGCTGCAGGAGCTGTTCCCCGGGGACTATTGCGACGCGGCCGGGGTATGCTACGATGAAGCGGCGCGGCGCGTGATCGTGCGGCGCGAACGACGGTTCCGCGACCTGGTGCTGGAGGCGAAGCCGCTGCCGGACGCGCCGCCGCCGGAGGCCGCAGCGGCGCTGCTCGCGAGCGAGGTGCTCGCCGGCCGGATCGTGCTCACCGAATGGACGGAGGCGGTGGAACAGTGGATTGTCCGGGTCAACTGCCTTGCGAAATGGTTCCCGGAGCTGGGGGTGACGCCTCTGGCGGACGCCGATCGCGCCATCCTGGTCGGGCGGATCTGCCACGGGGCGTGCGGCGCCCGCGAGTTGAAGGACCGGCCGGTCATGCCGGTGCTGCGCCAGTGGCTGCGGCCGGAGCAGCTGGCGGCGCTTGACGACTGCCTGCCCGAGCGCATCGGGATGGCCAACGGGCGGCGTGCGCGCGTCACCTATTCCGCGGAGGGTCCGCCGGTGCTGTCGGCGCGAATCCAGGAACTGTATGGCGTCAGCGGCCGCTTCACGCTCGGGCGCGGGCGCGTGCCGGTGAGGATCGAGGTGCTGGCGCCGAACCAGCGTCCGATCCAGGTGACCGATGACCTGACCGCGTTCTGGCGCGACTTGTATCCGAAGATCAAGGCCGAGCTTTCGCGTCGCTATCCCAAACATGAATGGAGGTAGCACGCAGTTTCCAGCGGCGCTGGAGGCTGTTCGAAAAGTCTGGAGAGAATCGTAGGGGCGCAGGCTTGCTGCGCCAAATTCGGAGGGCGCGACAAGTTCGCGCCCCTACGAATGCCCTGTAGGATCGTTGTTCAACCGACTTTTCAGACAATCTCCAGAAACCGAAGCCCCGCTGACTCACGTCAGTTGGTGGGGGTTGAATTGCCCGGCTTGACTGCCGATTGAATCGAAGGAAACCTGATGATCGTGCCTACTCTATCCTTCAAGGCTCCCGAGCTGGCCGCGCGGAGAATCCGGGCTGCAGCCAAGCGCCGTGGCATGGCGGTCTCTCAATTCATCAGAGAGGCGGCTATGCGGGAGGCGACGCAGAACGGCGCAGGATGGCGTGTGGAAGAGCCAAATGAAACGACGGCGGCGGCGATTCGCGAGCCGGTCCACGGGCTGCCGCAATATCGCACCGTGGACGATGCTTTGCGCAGCGTAAAATCCGATGCGAAGCGTCGTCCTAAAGAGTCAGTTTCGGCGTGATTTTGGGCGGTGGATTGAGGGGACTTCGGTCGAGGTCGAGTTACGCGCGGTGATGGAGCGCATCGCGGTTGGCGATCCGCTCGATCCCGGTCATCGCGATCATCCGTTGCGTGGTAATTGGCAAGGCTGCCGCGACTGCCACATCCGAGCTGACATCGTGCTGATCTATTCGCTCCAGGCGGGCTGGCGGTGTTTCACCGCGTCGGCTCGCACAGTGAGCTGTTTCGGCGGTGAACGAGCGATCCCTCTTGTCGGTGCGCTATGACATCTGCGGGACGATCGGCGTCGCTTCTAACTCCCGAATGCGCGGCAATCTGAACTGTTGGACGGCCGCTTGCGTAGATGTCGAGGAGGCGCTCCGATGCTTTGACAAGGCGCTGGCGATCGACCCGCGATATGCGAGCGCGTGGGATGGGAAAGGCCTAGTGCACCGGGCGCTCGGCAGGGAACGGAGTGACATCGCGTCATACGTGACGGCGTTGGTATGCTTCGACAAGGCGTTGGCGATTGACCCGCGATACGTGCCTGCTTTGGGCAACAAGGCCAATACCTGCGGTGTAATGGGCCTGCACGAAGACGCGGTCGACTGCTGCGAAAAAGCGCTGGCGGTTGACCCGCGAAATGCAGATTTGTGGTTCACCAGGGAATTGGCGGACGACTGCTTGAGCCATTGGCGTGAGGCGATGAGCAGCTATGAGAAGTTTGTTGAATTGGCACCGCTGCAATATGCCCAGCAAATAGCACACGCCCGGCAGCGGCTTCATGAGTTGAAATCGAAACAGATTTGATTGATAAAGGTGCAAGACGAAGATGCTTCTATACCACGGCACGAATCAGACGATTACATCGCTGGACCGAAGCTGGTTCTCGTATCCTGAAGCAGCACACTTGTTTGAGCGAAGAGAAGATGCGGAGAGGTGTGCGTGCGACAGGGTGAGATTTCGCGAAGAAGGTTCTCCCTATGTCTATACGTTCAACGAAATGTCGCCTGTAGTCGAGAAGATCGACTCCGGGTGGGTTTTGAAGGCGGCCAGCATCAAACCCATTCGGGAAGGAGAGCTCGTAGATTGTGCGAAATTGTCTCCGGAAATTCAGTGACAGCTTTTTTTAAGGTTCTCCCGGTTTTCGTGTGGGTAAGGCTGGGTGAAGGCGGTAGAATGGGGAATGGGCGAGATTCATGATTCAAGCATCGAGAGACATTACGCCGGGCTGTTAGGCGTTGTCGCTCCATGGGAGGTCAGCGAGGTGACACGAGAGCCGAGTCTGCAGCGGGTGACCATTCGGGTGGCATGGCCAGGAAGGACGCGGCCGGTGTGCCCGGCTTGCGGCCAGGTGGGGGCGCTGCACGACAAACGCGAACGACGTTGGCGGCATCTGGATGTGATGGGACACGAAGTGCAACTGGTGTGCGCGGTGCCCCGTTGTGCTTGTGAGCAGGATGGGATCTTGCAGGTGAAGGTCCCGTGGGCGGAGGCGGGTTCGCGCTTCACCGCAGCCTTTGAAGCCCATGCCGTGAAGGTGATCGAGGCCAGCCGGTCGCTGACGCAGGCTGCCGATTTGCTTGGCTTGGACTGGGACAGCGTGCAGCGGATCTTGGAACGCGCGGTCGCGCGGGGATTGCAGCGGCGCACGACGGAGCATGTACGTTATGTCGGGTTGGATGAAAAGAGCTTTGGTCGCGGTCAAGACTACGTGTCGTTGATGACCGACTTGAAGGGACAACGCGTGCTGGAAGTGGTGGCGGGGCGGGATACCGAGCAGGCGGTGACGTTGTGGGAAAGCCTGCCGGAGCCCCAACGCTCGCAGATCGCGGCGGCGGCGATGGACATGGGGGCCGATTTTGCGGCGGCAACTCGCCAAGCAGCGCCGCAAGCGCAGATCGTCCACGACAAGTTTCATGTGTCCAAGTTGCTCAACGAAGCCGTTGACAAGGTCCGCAAAGAGGAACACCGCCGGCTCCTGGCCGAGGGCGATCAAAGCCTCAAGGACACCAAATTCCTGTGGCTGCAAGGAGCCGCGGTCACAGGCGACCGAGCCCTGCGCTTTGAGGAGCTGTGTGAACGGGATCTGAAGACGGCTCGCGCATGGGCGCACAAGGAGACCTTCGTCGAGTTCTGGGCGCAACCGGACCAAGCCAGTGGCCTGGACTTCTTCACCCGCTGGTTCCGCACCGTCCGCCGATCCAAACTCGAACCGCTGAAGAAGGTGGCTCTCACCTTCAAGGATCATCTGCTCGGACTGCTCAACTACTTCATGCATCCGATCACCAATGCCTTGACCGAGGGCTTCAACTCTCGGATCCAAGCCATCAAGGCTGACGCCCGCGGCTTCCGGCGCTTCGCCAACTACCGCGTCCGCATCCTGTTTTTCTGCGGCAAACTCGATCTCAGCATCCATCTGCCATCAGCTCAAACCCACACGATTTCCTGAAGAACCCTTTTTTTGGGTGATCCGCGGAATGACCCCGCCGAATTCCATTTTCAGCCAAGTGGGCCGTCCCACTTGGGAATCTCGACGCTCGAGCGAGAGCGCGTGGAAGGCGTCGGCCATGTTGAAGAGCATGACCGCGGCTGCGCCGCCGCGCTCTTGGAAAAATTGCGATCTTGGTTCCGGCGCAGTGCGCTACTTCGCGATCGAGCAGGCGATGTTCGGCCTGGCGGGATTGACGTCCGCCCGGCGCTCCTTCGGCAATACCGCCAGGTCCATGTACTCCATCCTTGAAATCCAGCCGCAGGGCGCAGGGAGCGACCAGATTGACGGAAATAGTGCGGTGGATGGGTGGCTCACGGGATGCAGAACGGGTTACGCGGCCGGGACGATTTCGAGCCGCACCTGGCAGCCGACGGCCGACGCCGCGCGAGAGAGGGTGTTGAGCGTGATCGAGGTGTTCGCTTCGTCGAGCATTCGGTTGATGGCGGCGCGGCTGGTGCCGAGACGTTCGGCAAGTTGGGAAACGGACATGCCGCGGACCGTCATTTGCTTCGCGAGGGCCGCGGCGATGACTTTCTTGAGCGCGCCCGCTTCGACCTCTTCGTAGATGCCTTCCTCGCGGAGGAATCCGGTGAAGCTGCTACCGTGATGGATGTTTTTAGGTCTGCTCATAGGAGTGCTTTCTTCTTCTGGCCAAAGCGAGTTCGGAGGTGGGAGTCGTGCGGATCTTCTTGATGAAGCCGTGCACCAGGATGATCGTTTCGTCGTGGACAATGAACAGAGTACGGGCGGTGCGGGCCGGCAGCCGCGTGCGAACCTCCCAGAGCCCATCACCCAAGGAGTCGACGAGCGGGAGGCCGAGAGGCCAGCCGAATTGCACCGCAAGGATGTCGATCCCAATCTGCTTCCGTTCGTCTTCCGGGAGGCGTTTCAGCCACTCACGGACAGGCTCGTTACCGGCAGCCGTGCGGAAGAAAACGCACGGGAGCGGACGTGGTTTCGACATGCGCCCCAAGCTGTACCAAAAATGATTCATGTCAAGTCGGCCCGCGATGGACCGCGACAAAGAGGCCAAGCAGGCGGCACGGCCTGGGGGATTTCGGCGCTCGAGCGAAAAACGCGATGGTGGCGGCGCGCCCGGCGGTCGCGCCCTACCTTACTGCTGCGATACGTCCTTGGCCCAAGCAAAGCGGCGGAGGGCGTCAGCCATATCGGAGGCGTGACCGCGACCTCGATGCCGCGTTTCTGGATGATGGCGGTCTCGACTCCGCCGCGGGACGCTATTTCGCGATCGAGCAGGCGATGTTCGGGCTTGCGGGATTGACGTCCGCCCGGCGCTCCTTCGGCAAGACAACCAGGTCCATGTCCTCCATCAGGATTGCGCCGAGCAGCGTCTGGTCGCCCATCACGATGGCCCCGACAAACCCCACGCGATTCTTGAAGCGGGCTTCGATTGGCCCGACGTAGGGAACCAGGCGCTTCGATCCATCGGCGAGCGTCACTTCCTTCTTTCCCTGTTCCTCAAGGCGAAGTTGCAGGCGCACGTGTTCGGGAATCGAGAGATGCACTGAGCCGGTGTCGACCAGGGCATCAACCGCCACCGGTTCGATCTCGGGTCTGCGCGGATTGATCAGCGTCAACATGGTTGCGCCCAGCCCCATGATGCAAGAAGCATGGCTGGAGCGCCGGTGCGGGCAAGCGGCGATTCCACGCCAAGTGAGGCGAGGTCCTAATCTTTCTTCTTCGCTTTTCCTGCGGAAGCGCCGCCTGAACGGGGCTTCCGGCCGGTCTTCGGCCCAATGCTGAGATACGTTTTCGCGAGCATCTGCGCCTCGTAGAACTCGAGCCAGCGCACGCCTTCGCGGGGCTTCACGAGGTCCTTGCGCGTGGCGTGGTCGATCTGCTGCTTCATCCGGCGGCAGAGCTCCTCCTGCTGGTATTGCACGCCCTCGATGACGTCGGCGACGCGGCTGCCGGCGAGCGCCTCCTCGATGTAGAACCCGTTGGGCTCGTCCTCCTCGAGGAAGACATGGATCTCGTTGACGCGGCCGAAGAGGTTGTGCAGGTCGCCCATGATGTCCTGATAGGCGCCGGTGAAGAAGACGCCGAGGTAGTAGGGCTCCCGGTTGAGCGGGTGCAGCGTGATGTAATCCTTCACGTCCTGCAGGTCGATGAAGCTGCCGATCTTGCCGTCGGAGTCGCAGGTGATGTCGACCAGGATGGCGTTGACCGAGGGTTTCTCGTTGAGGCGGTGGAGCGGAGCGATGGGGAAGAGCTGCTTGAGCGCCCAATGATCGAGCAGGGACTGGAAGACGGAGAAGTTGCAGACGTACTGGTCGGCGAGGTGTTTCTTCAGATCGTGGAGCTCCTCGGGCTGGTAGCCCTTCAGCGTCCCCTGCTTGTCGATGTGCTCGCAAATCTGCCAGAAGATCGCCTCGGCGGCGGCGCGGTTCTCGATGTCGAGATAGCCCAGGTTGAAGAGCGAAATCGCCTCCTCCTTCTTCTGGATGGCGTCGTGATAACATTCCAGGCGGCCGAGCCGCGCCTTGTTCTTGAGGAGGATTTCCAGGTCAATGACGACCTTGTGTTTCTCCTTGGGCTGGTGCTGCTGCCCGAGGGACTCGCGCTTGTTGATCCGCTCGAAGACCTCGACGACGAGCATCGAATGCTGGGCCGCGACAGCGCGGCCGCTCTCGCTGACGATGTCGGGCTCGGGGACGCCAGCGCCCCGGCAGATCTCGCGGATGTTGAAGACCACGTCGCGGGCGTACTCCTCGAGCGAGTAGTTCATCGACGATTCGAAGTTGGTGCGCGAACCGTCGTAATCGATGCCGAGGCCGCCGCCGACATCGAGGTAGCCCATGGGGAATCCCATCTTGGCCAGCT
Organism: uncultured Verrucomicrobiae bacterium; assembly: GCA_963827125.1. Classification (GTDB taxonomy): domain Bacteria; phylum Verrucomicrobiota; class Verrucomicrobiia; order Opitutales; family Opitutaceae; genus Fen-1467. Next base: position 760,132 of record CAWHAC010000006.1, read on the forward strand.
GGCAGTAGAAGCGGGCGGCCTCGATCACCGCGTTCTTGATCGTGATGATGTTGGGCACCTGGGAGCCGATGTGGAAATGGACCAGGCGCAGGCACTGGGCAAGCTTGGCATGCCGGAGCTTCTCAATGGCGAAGAGGACCTCCGCCGTGTTCAGGCCGAACTTGGCGCTGTCGCCCGTGGACAGCGCCCATTTGCCCTCGCCGCGGGTCAGGAGCTTGGCCCTGAGCCCGATCATGGGCTTCACGCCGGTCTCGGCGGAGATGCGGATGATCTCGTCGAGCTCGGACAACTGCTCGACGACGATGATCACCTTCTTGCCCAGCTTCCGGCCGAGCAGCGCAAGGCGGATGTAGTCGTCGTCCTTGTAGCCGTTGCAGATGATGAGGCGCTGGTTGCCCTCGTGCATCGCGAGCGCGATCATCAGCTCGGGCTTTGAGCCGGCCTCCAGGCCGTAATTGTAGTCCTTGCCCGCTGCGAGGATCTCCTCGACCACCTCGCGCAGCTGGTTGACCTTGATGGGAAAGACGCCGCGGTACGTGCCCCGGTACCCCTCCTCCTTGACGGCGCGGACAAAGACCTCGTTCAACTCGATGACGCGGTGGCGCAGCAGATCCTGGAAACGGATCACCATGGGCGCCTTGAGACCCATGCCGAGGGCCTCGTGCACGACGTCCATGATGCGGATGGCGCGGCCGTCGGTGAGCGGCTGCACCTGCACAAACCCTTCGCTGTCGACGGAGAAATGGCCGGAACCCCAGCGTTTGAACCCGAAGTGCTCCTCGGATTGAGCAGCCGACCAGGCGGATGAAGACTTGCTTTTCAACGCTTGCTTTTTCGAGAGGGGCTGGAGTTAATCCGCGTTTCTTTTCCGAAAAACCCGCGCAAGCAATGATTAAAATGCTCCTGATGGCCACAATTTTGCCTCTCGCCCAGCAAACCGCGCCCATGACGCAAGCCCCCGGTCAAGGGTCGGCCATGTTCCAGTTCATGTTCATCATCCTGATCATGGCGGCCATGTGGTTTCTGCTGATCGCCCCCCAGCGCAAGAAGCAGAAGGAGCAGCAGGCGATGATCAAAAGCCTGGCGCCGGGCGACGAAGTGCTGCTGGCGGGCGGGATTTACGGCGAGATCACGAGCGTGCGCGGCGACCGGCTTATTGTCCGCATCGGCGACAACACGAAGGTCGAGGTCGAGAAGGGGTTCATCCACTCCGCGGTGAAAAAGTCCGGCCAGGCGGGCGACAAAAAGTAGGCCGGTCCCCGGTGCGCAACCCTGCAGGGCGGGCCGGAATGGGGCCTCCGCTGCGTTTGAATTCAACCAAGATACCCAATGTTCAGACAAAACCTCTGGAAGCTGCTGCTCAGCGTTGCGGTTCTCATCTGGGCGGTGGCGGAGTTGAACCCGATAAGGGACCGCGAGTTCGGTTCCTACATCCAAAGCAAGGCGACGGCGAAGCCGGCCGAGTTCATCAGCTTGATGAAGGAGGTCAGCGACCGCGTGGCTTCAAAGCAGGCCCCGTCGGTCTTCATGGCGCTCAAGCAGATCGGCCGGGAGCGCAAGCTGGACCTCTCGCAGTTCTTCCCGGAGTTTCGCCTCGAGGCCTCGCTCAAGAACGTCGACAAGCGCAACAACATCCTTCTCGACGAACTGCTCAAGCGCTCCAAGGGGCGCCTCCAGCTCGGCCTCGACTTGAAGGGCGGCGTGGGGTTCACCCTCGAAGTGAACGAGAAGGCGGCGGCCGCAAACACGCAGCGCGACAACGAGCAGAAGCTGAACAAGGCGATTGAGATCATCTCGACGCGCATCAACGGCCTCGGCGTCAGCGAGCCCATCGTCCGGCCCCTCGGCAACAACCGGATCGAGGTGCAGCTCGCGGGCGTTACCACGAAGGACAATCCCGAGATCATCTCCAGCCTGAAGAAGCCCGCCCGGCTCGACTTCCGCCTCGTCTATTCCAAGGGCACGCCCCAGACGATCCCCGCCAGCGAGGCGCCGCCGGGCTTCGAGGTGATGACCCTGGAGCAGGAGGGGCGCAACGGGGAGATCCGGACGAGCGAGGAATACGTCAAGCGCATCCCGGAGATGACCGGCGACGCCCTGAGCGATGCCTACGCGACGATGGATGAATTCGGGCGGTTCAAGATCCTCCTCCGCTTCACCAAACAGGGGGGAAGACGCTTCGCCGAGGTCACCAAGGCGATCGCGGAGGAGGGCCAGCGGGTGGGGCATCTTTGCCAGCTCGCGATCGTGCTCGACGGCAAACTTTATTCGGCGCCGACGGTGCACGAGGAGATCCCGAGCGGCAGCGCGGAGATCACCGGGCAGTTCACGCAGCGCGAGGCGCTTGAGCTCGCGAACGTCCTGAACAACCCGCTCGACCTGCCCCTCGACATCAAGGAGCAATACGAAGTCGGCCCCTCGCTTGCCCAGGATGCCATCGACAGCGGTCTGCGGGCATCGATCATCGGCTCCATCCTGGTCGCCGCCTTCATGATCACCTACTACACGGTCGGCGGCGTCATTGCTGTGGGCGTGCTCGCGGTGAACATCACCATCATCCTCGGCGTCCTGGCCAGCATCGGCGCGACCATGACGCTGCCCGGCCTGGCCGGCATCGTGCTGACAGTGGGCATGGCCGTCGACGCCAACATCCTGATTTTCGAGCGCATGCGCGAGGAGCTGCATCTCGGCAAGACGCTCAAGACCGCCCTGGTGGCCGGCTACGAGAAGGCTTTCTTCACGATCGTCGACGCGCACGTCACCCAGCTCTGCATCTGCGCAATCATGATCTGGCTCGGCACGGGGCCGGTCAAGGGGTTCGGCGTCACCCTGGCCATCGGCGTGTTCTCCACGATGTTCTCGGTCCTCATCACGGGCCATCTCATCATGGAGTACCTGATCAACTACAACATCATGACGAAGTTCCCGATGCTGCACATGCTCCGGAACATCCAGACGGATTTCATCCGGTACGCCAAGCCGGCCTTCATCATCTCGTGGGTCATCGTGCTGACCGGCATCTCCGTCGTGGTGTTCAAGGGGCGGCGGGCGTTCGGCACCGATTTCCTCGGGGGCGACGTGATCAGCATCGAATATGACAGGCTGCACCAGCCTGACCTTGCGGAGGTGCGCCGGATCGCGTCCGAGCACAAGATCAACGACATCAATCCCGCCTACATCACCTCCCTCGGGGGCGGCCGGGACCTCCTCAAGATCGAGACCGCCTACGGGGAATCCACGCCGCTGTTCGACGCATTGCAGAAGGCATTTCCCCAGGCCGGGCTCAAGAGCGTCGGCGAGAGCCACACCGGCGCGACCATCGGCTCCGAGGTCCTGTGGAACGCGCTGATGTCGGTGGCGCTTTCAATGGTCGTCATCCTGCTTTACGTCGCCTTCCGGTTTGAGGTCGGTCTCGGCATCGGCGCCGTGGTGGCGTCGATCCACGACATCCTGATGACGATAGGAATCTTCGTGCTCTTCGGCCACCAGTTCTCGGCGCCGATGGTGGCGGCGATCCTCAGCATCGCCGGCTACTCGATCAACGACACGATCGTCGTGTTCGACCGGATCCGCGAGGAGATCAGGATCAACCCCAGCGGCACGCTGCGCGACGTCATCAATCTGGCCATCCGCAAGGTGTTTGCCCGGTCGATCATGACCAGCCTGACCGCATTCCTGGCGGCGCTGTCGCTCTTCCTCTTTGGCAGCGGCATCATGCGGGATCTGTCCTTCACCTTCCTCGTCGGCATCATCACCGGCACGTTCTCGTCGATTTACATCGCCGCGCCGGTCTTCTACTGGTGGCACAAGGGCGACCGGAAACACGTCGAGGCGCACCACGACATTGCGCCGAAGTACGAGTGGACGGGTTCGAGCAAGGCCTCCCAGTAGCGTTTCCGGAGGGTCCATCGCGAGGCAGGCGGCCGCGGGCAACCCGCGGGACCGGCCCCGGGCGGCACCCCGCTCGCGATGATCCAGCCCGGGAGATCTTCCCCTGAGAATGGCCCAAAATTGCAGGCTGTATCATGGAGACGCGACGCCCCCGTCGCGTCTCCGCGCCACAAACGCGACGGGGGCGTCGCGTCTCCATACGGGCCGGGCGAACCGGGGCAACTGACATGCGCTGGATCCACAAGCCTTTGCCGGCCGCCGAAGTGGAGGAGGTCTGCAGCCGCCTCAAGACAAGTCCGGTGCTGGCCGAGCTGATGGTGCGCAACGGCCTGAAGGAGACCGGGGCGGCCGAGCAGTTCCTTCATCCCGCGCTGGCCGGCCTCCGGGACCCCTTCCTGCTCGTCAACATGGATGCCGCGGTCGCGCGCCTCCGGCGGGCGATCGAGCGGCGCGAGACGCTCGTGGTGCTGGGCGACTACGATGTCGACGGCGTGAGCAGCACCGTGTTTCTTGTCAGCGTGCTGCGCCGGTTCGGGCTGGATCCGCGCTTCGTGGTGCCGCGGCGGCTCGAGGAGGGCTACGGACTCAGCCGCGGGGCGATCGATCGCGCGCTGGAGGCCGGCCGGCCGGACCTCTTCATCGCCCTGGACTGCGGCACGAATTCGCACGAGGAGCTCGCGTACCTGCAGGCGCAGGGGGTCGAGGCGATCGTGATCGACCACCACCGGTCAAAGGAGAAGCCGCTGGCCGGCGGCATCCTGATCAATCCCCATGTCCACGCCGGGCCCGGAGACGAACCCTGGCGCGATCTGTGCACGGTGGGCCTGGTGTTCAAGCTGGTGCACGGCCTGCTCAAGCAATTGCGGGCCGAGAACCATCCCGTGGCCTTCCGGATCCACCTGAAGGAGTATCTCGACCTCGTGGCGATGGGCACGGTGGCCGACCTGGTGCCCCTGGTCGGCGAGAACCGCATCCTCGCCCGCCACGGGCTGCAGATCCTCGAGGGCACGCGCCGGCGGGGCCTGCGGGCCCTGATGGACGTCGCGGGCCTCAAGCCCGGCCAGGAGCTCCACCCCGTGGACATCTCCTTCCGGCTCGGGCCGCGGATCAACGCCAGCGGCCGCCTCGCGGACGCCGCGCTTTCGGTGGAGCTGATCCTCAGCGAGGATGCCGCGTTCTGCGTCGACGCCGCGCGCCAGCTCGACGGCTTCAACCGCGAACGGCAGGAGATCGAGCGCGCGATCACGGAGGCCGCCGAGCGGATGGTCGAGGAGCGTTATGCGGACGCCCACGGCATCGTGCTCTTCAACGAGGAATGGCACCCCGGGGTGGTGGGCATCGTGGCGAGCCGCGTGAGCCGCAAGTACCACCGGCCCTGCATCGTGCTGGGCGAGGAGAACGGCGTGGCCCGCGGTTCCGGCCGGAGCGTCTATGGTGTCAATCTTGTGGATACGCTCGGCGAGTGCGCCGGCCTGCTGACCAGCTGGGGAGGCCATCCGATGGCGGTCGGCGTCTCGCTGCCGCGCGCGAACGTGGAGGCGTTCCGGGAGCGTTTCACGGCGGCGGTGCGGGCGGCGCAGCAGGGCCTGTTTGCCGAGCCCGGGCTGGAGATCGCCTGCTGGCTGGCGCTCGAACAGCTCGACGAGCATCTGCTGGCGGAACTCGATGTCCTGCATCCCTTCGGCCAGGGCAACCCCGAGCCGGTTTTCGGTCTCCGCGGGGTCCGGTTCCGGCAGCGCCCCGAGGTTTTCAAGGAGCAGCATTTCCGGTTCCATCTCGATGACGAGCGCGGGCGGCGGGTTTATGGCGTGGCCTGGAAGCTGGCCCACCGCCTGCCCCCGGTCGGCGCTCCGGTCGACCTTGCGGTGCAGGTGGCCTGGAATGTCCACAACGACCGCAAGCTGCTGCAGATGGAACTCCTCGACTGGCGGCCGTCGGAAGGCGCCTGAACCGGGATCAGGCAGCCGGAACGGCTTTCCGCCACGGGTGGGCGGAAAGTGCCGAGCGCCGGGGCGGGGCCGGCTGGATCCGCCTCCGCCTCGCGGAAGCGGCGGGATACGCGCACGGCGCGCCCCCGGGTCATCCCCCCGCCGCGGGCGGGCAGCCAAAAAGGCCGCGTTTCCGGATCGTGCCGACGACGGCGGGCGGCACCGCGGCCTCCCACGCAGGGTCGCCGCGCCTGATCATGGCGAGGACATCGCGGGAATCGATGTCCAGCGTCGCCGGGTTGAAGCCGGTGACGCCCTCGATGCAATGGTTCTCCAGCAGGTGGCCGTACAGATGGCGGAGATGGGGCGGCACCTGGAGGTTGTCGGCCGTGACGAGGGCGTCCCCCGCGGCTGCCGGGGGAGGACCGCCGGCGACGCGGCGCCCGTACACGGCGCCCCGCATCGGGTACACGTACAATTTCACCGCGTGGCGGAACATGCGGCCGAATGACTCCAGGATTCCCCCCGGCAGGTTCTCGTAGTATTTCTCGTTGAAGATCTCGACGAGATTGTTCACGCCCAGGGCCACGCCGATCATCTCCCTCGTGTACCGTCGGAAATACGTGGTCAGCCGGTAGAACTCGGCGTAGTTTGAGATGATCACGGTGAACCCGATGCTGCCGAGCAGGTCCACGCGGGCCAGGAAATCCCCGGGATCGAGCGCTCCGTCCGACAGCAGGTTGTGCATCGTGATTTCCGTCAGGACCACGACGGGCACGCCCCGGACCGCCGGCTCCTCCAGGAAGAGCGCCGAGGTGCAGTTGAGCATGTCGACGTTGACGCGCGTCACGGGCCGGAAGCTCCCGCGCTCGACCAGGATCGCCTTGCCGTGGAGGGCCTCCGAGGGCTGGAGGACGTCCCCGTCGGGTCCGAACATTACCGCGTTCGTGAGCCCCGTCTGCACGAGCAGCAGCGAGAGCAGGCGGCTGTCGACCTGGGCGAATGCGGGGCCGGTGAATTTCAGCATGTCGACCTCAATGCGGTCGGTGCTGAGGCTGTCCACCAGCGAGCGGATGAACGTCTCCGGCGAGGTGCGGTAGAAGAACGCGCCGTAGATGAAATTGACGCCGAAGATGCCCAGCGCCTCCTGTTGGAGCACCGCCTCCTTGTCCCACATGCGCACATGGAGGATGATGTCGTTGGGCGGCTCCTGGGGATGGACCTGAAAACGGATGCCCATCCATCCGTGGGCGTCGTTGCCCCCCTTGTAGTTCCGCGTGGCCACGGTGTCGGCAAACACGAAGAACTGGGTGCGGCCGCCGCGGATGCCGGCCAGCCGTTCCTCGAGAAGCCCGTATTCGTGGTCGAGCATCGTGGCGAGCCGCTCGCGCGAGACGTAGCGCGGCGCCTTCCCGTAGATCGTATCGCTGAACACCATGTCGTAGGCTGAGATCGTCTTCGCGATGGTGCCCGAGGCTCCTCCCGCCTGGAAGAAATGCCGGACGACCTCCTGGCCCGCGCCGATCTCGGCGAACGTCCCGTAGCGGGTCTCGTCCAGATTGATGGTCAGGGCCTTGCGGCTCGTGGTGAGAAGCTCGTTTCTTTTTTCACTCATGGCTGCAGGCGCGGCAGCCGCCCTGCGTTTCACAATAAACCGCAGATCGCCGGAAAGGGAAGCGGCGCCTGCACAAAACGGGTGCATCTGCCGATTGACGGCAGCGCGAGTGGCATGGGCATCTTGCCCATGTTGCCTGGCGCGCGTCCACGGGCAAGATGCCCGTGCCACAACTGCGCGCGCCAGTCGCCGCCGTCGATCGTGAGATGCGCCTGCACAAAACCGCCGGCGCGGCGGCCGGCAACGAAGCCGGGCGGCCTGCCCCCGCCCATCCGGCCCGCGTGCCGCCTGTCATCTTTTCTCTGGCTGAGAGTCGGGAACCGGCTAACTTGTGCGGCCATGAAGAGTTTCTTCGCCTCGCTCTTTGGCTCGCTCGCGGCCCTGCTCATCTTCTTTGGCGGATGCGCACTGCTCGGGTTCATGTTGCTGGCGGTGCTGGCCGCCATCGGCCAGAAACGCCCGTTCGAGGTGCCCCAGGGCTCCTATCTCGTCTGCGACCTCTCCGCCAACATCCAGGATGCGCCGCCTGAGTTCGACGGCGGCGCGATTTTCGGCCCTCTCTTCGGCGGCGAACGCGTGACGACGTTGCAGCTCCGCACGGTGACCCGCGCCATCAACGCCGCCGCCAAGGACAGCCGCATCGGCGGCCTCCTCATCACGGGCAATCTGCGGCCGGCCGATTTTGGCTCCGGTTATGGCGCCCTCAAGGAGGTGCGCGCAGCCCTGTTGGCTTTCAGGGCATCCGGCAAGCCCACCATCGCCTATTTCAACGAAGCCACCCCCCGCGACTATTATCTGGGTTCGGCGGCGGACGAGGTGGTGCTCGATCCCTTCGGCGCGATCCTGCTGCCCGGCCTTTCGGCCCAGCCGCTGTTCATGGCGGGTGCATTTGAGAAATTCGGCGTGGGCGTCCAGGTGACTCGCGCCGGAAAATACAAGTCGGCCGTCGAGCCCTTCACCCGGAAGGATCTCAGCCCCGAGGCGCGGGAGGATCTGCAGCGGCTGCTCAACGATCTGTGGAGGAATCTGCTGGGTGACATCGCGGCCAGCCGCCATCTCACCCGCGGGGAGGTGCAGCACGTCGTCGACACGGAGGGCGTGATCATGGCGTCCAGCGCGCTCGAGCACAAGCTCGTCGACCGCACCGCCTACCGGGACCAGATCATCGATGAATTGAAGGTGAAGACGGGCCTCAAGAAGGGCACCACCGAGAGCTTCAAGCAGGTCAGCCTGCCCGCCTATGCCGCGGCCCACGATGCCGGCGAGGCGTTCGGCGGCGGGGGCAACCGGATCGCGGTGGTCTACGCCGAAGGCGATATCGTGGACGGCGAGGGTCAAACCGGCGAAGTCGGCGGGCGGAAGTACGCGCGCGAACTCCGCCGGCTGCGGCAGGACGACAGCATCAAGGCGATCGTGCTGCGGGTGAACAGCCCTGGAGGCAGCGCGACGGCGTCCGAGGAAATCCAGCGCGAGATCCGCCTGACGATGCAGGAGAAGCCGGTGGTCGTCTCGATGGGATCGGTGGCGGCCTCCGGAGGCTACTGGATCTCGACCTACGCCGACCGCATCTTCGCCGAGCCGACGACGATCACCGGATCCATCGGCGTGTTCGGAATCTTCATCAACATCAAGGAGCTCTTCAACAACCTCGGCTTGACGTTCGACACCGTGAAGACGGGCCGGGTCGCGGATCTGTTCTCCGTCAGCCGGCCGAAGACGGAGGAGGAGATTGCGATTTTCCAGAGAGTGATCGACTGGACGTACGACGAGTTCACGACCAAGGTTTCCGAATCGCGCAGGCTGGACAAGGCGAAGGTGCTGGAAATCGCCCAGGGCCGGGTCTGGTCGGGGGTCGAGGCGAAACAGCTGGGCCTCGTGGACGAAATCGGCGGGCTTGGGTCTGCAATCGCCTTTGCGGCGAAGAGGGCGAAGTTGGGGACAAACTACCGGCTGACCGAGTATCCCCGCAAGAAGCAGCTGGCCGAGCTTATCAACGAGATGCTCCGCGGCATGGCGCCCGAGCAGACCGAGGACGACGGCGCCCTGATGAAGATGTGCGGCGAGCTCAAGGGGCAGGCCAGGGTGCTGTTGCGGTTGAATGATCCGCGCGGGGCCTACGCCCGTCTGCCGGTGAACATCGTCATCCCGTAGCGAGGCGCCCCCCGGACAATGCCGGCATTTTGAGACATTATCGAGGTCGATGGAAGTCAGAGGCTGGAACCGGGTGCATCTGCCGATTGACGGCAGTGTCTGGCGCGCGCAGGCGTGGCACGGGCATCTTGCCCGTGGACGCGACATGGGCAGGATGCCCATGCCACTCGCGCCACCGTCAATCGGCAGATGCGCCCGCTCGAACCAGCGCTTCGCTGAGTGTCCGCTGCGTGGACAATTCGATCCATGGTGGAAAGAGCCGGGCAACAAGGCGAAAGCCGCCGCTTGAAGACTTGACCTGATCGCAACATGTTTCGCCGTTCAAGGACACGGGATTAATCCCCATGAACCCAAGCCGGTTCGTCACCCCCGACAACGAGGTCGAGATCCATCTCCCCGACGGGCGCACGCTGCGCGGGCCGCGCGGCGCGACCGCCCGGGATCTGCTCCAGCCTGTCGTCGCCGCGCTGCCTGCGCCGCTGATGGGCGTTGTGGTCAACGGAGACCTGCAGGAGCTGGGTTGTCCGATCACCATGGAGGCGCGCATCCGCCCCGTGACCATGGCGGACGCCGATGGGGCGCGGATCTACCGCCGGTCGCTGACTTTCCTGCTCGAGGCGGCGTTCGCCCGCCGGTTCCCCAGGACATTGCTTTTCATCGACCACTCGCTCGCGTCGGGCGGTTTCTTCTGCAACGTCCGCGGACGCGGGTCGTTGACTGCCGGCGAGCTTAATGACCTGGAGGCCGGGATGCGGCAGCTCGTGGAGGAGGATCTGCCGATCGTCAGCCGCGAAGCTCCGGTGCAGGAAGCCATCGCCTTTTTCGAGAGCCGCAACGATGTCGAGATGGCCCGGTTGATGCGCCACCGGAGCATGCCCACGGTCAACCTCTACCGGCTGGGCGACTGCGTTGATTATCATCATGGCCTCATGGTGCCCTCCACGAGTTGCCTGCGGTGGTTTGCGCTGGCGGCGGTGGACGGCGGCTTCGCGCTGCGTTATCCGCGCCAGCACGCGCCCATCGCGCTCGCGCCGATGGTCGACACCCCGAAGCTGTTCGCCGCGTTCTCCCAGCACGGCGCCTGGCTGGAGCGGCTGGGGATTTCGAGCGTTGGCGCGCTCGACGATGCCATCCAGGCGGGGCGCAGCCGGGAGATCATCCTCGTTTCGGAGGCTTTGCACGAACAGCATATTGCGGAGATCGCCCGGCAGATCGCCGACCGCCGGCGCCGGGCCAGGCTGGTCCTGATCTCCGGCCCCTCCTCCTCCGGCAAGACGACGTTCTCCCGACGCCTCGCCGTCCAGCTGCTGGCGCTCGGGCTTTCGCCCTTCGCCCTGGAACTGGACAACTTCTTCATCGAGCGGGAGCACGCGCCGCGGGATGCCGGCGGCCAGCTCGACTTCGAGACGATCGAGGCGCTTGACCTTGCGCAACTGGCCGGCCACCTGCGGCGCCTGCTCGCCGGCGAAGAGGTCGAGCTGCCCCGCTATGACTTTGCCACGGGCCGGCGGGCGCCTGGCGACGTCGTCCGCCTGCGCCCCGAACAGCCGGTCATCCTGGAGGGTATCCATGGTTTGAATCCACGGCTCCTCCCCGCGGCTCTGGCGGCGCAGTCGTTCAAGATCTACGCCTCCGCGCTCACCCAGCTCAACCTCGACCGCCACAACCGCGTCTCGACCACCGACACCCGGCTCATCCGCCGCATCGTGCGGGATGCCCGCGATCGCGGTTACGCCGCAGCCGACACGATCGGCCGCTGGGAATCCGTGCGGCGGGGCGAGAAGCTCCACATCTTCCCCCACCAGGAGAACGCCGACGTGATGTTCAACTCCGCCCTGGCCTACGAGCTCTCCGTCCTGCGCCCCTTCGCGGAACCGCTGCTGCGCCAGGTGGCCCACGGCGCCCCGGAGTTCATCGAGGCCCAGCGGCTGCTGGCGTTTCTGGACTGGTTCCTGCCGGTGGAGGCGGAAGGGGTTCCCGACAACTCGATCCTGCGGGAATTCGTCGGCGGCTCGATCCTGAAGGACTTCAAGATCTGGGGCGGCTGAGGCGCCGGCGCTGATGGCGCAGCGCGCCCCATCCGGTCTCGGTGGATTGGTCTTCTACGGCTTGTCGGGCGGGATCGCCGAATCCCGCAGCCTTCACCACCAAGACCCAAAGGGGCAGGAACGAGGCCGCGGTACAAAGCCGCGTGCTTGGGCGGCGGGCTGAAACCAGGTGTGGCTTCCCGTAGCAGGGGCGCAGGCTTGCCCGTTCGACAGGCTCAGGGCCCCGAGCGGAGTCGAGGGGCTGCGCCCCTTTCAGGAGATTCCACCCACGAATACACACGAATCTGCACGAATGGGCAGATGCAGGGATTCGTGATAATTGGTGTGCATTCGTGGGCTCCGAGATGGTCATGTACGGGAGGGCGCGACCCGCCTTCGCCAAGGCTACGGCACGGCAGGCCCGCCTTCGCCAAGGCTACGGCATGGCAGGACCGCCTTCGCCAAGGCTACGGCATGGCAAGATCGCGCCCCTGCGTTCCGGTTGCGGCGGAGCCGCGCTGCGATTATCTGAGTTATCTGCGGTCAAAACGGATCGGAATTGAACCGCAGATTACGCAGAGGGCGCAGATAGAAGAAACGGTCGCAATCCATCAGGTTGATCGGGATACGCGCTTGATGCCGAGTTTGTTGTATTTGAAGTTGAGGAGTAGAGCAGTCTTGAGCCCGGTGATGTTCAGGTAGCCGAGCATTTGCGCGACATGGCTGTCGTTGAACGCCGTGACGACCTTGGGATCGACGATGAGTCTGTCCTCGACGATGAGGTCGGGAACGAGGGTTCCGATGAACTCTCCCTCGTAGTGGACGTCGTGGGCTTTCTGCTGCTCGCAACGAAATCCCTGTTTGCGGAGTTCAATGACGAGCGCTCGCTCGTAGAGTTTCTCGTCGAGGCCCGGTCTAAGGGCATTGAGCACCTTCATGGCCGCACCGATCACGATCTGACTGATCTCCACATCATCCGCATTCATGCGGGTATCCATGGCTTGGGATCTGCGATTATCTGAGTTATCTGCAGTCAAAACGGATCGGAATTGAACCGCAGATTACGCAGAGGGCGCAGATGAACTGCCGCAAGACATCAGATTAATCGGGATACGGGTGCGTTTTTGCCTGCCGGGTCGAATCGGGTTTCAGCGTGAAACGGGCCGTCGCTGCGCCTTATGGGTCTCTTGTGGCAAGAAATCCGGCAGGATGAAAACGCCTTACGGTTCCCGAACGTCAGCGCGCCGGCGGCGGGCCGCTACGAGGCAGGTCAGGAGCCCCAGGGCCATGAACACGGCGCCGTAGGCGGCGGGTTCGGGCACGGGCGTGATCACGTAGAATCCATCGGTACTGTCCCAGGTGGCCGTCGCACCGGGGAAGTAGCCGACGAAGTCGATGTTCGCGAGGCCGGTGGGCAACGCCGTCGAACAGAAGTAGTCGACGCCGGCCGTCCAGTTCTCGACCGTCAGCACACTGCTGGCCGAGACGGAGGAGGCGATGAGTCGCTCGCCACCGGTGTTGTTGCCGAAATCGATGATGGAGCCGCTGGTGACCGAAAGCGGGCCGACGGAACTTGAGACTAGGCTGCCGGTGTTCGCGCTGGTGGAGTCGGACAGGGCGAGCGTGCCGCCGGTGAGGTTGAGGGCGCCGACGGTCTCCGCGTACCCGTTCAGATCGAGCGTGCCGGAACTTATCGCGACCGTGCTCGTGTCGGCGATCTGATTGCCGGCCTGAAGTTTGACGGTGCCGCCGCTGACCGTCAGGTTGCCGGCGATCGCGTTGGTGCCAGCCGTCTTGTTGAGGAGGAGGGTGCCGGAATTGACCGTTGTGGCGCCGGTGTAGGTGTTGGCGGCGGCGCCGGAGAACGTGGTCGTGCCGGTCCCGTTAAGGGTTACGCCTCCCGTGCCGGTCGCGATCGCCGAGCTGACATTGATGGCACCCGCGCTTGTGAGCGTCAGGTTCGCATTGGTGCCGGTGATGCCCCCGGAGAGGCTCAGCGTTCCGCTTCCCGCCGCGATGGTGCTTTCGCTGCCCAACGTGATGGCACCGGAGATCGTGGCGGTGTTGCCGGCCCCCGGAATCGCGTCAAGGGCTCCAATGCCGCCTGCGCCTGCGCCGTTCAGGGTGATCGCGTTCCCCAGCGAGCGACCGTCGGTGATCTGGAGGGTGCCCCCATTCTGCACCGTCGTGGCTCCCGTTCCCAGAACGTTGTTATTGCCTGAAACGGAGAGAATGCCCGCGTTCACGCCGATCGCTCCGCTGTAGCCGGAGTTGTTGCCGGAAAGCGCGAGCGTTCCGGCGCTCAACTTCGTAAGGCTGCCGGAGCCGGAGAGCGCGCTGCTGATTGTCAAGCCGCCGGATCCGGAAACGTCAATGACGCTGGCGACGCCGAGCGCCACGGTCCCGCCGGAGATTGTCTCGGCGCTGGACGACTGCTGGATGATGCTCGGCAGCGTTCCACTGAGCGTGAGAGTGTTCCCGTTCTCGTTGATGTTGAAAACGCCGGCTCCCGAGTCGAATTTAAGGACGTTGACGGAGTAGCTGTTGTTCATCACCGGGCCAAGCCTCGCCGTGCCTGTGAAATCGAGCTTCTGCGCGCTGCCGGCGGTCGTAACCGGAGCCGTGCCGAGAGCCCAGTTGGCCCCCGTGCTCCAGTTGTTGTCGGTCCCGCCTCCGTTCCAGTTCAGAAAAGTGCCGGGCGTGAGGAGATAACCGGTGGTGCCGCCATAGCTGATCGTTGTGCCGGGTTCTGTCGCGGAGCCGTAGCTGGAGAAGTAGATGCTGTTGAGCAAGGCGCTTGCAAGGGCGTTGTTCGTGGTCGCCAGGGTGTCCGCGGTGCCCCAGTCGTTGATTGCGAGCTGGCCGGAATATGAAGGCACATTGCCGAAAAGCAGGGTGTTCCCGCTGGTTGCGGAGCCGAAATCTATAACTGCGCCGCTGGAGAACGAAAGGTTGCCAACCTGATCCGAGTTTCCGTTGAGGTTCAGCGTGCCAGACCCGATCGTAACCGCGCTGGCGTTGGCGATCTGGTTGCTCTGGAGGAGCTGGACCGCGCCTCCGCTGATCGTCAGGCTGCCCGCAATTGCATTCGTGCCGGCCGTCTTGTTGAGGGCGAGGGTGCCGGCATTGACCGTGGTGGCGCCAGAATAGGTGTTGGCGGCGGTACCGGAAAGCGTCAGCGTCCCGGCGCCATCCTTCGTGAGGGTGCCGGTTCCGGAAATGGCATATGAGATCGCGGTATTGCCGTCGCCGCCGACGTTCAGCGTGTTTGCGCCAAGAGCCACGGTGTTGGACAGGTTCAAAAGGCCGGAATCGGATTGCAGCCGCGAGCTGCCGGTGAGGGTGACGGCGCCGGACAGCGTGTTGTTGCCGGAGACGTTCTGGACTGCGCCGTCGTTGGCGCTCGTGCCGGTGCTGTTGAGCGTAAATGGGTTGGCGAGGGTGATTCCGCCCTGAATCTGGAGGTTGCCGCCGCTATTGATTGTGGCGGCGCCCGTGCCGAGCGAACCGCTGTTGAGCGCCGTAACAACGCTTCCGATGGTCGTTCCGCCGGTGTAGGTGTTGGCATTTGCAAGCGTGACGCTGCCGGTGCCGGAGGTGACAAGTGAACCGGCCCCCGCGATGGTTCCGCTGATCACGCCGTTGCCCGCTTCGTTGATCGTGAGGATGGAGCCAGTGTTGTTAAGGGTGACGGTGCTGCCGCTGGAGCTGTCCAACTCCGCGACCGTTTGCGTGGCGTTCGCGCCCAGATTAAACGCGCCACTGTTTAGTGCGACGGTCGCCGTGCTCGCAATCTGCCCGGTGGCGGTTTCGTTCACCGTGCCGCCGTTGATGGTGAGATTCCCGGCGATGGCATTGACGTTGGCCGTCTTGCTGAGGGTGAGGGTGCCGGAATTGACCGTTGTGGCGCCGGTATAGGTGTTGGCGGTCGTCCCGGAGAACGTGGTCGTGCCGGTGCCCGTGAGAGTCACGCCTCCCGTTCCCGTCGCGATCGCCGAGCTGACGTTAATTGTGCCTGTGTCTGCGAGCGTCAGGTTCGTATTGGTGCCGGTGATGCCGCCGGAGAGGCTCAGCGTGCCGCTGCCCGCCGTGATTGTGCTGTCGCTGCCCAGGGTGATACCGCCGGAGATCGTAGCGGTATTGGCGGCCCCCGGAATTGCGTCGAGGGCTCCAATGCCGCCTGCGCCTGCGCCGTTCAGGGTGATCGCGTTTGCCAGGGTGCGGCCGTCCGTGATCCGGAGCGTGCCGCCACTTTGCACCGTCGTGGCCCCCGTTCCCAGGACGCTGTTGCTCGTGGATACGGAGAGAATGCCCGCGTTCACGCCGATCGCTCCGCTGCAGCCGGAGTTGTTGCCAGAAAGCGCGAGCGTTCCGGCGCTCAACTTCGTAAGGCTGCCGGTGCCGGAGAGCGCACTGCTGATCGTCAAGCCGCCGGAGCCGGAAACATCGACAACGCTGTTGGCCGAGACGGCAATGGTGGTGACGCTGATCGTCTCGGCATTGGCCGATTGCTGGATGATGCTCGGCAGCGTCCCGTTGAGCGTGAGCGTATGGGGTCCGCTGATGGTGAAAGCGCCGGCCCCCGAGTCGAATTTCAGGGCGTTGACAGAATAGTTGTTGTTCATCACCGGTCCGAGCCGCGTCGTGCCTGTGAAATCGATCTTCTGCGTGCTGCCGACGGTCGTGACCGGAGCCGTGCCGTTGACCCAGTCGGCGCCCGTGCTCCAATAGCTGTCGGTCCCGCTTCCGTTCCAGGTCAGGAAAGAAGTGTTCGGGGTGATGACGTAGCCGGTCGCCCCGTCATAGGTCGCAGTGGTGCCGGGCTGGACCGATCCTGAGCCATAGCCGGAGAAGTAGATGTTGTTGAGCACGGCGCCGAGGCTGCTGTTTGTGCTGGCGAGATTGTCGGAGGCGCTGGCCCAGTCGGTGATTGTGAGCACGCCCGAGTACGAAGACACGTTGCCGAAAATCAATGTATTGGCCGTGCTGCCCGAACCGAAATCGATGGTTCCCCCGTTAGAGAAAGAGAGGTTGCCGACAAGCTCCGAGTTCCCGTTGAGATTCAGAGTGCCCCCTGCGATGTTAAGGCTGGAACTGTTGCTGAGGACATTGCTTTTGCCCAGCTGCACAGTGCCGGCGTTGATCGCCGTTGTGCCGGTGTAGGTATTCGCACCGGAAAGGTTGAGTGTGCCGGCGCCGATTTTTGTGAGATTGTCGCCCGTGCTCGTCCCGCCGTTCGCAATTACGCCGCTGATCGTGCTCGTGCCGCTGTTGACCTGGACGGTCAAGGTCTGGGCCGTGGCGTTGTTGGAGATGTTCACTCCGCCCGACTGCGTGGCGTTCGCCATATTGAGGGTGTAGCTCCCGCCGGTTTGCGTGAGCGCGCCGCTGGTGGTGATTCCGTTGAGGCCGGCGTTGCCATTGAGAGTGATTGAATTGTTGACAGCGCTGCTGTTGGTGGAGGCGAGGGTGCCGTCGTTGATTGTCAGGCCGCCGGTGCCAAGCGCGCTGTTGTTGTTTGCGGTCAGGGTGCCGGTGTTGAGGGTTGTGCCGCCGGCGTAGGTGTTCGCGCCGGATAGCGTGAGCGTGCCGGCATCGTTTTTGACCAGGCTGGCCCCCGTGCCGGAGATGGCGCCGGACATTGCGGTGTTGCCAGTGCCATCGAACGTCACGGTGTTGCTGCCGGCGGCGAGCGTTCCGGTCAGATTCAGCGCGCCGGCCGAGCCGTTCTTGATCTCGATCGCGTTGTCCGCGATCAGATTCGAGTTGATCGTCTGGGTGGCCGAGCCGTGGGTTTGCGAGACCAGGATGCCGGAGGGTCCGAGGATGCCGTTGTTGTTGAATTCAAGCGTTCCGTTGTTGAGCGTGTAGGAGAACGGGGCGTCGATCTGGAGCGAGCGGATGACGCGATCCTGTCCTGCGCCGACGTCGATCGTCTGCGCAGCGCTGACGTACGTGTTGTCGAGGAGGATGTCGGCGCCGGTGGCCGGAACGGAGCTGCCATACCAGTCGTTGCCGGTGGCCCATTTGCTGTCGGCGCCGGTGTTGGTCCAAAGGTTTGCGGCGACGCTCGAAAGGCTGACATTCTGGATTTCGTGAATGTCGGTCGAGCCGCCGGTGCTGCCGGTGAACCCGAGGATCAACTGGTCCGGCCTGGCATAGCCGGACAGATCGATGCTATAGAGCGGCACGAATTGTCCCGTGGTTCCCGACTGGAGATAGACGGTCATCTGGTTGGTCGCCGTGAGGATGATCTCGATCGTCCTTGTGTCGGCCCCGGTCGGCCGGGTCGTGTAGGTGGGGAAGGCGATTGAATTTGTGCCCAGGTTTCCCGTGCCGCCGAGGTAGTTGTAGCCGGTCAGACCCTGGCCGGGGCCGCGCACGGCGATTGCATTCGGCACGGGGCCGATTCCGCCGATGCGGCCCTCCGTCGGGTTGGAATAGTTGCCATACTCGTCGATGCCGACGCCAACGTAACCGCCGCTCATTCCGTTGATGTCAGCGCCTCCGCCCCCCGCAGCGGTCTTCTGGGCGTAGCCGAGGCTGCCGCCGTATGCTCCGACGCCAAATGTCTTGCTTGCATCAGCGAGGAAGAACGTGATGCCGTCCGCCCCGGATCCGTTCCAGCTGGCAAAAGTGAATTTGGCCGCGATTGTGGCGTTGGCCCCGTTGAACGCCGTTGGGTCGACGGCGTACGTTGCTTCGTTGCCGGCGGCATTGGTGAGCCTCAGCCAGCCGTTGCCAACTGTGTCGATGTTGCCGCCAGCGTTCGAAGCGGTCAGCACCGGAGTAAAACCACCACCGTTGTCGCCCAGCGTCCAGCCGGGAGCTGTCGCACCCGTGAAACTCTGATTGACGGTGACGACCTGGGCGGAGCTCTGCGATGGAGACAAGAGCGCAAACGCGAGAATAAACGCTTCGAGAATTTCTACTAGGTAGATCCTATTGCCAAATAGATGCAAATAGCCATGCAGTGCCCGACGGCACGGCGGATTCGTTTCCCGAATTGGCCAGTTGAACATCATCTGCATGCGATCTCCAACTTATCGTCACAACCAAACCATGCAAAAACCAAAATAGGGTGAAAGCCCTATTTTACACTGGTTTTATAAAGGCGCTGAGGTCCCCGCTGAAAACGGACGAACGGTTAGTGGGTAACTGGCTAACCTCCAAGCGTATCAGGTAGTAAATAGCACCACCGAGTGGCGGCGCAAATCCTGAGATGGTCTGTCCCAATCCCCTTTACCGGATTGGGCGCAGCAAGCCTGCGCCCCTACGATTCCTCCCGGATGTCTCAGGCAGTTTCCATGACCTCTGGCAGGGTCTGTCCCTTTCCTCTTCATTGGGAAAACGGCCCGCCGACGGGAAAAACGGCCCGCCTACGAGCGCCGGTCCTACATCCAACTGCATCGTTGGCTAAGACTTGCTGTCCGAAGCCGTCCGCCTGGGGCCATGCAACCGCCGCAAAGCGATGCCGCAGAGTCCGATCAGCATGAACACGGCCCCGTACGCGGGGGGTTCGGGCACGGGCGTGATCACGTAGAATCCATCGGCGCTGTCCCAAGTGGCCGTCGCACCGGGTGAGTAGCCGACGAAGTCGATGTTTGCCAGGTCGGTCGGCATCGTTGTCGAATAGAAGTAGTCGACTCCGGCCGTCCAGTTCTCGATCGTCAGCGTGCCACTGCCCGAAACGGAACTGGTGACGTTGAGAGTTGAGCTGCCGGTGCCGAAATCGATGGCGGAGCTTGCCGTGACCGAAAGATTGCCGATCTGGTTGGCTCCGCCGGCCATGACGAGTGCGCTGCCGCTGCCGAGCTGAACCGTACCGGCTCCGGACAACGGACCAAGGGCCTCCGTGAATGTGTTCAGGTTCAAGGTGGCGCCGGACGCGATTGCAACCGCGCTACTCGTCGAAATCGCATTGGCGACGCCGAGCGTGAGCGTGCCGCCGGTGATATTGGTGGCGCCGGTATAGGTGTTGGCGCCGGAAAGGACGAGTGTGCCGGAGTCAGCCTTGGTCAGCGAGCCCGCGCCGGCGATGATGCCGCCGTAGGTGAGCGTGTTGCTCGAACTCACATCGAGAGTGCCGCCGCCGGCGCCCAAGGTGATGCCGCGGTTGCTGCTGAGCGTCATGTTCGCGGTTGCCTGAAGGGTGCCGCCGTTGAGCGTGAGCGAGCCGGCGATGGCCGCACCTGGCACGGCGCCGAGGTTCCTGTCGGCGCTGATGCTGAGGACGCCGCCGGAGATCGTTGTGGCGCCAGTGTAGGTGTTGACGCCGGAAAGCGTCCAAGTGCCGGCCCCGGTCTTGGTGAGTGTGCCCGCGCCGGTGCCGATGATGCTGGAGAGAGTGCCGTTGCCCGCGCCTGCCAGGGTGAGACCGTAGCCCGAACCGGCAATTGTTCCGGTGTTGGTCAGGTTGAGCGTGCTGCCGGCATCCGACGAAATTGTGGAGGCGGATCCCAGGGTGATGAGTCCGCCATATGTGTTCGCACCGCTGACATTTTCAAGTGCGCCGGTCGCGTTGCTGGTGCCGACGCCGTTGAGCGTGAGCGCCTCGGCACCGACGGTGATTCCGGTTGTGCTCTGAAGCTGGAGGGTTGCCCCGCTGGTCACCGAGGCGCCGCCGGCCGCGGTGCCAAGCGCGGTGGCGTTCTGGATATTGAGAATGCCGGCGCTGACGGTTGTGGCGCCCGTGTAGGTATCTGCGCCGGTGAGCGTGAGGGTGCCGGCGCCGTCCTTGGTCAGGGTTCCGGTCCCAGTAGTGATAGCGCCAGTGATTGCGGTGTTGCCAGCGCCGCCGACGGTGAGAGCCCGGTTGGTCCCTGTGATATTCGACAGGGTAAGCAGGTCGGCGTCGGAGTTGATGCGGGTGGCGGCGCCGAGCGTGATGGCGCCAGTCCAGGTGTTGTTCCCGGAAATGTTCCTCAGGGCGCCATCGGTGGCGATGCCCGTGCCGTTCAGTGTTAGCGCCTCGCCGGATTCTGTGATTCCTCCCTGCATCTGCAAAGCTGCGCCTGAGGTGACGGAGGCACCGGCGGCGTTGGTGCCGAGAGCGCTGTTGTTTTGAATATTAAGCACGCCAGCGCTGATTGTGGTGGCCCCGGTGTAGGTATTTGCGCCGGAAAGGACGAGAGTTCCGGCTCCCGCCTTTGTGATAGCGTCCGCCCCGGAAATGACCGCGTTTACAGTCAGGTCCGCCGTCGCGGCGGTGCTGTCGCCAATGGTAAACGTCCGATTGGCGGCGCCGAGCGCGAGATTGCCGTTGATTGTGGCGCCGTTGGGATTGTTGGTGGCGGTGAAGGTGACATTGCCTCCCAAGGTCAGAACGCCGGTTTCGGTGTTGACTACGGCTGCTGTGCCAGCGGCGCCACCGCCGAGAGTAAGCGCGCCGATTGTGTTGCTGAAACTGTTCAAATCGAGCGTCCCGGCGTATACCGTAACGGTGCCGGCAGAGAGAACGTTGGAGGCGCCGAACATCAGTGTGCCTCCACTGGCGCCGCCAGTGGTGCCGATCGTGGTCGTGCCGGTGTACGTGTTGGCGCCTGAGAGGGTCAGAGTGCCGGCGCCGGTCTTGACGATATTGCCGCTGGCAGCGGTGCCGCCATTGGCTATGACACCGCCCACGGTCGCAGCAGCGCCGCTCCCGATGGAGAAGGTGAGCGTACGGGTCGTGCCATTGCTGGAGAGATTGATGCCGGAAAAATTGATGGCGCCGGTGTTGGACACGGTGAGCGTATTATTCCCGGTATTGGTGAGGGCGCCGTTGAATGTCAGATCGGAGTTGCCGGCAACGGTTGAAGAAGTGGCAAGCGTTAGGGCATTGCCGACGGTACGTGCGCTTCCGTCGCCTTGGACGGTGCCGCCACTGAGGCTGAGAGTGCCGGAACCCAGAGCGCTGTTGTTGGCGATGACAAGAGTGCCCGCGCTGAGCGTGGTTGTCCCCGAATAGGTGTTGGCTCCGGAAAGCACGAGGGTGCCGGTTCCAGTCTTGGAGAGGGCGCCGGTGCCGGTGCCGCCGTTGCCTATAACACCCGACACGGTTGTGATACCCGTTCCCGAAAGCGTGAGGGTGCGGCCAGTGTTGCCCTCGGAAAGATTGATGTTGGTGAAGGTCGCCCCAGCAGGACTTGTGATGTTGTTTGTGATCGTGCGGTTGCCGGTGGAATTGGTCAGCGTTCCGGTGATGGAGATGGTGGAGGAACCGGTCAGCGTCAGGGTGTTGGAGAGTGTCACCGCGCTGAACGTCAGTCCGCCGGAAGCGGCGTTCCACGTCTGGTTCGCCCCGGTGGCCACGGGGGCGCTGAACGACTGCGTGAGATTGTTATTGTTGATGATGCCGCTGCCGTAGATTGTCAGGGTGTAGCCATTATTGGTGAATGTGTAGCCGTTGGAGACGCCGGTATTAAAAGTCAGGCCCAGGGCCGCCGGGGCGCCGGTGAAGGTCAGATTGTAGTTGCTGCTGCTGCCGAATGTCCCAGCCGTGGTGTTGGTCGGGGCTGCTCCGGTGCTCCAGTTTGACCCGGTGTTCCAGACACTCGTTGTCCCGATCCAAGTTTGGGCATGCGCGGGCATTGCCAGCACCAGCCAAACGCTCAACATGGCGAATACCCTGATTGTCACCCAACGAAACACCCTCCCGCTCCGGAGGACCCTCGCGGCGAAAAAACTCGGCATCGAGCAGCGGCCTTCCGTGCGAACTGGAAGATGGCAGTTGATGATTAATCCCCCTGTTTTCCGGCTGACTAGATCATATTGGCCCCCGGGGACAGCGAGCAAGCGATGAAGCAAAACCAACGGTAAAATCGATGTGATAATAGGGAGAAACCCCTAGCCAAAGTTTCTCTGTTTAAAACTCCGGATCCCAACTGACAAGTACTTGCGAATTTCAGAGCACATCAAATGGAAATGTAGCCGTTCTCAGGGCTTTGCGGCATCGTCTCTAGCGATGAAGACGATCTCGCTGGATTTGCGGGTGCGCATCTTGGCTGCGTACGACGGAGGTGATGGCACACGCGAGGAGGTAGGGCGACGCTATGGGGTGTCCACCGGCATGGTCAAGAAGCTGCTGCAACAGCGTCGGAGAACGGGGGAGATCGGCCCGCGCCACTACCACTCCGGCCGCAAGCTGCTGATCCTCGCCTCGCATCGGGAACGGCTGCGCGGTCTGGTTGCGAAAAGGATGCAATCTGCGAATCTGCAGAGTTCCTGCAATCTCCTATCCTCGGATAGAATGCCATCAATGACAGTCCCATTTGGAGCAATTCGGTTGACCCGGGAGACCGGCACAGCATCATTCAACCGTCTCCGATTGCCCCGTTCAACCCCGAGAGTGTGTCCTTTTCGCCCTTTTCCGGCCCTCGGATTCGCTCCCGCCTCCTGCGGAATCCAGTTTCCCATCAGGGATTCATCTACCATTAGTGTTTGCTGGGTAGCTTGTGCTGTCCGCATGTGAAGCACTCTGCATTGCCGGACCGGTTTTCTCCCATCCGACGATCGTGCTCGCCCTTCTTTCCACTCCTTCCTCAGCCCCACCATACAATGAACAATGCAAGGATGATCCAGGCTGCATTTTTTGCCTCCTCTCTCATCGGTGCGATGCCGAGGATTGCCTGCGCTCAGGTTGATTCGGTCCCCCTGGTGATCATTGAATGGGACAACCTGGATCCCGCTGCCCGCCCCGTTTTTCTCCCTTTCGGAGCGAAGGGAAAGGACTTCATTACGGATGTGGGCGAGAGCGTCCAGTGGCACCAGGCATTGAAGGAATGGCTGAAGGTCGATGCCTCCAACAGAACAGGCGTCCGCCGCAAGCACTTCAAGCATCTGTTTTGCAATGCTGCCTGGGATCGCGATCCCAAGTTCATCGACAACAACTTTGTTCTCGCCGAAGACGGTTATTATTATGCCAAAGGACCATCGGTATTCAGCGTAAACAAGGAATTCACCGAGGTTCTCTTCAAGGGCCAAGGGGCGTATAGTTCTGATTCGGAAAGTGATGTGACCGTAAGCGGAACGCTCGATATCTCCATCAATGCTTTTGGTTGCTATGGTTTTATCCGCGACGCTGAAGTCACATCCAAACAAAAGACCGTGCCTGCCGACGTGGTTCCGGCCAATATTGACCAGTATTGTCGGTGGCGCCCAACTGGTGTAACGACGAGGCGGCCGAAAACAGTGGCTGAGCACATTGTGATGGAGAAGCCGCAGTGCGCCGCCATATCCGGCAGGATCGACCAGCTTTCGATCTTTGAGAACCACTTTACCGTCGCCGCAGGCGATGTGGCCACCCGGACCCTCGAATGGGGAATTGGCCAAGACAGGAAGGTCATCTCATCCAATGCACCGGAGAAGGGCGTCACTGAATTCGCCCGTACGGGAACCCAGATCGGCAGCACCTCGGGTGAATTCACGACCGTCCAAATAACGCGAACCGAGGATGATGTTGTCACTCATGCCATGGCCGTTATGACCTCCGCGGAGGGGGAAAACCCATGATCCGCTCACACGCCACATTGCCCGCGCGCCCTTCGCGACACCTGCCCAAGGAATCATGACTGCCGCATGCTCCAATTGCAGCCGTGTCAGCGATTCCGTAGCCGTCGCATGTCTCTGTCAGAGCACGCCTCACCAAGAAATGGTCAGGATGATATCCTGACAAACGACCACCATGAGCACTTATCCATCATCCCCAACTGACCTCGAATCGTGTCCGACGGGACGGCATCGCGCAGCGTATCGGTCGGTTGCCGCCTGCCTGTTGACCATGGTCCTCGCCTGCAACGTGGCCGAAGCCTCCCTCTTCGATGGGCTGCAGCCGACATTTGTGGAGCTGAATCGAAACTACCCTAAACGCGAAATGACAAAAGCCGAGGCGGCGGCGATAGTGCGGATGAAGATCTATCACGATTGCTACCGGGATTTGTCATATACCGCCGATGAAGAGGGCTTTGTCTTCTGTTTATATCGATGCGCTCCGTTCAAGATCAGGTTTGAATCGATTGCTGCTATCAAATACTATAAAACACTTTATCAGTTTTATAATTCGTCAAAACAAAAGATGCTAACCGTGAGGATTGACGCCACGTGCAATGATCCGAATGGCGCGAACAGGCGGAAACTGTTTGGTTCGGTTTTGTCTGACGAAGGGACCAGAGATTTTATTTCCGCCTTGCTCACTCTTTGCCCCAATGTCGGAGGCGGCCCCGATCCTGGTTCGATCCGGCGAGATAACTGACGAACTGCCCGGGGCGATGCCGGACACATCATCCGGCCCTGGCAAGTCGCAGTCTGGGCTTTTCTCCGGTGGCGGCTACTACTTGCCGATGGAGGCCGGGCTACGACTGCGCATCTGCCGCAAAGCGATGCCGCAGAGTCCGATCAGCATGAACACGGCCCCGTACGTGGGGGGTTCGGGCACGGGCGTGATCTCATTGTCGAAGGACTGCCAATTCGCGTTGCCGGGCGTATAACCGCTGAACGTGATCTGGCCGCGTGTGGTGGCGCCCGGATCTCCGTAGAGCGAATAGAAGTAATCGACACCGTATGTCCAGTCAGTGATCGTGAGCGTGACGCTGGAAGCGATCGTCAGGTTATTGAGAATGTTCAGCACCGAGCCGCTGCCGGTGCCAAAATCAATGATGGAGTTGGCGATGACCGAAAGGGAGCCGAACGTGCTAGTGTGTCCGCCGAGATTGAGCGTCCCGCCATTGAGGACCAGGCTGCCAGCGGACAGATTGATGTTGTTGCCGAGCGTGAGCGTTCCGCTGCCGGTCTTCTCCAGAACCGAGGCGGGATCGTTTGAAAAAATGCCGCTGAAGGTGGAGGAGGCGTTGCCTGATCCGGCAATGAGCGTGCCGCCGCCAAGTTGTACCGTGCCGGCTCCGGAAAACGCCCCAACGGTCTGCGTATATCCGTTCAGATTCAGGGTGGCGCCAC
The DNA here is from genome assembly GCA_963827125.1 of uncultured Verrucomicrobiae bacterium. Classification (GTDB taxonomy): domain Bacteria; phylum Verrucomicrobiota; class Verrucomicrobiia; order Opitutales; family Opitutaceae; genus Fen-1467. The sequence goes on from CAWHAC010000006.1 coordinate 785,676, forward strand.
TGGCGATGGAAACGGCCGTGCCGGAGGCGATTGCTTGCGAGGTGCCGAGTTGCAGAGAACCACCGTTGATGCTCGTGCCGCCGTTGTAGGTGTTGTTCCCATTGAGCATCAATATGCCGGCGCCATCTTTGGTGAGGGAGCCGGAGGTCGTGCCGATGATACCATTCATGATCGTGTTGCCGGCGCCGCCGATCGTGAGGTTTTGAGCGTTGCCGCCGATGTTGCCTGAGATGACGAGCGTGCCGGCGTCGGAGTTTATCCGGCTGTTGGAGCCGAGGGTGATGCCCCCCGTCCAGGTGTTGCTGCCGGAAATGTTGCGCAGCGCGCCGTCAGTCGAGACTCCGGTGCCGCTCAGACTCAGGGTTTCGCCGGTCACGGTGATCCCACCCTGCATCTGCAAGGCTGCGCCGGTGGCAACGGTCGTGCCACCAGCTGTGGTGCCGAGTGCAGTGTTGTTTTGGATATTGAGGACGCCGGCGTTGATGTTGGTGGCGCCGGTGTAAGTGTTGGCGCCGGAGAGCGTGACGCTGCCGGTTCCGGAAGTCGTCAGCGAGCCCGCGCCCGCGATGATTCCGTTGATCACGCCCTTGCCCGCTTCGTTGATCGTGAGAGTAGAACCACTGTTCAGCGTGGCAATGCTGCCGCTGGAGCTGTCGAATTCCGCGACCGTTTGCGCGGCGTTCGCGCCCAGATTAAACGCGCCGCTGTTCAACGTTACGGTCGCCGTGTTCGCAATCTGCCCGCTGGCGGTCTCGTTCACCGTGCCGCCGCTGATCGCGAAATTCCCGGCGACGGCCGTCACGTTGGCATTCTTGCTGAGATTGAGGATGCCGCCGCCCACTGTTGTGTTGCCGGTGTAGGTGTTGGCCGTGGCGCCGCCCTGGAAAGTGACCGTGCCGCTGTTGACGGTGACGCCGCCCGTGCCGGTGGTGATGCGGTTGGCATTAATCGTGCCGGGGCCCGCGAAAGTCGTGTTCTGGTTCGTGCCCGTCAGATTGCCGGTGAGGTTGAGCGTGGTGCCGGTATCGGCCGCGATGGTGGTGGCCCCGGTCTCGGTGATCGTGCCGGAAAGTGTGTTCGTTCCGCCGACGTCATGGATGGCGCCGGCGCCGCCGACGCCCGTGCCGGAGACGGAAATCGCGTTGGTCGGGCTGATGGCGCCATTGAGTTCGAGCGCGGCGCCGGACGAAATCGTGGTCGCGCCCGTGCCAAGCGCTGCGGTGCTTCCGGCCTGCACGATTCCGTTGTTGATGAAGACGCCGCCGGTGAAGGTGTTCGCGCCGGTCAGGATGAGCTTGCCGGTTCCAGTGCCGTCCCGGATGAGGTCGTAGCCCCCGCTGATGATAGAGCTGATCGCCAGGTTGCCGGCTCCGGTGATGTCGGCGACCGTGTTGTTGCCGAGCGCGAGGGTCGTGAAACTGAGTGTTTGGTTGCTGGCGCTCTTCTGCTGGATGTAGGGGAGCGTTCCGGCGAGCGTGAGCGTGTTTGTGCCGGAAATCGCGTAGGCCGGGGCGGTGGTGTCGAATTCCAAGCCGGCGATCGTGTTGGGGCCAGGGTCAAGAGTCACAGCCGTTCGGCCAGTGCCGGTGCTGTCGAAGACCGCGATCTGCGCATTCCCCGGTATGCTGCCTCCGACCCAGTTCCCGCCAGTGTTCCATAACGCGCTGGAGCTTCCATTCCAGACAACCGCCGTCTGGATCACTGGCGTGAGCAAGTAGTCGCTGCCGTAAAGCGTGCCAGATGTTCCAGCCGCCTCCTGCGCCGCGCCATAGCCAGAGATGTAGATCGAACTGACCGTCTGGCTGCCGACGCTGGAGGCCAGGATGTCGGTGCCCGACTCCCAGTTGTTGACGACCAGCACTCCGCTGCTGGGGGCAGTGTAGGTGTCGAAAACGAAGGTGTTGGCGCCGGAAACGGAGCCGAAGTCGAGGGTTGCACCGTTGGCAGCGGTGAGGTTCCCCACCTGGTTCGAGAACCCGTTCAGATTCAGTGTGCCGCTGGCGCCAAGGTTTAGGCTGCTGGTATTTGCCAGGACATTGCTGGCGCCCAGTTGCACGGTTCCTGCATTGATCGCCGTCGTGCCGGTGTAGGTATTGGCGCCGGAGAGGGTGAGAATCCCCGCGCCGTCCTTGGTCAGCGAGCCGGAAGTGGTCCCGATGACGCCGCTGATGGTGGTGTTGCCGGCGCCGCCAACCGTGAGGTTCTGCGCGTTGCCGCCGATGTTGTTCAAAATGGTCAGGGTGCCGGCGTCGGAGTTGATCCGGCTGGCGGAGCCGAGGGTGATGGCGCCAGTCCAGGTGTTGTTGCCGGAGACGTTTTCCAGGGCGCCGGCGTATGAGACTCCTGTGCCGTTGAGAGTGACGGCATTGCCCACGCCGGTAAGGTTGCCCTGCACCTGCAATGTGGCTCCTGAGGCGACCGTGGCGGCGCCGGTGCCGAGGGCGGCGTTGTTTTGAATATTGAGGACGCCTGCGTTGATCGAGGTGGCTCCCGTGTAGGTGTTCACGCCGGAGAGCGTAAGGACGCCGGCTCCTTGTTTGACTAGGGTTCCTCCGCTGATCGAAGAACTGACGGTTAGATCGCTGGCGAGTGTAGAATCCCTGGCGACCGTGAACGTGGTCGATGCGGCGAGCGCGAGTTGTCCCCCGGTGATCAAGGATGTCTCATGTGCGCTGTTCACGTTCGAGGTGATGGAGCCCGATGGAGTTACGATCTGTCCGCTCCAGATTTTAACCAGACCGCCATTGAGGGTGAGGGTGCCCATGGTGGTGGATGCTCCCACGTTGAGGGCGCCATCGGAGTTGATCGTAACTGCGGAGTTGGGCGAGATCTGGTTTGCGTAGCTCATCCCGTTTATCTGGGGAGCATAGGCGTGATCGGATGCCCAGATATTCACATTGACAGAACCGGCGGCGCTCGGATTTGCCGGTCCCGTGCCGATGGTCAGGGAACCATTAATCCCGTACCAAGGATCCGTCAACGGACCACCAACCACAAGTTCAAGTGAACCAGCGTTTACAATAGTGGCCCCGGTATAGAAGGTATTGTACCCGAAGAACGTCAACGTTCCGGTGCCGTTCTTGATCAGTCCTCCAGTATCTCCAACCACACCGACGTTCTGATTGGCCCAGACGTCTCCGGGGCCGTCGATGGTGAGGGTATGATTCCCCAATGCCAGGGTGTAGGCGTTGGCATAGTCGGCATCGAGGTTGAAGATGCTTCCTGCCGTTGAAGAATAGATCGTGGCGTCCGAGTTCAGGCTGATTGCGCCATTCCAGGTGCTGTTGCCCACGCCCTGCAAGGCACCGGAACCGGTGCCGTCTCCGTTGAGGATGAGGGTGCCGGCATTTGTCGTGGTGATGCCGTTCGCGATCTGCAGAGTCCCACCGCTGGCGACGGTGGTGTTTGAGGTGTTGGCGGAAGTGCCCAGGGCCCCCGCGTTCTGAATGCTGAGGATGCCCGCGTTGACGTTGGTGGCTCCGGTATAGGTGTTTGCGCCGGAGAGGATGAGAGTTCCGGTACCGGCTTTCGTGAGGCTTCCGGCGCTTGTGCCGCCGTCGGCGATCACTCCCGAAACGGTCGTGTTCCCCGTGCCGGAAAGCGTGAGCGTACGGGATGTGCTGCTCTCGGAGAGATTGATGTTGCCGAAGGTGACCGGCCCGGTGCTGTTGTTGAAGATCGTGCGGTTGCCGCCTGAGTTGGTCAGCGTGCCGGCAACGGAGATGTTGGCTGAGCCGCTTAGCGTCAGATCGGCCCCGAGGCTCACCGCGCCGTTGAACGTCAGCCCGCCGGTACTGGTGTTATTCCACGTCTGGGCGGAGGCAACCGTGACAGGGGCGTTGAAAACCTCGGTGTTGGCAGTGTTGTTGACAATGCCATTGGCGTAGATCGACAGGGTATTACCACTGTTGGCGAAGGTGTACGCAGAGCCGCCGGTGTTAAAGGTGAGGCCCAAGGCTGACGCGGCGCCGGTGAAGGTCAGGTTGTAGTTGCTGCTGCTGCCGAATACCGCCGCCGTGGTGGTGCCCGGGAGTCCGGCGCTCCAATTTCCGGCGGTGTTCCAGACGCCGTTCGTTGTTCCGTTCCAGACGGTTGTTTGGGCGTGCACGGGCAGCGCCAGCAGAAGCCCGAAGGTCGCCACGGCAAAGGCTCTGATTGTCGCCCAACAAAACACTTTCTCGCGGCGGGGAATCCGCTCTGCGGGAAAACTTGGAACCGGGCACCGGCTCTGGCTTCGAACTGGAAGGTGACAGCAGATCATAGACCTTCTTCTTATCGACCTCTTGATTATATCGGCAAAAGAGCGGAAGCCAACAAGCGAAGAAGCGAAACCAATGGTAAAATCAATGTGATAATGGGGGGAAACCCCTAGCGAGCGTCACCTTGGATTAGGCAATGCAATAAGCTGTAGAATAAAGAGATCTGCAGGTTTTACATTTCCAGGGAACGAGGCGGTGCCCGGCCGGCTCCGCGCGGGGCTGCGGCAAGCCATGGCAGCCCACCCTGCAACGCGGCGTCGGAAGATCGGCGGAGTTGCAGGAGGTACGGAAAGGATCACACACCGAGCGACGTCTTGTAGATCCGGGGCACCCGTTTTGTGACCGAGCAGAGGGTCTCCCATGGAATCGTGTCCGACCATGTGCTGAATTCAGTGATGCTGATCTCGGCGGCTCCCTGGCGGCCGACCAGCGTTGCCTCGTCGCCGCAGCGCACGCCGGGCACGTCGGTGACGTCGATGATCGTCTGATCCATGGTCACCCGGCCGAGCACCGCGCAGCGGGCGCCGCGAACCAGAACCTGGGCGCGGTTGCTGCAGGCGCGCGCAATCCCGTCGCCATATCCGGCGCATAGCACGGCGACCACCGAGTCGCGCTGCAGGGTGCGGGTGCGTCCGTAGCTGATGTCGGTTCCGGCGGGCAGCCGCTTCACGATCCCAACCCGCGTATGAAAGCTGAAAACGGGCTCGGTGTGCACGCGCGCGAGCATCGAGTTCGGATGGGGCAGAATTCCAAATTGCAGCAGGCCGACGCGCACGGCGTTGAAGGGCTGCTCGCCGTGTGCGGTTTCAAGGCCGGCGCTGTTGTCGGCGTGAATGAGCAGATGCTTGAAATCGAGACCGCGACAGCCGCGCAGCGCGGCAAGGAAACGGCGGCGCTGCTCGTCCGTGAATGCGGGGTCTTCATCCGCGCTGGAAAAGTGGGTGAACGCGCCGTCGAGGCGGACATTCCCGGCCCGGTGGATGCGGTTGTAGAGCTTCGCCGTGTGTTCATGCCAGACGCCGAGCCGGCCCATCCCCGTGTCAATCTTGAGGTGGACCGCGACCACGCGCCCCGCCTCCCGCCCGACGGCATCGAAACGGTCCACTTCCTCCGCCGTCGATACCGCGGCGGTGATGTCGTAGTCGAGAAGGTATTTGTCCTCCTCGGGCAGCAGCGGGCTCAGGACGAGCACCGGCCAGCCGGGGCCGAGTTCGCGGATCGCGGCGGCCTCCGTCACGTTGGCCACGGCAAAAAGATCGGCGCCCGCGTGCATGAGGCGGGCGACGGTCTGGTGCAGGCCGTGGCCGTAGGCGTCGGCCTTGACCACGGCGACATATTTGATGTGGGCCGGCAGCGAGGCGCGGATGAGTCTCAGGTTGCGTTCGAGCGCAGCCAGGTCGATTTCGGCCCAGCAGCGGAGCGGACGTTGTGGAAGAGAATGCATGGAAGGAGGCCGGATCTTCTAGGGAGGCGCGATGGCGTCGCCGCGTTCCGTCTGCGCGGCGGCCGCGGGAGTCCCGAGATTCCAGCCTTCAAAACGCGCGCGATTGCGATGAGGGGTGCGATGCATCCGGTGCTGGCGGCGAATCAGGGGTGGTTCATCGACGCCGCGGCTTGTGCGCGCCGCCCGGATTTCGATGGATCTGCGGAGTCCAGGCGACATAGGTGGCGTCTTCGTGGAGAAACGCATCGGGCTGCGGCGCGGCGCGCAGGAGATCGGCGTCGCCCATGCGGCGCCACAGGTCGGGCAGGGCGTAGGGAATGGTGGAGACGGTTCCCGGCGGGCGCGCCCAGGCGCGGAAGCCCGCGGGCGTGAAGAGCCGGCCGACGAACCCGGCGGCGGTGTCATCCGGCACGCGTTGGAGGGGCCCGATCGGGCCGTCCGCCGGCGCTTCGACCCAATGCCAGGAGTTGCGGCGCGCGTCCGCGAGGACGGCGAAAGGCGGGGGGATTCCGCGGCGCCGGAGGTCGTGGGCCACGAGTTCGAGACTCCGGTAGGCGAAGACGGGCAGCGCGCGGCCTTCCGCCGCCGCCCAGGTCCGCAACGCAACGGCCGCCGTGCGGATGCCCAGGATGGAGCCCGGCCCTTCGCAGAACACCGCCGCGCCAAGGTCGGCCACGCGCAGCCCGGCCTGTCCCAGCACCGCGTCGACGCCGGTGAAGATCGCGATTCCCGCTTCCTGATCCGATGCGTGCCAGATCGATTCGGGAGACGCGGAGGGATTGGGAGCCGGAGGCGGAACGCTGGAATCCAGACGCTCGCGCGCCGGATTGGCGGGGGAGGACGAAGCCGCCTGCCGGCGCTCGGGACCGCAAGGCGGGGCGGCTTCGCCATCAAGGCGCCACAACGCGACCTGGATGCTGATCGAAGAGGAGTCTATCAACAGCACCCTGCGGTGTGCGGCAACCAGTGAATTCAGGCTTGGCATGAGGAACCGGCCCGCACATTTCACCGTTTCGGTCGCGGCCGCAATCATTCTCCTGCCGCCCGGGCCTGCGGATCCCGTAGGGGCGCAGTCTTGCTGCGTCCCTTTCAGGGCGCGACAAGTTCGCGCCCCTACCTTTTGTGCCGCAGGGGCGCAGTCTTGCCCGTTCGACAGGCTCAGGATGACCCTGAACGGGGTCGAGGGGTGCGGCCCTTTGAAAAGATACCACCGACGAATACCCACGAATCTGCACGAATGGGCAGATGCAGCAATTCGTGGCAATTGGTGTGCATTCGTGGGCTCCGAACGGGTCATGCACGGCAGGGCGCGACCGGCCTTCGCCAGGGCTACGGCAGGGCGCGACGAGTTCGCGCCCCTACCTTTTGTGCCGCAGGGGCGCAGTCTTGCCCGTTCGACAGGCTCAGGATGACCCTGAACGGGGTCGAGGGGTGCGGCCCTTTGAAAAGATACCACCGACGAATACCCACGAATCTGCACGAATGGGCAGATGCAGCAATTCGTGGCAATTGGTGTGCATTCGTGGGCTCCGAACGGGTCATGCACGGCAGGGCGCGACCGGCCTTCGCCAGGGCTACGGCAGGGCGCGACGAGTTCGCGCCCCTACCTTTTGTGCCGCAGGGGCGCAGTCTTGCCCGTTCGACAGGCTCAGGATGACCCTGAACGGGGTCGAGGGGTGCGGCCCTTTGAAAAGATACCACCGACGAATACCCACGAATCTGCACGAATGGGCAGATGCAGCAATTCGTGGCAATTGGTGTGCATTCGTGGGCTCCGAACGGGTCATGCACGGCAGGGCGCGACCGGCCTTCGCCAGGGCTACGGCAGGGCGCGACGAGTTCGCGCCCCTACCTTTTGTGCCGCAGGGGCGCAGTCTTGCCCGTTCGACAGGCTCAGGATGACCCTGAACGGGGTCGAGGGGTGCGGCCCTTTGAAAAGATTCCACCCACGAATACCCACGAATCTGCACGAATGGGCAGATGCAGCAATTCGTGGCAATTGGTGTGCATTCGTGGGCTCCGAACGGGTCATGCACGGCAGGGCGCGACCGGCCTTCGCCAGGGCTACGGCAGGGCGCGACGAGTTCGCGCCCCTACCTTTTGTGCCGTAGGGGCGCAGTCTTGCCCGTTCGACAGGCTCAGGATGACCCTGAACGGGGTCGAGGGGTGCGGCCCTTTGAAAAGATACCACCGACGAATACCCACGAATCTGCACGAATGGGCAGATGCAGCAATTCGTGGCAATTGGTGTGCATTCGTGGGCTCCGAACGGGTCATGCACGGCAGGGCGCGACCGGCCTTCGCCAGGGCTACGGCAGGGCGCGACGAGTTCGCGCCCCTACCTTTTGTGCCGCAGGGGCGCAGTCTTGCCCGTTCGACAGGCTCAGGATGACCCTGAACGGGGTCGAGGGGTGCGGCCCTTTGAAAAGATACCACCGACGAATACCCACGAATCTGCACGAATGGGCAGATGCAGCAATTCGTGGCAATTGGTGTGCATTCGTGGGCTCCGAACGGGTCATGCACGGCAGGGCGCGACGAGTTCGCGCCCCTACCTTTTGTGCCGCAGGGGCGCAGTCTTGCTGCGTCCCTTTTGGGCGCGACCGGCCTTCGCCAGGGCTACGGCACGGCAGGCAAGTTCGCGCCCCTACCTTTGGTCTCGTAGGGGCGCAAAACGCGCCGCGCCTCCGCGGAACATCCCGGCCGCCTCACTCGGGGGGACCGGCCCGGGCGGCCGCGGAAGCCATGAAGAAGTCCTGCGCACAGAACGAGGGCTCGCCCTCGGAACGCGGCACCGGGAGGTAGGCGCCGTTGGGATGGAGTTCCCGGGCGTTCTCGTTGTCCCGGAATTCCGCCGGAAGGAGCTCGTCGAGCAGGCGCCGGCGAAGTTCCGGGGCCTCGATCGGAAAGAGCACCTCGGCGCGGCGGAAGAAATTGCGCGGCATCCAGTCGGCGCTGCCGGCGAAGACAAGCGATTCGCCGCCATGGTTCTCGAAGAAAAAGAGCCGGGCGTGTTCGAGATGCCGGCCGACGATGCTGCGCACGCGGATGTTTTCGCCCATCCCCGGGACGCCCGGCACCAGGCAGCACGTGCCCCGCACGATCAGATCGATGCGCACGCCGGCCCGGGAGGCGGCGTAGAGATTGTCGATCGTCACTCCATCGACGAGATTGTTCATCTTGGCGAGGATGCGCGCCGGCCTGCCCGCGCGGGCGTTGTCCGCCTCGCGGCCGATCAGCGCCTGGATGCGGGGATGGAGATTAAAGGGAGCGACCAGCAGATGGGCGAAATCGGGGGAACGGCTGAATCCGGTCAGGCAGTTGAACAGGCTGGCCACCTCGCGCGTGATGGGATCCCGGCAGGTGAAGAAACTGAGGTCGGTGTAGGCGCGGGCGGTGCGCTGGTTGTAGTTGCCGGTGCCCAGGTGGACGTATTGGCGCAGGCCGTTCCCCTCGCGGCGAACGACGAGGCTGCACTTGCAATGGATCTTGAGCCCGACGACGCCGTAGACGACGTGCACGCCGGCTTCCTCGAGCTGGCGCGCCCACTGGATATTGTTGGCCTCGTCGAACCGCGCCCTGAGTTCGACCAGCGCGGTCACCTGTTTGCCATTCTGGGAGGCCTCCATCAACGCGCGGACGACGGGCGAATCGCCGCTGGTGCGGTAGAGCGTCTGTTTGATCGCGAAGACGTTCGGATCGCGCGCGGCCTGTTCGACGAAATCGACGACCGGGAGAAACGACTCGTAGGGATGATAGAGCAGGAGGTCCTGTTCGCGGATGGCCTCGAAGATGCGTTCCGGGGGCAGCAGGCCGGGGGGGTGCGCGGGCGTGAACTCGGGGAATCTCAGGTCCGGCCGGTCGATGAGCTCGTACAGGCTCATCAGGCGCATGAGATTGAGCGGCCCGGGCAGGCGGAAGGCATACTCGTGGGAGAGGGCCAGGTGGTCGCACAGCGCGGTGAAGATCCCGTCCTCCACCCCTTCCTCGATTTCAAGGCGCACCGCCGCGCCGCGGCGGAGGTTGCGCAGTTCCTCCTCGATCTTCTTGAGCAGGTTTTCCGCCTCCTCCTCGTCGATGTACAAATCGCTGTTGCGCGTGACGCGGAAGGCGTGGGCGCCATGGATCCGGTAGCCGGGGAAGAGCTCGCTGGCGCAGAGCTTGATGATCTCGCTCAGGAAGATGTACTGCTGCGGGCCGCGGCCGGCCGGTTCGATGTTGACTATCCTCGGCAGGATGCGGGGAACCGGCAGGATGGCCATGGAGCCGGCGGGATCGGGCGCCTCGGGATTTTCGAGCGACACGACGACGTTCAGCGTCTTGTTGCCGAGCTGCGGGAACGGATGCGTCGGGTCCACGGCCAGCGGCGTCATGACCGGATAGACCTGCTCGCGGAAATAGGTCCTCACCCAGTTGACTTCCGACTCGTTGAGCTGGTCGGCCGTCTTGAAGCGGATGCCGGCCTCCGCCAGCGCCGGCATAAGCTGGCCGTGCCAGCAGCGCTGCTGGTCCGTAAGCAGCGATGCAACGACGGAGTGGATGCGCCGGAGCTGTTCGCGCGGTCCCAGGCCGTCGATGCTCGGCTCCGTCACGCCGCTGTCGACCTGCTGGATGAGTCCGGCCACGCGGATTTCGAAGAACTCGTCGAGGTTGGAACTGAAGATCGCCAGGAATTTCACGCGCTCGAGGACGGGGTTATCCTCCTTTTGCGCCTGTTCGAGCACCCGGCGGTTGAACGCGAGCCACGAGAGCTCCCGGTTGAAATAGGCGACCCGGTCCGGCCGCCGGGGAACGGCGCCGGCTGGCGGTTGCGGCGCGTCATCCCCGGGCGCTCCGGAAGGCAGGGCGGCGGCGGCGCGGGTCTTTTTGGAGCGGAAGGAACGCTTGGCCATGAGGGACGGAGGCGGAGGAAACGAAGAATTGTCAGGGTAGCACCCGGGCTGAGCAAAACCAGAACGAAGTGGGAGGTTACGGACCGGTGACAATTGGAGATCTCCGCCTGCACCGGGGCCTTCACGGGATGAGGCGCGCCGGGCCGGTGCGCCCCGCCGCCGGCAGGCCTGGGGACCGCCCGCCCTCCCTCTTCTTCAGGGGCGGGAGCCGGCCTCAGCCTCCGACGACGGTCTTGACGTTCACGAATTCCCTGATGCCGAACGGCCCCAGTTCGCGGCCGTAGCCGGACTGCTTGACGCCGCCGAAGGGCAGCGAAGGGTCGGAGCGCACGAAGTCGTTCACGAAGACCGCGCCCGCCTCGAGCCCGGCGATTGCCGCCCGCCCGCCGCGCGACCAGGGCCGCGTGAAGACGGCGGCGGCGAGGCCGAAGTCGGAATCGTTGGCGGCGGCGATCGCGGCGGCCTCGTCGCGGACGGGAACGATGGCGGCTACGGGGCCGAACAATTCTTCGTCGAATGCCGGCATGCCGGCGCGCACGTCGCCCAGCACCGTGGGAGGATAGAACCAGCCGGGGCCGGGGAGGGGTCTGCCGCCCAGCAGGAGCCGGGCGCCCCGGCGGAGGCTTGCCTGGACCTGGGCGTGCAGTTCGTCGCGCAGGTCGGCGCGGGCGAGCGGCCCCACGTCGGTGGCAGGTTCGGTCGGGGGCCCCACTTTCCGCGCTGCCATGCGCTCGACGAAGCGGCGTTCGAATCCCGCGCGCACCGCCTCCACGACGATCATGCGCTTGGCCGCGATGCAGCTCTGTCCCGCGTTGATCAGCCGGCCCTGGGCGCAAACCTCGGCGGCGAGGTCAAGATCGGCATCGGCCAGGATCAAGTAAGGATCGCTTCCCCCGAGCTCGAGAACGCATTTCTTCAATGCCGCGCCCGCCAGCGAGGCGACGCGCCTGCCGGCCGCCGCGCTGCCCGTGAGCGTGACCGCCTTCACCTTCTCGTGGGCGATCAGCGGCGGCACGCCGTCCGCGCCCACGAGCAGGGTCTGGAATACTCCATCCAGGAGGCCGGCTTCGCGAAAGATCGATTCGATCGCCAGCGCGCAGCCGCAGACGTTGGAGGCATGTTTCAGCAGGACCGTGTTTCCCGCCATGAGAATCGGCGCGGCGGCGCGGAAGACCTGCCAGAAGGGGAAGTTCCAGGGCATCACGGCGAGCACGACCCCGAGCGGCTGGAACATGACGCGGCTGTTCTCCGGCGCATCGACCGGCCTCTCGTCGGCGAGGAAGCCGGCGGCATGCCGGGCATAATAGGTGCAGACCCTCGCGCACTTTTCGATTTCAGACCGGGCCTGGGCCAGGGGTTTCCCCATCTCGGCCGTGATCTGGAGCGCGCACTCCTCCCTCCGGCGCATGAGGACCGCGGCCGCCGCGCGCAGCCCGCGCGCGCGGGCGGCGAAGCTCATGTCGCGCCAACCGGAAAATGCCGCGCCCGCGCGATCGACCGCGGCGGCGGTCCGGGCCTTCCCCTGCGGCCGGTAGCGGCGGATCAGGCGCCCGGTGGCGGGGTTGATGGAGACGAGCGGCATGAAACGAGCAGCGATGGTGCGCGCCGCCCGCCGGAGGCCGGCAGCGCATCCGGGCTAGAACTTCCAGGCCGATGACAGACCGACGGACCAGGAGCGATAATCGCTGCCCGTATCGTAGTTGGCGCCCAGGGTGAGGCTCCTCGTCGGAGTCAGGCGATAGGAGACGCTCGTTCCGAAAGTCGTGAAATTCCTGACCGCGGCGGCCTTGAGGAAATCGGTCTCGATGACGAAGAAATCCCCGGTGAGGTGCGCGGACAACGGCGTGACGAGGCGGATGCCGTCCTTCAGCATTTGCTGGTCGACGTTGGGGTTGAACCTGTAGCCGGCGTACTCAACGTCGATGCCGTTGTGCGTCGTGAACTGGTCCACCACGCAGACGATGAGCTTGGGGCTGACACGGTAGTCCACGCTGCTGTTGAGACCGGCCATCCAGATGGCGCCGCCGCCACCCAGATCGGCCGAGCCGCGCGCGGAGATGCCTGTTAGGGGGCTCAGGCGCCAGTTCATGGGCTGGTCCTTGTCCATGATCATGATGCGGACCGGAACGGCGAGGTTCAGCCCGGCGCCGTAAACCTTGGCTCCTTCGACATCGAGCATTTCGATGGGCAGGGCGCCGGTGATGCTGACGCGGTCGGTCAGGCGGAACTTGAACGGGATCGCGACATCATTGTAACTGCCCGTGATTCCATTGGCGGTGAAACGCCCGCTGTTGAAACCGATGCCGAGTCCGGAGAGATTGGCCTGCGCAGGCCCGGCCTCCGCGTTCGCAGCGCCGGCAATCTCCTCGGACGGCGTGAATCCGGTGGAAATGAAACTCTGATTTGCCATGATGGCGGTGGACGAGGACGGGTTGCCGTCGGTCACCGCGACCGCGGAGTGGCGTGCGATGTAGTTGAGGAAATCGCCGACGATGATCGAGCCATCCTTGATAAAGAAATTCTGGATCTGTTTCTCGACTCCGGACCGGTCCGGCCCTGTGAAGAGGCGGGTGAAGTTGATTCCCGGGATCGCCAGCTCGACCTCGGTGCCGGAGGAATTCGAGCTCGCCAGGACGGCTTCGGGAACCCCCAGAAACGAGACTGTGGCCGAAAAATCGGTGCCGGCATAAGGGGCGAAGCCCCCGCGCGTGTTGAGCACATCGTTCAGCAGATCGGGGAGCTTTGTGTAGCCGACGGACAGCGTGGGAAGGGTGTCCGAAGTCACGACGACCGTGAACGGATCGTCGGCCCGCGCGGCCGGAAGCCATGCAATTGCGGCAAGCAACAAGGGGAGAATGAGGCGTTTCTTCATGGGGCGGAGGGGCTGGTTTTGGCGAAGTGGCGGGGAGTTCCGTGGAACGGAATTTAATTCAGGCAGCGCCCGGGCGGGACGCCTGGGGACGGCGCGTGGCACAGCAGGGCGGGGTGGCGGAACACGACAAGGGAAGACCGTCGATCTATCGCTCCGGCAGGGGAGATCCTGAGCGACGACATCGATCTGCCTGATATGGCGGGCGATCGGGCCGCGGCGAGCAAAAACGCGTGGGAAAACAGGGATCGGGAATCGGCTGGCCTTGGCGCAAATCGCGCGCAGATTGTCCCGCCTGGTGAGAATTCCGGTGGTCATCCTGATCTTCCTGGCCGGCGTTGCCGCCTGTCCGGCGGCCCTGGAGTGGAAGGCCACCGACCTGCAGCTGACGGCCCGGCCCGGGCAGCAGTCGCTGAGCGTGGTGTTCCCGTTCCGCAATGCGGGCCGGAATCCGGTGCGGATCCTCTCTTTGGATCCGAGCTGCAGCTGCATGTCGACCGGGATGGCCAAGGCGGTCTATGCTCCGGGAGAATCGGGGGAAATCCGGGTTGAGCTCGCGCTTGCCGGATATTCGGGGCGGGTGCGGCGCAGCGTCGTGGTGGCCACGGACGACCCGGGAGGAAGGTATGCCGAGCTGACGATGACCGTGGACATCCCGGATCTGGTCGCGATCACGCCGCGGTTTCTTTTCTGGAGGGTGGGCGAGCGGCCCGAGGAGAAGCAGGCGGAGGTTGTCGTGACCGATCCGGAAACGACCGGGCTCGGCGGGGTCGAATGCGCCAACCCGCGTTTTCACGCGCAGCTCTCGCCGCGCGAGCCCGGCGCATTCCGGCTGACCATCAGGCCGTGGGACACGAGCCGGCCTGACGAGGCCATGGTTCACCTGAACGTGACCGTCGACGGGCGGTCCCAGACGTTTGTCATCTACGCGGCGGTGAAATGACGGCGGACACACCAGCGGCCCTTTTGCTCCGAGGCGCCCGGCAGGCGGGGTTGATCCTGCTTGTGGCCCTGGTTCCCGGCGTTCTCACCGCGGTGTTTCATCCGCGGCGCCCCGCGTGGTCGCGAGACCAGGTGGCGGTGCCCGAGGTGGAATGGGCCGCGGTGCAGCAAGGGCCGGCCCCGGCCCTGTTGATCGACGCCCGGAGCGCCGCGGCCTACCAGCGCGGCCACATTCCGGGAGCGCTCTGGCTCGGCGACAGTCCGGAAGGCGGCGGGACGGTCGCGGTGGCCAGGGTATGGAGGCCGGGGATGAGGCTGGTGGTGTATTGCGACAGCCCGCGTTGTGATGCGGCGCAGACGGCGGCCCGGCGCCTGCGGCGCGAATTGGGCCTCGACGATGTCGTGGTATTGAAAGGAGGCTGGAGCGCATGGAGCGCGGCGCACAGGCAGGGACGGTGATGGAACGGGCGGGGAGGATTGTCCTCGCCGCCGTCTTCATCTACGCCGGCGTCGCCAAGGGGCTTGATCCGGCGGCTTTTGCCGGCGCGATCGACGGCTACCGGTTGCTGCCGCATCCGGCCGGGGCGGCGCTGGCGTCGTATCTGCCATGGATCGAGATCGCCGCGGGCCTGGGCGTCCTCTGGCCGCGCCTCCGGCTCGGCGCGTTCTCGCTGCTCTTCTTCCTTTGCCTCGTCTTTGGGATCGCGATCGCCTCGGCCTGGATCCGCGGGCTCGACATCACATGCGGGTGCTTTGGCGGGGGCGCGGCGGGCGCCGCCGCCTTGCGCGGCAGCCTCCTGCGCAGCGTCCTGCTGGCGCTCCTCGCCGGTATCCTGCTGTGGTTGGAGGAAGCGCGGTGCGCGGGCGGCGGGATGCCCGCGGGCGCGGATCGCCCTGACGGGAAGGAGCCCATGGCGTGAGCTGAAGGCACGAAAGCTTTGCCTCTGGCGCCGGGGGGTCTTTGATGGAGCCGCCCCAACGGCTGCCCGCCGCGGCGCAAACGCAATCCCCATCCTTGAACATCCTCGAAAGGCACATTCTCCGCGAGTGGCTCAAGACGCTCGCCCTGGTCCTCGTGGCCACGATCGGACTGCTGCTGCTTCAGGAGATGTACGATAATTTCCGCGACCTTCTGGACGATGGCGCCACCGGCCGCGACATCGCCGTCTACTATGCCGTGCGCATGCCGGGCTACCTTACCGTGGTGCTGCCGCTGGCCCTGTTGATTTCGCTTCTGTACAGCCTGGGGCAGCTCCATCGGAACAACGAATTCACCGCCATGCGCGCCGTCGGGCTGGGCCTTTTCCGGCTCACGCGCGGCATCTGGGTGGTCGGCGTGCTCTGCTGCGGCCTGATGTGGCTGTGCAATTCGCGCGTGGTGCCCTGGTCGGTCGAGGAATCCCGCCGCATCAAGGACAGCCTGGATTTCCGCCACCAGGCGCGCGTCAACGGGGCGGAGGGCGCCGGCCGGGTCGGGAGCGTGGCCTTCGACAACCGGCCGGACGGCCGCCTTTGGTTCATCAACCGCTTCAACCGGTTCACCGGAAAAGGCTATGGCGTCACGGTCTCCATTCTCGACGGCCGGCGCCGCGAGGTGACCCGCCTTCTGGCGCGGGAGGCGGAATATCATCCGGCGACGCGCTCCTGGACGTTCCGCGACGGCAGCGAGATCGACTTCGACGCTGCGACCGGCGAGATGGTCCGCCCGACCGTGTTCAAGGAGCGGGACCTCCGCGATTTTCACGAGGATCCGCAGCTGATGCTGCTCATCGACCGCAATCCGGTCGATCTTTCGTTCCGCGAACTGCGGCAGCTCATGGACTATTTGATCTCCGACGGCAGCCCCAAGGTCACGAGGTACGCCTTGCGCTACTACGGTCTCATCGCCGACACGCTGGGCTGCCTGATCGTGATCGGGATCGCCATCCCGTTTGCGGTGTCGGGCGTCCGGGTGAGCCCGGTGGTGGGGGTTTCGAAGGCGATCGGGCTCTTCTTCGCCTACTATCTGCTCACGAACATCGCGAACACGATCGGGGGGCGCGGGCTGCTCACCCCGGAGGCCGCGGCCTGGCTGCCGGACCTGTTCATGGCCGGCGTGGCCGGCTGGTTCCTCGTCCGCATGCGGTGAGCGGAGAAGGGACGCCGCCCCTTGCGGTCCCGGGCCGGCGGGGGGCGGGGGCGCCGGGGCGGACGCCGGAGGAAATCCAGCTTCTGGATACGGCGGAGGCCCGCCGGCGCCTCATCCTGCGGGAACCGGAGGCCGGCCCGCGCGGCCCAGGGGGTGGCGCATCCCGATCGCGCCGCAGACGAAATCGATGATGTCATCGCGATAGCCGATAAACTCGAGCACGCGCGACAGGAACCGCCGCTTCGTCGCGGTGTCGAGGTTCATGATCGCCCAGTAGCGCGTATCGGGGATCTGCCGCGCCTGATTGTGGCGGCACTGCTCGAGGATCTCCCGCCGTGACAATCCCAGGTAGCGGCGCCCGCCCGGGCTGTTGGACAGCGACAGGATGAACTCGCTGAATTCGGAGGCATGCCGGGCGGCGAGCCAGCCGAGGATGGCGAGGTATTTGTCGGCATCGGAGAACTTCGTCCGGAATTCGGAACCCAGGATATAGGCGACCAGCGGTTCATCGGCCGCCTTCGGGGGATTGCTGACGTTGAGAAGGGAGGCCAGCACGTCATTCGGGCTTTGGTGAAAGTCGGTCGTCAGCTTTTTGAGGGTCTCATAAACCTCATCGGTGACTTCGATTTTTTTCATGCCGACAGGTTAAACCGGTTTAATCTGTCTGGCCAGCACAAAAATGCCGCGCCGCGCGCCCGCCTTTCCCCGGGCTGCCCCGTTTCTCCCCGCGCGACCGCCCGCCGGCAGGTGGAGCGCATCGACCCCGATGCGCCGGGCGGATCCCGGGACGGGAATCCGCGGCCCCGGATGATGGCCGCCCGTCCTCCCGGATCGCGCCCTGGCGGAGGCGGAAAACGGAATCCGGGACTATTTCGGCCGGGCTGATTCCCACGCCGCGAGCATCCGGTCGCAGGTGCGGTTGAACTCCCCGTCCACCTTCCGGCGGGCCGGGTCGGCGTCGTGCCAGGCGATCGTCTCCGCGGCGCCGCGGCTGTACGGGATGCGGCAGGCGAAATCGGGAACCAGCCGCCTGATCTTGCTGTTGTCGAAAATCATGCTGTGACTCTTGTCGCCGAGCAGACTGGCGCCCCATTCCGGATCGAAGGCGGCCACCACGTCCGAGGGAACATGCACGACATGCGGCTCGGCGCCGGCGGCGCGGGCCACGATCTCGAAGATCTGATTCCAGGTCAGCCATTCGTCGGAGGTGATGTGCACGGCCTCGCCGATCGCGCGGGAATTGCCCAGCAGCCCGACGAATCCGCGGGCGAAATCGCTGTGGTGGGTCAGCGTCCACAGGGAGGTGCCGTCGCCGTGCACGATGACCTTCTGCCCGCGGCGCATGCGGTCGACCGCCGTCCAGCCGCCTTCCATCGGGAGAAGCGTGCAGTCATACGTGTGCGAAGGCCGCACGATCGTCGCAGGAAACTTCTCCTCCCGATAGGCGCGCACGAGCCGTGCCTCGCACGCGATCTTGTTGCGCGAGTATTCCCAGAAAGGATTGTCGAGCACGGTGGATTCCGTCACCGGGAGCAGGGAGGGGGGCGTCTGGTAGGCGGACGCGGAGCTGATGAAGACGAGCTGCCCGGTGCGGCCGCGAAACAGGTCGAGGTCCGCCTCGATGTGGTCGGGAGTGAATGCGACCCAGTCCACCACCGCGTCGAAAGACAGGCCGCCCAGCGCCGCGCGGATGGAGCGGGGATCGCGCGCGTTGCCGTGAAGAACCCGGGCTCCCTCCGGAGCCGGCCGCGGGGACTGACCGCGATTCAGCAGGAAAAGCTCGATGCCCCGGTCGAGCGCCAGCCTGGAACACGCCGAGCTGATGATGCCGGTGCCGCCGATAAAGAGGACTTTCATGCCGGCCAACCTGAAAGGAACCCCGGGCGCAGGCAACAGGAATGACCTGCGGGTCCGCCGCGGGACGGCATCTGCCGATTGACGGTGGCGCAAGTGGCATGGGCATCTTGCCCATGTTGCCTGGCGCGCGTCCACGGGCAAGATGCCCGTGCCACAACTGCGCGCGCCAGACGCTGCCGGTCAATCGGCGGATGCGTCCTTCGAAGCCGGTGGCACGGAAGCAGGATTTGGGTTGAATGTGGAGCCGCCGCGGCTGTTGCTTTCCCGCGATGGCAGCGCCGCTCAGGGTCATCTTCATGGGATCGGATCCCATCGCCCTGCCTCTCCTTGACTGGATGGCGGGGGAGGGCGGCGCCCTTGCGTCGATCGCCGCCGTCTACACCCAGCCCGACCGCCCTGCGGGCCGCGGCCAGAAGATCGCGGCCACCCCGATGAAACAGTGGGCGGAGGCGCACGGCGTGCCCGTCCGGCAGCCGGAGAAGCTGACGCCGGACGAACGCATCTGGCTTGCCGCGCAGAATGCGGACGTGGCGCTCGTGCTGGCGTATGGCCAGATCCTCAAGGACGATTTCATCGCCGCGCCGCGCCTCGGCACGCTCAACCTGCACGCGTCGATCCTCCCCCGATACCGCGGCGCCTCGCCGATCCAGGCGGCGGTCGCCCAGGGCGAACGGGAAACAGGGATGACGCTCATGCGGATCGTGCCGGCGCTCGACGCCGGGCCGGTTGCGGATCTTGAGCGCGTGCCCGTCGCGCCCCTCGACACGGCGGTCGAGGTCGAACGCAAGCTCGCGGCGGTGTGCGTGCCGCTGCTTGCCCGCGCGCTGCCCCGGCTCCGGGCCGGGACTTTGACCTTCACTCCCCAGGACGAACCGCGGGCGACCTATTGCAGGCGCCTGGTCAAGCAGGATGGGCGGCTCGATTTCGCCGCGCCCGCCGGGATTCTCGCCGCCCGGATCAACGGTCTTTTCCCCTGGCCGGGCTGTGCCGTCGAGATGGGCGGCGTGCCGGTGAGGATCGGACTCGCGGATGTTGCAGATGCGGACGGCCGCGGTTCGTCCGGCTCTGGAGACCCGCCGGCCGGGCCGGCCGGCCGGGTGCTGGGCGCCGATGGCGGGGGGCTGCTCGTTGCAACCGGCGGCGGGATTCTCCGCCTGCGCAGACTGCAGCGGCCGGGAGGCCGCATGGTGTCCGCAGGGGAATTCCTGCGCGGGTTTCCCGTGCCCCCGGGCACGCGCCTGCCCTCGGCGCCGATGGCGGCGTTGATTTCGGGTCAACCCTTCCCGCGGATCCGGCGGGGATGATCAGAGCGCGGCGATCGTGTCGGTCATGATCTGACAGGCCCGGTCAACCGCGGCGCCTTCGTGGGCGGTGCTCAGGAAGGCCGTCTCAAATGCGCTCGGCGGGAGAAAGACCCCCCGGTCGAGGCATGCGTGGAAGAACCGTCCGAACAGCCTGGCGTCGCTCGTCAGGGCGGTCGCGTAGTCGCGCACCGGCGTCGGGGTGAAGAAGACGGAGAACATGGAGCCGGCCTGGGGCGCCTGAAGGGGCAGGCCCTTTTTGCGCGCAGCGGCGAGCAGGGCGTCCCGGACCTGCCGGCCCATCCGGTCGAGGCGCGCGTAGGGATCGAGTTCCTCCAGCAGTTTCAGCGCGGCGACACCCGCGGCCATGGCGAGCGGATTGCCGCTCAGTGTCCCCGCCTGGTAGACGGGGCCGAGCGGGGCCAGAAGGTCCATGATTGCGGCCCTGCCGCCGAAGGCGCCCACCGGCAGTCCGCCGCCGATGATCTTTCCCAGCGCCGTGAGGTCCGGCGTGATCTTCTCCAGTTCCTGCACGCCGCCGCGCGCCAGCCGGAAGCCGGTCATCACCTCGTCGAAGATCAACAGCGCGCCGTGGGCGGTGCATTGGGCGCGCAGGTGTGCAAGGAAGCCGGGTTCGGGCAGGATGAGCCCCACGTTGGCCGGGCAGGGTTCGATGATGGCGCATGCAATCCGGCCCGGGTTGGCCGCAAACGCGGCATCGAGGGCCGCCCTGTCGTTGAACGGCAGGACGAGGGTTTCCTGCGCGAACGCGGCCGGCACGCCCGCGCTGTCGGGGTAGCCGTGGGTGAGCGCGCCCGAGCCCGCCTTGATCAGCAGCGAGTCGGAGTGCCCGTGGTAGCAGCCGGCGAACTTGATGATCCTGTCGCGCCGCGTGAAGCCGCGCGCCAGGCGGACCGCCGACATGGTGGCCTCGGTGCCGCTGTTGCACATGCGCACCTTCTCGATCGACGGCACAAACCGCACGATGAGCTCCGCGAGCTCGACCTCGCAGGGATTGGGCGTGCCGAAGCTCGTGCCGTTCTCGAGCGCCGCGGCGATGGCCGCCCGGATCGCCGGATGGTTGTGGCCGTGAATCGCCGGGCCCCACGTGCAGACGAAATCGATCAGGTCGCGGCCGTCTGCGGTGTGGAGCGTCGCGCCGTGCGCCGCCGTTGCGAAAAATGGCGTGCCGCCGACGGAGCGGAACGCGCGGACGGGCGAGTTGACGCCGCCGGGGATGAGTTGTTTCGCGCGCTCAAAAAGCTGTTCGGAGGTCATGGACAAAACCGCTGACTAGCGGAGACTGGCGATGCCTGGTGGCCCTGCTCAACTCACGTATTTCTGCACGATGGGGATGCGGCGGCCGACGCCGAAGGCGAGGGGGGTGATCTTCAGGCCCGGCGCGGCCTGCTTGCGCTTGTATTCGTTGAGATCGACCTTGCGGACCACGTCGTTGACGACCGCCTCGGCGAATCCACGGGCCACGAGGTCGCGCCGCGAGAGCCCCTCCTCGACGTAGCCCCGGAGGATGGCATCCAGAACGTCGTAGGGGGGCAGGCTGTCCTGGTCGGTCTGGCCCGGGCGCAGCTCCGCGGACGGCGGCTTGTCGACCGAGTTCTGTGGAATCGGCGGCGTGCGGCCGGCGCGCCGCGCGTCGTCGTTGATCCAGCGGGCGAGGGCGTAGACCTGCGTCTTGAAGACATCGGAGATCACCGCCAGGCCGCCGCACATGTCGCCGTAGAGCGTGCAATAGCCGACGGCCACCTCGCTCTTGTTGCCGGTGGTGAGCAGGAGCGAGCCGAATTTGTTGGACAGCGCCATCATCACGACGCCGCGCACCCGCGCCTGGATGTTCTCCTCCGTGACGTCGCGCGCGCGGCCGGAGAACACCGGGTCGAGCACCGCCTCGACGGCCGCCACAACGTCGGCGATGGCGATCGTGTGAAACGCGATGCCCAGATTCCGGGCAAGTTCGCGGGCGTCGTCCCGGCTGTGCCCGCTTGAGATGGCTGAGGGGAGGCTGACGCCGGTCACGTTCTCCGGCCCGAGCGCGGCGGCCGCGAGGACGCCCACGACCGCCGAGTCGATCCCGCCGCTGAGCGCCACCAGGCTTTTCTTGAAGCCGCTCTTCCCGGCGTAGTCGCGCAGGCCGAGCACCAGCGCGTCGAAAACATCCTTCATGTCCGCCGGCGCATAGGACGGGGCGATCCGGCGCTCCTCCTTCGCCGGCGCGGGAGGCGGGCCGACCGCAACGACCTGGAGTTCCTCCTGAAACGCCGCGAGACCGGCCGTCACTGCGCCGTCAGCCGCCGCCGCGAGCGAACGGCCGTCGAAGATCAGCTCATCGTTCCCCCCGATCGCATTGCAGTACACGACGGGGCAGCCGAGGAGTTTCGCGGCATCCGTGACCAGGGTTTCGCGCAGGTTGCTCTTGCCGAAATGCCAGGGGCTCGCCGAGAGGTTGAAAACGACGTCGCACTGCCGGGCGGCCAGCTGCCGGACGGGATTCAGCCCGTTGTACAGCCGGCGCGTGGAGATCATCGGATGCGTCCAGATGTCCTCGCAAATGGTGATGCCGATGCGCCGGCCGGCGAACCCGATGACCTGCGGCCCGGAGGCGGGCTCGAAATAGCGGTCCTCGTCGAAAACGTCGTACGTCGGGAGCAGGCATTTCCGCGCGACATGCCTGACCTCGCCCCGTTCGCACCAGGCGGCGGCATTGAAGAACGGCCGCCCCTGGCCGCCGGCGTTCGTTTCCACGAACCCGACAAGCGCGGGCGCGCTGCCGGTCGCCGCCGCGATCTCGGCGAGCGCGGATTCGACGTCGGGCACGAAACGCCGCTTGAAAAGCAGATCGCGGGGGGGGTAACCGGACACGGCCAGTTCCGGGAACACGGCCAGCTCGGCTCCGCGAGCCACGAGCGCGCGATAGGCCTCGACGATCTTGCGGCAATTGCCGGAGAGATCGCCGACCGTCGTGTTTATCTGGGCGATGCCGACGCGCATGAGGATTGGGGCAGGCAGTATGTGGGCGATTGCCGCCGCTGACAACCCATGGTTTTCCATTTCGATCCGGATGGGGTTGGCGGGCGGCGGGGCGCCGCCGCTCCAGGGGCGCCGGGGCGCCGCGACACCCTCCGATCCGCATGACACGGTCATTGGATCCCCGGCAGCCGCCGGAAAAACCAGGGGCACGAAGGCAGGGGATCCCCTGCATCCCTTGTTGACCGCTGAAACGAAGAAGCGTTTTGTCGGCGCCAGGCTGCCAATGAGGACGCTTTCTTGAACATGGACACGCCCCCTCTCTCCGCGCGCGAGAAGATCGGCTACGGACTGGGCGATGCCGCCAGCCACATCGTTTTCGACAACGTCATGTACTACATGATGTTTTTCTACACCGACATCTTCCGCATCCCGGCCGCATTTGTCGGGAGCCTGTTCCTGATGGCGCGCGGACTGGATGCGGTGAGCGACCCGGTCATGGGCTGGCTGGCGGATCGCACGCGCTCCCGCTGGGGCAAGTTTCGCCCGTATCTTCTTTTTGGGGCGGTGCCGTTCGGGCTGAGCTGTGTGCTGGCTTACAGCATTCCAAGCCTGGGACTTGGCGGCAGGATGGTTTTCGCGGCGGCCACCTACACGCTGCTCACCCTGATGTACACGGTGGTCAACATCCCTTATTGCGCCCTGGGCGGCGTCATCACGACCGACGATGCGCAGCGCATCTCCCTGCAATCCTATCGCTTCGTGCTCGCGACGGGTGGCGGCATGCTCAGCACGGTCCTGATGGTGCCGCTGGCGGACTGGATTGGCGGGGCCGACAAGGCGTCAGGTTATCAGGGCGCGATCGCCGTGCTCGCCGTGGCGGCCGCCGCGATGCTGTTTGCCTGTTTCGCGGAGACCCGGGAACGGGTTCTCCCGAGACAGGAGAAGAGGGGCTCGTTCCTGGCGGATGTGCGGGACATCCTGCGCAACGACCAGTGGCGCATCGTTGGCGGACTGACGATTCTGAACATTCTCGCCGTGGCAACCCGGGGCGGCGCGATGATGTATTACGTGACCTACATCATGGGCCATGCCGGATTATTCAAATGGTTCCTGTTCACCTATGCGGTGGGCAATATCGGGGGTTGCCTGCTGACCCAGCCGCTGACCGACCGGTTTTGCAAAGTGAGCGTGTTTGTCTGGACCAACGCCGTGCTGGCGCCTGTGAGCGCGGCCATGTTTTTCGTGCCGCTGCGGCAAAGCGCGCTCATGTTCGCGTTCATCTTGATCATCGGCGTGCTCCACCAGATGATCACGCCGATCCAGTGGGTCATGATGTCGGACACCGTCGACTACGGCGAATGGAAGTTTGGCAGGCGCCTGACGGGAGTCAGCTTCGCCGGAACGCTGTTTGTGCTCAAGATGGGCCTGGCGTTGAGCGGCGCCGTGAGCGGCTGGACGCTGGCTGCCTGCGGCTACGCCCCGGGCGGAGCGACGGAATCTCCGGCGACCCTGCGGTGCATCATCGCCCTCTTCACCCTGGTCCCTGCCGCCTGCTACGGACTGAGCGCCTGGGCGGCGCAGAAATACCATCTGCGTCGCGCGGAGATGCGGACGATCGCGGCGGCGCTCGGCGGCGGCGCCTGACGGGTTGTCCGAAGGGGGGCGGCAGGGCGGCGGCGGGCCGGATTCCGCGCGCAGGTGCCTCCTACCGCGCGGGCGGGATCAATTCCGGGGAGGTGCCCCGGGCCCAGGTCACGTTGTCCGCGCTGGCGGTGAGGTCGCGGGGCGGGGTGTCCTCCGACCTGAACCGGATGTCACGCACAAGCAATTCCCCGACGTCCGCGGCGTACAGCCAGGGGATGCGCTTTTCCGCGTCCAGGGCCGGGCGCGTGGGAGCCGGCTGCAAATCGATGAACCGCCCGTACAAGGGACGGTTGAGGCCGTAGCGGAGCGTCAAATCCCAATCCTGCAGCGCGATGGCGCCGACGCTGTGCCGGCTGCCGACCACCACGATGCCGTTGTCGGAGCGGGCGCGGATGTTGGAAAACGAAACGTCGCGGATGCGGCCGGAGCCCGAGGTTGCGATCACCAGGGGCTCGCCCTTTCCCCACCACTCGCCGCAGATGATGCGCGTGTCCATGACCACGTTGGAAACCTGGATGTTCTCCACCCAGCCGCCGTCGCCTGCCTGGATCGCGAAGCCCCGGTTCGTGTCCGTGATGATGAGATTGCTGAAGACCGCGTTCCGGACCTTGCTGGCCAGGTGGCCGAGGCGGACGCCCGCGGACCTCGCCGAGAGCGAGCAGTTGGTCACCGCGATCCGTTCGCAGACGCCGTCCCAGGCGGTGATTCCCGTGAAGGCCAGGCAGTCGTCCCCCGTGCGGATGATGCAGTCGGAGACCGCGATGTCCTGGCTGCTGCAAAAGTGGATGCCGTCGTTGTTGGGCACCACGAGGTTGTTGTCGATGAGCAGATGATCGATGCGGATGTCGCGGCTGCTGTTGATGGAGAGGGTCCAGCAGGGCGCGTTGCGGATGGTGATGTCGTCGAGGCGCAGGCGCCGGCAATTCTGGAAGAAGAGGGGCTGGCTGGGGCGTTGGGCGGGCTGGACCACGCATTCCTTCCACTGGCGGTCGCTGAGCTTCGCGGCCTCCCCGGGAGGCAGCGCGGGCCGCGGCTGGTCCCAGTGCATGAAGGGCTGGTCGTTGAGATCGATGACGCCGCCGCCGGTGATGCGGAGGTCGGTCCGGTCGATGGCGTAGATCAGCGAGGTGGTCGCCCCCATTTCGTTATGTTTGAAACCATTGTCGCGGTAGGCCTTCAGGTCGCCGGAGCCCCGCAGAACGGCCCCCGGCTCCAACCGGAGCACGATGTGCGACTTCAGCTCCAGCGTCCCCGAGAGGTAGGTGCCCGCGGGAAGGCTCACCGTGCCCCCTCCCTGGCGGGCGCAGGCGTCGATGGCCGCCTGGAGGGCTCCCGTGTCCGGGGTCTTTCCGTCGCCCCGGGCGCCAAAGTCCGCAACAGAGAAAAGGGTGCGGACCGGGGTGTCCGCCAAGGCCGCCAGACCTGTCAGCATGGCGGCCAGTCCAAGGCACTGCGCGGACCGAATCAAGGGAATCATGGATCAGCCCCGGAAGGCGGCGCGGCCTTGCTCAACGTCGCAGGGCGACCTCCAGCAGTTCGCCGATGCTGGTGTCTGCGACGCACTGGTAGCGGTCGCTGGCGCCGTAATAGAGCTTGATGGAGCCGTCCGGCTCGACGACGTGGGAGGAGGCGAACACGCAGTTCGGCGTGTGGCCGAAATGTTCGTAGGGCATCTCGGGGGTGAGGATGCACTCGTCCCCGACGCGGATGAGCCTGGAGGGATCGTCCAGCCGGGAGAGAAGGACGCCGGCGTGGTAAAGGTATTCGTAGTCGCAGACCACGGACACGGCGTGGTAGATGATCAGCCATCCCTCCGCGGTCTTGATGGGCGTGCCGCAGGGGCCGATCTTGCCCCATCCGAAGGAGCATTGCCCCTTGTCCATCAGCAGGCGCTGGTTTCCCCAGAATTTCAGGTCCGGGGATTGGGTCACCCAGATCTCGCCGAGGGCGTTCGGGCGCTCCAGCGCCGTGTACAAACCGTTCACTTTTTCCGGGAAGATCACGGTGTTGCGAAAGCCGGTGCCTGTGATGAAGCCCTCCCATTTGAAGTGCTGCATGTCCTTCGAGGTCATATAGCCCATGCGGGCGTCGGAGGCGTGGCAGCAGAAGGTCATGTGGTATGTGTCGTCGATCTGCGTGATCCGGGGATCGTATTGGACGCGCGCATACTTTTTGTACTCGGGATCCGCCGGCATTTCGATGATGCCGCCGATCTTCCAGCTGTCGTAGCCGTTGGGGGATTCCGCGAGGCAGAAGAAATTGTAGAAGTTGTAGCCTTCGCAGCGGAGCACCATCACGTAGCGGCCCTCATGCCTGACCACTGCGCTGTTGTAGACGCCCCGGCAGGCGAAGGGCAGCATGTCGGCGGTGATGATCGGGTTCCCGGCATAGCGGCGGACGGGGCGCCACTTGGCAAAAACGCGCGTGTCGGGAAAGGAGGCGGAGGGGATTGTGGTCATGGCGGAATTCATTCACATCCGCGGCCGATTGTCTAGGTCGTGTCTTCGGATTGACGCGGCTCGGCGCCGGCAGCGGAGCCCGGCCCGCCGGTTGCGGCCCCTCTGAGACCTGCCGCCGGGGGGCCGTCCTGAAGGGCAGGCACGAAGTTGATCCGGGAGACGATTCCTCTCGTTGTCGAGGGACCCGTGTCTCCGGCAGGGAAGCCGCACACCAACACCGGATCCTTCACATGGGGCAGCCGCCTTCCGGCGCAACCGCGCCGGGGCCATCCCATCAGCCCGGGTTGTCCGGAGCGAGCGCCATCGCCCGGGCGCGCACGCCCGCCCATGCCGGATCCGGGATGATCGGCCCGAGATGACGAACGGTCTCCGCGCCCATCAGCGAGGCCAGCGCCCCGCAGGCGGGCAGCGGCCAGCCCCTGAGATGCCCGAAAAGGAAACCCGCGGCCCAGGCGTCGCCGGCGCCGTTGGTGTCAACGACGTCGGGGACGACCACCGGAGCCACGCGATGAAGGGCGTCGCCCCGGGCGAGCCAGGCGCCATCCCTGCCGACCTTCACTGCGGCCAGCACGCCGAGGCCGGCAAGCCGCCGGGCAAGCGCCGCATAGTCGGACGCGGAATCCTGAAACAACGCGCGGATCTCGTCTTCGTTCGCGAACACAACGTCAACACCGCGCCGGAACTGGTCGAGGAGCCAGGGGCGGCAGGCGTTGACAACTTCGAACGAGGAGAGATCGAGGCTGACCGTGCAGCCGGCGCTCCGGGCGGAATCGAGCACGGCCCCGGCCAGCGCCGGGTTGAAGACGAGGTACCCTTCGACGTGCGCATGCCGGCAGCCGCGGAAATCGGCCGGGGAGAAGTCGGATGGCGCGAGCGTCATCGCGGCGGCGAGGCAGGTGCGCAGGGTGCGCTGGGCGTCAGGCGTGACAAGGGCAAGGCAGCGTGCGTTGGGGAGGGGAGCCGTCTTGAACCGGCTTGCGTCGACTCCGGCGGCTTCGAACCGGCGGCGGTAGGTCTTCGCGAGTTCGTCGTCGCCCAGCTTCCCAAGAAAGGTCGTCCGAAGACCGATGCGCGAAGCGTTGAGCGTGGTGTTGGCCGCCGAGCCGCCGGTCATGCATGCGGGGGGGCTCTCCAGCAGCGAGAGGATGCGCTGCATCTCGACCGTGTCCACGAGGACCATGCCGCCTTTGGCCCCCCCGGCACGGGCGAGGAAAGCCTCGGGCACGGGGGCGAGCAAATCCATGATCGGCGAACCTACGCCGATCAAATCGATGGAGGGAGGATCCGGGGGCATGGAGGATGAAGGAAGCGCTGCCGTGAGTGAAGACGAGCCTGGCCGCATCTTTCGTGCTGCGGACGGAGCCGCAACCAAAACCGTGAACCCGGTGCGAACTTGATTGTGACGCGATGCGGGGCGCGGGTAGGATGGAGGCATGGGCCTCATCAACCAACTCACCCTTTCGACCGGATTGCCCCGCTGGATGTACCTGCTCTGCGCCGCCGTGGTTGCGGTGGTCGTCGTGTGGGTGCTCGTGAAAATCCTGAAGTGGGCGCTTCTCCTCGCGCTCGGCGTCATGGTCGTGGCGCTCATCCTGGGCGGGCTGCTCTGGCTTTTCGGCTGAGGCGCGGGTCCGGGGCGGAACGCGACGGAGGCGCCGCGGCATCAGCCGGGGGAGATTGAAATGCACCCCACCGACCGGCCGGCTCCTTTGCAGGTTTGATTTCCATCGCGGTCGCGGTTTCTCTGGCGCGTTCCCATGCGTCTGCTCCTCCGGAACATTTTCGCCGTCGACAAGATTCCCTGGGTTTTTCTCGCCGTGACCCTCGCGGCCGTCGTCATCCAGTGCGATGGCGCGTGGCGGCCGCTGCTGATCTACGACCGCAACGCGGTTGTTCACGGCGAGTGGTGGCGCATCTGGACCGGACACCTCGTTCATTTCGGCTGGCCTCATCTTGTGGCTGACGCGGGCCTGTTCCTCATCCTGGGCCGCCTGCTCGAGCGCGCCCATCCGGTGATCAGCCGCGCGGCGCTCGTCGTGATGCCTGTCGTCATCGCCGTCACCCTCTGCTGGCTTGACTCGACGATGATCCGGTACGGAGGCCTGAGCGCGATCGATTTCGGCCTGTTGATCTTCCTCGCGGGCCGGGGCTGGCAGAAGGACTGGGTGGACTGGTTCTGGCCGGCCGTCCTTGCCATCTACGTGGGTGAAGTGATCCTGGAGATCGCGTATGGCCACGGGCATGGCGGGGGCATGATCCAGTTCGATGATCCCTCCATACGGATTGGGACTGCGGCACATGTCGGCGGAGGCGCCTGCGGCGTGCTGGCGTGGCTTTGCAGCTGGTGGCAGGGCCGGCGCCGGGGCATGGCTTCGGCGGGCGCTTCCGCACCGCCTCCGCGAGCGGGACCTGAAGCCCGTGAATAGGGCGCCTTCAGGAAAACCATGGGCGCTTTTGCCGCAAGGCGGCCTGGGGGTTCAACCCGTCTGATCGCCTCGACCGGTCATTCCGTCCTCAACAGGCGCGCCACGTCCGTGCGCGCCGCGCGCCGCGCGGGCAGCCAGCAGGCGGCCGCTCCGGCCGCGAGCAGCGCCGCGGCAACGGCGAGATAGACAGCGGGGTCGAACGGGGCGGTTTCGTAAAGGAGGCTCTGCAGGAATCGCGTCAGACCCAAGGCGCCCGCGACCCCGAGCATCGCCCCGAGCGCGGTCAGCGTGATTCCGCGCACCATCACGAGACGGGTCAGGTCCGCTGGCGTCGCGCCCAGGGCGAGCCGAACACCAAACTCGCCCATCCGGCGGTCCACCGTGTACGCGAGCACAGAGAACAGCCCGACGACGGCGAGAACGAGCGCGAATCCCGACAGCACCTGGAGGACGGAAAGCGTGAGCCGTTCCGTCCAGAGCTGTCCGTCGATCCCGCTGTTTATGGACTGGACGTTCCACGCAAGGAGCAGCGGATCGAAGTCGTAGATCGCCCGGCGCACCAGGCCCTCGAATTCCGGCCCGGGATCGCGGGCCAGCCGCAGCACAAACGTGGAGAGGTTTGGCGGCCACCACCATTCGCCGCAATAGACGTGCATGCCCGGCGCCGAGCGCATGGTCGCGCGGATGTCCCGCACGACGCCGATGACCTGCCAGGGCTCTTCCTTCCCATCCCCCAGGAGGATCGCGATCATCTGACCGATTGGATCCTTTTCCCCAAAGCGCCGCCGCGCCAGAGTCTCGTTGATCACGACCTGCGGAGTGCCGTCGCGTTTCTCCTGCAGCCAGCGCCCCTTGACGAGAGTCAGCCCGGCGGTCTGCCTGAAGTCGGCGGTCACGTCGTCGCGCTCGATGCCGACCTCGGCGCCATCGGGCATCCGCATCCTTGTCGAGGGATTCGAGTAGCCCGCGAGCAGGGCGTCCGAGCCGAAGGCGGCATCCCGCACACCGGGAAGCATCTGGAGCCTCTGCTGCAGCTCCTGGAACAACCGCAGGCGGTCCTCCTTCCCGGCGCGGTGGCCGTCCGGAATCTGCACGTGCACCTTGACCCTGCCCGCTGCTTCAAATCCGAGGTCGACCCGCTGCAGCTCCTGAAGCGTCCTCACCATCAGGCCCGCGCCGGACAAAAGGACGACGGCGAAGGCCGCCTGGGCGACGACCAGCGCGCCGCGAAGGTGCGCGAGCCGCCGGCTCTCGCCCAGCGCGGTTCCGCCCTCCTTCAGTCCTTCGTTGATGTCGGCCCTGAGAATGCGCGCCGCGGGAATCACCGCGATCAACACGCTGGTCAGCACTCCCAACGCTCCGATGACCCCCAGGACGCGCCAGTCGAGCGAGCCCGATTCGCCTCCGACCGCGGACGATCCTCGCGCCAGCCGCAAAAGGAGCGGGAAGACCCAGTATGCCACGAGAACGCCGGCCGCGGCCGCGGCCAGGGACAGGCCCGTGCTCTCAACCAGAAGCAGCCTGAGGATCTCCCGCCGTCCGCTCCCCAGGGCGAGGCGGATGCTCAGCTCGCGGCGTTTTCCCAGGACGCGTACCAGCATGAGGTTGGTCGCATTCAGGCACGCGATGGCGTAGAGGAACGCGACAGCGCCCAGCAGCACCCAGTAGATCTCCGGATGGAAGACCTTCTTGATCTCGTCGAGACGGAACAGCTGCGGCTGCAGATCCCTACCTCCCTGCGGGACCAGGCTGCTGGGAATCTCGGCCATCGCCGCAGCGAGGGCCGCCTCGGCCTGCTGCGCGGTGACCCCCGGTTTCAGCCGGCCAACGACGAACAATATTGGAAACCACGGTTTGGCCGGATCGATTGTGAGGACCAGCGGACGGAAGACATCGCCATAGGAGTATATCGGCATCTGCGCTCGTGCAGGCAGCACGCCCACGATTTTGCAGATCTCCCGGCCCACCTGGATCTCCCGGCCGAGCACGTCCGGCCTGCCGGCGAAATGCATCCGCCAGAAACCGTCGCTGATCACCGCAACATTGTCATTCCCGGCCCTGAATTCCTCCGGCAGGAAGCCGCGGCCGAGAACAGGCGGAAAACCGAGCGTCGCGAAACAGTCGGGGGACACGCGCTGGACCGCCGTGAGCACGGGCTCGTTTCCCAGGAGAACGTTCATCGCGTCATTCTGCGCCGCGGCGAATCCGGAAAATGCGTCGGTCCGGCCGCGCCAGGTTTGGAAGAGGAAGCCGAAGAGGAATGGATTCGAGGACGACTCCTTGCTTTTCCATCCGAGGACGCAAAGCCGGTTCTTCTCCGGGTAGGGATCCATCTTGAACAGCACCCAGTCAGCCACGCTGAAGATCGCGGCTGCGGCGCCGATCCCCAGGGCGAGCGTGATCACGACGACCAACGTGAAACCATAGGCGCGGCCGAGCGAGCGCACGGCATAGCGTAGGTCAGCAATCATGGTTCGGCCGGAAAGGACGCGAGGGTTTGCGGGCTGCGATTCCCGCCGGGATCGGAATTGCAGGCCATCAATAAGGGCCCGCATTCCTGAGTAAACTGGAAATCCGCCGGCGGGGTGCAGGCGCGCCGCCGTCAGCCGAGACGATGCAGCCCCCAACATCAAAACGGGTTCCGCTCCAAACAGGGGGAAAAAGCGCTGTTTCCCGGGAGGCGGACGGAGAATGGGATCACCCGATCCCGCCGATTCTGCTGCGCGCTTGATAACCGGGGAGGGCCGGCTGATGCTGGCGCCTGCATTTTTCTCACCCGCGCCGTGCGGCGCCTCTCCAGGCTTCGAACCTCCCCGCCCATGAATCCCAACCTGATTATCCCTGCATGGTGCGGCGTCCAGATTTTCGCCGCGGCGGCGCTGGGCGCCGCGAACGAAGGTGCGCCGCCTCCGACCGGTCAGTTCGACCGGCAGACGGACATCGGTGGCGTCGGGATCCCCGGATCCGCTGCGTACGACGCCGCCAGGCAGGAATACCTGCTCCAATCGTCAGGCGCCAACATGTGGGGCGATCACGACGAGTTTCATTTCGTGTGGAAGCGGGTCCAGGGCGATTTTGTCGTGCAGACGACGGCGGAGTTCGTCGGACAGGGCGTCGAGGCCCACCGCAAGCTCGGGGTGATTGTGCGGGCCAGTCTGGATCCCCGGTCGCCGCACATCAACGCCTGCCGGCACGGGGACGGGCTGACGTCGCTGCAATTCCGCCGCAGCGAGGGCGGGCCGACCGAGGAGAAGCATTTCGCGATCAACGGCCCTGACTTCATCCAACTCTCCCGCAAAGGGGGCGCCTACACGATGTCGGTCGCCCGCTTCGGCGAGACGCTGGTCAGCGAGAGCCTCAGCGAGGTCGCGCTGGGCGACGAGGTCTACGTCGGTCTCTATGTCTGCGCGCACAACAACGGCGTCTCCGAAAAGGCGCTGTTCCGGAACGTGCGGCTGGTCCGGCCGGCGAGGGACGGGTTCGTGCCGTACCGCGACTACATCGGCAGCGATCTCGAGCTGCTCGATGTGGCCACCGGACGCAGCAGGATCGTTGATCACGTGGCGGATTCGGTGCAGGCGCCGAACTGGACGCCCGATGGCAGGGCGCTCGTGGTCAACCGGAACGGGCGGATGTATCGTTTCGACCTCGCGCAGGGGCGGGCCGAACCGATCGACACGGGTGCGCAGACTGCCAACAACAACGATCACGCCCTGTCGTTTGACGGCCGAATGCTCGGGATCAGCAGCGGCCAGCCCTCGCTGGTTTACGTGCTCCCGGTCACCGGGGGCGCCCCGCGGCTGGTCACGCCCACGGGGCCGTCCTATCTCCACGGATGGTCTCCGGACGGGCGGTTTCTGGTGTTCACCGGGCTGCGCCAGGGCGCCGCCGACATCTATCGGATCCCGGTGGAAGGAGGCCCGGAGGAACGCCTGACAACGGCCAGGGGGCTCAACGACGGTTCCGAGTACACTCCGGACGGGAAATACATCTACTTCATTTCGGAGCGGACGGGGCGGATGCAGATCTGGCGGATGAAGTCCGACGGCAGCGCGCAGGAGCAGATGACGAACGACGAGTACAACAACTGGTTCCCGCACGTCTCGCCCGACGGGAAGTCGATCGTCTTCCTGACGTACGGGCCCGAGGTCAAATCGAGCGAGCATCCCTTCTATCGCCAGGTCTATTTGCGCCGCATGCCGGCCGATGGCGGCAGCCCGACCGTGATCGCCTACGTCTACGGCGGGCAGGGGTCCATGAATGTCAATTCGTGGTCGCCCGACAGCAAATCGATCGCGTTCGTCAGCAACGGCGATCCGCTGTGAGCCGCTGCGGTCGCGCCGCGCCCGCGGGCGGAGGAGCGTCGGTCACGCGACGCCGGCGGATGGGCGCACGGGTTGCGCGGGCATTCACGCCCGTGCGCGCGCCGGGAAAATCCAGATGTCCCGCCTACGGTGCGACGGTGTACCCGCCCTGGAGATCGATGGCGGCGGACGAATGGCCGACAAGGACGGTGAATTTTCCCGGCTCCTGTTTCCACGCATGTCCCGTCACGTCGAAGAACGACATCGCCCGCGGGTCGAGGGTCAGCGTCACGCTCCGGGTTTCCCCGGGTTGCAGCGCGACGCGGGAGAACCCCTTCAGCTCCTTCGCCGGGCGCGGCACGCTCGCGGTCGGATTGCCGAGATAAAGCTGCGGCACCGCGACGCCGGCGCGCGTTCCCGTGTTCGTGACATCGAATGACACCGTCACGTTCTCGCCGGCCCGCGGCGCCGCGGGGGCCAGCTGGAGGTTGCGGAAGGTGAAGGTCGTGTAGCTCAGGCCGTGCCCGAAGGGGAACAGCGGCTTCACGCCGTTGCGCTCGTAGCCGCGGTAGCCGACGAAGACGCCCTCTTTGTAGACCACGGTATTGGCGGGCGCGTTCGGATAATAGCTGTCGTGCACCGGGTTGTCGGCCCAGGCCCGCTCGAAGCTGATGGGCAGCCGCCCCGAGGGATCGACATCGCCGAACAGAACCCGGGGCAGGGCCCGCCCCGCCTCCTGGCCGGAATACCATCCGTGCAGCAGGGCGGGCACGCGATCGATCCACCGGGTCACGTCGACGCTTCCGCCGGCTGTGAGCACGACGATCGTCTTCGGGTTCGCCGCGCGAACCGCCTGCACGAGCTGATCCTGTCCGAAGCCCAGTTCGAACAGACGGTCGGCGCCTTCGGACTCCGAGCCGGGGTTGAATCCGACGCACACGATCGCTGCGTCGGCCGCGGCGGCGATCCTCCCCGCCTCCGGTGCGATGAGATCCTCGGCGGGGATCGCGCCCAGTCCCGCGAGTTGCTCGTGCCAGGCGGGCCCCATCACGAAATCGAGCCTGATGGCGTACGTCCGCCCGGCTTCCATCGGCAGCGTCAGCCACACCCGCTGCTGGCCATCCGGCACCCGTTCCTTGACGAGCTTCCCGTCAACATAGAGCTTCGCGGAATCGCGGCCTGCGGAATCGATCAACCAGACGTAATCCCCCGTCTTTGCGGCGGTGAAGTGCCCGGTCCAGCGGATCGAAAGGCCCCGGGTGACCACGCCCTGAAGACTTTCCCCGGTCCACTGGAAATTGACGCGCCGGTCGGTCCGGACCACGGGCGCGCCGGAGAAGTCGGCGCTGTTGAAATACTCGCCGCGGATGCCCGGCTCCCTGCCGTCCGCGTCCACCGTGAAATGCGTCCGGTCAAGAATCTCCCCGGTGGAGACGATGCCCGGATTGTAGAGCACCCGGGCGCGGTCTCCGAGGTAGTTGCTGAGGCCTTCGAGGCAGCTGACCGCGTGGAACGGTTCGACCGCCGCGCTGCCGCCGCCCACCGGCACCGCCGGATAGGCATTGGGGCCGAGCACGGCGATCGCCTTGACCCCGGCGGGGTCCAGGGGCAGCAGGGCGCCCTCGTTTTTCAGCAGGACGAGGCTCTCCTCGGCTCCCTGCAATGCCACCTCGCGGTCCTGTTCGTTGAAACGGGGGATGCCCGGATCCGTCTGCTCGTGGTCGAGGAATCCGAATTCGACGGCGGTCCGCACGATGCGCCGGACCTTGTCGTCGAGGGTGGCGACCGAAACCTTTCCCTCCTTGATCGCCGGCAGGAGGCTGGCGCGGTTCATGAACTCGCCGTTGGGCATCTCCAGGTCGAGTCCGCCGTTGGCGGCGGCCAGGGCGTCATGGGTCGCGCCCCAGTCGGACATGATGATGCCGCGGAAGCCCCAGTCTTTCTTCGCGACGTCGGTGTTGAGAATGCCGTTCTGGGTCATGTGCTCGCCGTTGACCAGGTTGTACGAGTCCATGATCGCGCCAACTTTCGCCTCCTTCACCGCCGCCTCGAAGATGGGCAAGTAGATCTCGCGCAGCGTCCGCTCGTCGATCTGCGAATTGATTCTGTTGCGGTCAAACTCGGAGTTGTTGCCCAGGTAGTGCTTGATCGTGGCGATTACGCCCTGGCTCTGAACCCCCTCGATGTAGCCCACAGCGATGCGCGCCCCGAGAAAGGGATCTTCGCCGAAGTACTCGAAGTTCCGTCCGTTCATCGGCGCGCGGTAGAGGTTCACCCCCGGGCCGAGCAGGAAATGCACGCCTTTCGCCCGCGCGTCGCGGCCGAGGCCGGCGCCGATCCTCTGCGCCATCTCCGGGTCCCAGGTTGCGGCCAGGGCGATGCCCGCCGGGTAGGCGGTTGAAAACCCAAAATTCCGCACGCCCATCGGGCCGTCGGCCATCTTCAGCCGGGGCCACCCGAGACTCGCGTAGCCGCGGATGAAGAAATCATCCACGCCGCCGATGAGGTCGATTTTCTGATCGAGCGTCATCGGGCGCAGAATCGCCTCGACGCGTTCGTCGACGTCGGGCGTTGCGGGTGGAGGGTTGGCGGCGGCCGCCGTGAGGGCGATGAACATGGCGGGAAGAAGGGAACGTTTGAGGGATTGCATGTTCGGGAGGAGAGGGCCGAAAGGAGCCAGAGGATACGAAGTCGGGCGGGCCCCTCAACTCGCAAATCCGGGATTCCGCATCTTTTCGGGCGGGAGCGGCGGGGAAAATGTCCGCATAAATTCCTTTCTTTTCCCGCGCGACTGGGGAAAAATTCCCGTCAGGATGGCGATTGAATCCCAATGAGCCTGTTGATCCGCAACGCCCGCGTGCTCACCCTCGCCGGCGGCCCCCGCCCGCGCCGGGGCGCCGCATTGCGCGAGTTGAGCGTCATCGATCACGGCGACGTGCTGGTCGGCGAGGGGAGGATCGAAGCGGTGGGCGCCCGGCTTGACGCGCCGGAGGGGGCGGAGGTCGTGGACGCGGCGGGACGGGTGCTGATGCCGGGTTTTGTCGACTGCCACACGCGGGCGTGCTGGGCGGGGGACTGGCTGGGCGAATGGGAGCAGATGTTGCGGGGGGCGAGCCGCCGCGCGATCCTCCAGGGCGGCGGCGGCGCCCCGGCGATCGTCCGCGCCGTCCGCGGGGAGACCAGGAAACAGCTGGCGGCCCGCCTCAAGCTCCGGCTCGACGCGTTGCTGCGCGAGGGCACGACCACGATCGAGGTCAAGAGCGGCTACGGCCTCGCGGCGGCGGAGGAATTGAAAATGATCGAGGCCATCGTGCGCGCGAGCAACGAGTGGCCGGGGACGGTGGTGCCGACCGCCCTCCTGGGTTCCGGTTTCGAGGGCAGCCCCGACGAATTCGCGCGGATGGTCGTGAAGGAGGTGCTCCCGGA
This sequence comes from uncultured Verrucomicrobiae bacterium, assembly GCA_963827125.1. Lineage (GTDB taxonomy): Bacteria > Verrucomicrobiota > Verrucomicrobiia > Opitutales > Opitutaceae > Fen-1467. The sequence continues at coordinate 822,612 of CAWHAC010000006.1, forward strand.
GGTGGCCCGGGGATTTCCCGACATTGCGGTCGACGCGATCTGCGAGCAGGACGCCTGGCCGGTCGAAGCCTGCGTGCGGCTGTTCGAGAAGGCCCGCAAGCATCATCCGATCCGCGTGCATGCCGACCGGTTCAATTCGCTCGGCATGATTCCGGAGGCGATCCGCCTGGGCGCGCGCAGCATCGACCAGCTCGAGGCGTCGAGCAGGGCCGACCTCGTGCAGCTCGCCCAGTCGCCGGCGATCGGGGTGATTCTCCCGTGTACGGGTTTCGAAGGCAACCAGCGGTACGCGCGGGCGGGCTTCCTCGTCGACTCCGGCGGCGCGGTGGCGCTGGCGACGGGCTGCGGACCCGAAGGGGCGCCGACGCACTCCCTGCCTTTTGCCATAGCCCTTGCCGTGCGCCACTGCGGACTCGCCCCCGCGGAGGCGATCGCCGCCTGCACCGTCAACGCCGCCGCCGTGCTCAACCTGCGCGATCGGGGCACGATCGAGCCCGGTCAGCGGGCCGACCTGATCCTGCTGCGGCACCGCGACGAGCGGCTGCTCGCCTGGGAACTCGGCGGCAATCCCGTGGACCTGGTCATCTGCGGAGGGCGGAGGGTGGCTTGGCCGTGACCATGCAGATTGCAGGAGCCTGCCTGCAGGCGGTTCGGAATGCGCGAGAATGGACCATCGGCAGATTTGCCTGAAAGCAGGCTTCGCACGGGAAGGCCTTGAGTGGACGGTCGCTCCCGCGCCCTGGGGGGCCTCCAGCAGAAAAACAACGCTGACCGGCTGTTCGCCCCCGATCAGGCGGAAACGAAGAGCGGCCGCCCGAGTCGTTCGGAGCCGATCTCCTCGAACTGGAGGCCGACGAGGAAATCGTGCGTGATGAACTGCAGAAAGTCAGGAATGGGCACCATCAGGCACCGGCCCGGCGTTCGCGCAAAAATGGTGGTCGTCGCCACCGTGTTCTGCATCTGGCTGAGTTCGCCGTAGAAGTCGCCGCGGCGCAGCCGGGCCACCTGCTGGTGCTTTTTCATCACGGCGAATTCACCCTCCTGCACCAGGCAGAATGCGCGGAACGCCTCGCCATCGTGGACCAGGACCTGCCCCGGCGCGAAATCCTGGAACACGGCGTGCCGTGCGAATATCGCCATGGTGGACTGGCTCCAGTCCCGCGACAGTTCGATCTGCTGGAGAAAGCCGATCTTCTGCACCTTGTCCTCGACGGCCTGCCGCGAAACGAGGGGCAGAACCAGCCGCTCAAAATCGGGCTTGTTGAGTCCAAGGAGCACGCATCGGGTGACGCAGCGGACCGAGGCGGTGCGGCGGCCGTCTCCGATCACCGCGCGGTCGCCGAAAAGATCCCCCTCTTCCAATTCGCCGAACCGGTCCGTCCGCCTGATCTCGTGCAGCCGCTGGGTCACGACGAGGCGGCCGGAGTGGACGACATAAAGCTGGTCGCCCTGCTGGCCCTCCCGCATCACATAGGTGCCGGCGTCGTATTCCTCCGGATGGACTGCCTCGGCGATGGCCGTGAGATCTTCCAGGGATAGGTCGCGAAACAGGAGGGTGCGGCGGAGCGATTCGATGATGGCCCCGGAATCCACGGGTGTTGCGCGCGGCCGGAACATGCCGCTTGCGCGGTCGAGCAGCCAGCTGCGCACATTGCGCAGGGCGAACCAGCCGAGGACGACAATGGAACCGAGCGCGAGCACGGCAAACGCCTCGAGGAAGACGATTGCCGTGATGTGAAACCCGCCTTCGGCGCTGAAACGGCGCAAAAGGTCGAGGGCGTTGGCCTCCAGGAGCAGGCAGCCGACCAGGGAAACAACCAGCAGCCAGGCGAGGGCGCAGCCGGTGCTGATGAGCAGGAAGCGCCGGTCGGCGAACTTCAGGCGGGACCACAGCAGCAGGGTGAACAGCCGGTTCTCCACGAACATGAAGTCGTGGGTCGTCGCCAGCCGGGGGTCGCGGTAAAGCGTCCGCAGCAGGTCCGACACGGGCGACGGCCAGAGAGGCGACAGGTCGAAGAAGAGGACGCACAACAGCGGGAACATGAGCTCCGGCAGCCGGAAAGCGACAAGGCCGATGACCACAAAGAGCGGCGTGAGGCGCAGCAGGGCGGCGTCGATCGCCGTTTCGCGGCCTCCCATGACCGCGTCGTCGAGATCGACGTGAAAATGGGGAAGCGGCACCTTCCATCGGAACTGGGGATGGTAGACATCAGCGCCCGCGCCTTTGACGGCGCAGGCTGCCAGCGCGAAGCCGGTGCTCACCGCGCCCGCCGCCAGCAGCCAGCCGAGCGCCAACGGCCAGAAGTCATCCCGCAGATGCAGCCCCCGGAGGAAGACCATGAGCAGACTGAACGCGATGGACATGACCGCCGACCAGCGCAGAACGACGCCGGACAGGCTGCACGGCCACGCGGCCGGCGGCTCCGGAGGCGGCAGGCGCTGGCCTTCGGCCTGGAGGATGCCATGGTGACCCGCCTTGACGATCAGCTCGTAGAATTCACGCAGCGGCGGGCAGCGGCCCTCCGGAATGATCTCGATCAGCAGGTCGGGCACCGTCCGCGGAGAGCGGAAACCCTGCAGGAGCTGCCACTGCGCCTGGGTGCACACGAGGTAGCGGCGGCCGGGCTGGTATTTCACGACAATGCGGTCGACGCGCAATTCAGTCGTGCGCAATTCTTCGGCGAGACGCAGCTTTGTCGCGGTCAGCAGCGTGAACTGGTCAAGATCGGAGGCGGCAGCCGGGGTGGAGTCCATCCAGGAACGGGAGACTGGCGGGGAAGTGGCGGCGGGGAAAGATCGAAATCGCGCCCCCCATCGTCACGGGCACATCTGCCGATTGACGGTGGCGCGAGTGGCACGGGCATCTTGCCCATGTTGCCTGGCGCGCGTCCACGGGCAAGATGCCCGTGCCACGCCTGCGCGCGCCAGACGCTGCCGTCAATCGGGAGATGCACCCCATCGTCACGGACGGGATGCCGGCGCGGATCCCGACACGGCAGGGCGGGCTGGCGGAGGACAGGATGATGCGCGGGCTCCGCAGGCGGGGTTTTCGCCTTCCGATCATCCGTGCGCCGGCATCCGCCCTGTAACCCGTCCGGCCCGATGCCGTCTCTCGCGATCATGTTTCCCGGCAAGTCCGCGATCGGACGGGCATTTGAACCTTGTCACCAACATTTGTCTCTGCCAACTGGGGGGACGGCCGAAGACCGCAGGGTGGGCATGGCGCCCAACAGAATTTCCAACATGAAATCCAACATCACGATTGCCGCGTTTACAGGCTTCCTCGGGCTTGCCGCCTTGGGCCATGGTCAGGATGTCTTTGTCAGTCCTGGAATCTCCTGTGATATCCCTTCAACCAAGGTGATCTTCATTGACGGCAACACGAAAGCATTGGGTGCGGCCATGGGCTTTCAAATCGCCGGCGGCGCGGCATTCGGCGCGCAAGACCAGAACGAATTCAGGCTTGGGCTCGGCTACAGCGATTTCAATGTATCCGAGGCGATAACGAGTTCGTTCTCGAGTTTCGACAACGGAGTATCCTATTCGTCAGGCTATGAGAAGGTCAAAGTCCAGGCGATACCCCTTCTCCTTGACTATCGCTACTATTTTGGCCGCACGACCTCCTTCGCGCGTTTCCATCTTGGCCCGATAGTCGGTTTCACCAGGAGCAAGGCCACGATCACCCTCACGGGCGTCGAGACGACAGGGGGGGCGGTTGACACGGCGACAAGCGAGGACTCCAGGACGGATTTCACCTGGGGCTGGGGTTTTGGGGTCGCCTTCAGGATAACCGAAAGAGCGGATCTGGACTTCAACTACACGTACACTTCCGCGAAGGTCTGGGAGACGAGCCTGGATATCCACAGCCTTCACGCCAGCCTCATTTACAGGTTTTGAGCTTCATCCGGGGGCGGAGGCGCATCCTGCCGGCTCGGCGCGGCGTCCGTCACCTCGTCGGCGTGGGACGCGCGCCGCCGGGCATTGTCGGAGATGTCTCCGAGGTAAAGGGGGAGACATGACCCTGTCGGATCGCCCTTGGGTTCGGCGAGTCCTCTTCCCAACGTCCCTGCTGTTTGCAGGCCATGCTCTCAATCGGAATGCGCAGGATCACCATTCGGGCCACGTGCTCTGCTTCGTAATTCGTTGGGCCTGCTTTCCCGTAATGCGCCATGATGATATCCAGCCCGCGCCGCTTCTCTTCTTCGTCCGTGAGAATCTCCACTCGACCATATCCGATAATTGACCGGGCTTTCGCTCCGCAATGGCATGCCTGCGGATGATGCGTGATGACAACCGTGCCTTCGATCTCAAAACAAACGCGCGGATTTCGGCGCAACGCATCCATCTTTCGGCCGGCTGGCGCGGAATGGACGTACAGTGCTCCCCCACTGACACCGAAATTGACTGGCACAATGTACGGTTCGCCTTGGTCAACCATTGCCAACCGGCAAACGCTCGCGTCTGCCAGGAGCTCCGAAATGATTCTCTGGTCTGTGACCTCTTTTTCTTTCCTTCGCATAGGATTTGGATCGATCTGCGCCGAACGCGACCGGAGAGCGACGCTAACGCGCGCTCCTGCGACCGCAGGAGGCGTGCCAGTGGTGCTCATCGGCTCCGCCGCCTTGTTCGGCCCTGTTTCACTCTTCTCATGATCCATGAAGGGTCGCGCCGACAGTCAACAACCGCCCAAACGAGAGCCTTATCTCCGAGAACGTCGTAATACACCGCGTAGGGGAATATCCTCCCGAGTAGTCGATGAGATCCAAAGACGACGCGGTGAATGCCCGCATAGATCGTCAATGAGTCGATCTCAGCGAACATCGAATCCAGAAAGTAATCGCCCAAACCGACCTGCTGGCTGTCATAGAAAGCATGACCTTCTGCAAGGTCCTGCTCTGCTTGCTCTAATATCTCAACTTGCACGGACTTTCCGGCGGATCCTGTTCTTGGCTTCCGACCACGGTGAGAACCCAGCCTTTCCATCTGCGTGGAGCTTCTTTCGTTCCGCCAAAAGGCCCTTATGCCAGGCCGGCGACTCAAGAACCTCGTCTCGATCACGCAAGCTTGCCCACACGCGCTCGATGACGTCGAGTTTTTCGGGTACGGACATCTTCTGGAGCGGGAGTGATACTTGGGTCATGTGGGTAGGATCGCTGGAAACGGCCTGTGGTCAAGGTCAGCCGAGATCCGATTTAGCCGAACGCTACGACGAGGCACGACCGACGGCTGGCGCGACGGGTGCGTCCCTGTCGTCCGTAGGCTCGGCGGAGGCTGAAGCAGCGGGCGTGCCGCTGACCGGCATTCGCAGAGCAGCGGGACGATCCAATGGGGTCAAACTTTGCATTTTGCAATTATTTTCACGTACGGCTGGGACGATCCAGGGACGATCCAATGGGGTCAAACTTTGCATTTTGGGGGACGATCCAATGGGGTCAAACTTTGCATTTTGCAATTATTTTCACGTACGGCTGGAACGCCTTCGGGTGGTTCCGGCAGACGCTCACCAGCCGGCTCAGACGGAACGGACTGCCCATCTTCAATTGTTCCGCCAGCCACGGATTTGATGCCGTCGTTGTCGTCTTCATTGCCGCTGCCACCGCCACCTTCCACGGCGCTCCTTTCGCCGAGGCGCGCAATTCGGGCTCTGACTTCTTCAGGACGGCGAGATAGGCCGACAACCTCTCCTGCCAGACCTCCCGGACGACCTCCCGCGAGCCTTCGGGCTGCGCGCGCAACGCCTCGGCCAATTCTTTGTGGTCCCGGATCAGATCCCTCTTGAACTCGCGGCTCCCGACCGCCCAATCCTTGGACATCTGCTCGAACGCCAGCCGCTTCTTCTCGGTCTCATCCTCGCTCAACCACGCCAGGTAGCACAGATAGCGTTTGCGGCCAGCCGGGGTATCCCGGAGCCCGCCAGCATGTTCCAGCGCGACCTCCGGCGAGAACCAGCCCGTACGGCGTCCGCTCATGAGCCGGGACATGCTCGTCCACGGCCAGTCGGGCAACGCCTCGGCCTTGATGATCCCCGCCCGCACAGGGTTCAGGTGAATGTAGTGACAGAGCGCCCCGCTTGACTGGGGCTCCACCGGCAACGCTTTGTAGCGTCCCTGAAACACATGCCCGTGCTCCTGCCGAAACCGGTTGAACCGCACCGAAAACGTCGCCTGCAACCAGCGCATCCCGTCCACCAGATTCGGCTCCGGCGTTTCCAGACACAGATGGTAGTGGTTGGACATCACGCACCAGGCATGCACCCGCCAGCCTGCTTTCCCGCTGGCCTCGTCCAGGCAATCCAGAAACGCCGCCTTCGTCCGGTCCTGTCCAAACACGTCCGCCCGGTAGTTGCCCCGGCTGATGATGTGATAAATTGCGCCAGCGTATTCCAGCCTCAGTTTCCGCGCCATCCCCGACGCTGCCCGATAAACCGATCCAAAACAAGGACAAAATGCAAAGTTTGACCCCATCGGATCGACCTTGGAGGCCGGAATTGACCATCCCGCCGTACCCGTTGTTTCCTGAATAGCTAACATAAGTTCCATCCGTCTGTACTGTTACACTCTCGATTGTTGGATTCGGGAGGAGAGGCATGGAGACAACAATCGGATCGTTGAAGCTATAGGTTACTTGGCCAGGTATTGCCAGGTCCGCAGTGATCGATGCGCCTGCAGGAATTGTAGCTGACATGAATACATTCAGTCGGAAAACGAGCGGTTGATCACCGGATAAAAGCCCATTGACGGTGACGACATTGCCATTCCTGTCGGTCGTCATCGTGGTACCCCCAGGCCCAGTGTAGATTGTATTGGGCTTTAGGTTGTTGCTTTGACTATAGCTCGCAAAGACCGCCTGTGGAGAACTGCCTGCACTGTTTGGGGCTTCTATTTTCCTCCGTATAGGTACCATCTATCTCTATCTGAGCTACATATTCCCCTTCTTTCTTCCATCGAAAGCTTCCTTCCATGTCAGGGAGCGATTCGAACGTCTTTAGTTGTTTCGTGCCGGGTATGAACGCTAGGCCCTTGGCGAATCCACCGAGGATTGAACCGGAATAGGAAAACAAGAATAGAACCGTCCCGTCGTCTCTCCTAACACAGAAAACATTCGTGGGACCAAAGGTGTTTAGAATCGTTCGATATTCCTGCCATCTCTCCTCTGATATCCTTGGACTTTCGGGCAAGACATATGTGACGCTTGTTAGCGACATTGTTTGTATGGAATGGTCAGCAGATATCATTGAGGCAAGAGTATCGAACGAATGTCGGTTTTGACTAAAGATTTGGCGAACCTCGTGGTCTGTCTTGGTTCCAGAAGAACAGCCTATAAACCCCATGACGAAGAAGAAGCAGAGAACAGTCCAATTAAAGCGCATATAATCCTCCTTTATCTACCCCCGATGGATGTCGTTGTAATTCTGGCACCTGCCTGCTGAGCTTGTATTCCGGCTTGAATAGCATTATAATTCTCCACCGTATTGCCAGAATACTGGATATTTCCGAATCCGGATGCCCAAGTGCGATAGGCTCCAGCCGCTAGCTGTGCCTGCGCGGGCGTATAGCCAGCGGCCGTGGCCATGGCACCGTAGACGAAATTGGCGGCGCCGTCATATGCTGGATTAATATACTTAATCCTAAGTGGTCCGTCGTTATTGCAAAAGGCATACATGCAAACGTCTTCTACTCCACTCCCAAAAGGAAAGCCGATTCCAGAATTAAGGTCTGTAGCCATGGCGCCAAGATGACTGCCCACGTCAACCCATGTTTGCGGATTAAAGTCGGCCGGAACATACATAGGAACGAAGTCACCAATCTGCGCTCCGACTGCCGCCGCCATGGCAGCGCTCTTGACCTGTTGTACGGGGCAATAGCCACTACCGTCAGGATTTGTGACGGATAGTATATATCCAAGGGATGCAGCTCCAGAACTACCCTGACTCCCGTCGCGAGTGAAGCTCAGGTTGCAGACAGCATCGTATCCACTGTTTGGGGCTACAGCGCAGCCCGGTGCAAAAACGAAGCCGTAGGTGCCGCTTTCCTGGTGCGTTCCAAGGGTTAGCGAGACGGTTTCCTGGTGCGTTTTCCGGGCGGGAGCCAAAAAAATCCCCGGTGCGGTTTTTTGGCCCGCGAGGCGATTTGCCGGGCGCGCAGTCCAGCGGCTTGGGTCCCGGCGGCAGGTGCGGGACAGCGGCGCAAAGCGGCTCTGTCCCCGGCGTGCGGGGCCGCTCGTGCGAGGCTGGGGCGCGGCCGTCATCGGGCCTCCAGCATGGCAGCTAAAAAGGAAGCGGCGAGCGTATTGTTCCTCGCACTGCCCTAACCCAAATTCCGCAACTGGAGGCCGGTTTCGGGATTTTTCGCGTTTGTGGACCACGCAAGTGGTTGGTGGTGTGCGATCGGTTTTTCCAAAGGGCGTGTAGTGGCGACCAAGCCTCTATTCAGAGGGGCCGGCGGCTGGTAAACTGCGGGCATGTTTCTGAAGTGCAGCACCCGCAAAAAGGACGGCAAAGAGCATCGATCGTGGTCGGTGGTGGAAAGCCGGCGCTATGGCGACGGCAAGGTGGCGCAGCGGCATGTCCTATACCTGGGCGAGATCAACGACAGTCAGCGTCTGGCGTGGGAGCGTGCGATCACGGTCTTCGACGAGAGCACTGGCACGACGCAGCAACTGGCGTTGTTTCCCGCGGATCGCATTCCACCGGCGGGCGGCCCTGAGGCGGTGCAGGTTCGGTTGGATTCGCTGCGGCTGGACCGTCCGCGGCAATGGGGCGCGTGCTGGCTGGGCGACGAGTTGTGGCGCACCCTCCACCTCGATGATTTTTTCAGCGCGCGCCTGCCGCTGAACCGCGAGGGCACCGACTGGGAAAAGGTGCTGCGCATCCTCACGATCTACCGGCTGCTCTCGCCAGGCAGCGAGTGGCGGCTGCATCGTCAGTGGTTTGATACGACCGCGCTGGGTGATCTGCTCGAGGTGGATGCACGGGCCGTGCAAGACGACACGCTCTACCGCTGCCTGGATCTGCTACTGCCGCTGAAGGAGGAACTGTTCGGGCACCTGCGGCAGCGCTGGTGCGACCTGTTCGGTGCGACGTATCAGATCTTACTCTACGACCTGACTTCGACCTACTTTGAATGCGACGTCCCCGAGGGCGATGAGGATCCGCGACGGTTTGGCTACAGCCGCGACAAACGCGGGGATTGTGTCCAAGTGGTGGTGGCCTTGGTGGTCACGCCCGAGGGCCTGCCGCTGGCCTATGAGATGTTTCCCGGCAACACGGCTGACAAGACGACCCTGCGCGGGATGATCGAGACGATCCAGCGTCGCTTCGGCAAGGCCGAGCGCATCTGGATTATGGATCGCGGCATCCCCACTGAGGAAGTCCTCACCGAATTGCGCGCCGCCGATCCCAAGGTGCGTTACCTCGTGGGCACGCCCAAGGGCCGCCTCACCAAACTGGAGTCAACCCTGGCGGAGCTGCCGTGGAGCGAAGTCCGGCCGCAGTTGCGCGTGAAGCTGCTGCCGCAGGACGGCGAGGTCTATGTGCTGGCCCACAGCGGGGCGCGCGAGGGCAAGGAGCGGGGCATGCGCAAACGCCGGCTGAAGGCTTACTGGAAACGCCTGGCCGATTTGCAGAAGCAGGCGCCGCCACGGGATCTGTTGCTCAAAAAACTCGGGGCGGCGCAAGACCGCGCCGGCCGCGTCGCCACGGGCCTGGTCCACGCCGAAGTCTCGGCCGAAGGCATTTTGAGCTACCAGCTCGACCGGGCGGCGCTGCGCGCGGTGCGCCAACGCGAGGGCCGCTACCTGTTGCGCACCAATCTCGCGGCCGACGAACCCGAACTGATCTGGCACTGTTACATGCAACTGGTCTTCGTCGAGGAAGCCTTCCGCACGCTCAAGAATGACCTGGGGTTGCGTCCCATTTATCATCACAAGCCCGAGCGCATCGAGGCGCACTTGTTCGTCGCCTTTCTTGCCTACTGTCTCTCCATCACCCTGCGCCAGCAGTTGCGCGGCCTGGCCCCCGGCCTGATGCCCCGCGTGGTGTTCGAAAAACTGGCGACCCTGCAAATGCTCGATGTGATCGTCCCCACCACCGACGATCGGGAACTGCTCTTGGTGCGCCGCACCGAGCCCGACCGCGATGTCGCCCTGCTGCTCGACCGGCTCGGACGCTCGCTGCCCGCCCAGCCCCCGCCCAAAATCCGCACCCCGATTCCTCGCCCGTTGTAGTGGCGACCTTTGGAGTTAGCGGGGACCGTTGGAAAAACCGATCGCGCACCACCAATCACTTGCACGAGCCGCAAACCCGAAAAATCCAAAACCGGCCTCCAGTTGCGGAAGTCAGGATAGCCTACTTTGACCTGTCCCTATCGCCTATTCTATCGCATACTCCTTGAAGGCAAGCGTCTGGCCGGAGAGGGTCATTGAAATCAGCCGGTTCTCACCGTCGTAGGCATAGTTCCAGGTCCCATCCTGAGTCAAGTTGCCGTCGGCGTCATAATGGGCCGTGCTCTCCGCGAGCGTGCCCGTGATCGACTCGTACTCGTTGAGCATGTATTGCCCCACAATGTTCGGTCTCCGTGCTTTTTGTGTCTCTGTGGTTGGATTTTTTTTAACGCGACGGGGGCGTCGCGTCTCCAGCGGCCAGGAACCGGAGACGCCCAAAACCACAGGGTGCGTGACTGGAATCTGGCCTGAGAGGGAACGATGCGGTCGGAGCAATTCTCGCACCCAGTTTCACGGACGGGTCCAGTGCGGGATTGTAAAGCAGGGGCGCCGAACCCCGCCTTCGGATCATCACATTTCTTATTCGGCGGGGTTCGGCGGCCCCGCCCTGCATCCGGCTGCATCGTTTCGGCTTCTCAGGCCAGATTCCGTCATCCGCCGTCGCAGGCAAAGTTTTGATTGCATTCGATGGAATGCGATCTATACCCTCGCACCCTTTTCCATTACGCCTGCCTCCATTTCCGGGGTGACAGGGGGAACGAAACCATGAAACAACAGTTTTCGCTCAACGTCTCGCCGCGCGAGGGCACGGGCCGCAGCGCCTCCCGGCGGCTGCGCAAACAGGACCGCATTCCGGCGATCCTCTACGGCAAGCACACCCCGCCGGCCACGCTGTCGGTCGAGAGTGTCGAATTCGCCCGCCTGGTGAAGGCGATCGGAGACAATGCCGCGTTGATCGAGCTGAAGGGCGCCAAGGAACAGGCTCTTTCGATCCTGCAGGAGGTGCAGCGCGATGCGATGACCGATCGCTTTCTCCATGTGGACCTGCACGAGGTGAAGGCGGACGAGAAGATGGAGATCAACGTGCCGGTGCATACCTCGGGCGAGTCCACGGGCGTGAAAAATGAGGCGGGCGTGCTGGAGGCGGCCTCGCACACGCTGCGCATCCGGTGCCTGCCGAAGGATCTGCCGGCGTTCATCGACGTCGACGTCACCGAGCTTCACGTCGGCCGGACTATTCATATCAGCGAACTCAAGGCGGTTCCCGGCGTCGTTTTTCTGGGCGACAAGAACCAGCCGGTGGTTTCCTGCGTGGAGCCCGTGGAAGAGATCGTCGAGGCGGTTGTCGAGGCCGCGGTGCCCGCCGAGGGCGTCCCGGTGGAGGGTGCGCCTGCCGAAGGCGCCGCTGCCGCGCCGGGCGCTGCGCCCGCTGCGGGGGTTGCGGCCGCTGGCGCCGCTCCCGGACCCAAGCCCGGTGCGCCCGTTGCCGCGGGTGCAAAGCCGGGTGCGCCGGCCGCCGCGGGTGCGAAGGCGGGTGCGCCCGCTGCCGCGGGTGCGAAACCCGGCGTTTCCGCCGCCGCGCCTGCCGCCGCGGGCAAGCCCGCCGCGGCCGACAAGAAGGCTGCCCGGGGCAAGAAATGAGGTTTTTCCGCCGGCCGGGTTGCCCTTGACGCCGCCGGGCCGGGCGCACGGTTCTTTGAGACATGTCCATCCTGCTCGTTGCCGGACTGGGTAATCCGGGGCGCGAATACGCGAACACCCGCCATAATGCCGGCTTCGCCGTCGTCGACGCCCTGGCATCGCGACACGATCTCCCGTGGCGAAACTCCTCGCGTTTCGAGGCGAAGATCGGGCGCTGGGATCGGCCGGACGGCCGGACCTGCGTGCTGGCCAAGCCCCAGACCTTCATGAACGATAGCGGGCGCGCCTTGGGTGCGCTTGCCGTTTTCTACAGGCTCGCGTCCGCCGGGATCATCGTGGTTTACGATGACCTCACGATTGAGCTGGGCCGGATCAAGCTCGCGGTGCGCGGCAGCGCGGGCGGCCACAACGGTGTGGCCAGCCTGATCCACCACCTGGGCGGCGGATTCGTCCGCTACCGCATCGGCATCGGACCCAGGCATCCGCCGGAGATGGACCTCAAGGATTTCGTGCTTGGAAGATTCACCCCCGAAGAACAGACCATTTTCAACCAACATCTCACCGCCTATGTCGACGGCCTCGACCTTTTGATCGAGCAGGGGCCCGACCAGGCCATGAACAAGCTCAACCGCCGATCCGACCAAAATGACCCAGACCAAACGCAAATACCACGCGACCTTCATCCTCGATAATCGTGGCAAGGAAGAGACCGTCGACCAGATCATCGAAGGCGTGAAGAAGGAGATCGCCGCCGTGCAGGGCGAAGTCACCGGCGTGGAGAACCTCGGCAAGAAGGAATTCGCCCGGGTTACGGACAGCACATTTCCCGACGCCGTCTACGTACAGATCGATTTTTCGGCGCCCGTGGACAGCACCCGCCACCTTCACGAGCGCCTGCGGCTCAATTCCAGCGTTTATCGCGCCCTGGTTCAGGCGGTGTGACCGCCTCCTGCGCCCATTCCCATGGCCCAGCTCAACAAAGTCTTCCTCATCGGCAACCTTACGCGCGATCCCGAGCTGCGGGTCACGCCGAAAGGAACGCCCATCTGCCAGTTCGGCCTGGCGGTCAACCGCCAGTACAAGGACGAGTCCGGCGCCACGCGCGACGAGACGGCGTTCATCGACATCGAGGCCTGGGGCAAGCAGGCGGAGCTCGTCTCAAAGTACCTTCAGAAAGGCAGCCCCGCCTTCATTGAGGGCCGGCTCCGCTTTGATTCCTGGGAGGACAAACAAAGCGGCCAGAAGCGCAACAAACTGAAGGTTGTGCTGGACAACGTGCAGTTCCTTTCCCGCGGCGGGGGCGGCGGCGCCCCGCGAACGCGGGAGGCGGGGAGGCCCCGGCGGCTGTGGCGGGGGGAGACGAACCGCCCGCCGAGCTGATCTCGCCTCCGGAGCGCGCCGCGGCGCAGCCGCCCGCCCCCGGACCGCAGAAGGTCGAAGATGACGTGCCTTTTTGATCCGCCCTGCATTCCGCTCTTTCCCGTCAACCCGCGTTCAACCCGATTTCAGTCATGGCTCATCACGAAGTGCTTTTGATCAAACCCGTCGAAGGTCTCGGCGCCGAAGGCGACCAGGTCAAAGTTCGCGCCGGATATGCGCGCAATTACCTTATTCCGCGCTCCGTCGCGGTGCCGTTGACCAGCTCCAACCGCCGTCAGATCGAGGCGCTCAAGAAACGGCGCGCCGGGCGTGAGGCGCAGGAGCTTTCGGGAGCCCAGGCGATGGCGGAGAAACTCGGACAGACCCGCATCGCGTTCGCGGTGAAAACCGGCGAGGGAGGCAAGATGTTTGGTGCGATCACGGCGAGCAACGTCCATGAGAAGCTGGCGCAGGCCGGCCTCGAGGTCGAGAAGCGCAGTATCCTTCTCCACACGCCGGTGAAGGCGCTTGGCCAGCACACGGTGAAGATCAAGCTCCATGCCGATGTGTCGGTCGACCTGAACTTCGACGTCGTCTCGGAAAACCCGATCGTCCAGCCGGGCGGCTGAACCCAGGTGCGCTCCCCGGCCGGAGGGCCGCATCGTGGGGCGCGGCCCGCTTGAGCCGGTTTGGCGCGGGCGGGAGGAACCCGGTTGTGAACCCCATGTTGAAAACATTTCATTGCGGAGGTGGTTTTTCGGCCGTCTGACTGCCTTCTTCATCCCCGCGCATGGCTGAGAACCCCAGTGCCGCCGTCCCGCCCCGCCCCCAGTCCCCTGACGGCGGGCCCGCTGCGGCCGCCTTTGTGGGTCGCACGCCGCCGCACAGCCTGGAAGCTGAGGAGTACCTGTTGTCATGCTGCCTGATTGATGGCGGCGACACGATCGCACGCTGTCTCGAGTTCCGGCTGACGCCCGAAGCGTTCTATTTTCCCCCCAACCGCGTCATCTTCGAAAAGCTTTGCGCCCTTTATCAGAAGAGTCCGCCGGTGGGGATCGAGATGCTGGTCGAGGAACTCCGCGTTGCCCAGCAACTCGATGCGGTCGGCGGCATGCCCTATCTGATCCAGGTCAGCGGGCGGATTCCGACCACCGCGCAGGCGGTCTATTTCATCGAGAAGGTGCGGGAGCTGCACCTGTTGCGCGAGCTCATCAAGGTCACGACCAGCACCGTCGAACAGTGCTTTGCCTATCAGGGAGGCATCGAGGAGTTCATCGACCGGGTCGAGCAGGACATCTTCCGCGTCACCCAGGATCGCATCTCGGATGCCGCGAAGCCGATGCGGGAGCCGGCGCGCGAGGCGATGACGGTCATCAACAAGCTGATGATGAAGAAAGGGGAGCTGACGGGGGTGGCCTCGGGGTTCAAGGACCTCGACCAGCTGACCTTCGGCTTCCAGAAGCAGGAGATGATCGTCCTGGCGGCCCGCCCGTCGATGGGAAAGACATCGCTGGCGCTCAACGTTGCCGAGTCGGCCGTACTGCCCAAGAAGGGCGAGCCCGTGCCGACGCTCGTCTTTTCGCTTGAGATGAGCGCCGCACAACTTGCCCTGCGCATGCTGTGTTCCCGCGCCAAGGTCAACATCACCCTGTTGCGCGAGGGCATGCTCCCGAAGCAGGGTCCGGAACAGCAGCGGCTGGTGGACGTCGCAGACGAGCTCTCCAAGTCCCCGCTTTTCATCGATGATTCCAGCCATCTGACCATCATGGAACTCCGCGCCAAGGCCCGCCGGCTGTACACGCGTTTCAAGCTGGGCCTGATCATCGTCGACTACCTCCAACTGCTCAGCGCGGCGGATCCCCAGACCCCGCGCGAACAGCAGGTCGCGGAGATTTCCCGCGGGCTAAAGGCCATGGCGAAGGAACTTGACCTGCCCGTGCTTGTTCTAAGTCAGTTGAACCGCTCGTCGGAGAAGGAGAACCGTGCCCCGCGCCTGTCGGATTTGCGCGAATCCGGCTCCATCGAGCAAGACGCCGACGTTGTGCTCATGCTTGCCCGCCCAAAAGACGCTGATGACAAATACCAGACTGCCGCCGATGCTGCCGACTTAATTGTTGCCAAGCAGCGAAACGGGCCAGTAGGAGAATTGAAGCTAACCTTCCTGAAGGATACCACCCGATTTGAAAACTACGCCCAATAGCCTAGGGCCCATTTATTTACGGCTGTTCTCGTTTGCCCTGGCTCTCATCATCGGCGCCCCGCTTGCGCGCGCCCAGATCGAAACGCCCGCCGCGGAGGCAACCCCGCAGAAGAAGGTCGCCGCCGTCGCCGTCAAGTTCATCGGCCTCGCCAACGTCAGCGAGCAGATCGTGCGCGCCAACATCCAGGTGCGGGCCGGGACTGACTACGACGAGGCGGCGATCGACCGCGACATCCGGTCGCTTTACCGCACCGGGCTTTTCGAGTTCATCGAGGTCAAACGCGAGGAACTGCCCGACAAGTCGGTCAACCTGGTGTTCGAAATCACGCCCAAGTTCCGCGTGCAGGCGGTGCATTTCGAGGGCAACAAGAGGTACAAAACCGGCCGACTGGAAAAGGAGATCAGCACGAAGACGAACAGCTCGCTCGACGAGCACACGGTCAAGGCCGACGCCGAGAAGCTCCATGAGTTTTACCAGAAGCACGGCTTCAACCAGGCCCAGGTCTCCTATAACATCGAGCGGGACCGGAACGTCGGATTTGGCACGGTCATCTTCAAGATACGCGAAGGCGACAGGGTGCGGATCGCCGACATCCGTTTCACCGGCAACAACCACGTGAAGGCCAAGCGGCTTCGCAAGGAGATGGAGACGAAGCGCTGGTGGATGTTCTCCTGGCTCACCGGTTCCGGAGTGTACGAGGATGACCAGTTTGAGGATGATGTGACGAAGCTGGTCGACTACTATCGCAACCAGGGCTATCTCGACGTCGACATCCCGCAGGATCGCATCGCCTACGAGTATCCAAAGTCCGGCCGCCTGGTGATCACCCTGCACGTGGATGAGGGCCGTCGGTACCGGATCGGCGACATCACGATCACCGGCTGCAAGCTTTATGCCGAGGACATCCTCAAGCTGGTGCTGCGGCAGAAGAGCGGGATGATCTTCCGCCCGGCAAAACTGGACAAGGACCTGGAGACGCTCGAGGACTTCTATGGTCGGAGCGGCTACCTCGAAACGCGGGTGCGGATGCTGCGCAAACCCAACCTGAACACGGGCAACATCGACATCGAGTACCAGATCGACGAGAGCGAGAAATTCTACGTCGAATCGGTGAAGATCGAAGGCAACGTCAAGACCAAGAGCATCGTCATCATCCGCGAACTGGTCCTGAGCCCGGGCGACGTGTTCAACACGATCAGGATGAAGGCCAGCAAAATGCGGCTGGAGAACACGGGTTTCTTTGAGGATGTCGACCTGACCCCGGAGACGACGAACATTCCCGGCCGCCGCAACCTCAAGATCACCTTTAAGGAGGCGAAGACCGGGCAGTTCAGCTTTGGCGCAGGCTACAGCTCGCTTGAGCGGGCGACGGTGTTCGCCCAGATCAGCCAGTCCAATTTCGACCTGTTCAACCAGCAATCGTTCTACCAGGGGGCTGGCGAGAAATTCTCCCTGCGCTTCGAGATCGGGACGCTGACGAATCAGGTCGTTCTCTCGTTTGAGGAGCCGTGGCTCTTCCAGAAGGAACTCGGTCTCGGCTTCCAGATCTATCGCGCGGATTCAAGCTACACGAGCACGTATTATGAGGAGGTCCGGACGGGCGCGCAGATCTACCTGCGCAAACACCTTTTCGAATTTGTGGAGGGACGCGTGACGTTCACCGACGAGCAAATCGACATCAAGAACGTCAATTCGAACGCCTCATCCATCATCCAGTCGCTCGCCGGCCTGACCCACACGGACAAGGTCGGCCTGCTGTTCGTGCGGGAGACCCGGGACAGGCTTGTCAACCCGACGCGCGGCAGCCACGTCCAGCTGCTCGCGGAGATCGCCGGCGGAGTCCTGGGCGGGACGAACAACTACTACCGGACGGAATTCCGCGGCTCGGAGTTCATTCCCGTGTTTCGCGCTCAGACCCAGGTGCTCAGCCTGGTCGGCCGCACCGGGGTCATCGACAACTACGGCAAGAGTTCCGACGTGGCTTATTACGACAAGTGGTTCCTCGGCGGCCCCGATGACCTGCGCGGTTTTGAATACCGGGATGTCGGCCCGCGCGACACCAATGCGGAACCCATCGGCGGCAAGACCTACGGGATGTTCACCGCCGAATATTCGCTTGATGTCGTGAAACCCATCCGGATCGCCTTCTTTTACGATATCGGTTTCGTGAATACCAACGCCTACGACTTCGACCCGTCGCATTACAACGATGATTTTGGCGTCGGACTCCGTCTTTTTGTGGCGGGGGCCCCCCTGAGCCTCGATTTTGGTATTCCCTTGACCGGTGACAAAGTTAATAAGAAAGGCAATCAGTTCAATTTCTCCTTCGGAACCCGTTTCTGATTCCAAACCACTGCCCATTGTCATCTCCCATGAACAGAATGTTGAAATCGATCCTTACGTTAACCGCCTTCAGCGCTGCCGCGCTTGGGCTCTCAGCCCAGCCGGCGGTGAAGCTGCTCACTGTCGACATGAACAAGCTCTTCGCGAGCTACTATAAGACCGATCAGGAGAATGCCAAGCTCAGGGCGAGCGAGCAGAAGGCCCAGGAGGAGTTCGAACGCATGGGGAAGGAGTTCACCCAGGTTGCGGACCAGTACAAGGAAACCCTGGAGCAGTCGAAGAAGCCGTTCGCGACCGACGACGCGAAGGCCAAGGCCGAGGCCGATGCGGCGAAGCTGCTGGAGGACATCCAGCGCCGCCAGAATGACATCAACACCTTCAAGAACAACACGAGCCGCATGCTCAGCCAGCAAGAAGACACCATTCGCAGGCTGCTGGTCGAGGAGATCATCAAGAAGGTTGCCGAAGTTGCCAAGGGCAAGGGCTCGACCTTGGTGATGGACCGCAACGCGTGCGTTTATGCAGAAGCCGCCTACGACATCACTGACGACTGCCTGGCTGCGATCAACAAGGATCGCCCGGCGCCTCCGCCGCCGGCCGCGACGGCCCCGGCTGCGACGACTTCCGAGAGCCCAAGTGTCACTGTCCCCGGGCTCGCTCCAAAGAAGAAATAGGCCGGCCCGGCCAGGGCAATGGCCTGGAAACCCGACTTGCACGGGAACCCCGCCCGATCCGGGCGGGGTTTTTTCTTTGGACAGGGCCGGATTTTTGCTTGAATACCCGCCGACGGTTCCCGTTGCGAATCCCGAGCCCCGGGGTTTGGATGAGGGCATCGCCAACGAGATCATCCGCCATGCAGCTTTCGTTCACCGCTGATCAGATCGCAGCAATCGTCCAGCCGCAGGCTGCACGGGGTGCAACCACGGCAACGATCCAGGGAATCTCCGCGCTCCGCTTGGCCCGGCCTGGCGACCTGTCGTTTCTCGGCCAGGCGAAGTACAAGGCGGACGTCGCCGGAACGCAGGCTTCGGTGGTCCTGGTCCCTCCGGATTATGCCGGTGAGCCCGGGGTGAACCAGCTCTTCCTTGTGGTCGACCAGCCGTCGGCGGCGCTGTCGCGGCTATGCGCGCGCATCGAAGCGGCGTCGCGGCCGCCCGTGGTGGCGGGCGTGCATCCCACGGCCGTGGTGGCGGCGGGCGCCCGCATTGCAGCGAGCGCGGCGACCGGCCCCTTCTGCGTCGTCGAGGCAGGGGCGTGCATCGGGGAACGGGTGGACCTCCGGGCGGCGGTATACATCGGGCGCGAGGCCGTGATCGGCGACGATTGCCAGCTCATGCCGGGAGTGCGCATCTATGCGGATTCCGAGATCGGACGGCGGGTGCGGATCCACGCCAACGCGGTGATCGGGGCCGACGGCTTCGGTTACGAGTGGGTCAATGGCCGTCACGAGAAGGTGCCGCAAATCGGCAGGACCGTGATCGGGGACGATGTGGAGATCGGCGCGGGCACCACGATCGATCGCGCCCGGTTCGGCCAGACCGTCATCGGGGAGGGCACGAAGATCGACAATCTCGTCCAGATCGGGCACAACGTCATCGTCGGGCGGCACTGCATCCTCTGCGGCCAGGTCGGCGTTTCCGGCAGCGTTGTGATCGAGGACTTCGTTGTTCTTACGGGCCAGGTCGGCGTGGCCGGACACCTCACGATCGGCCGCGGTGCGAAGGTCGGTGCGCAGGCCGGGATCGCCGGCGACGTGGCGGCGGGGAGTTCCGTGTTCGGCACGCCCGCCCTTCCCCTGATGCTTGAAAAGCGCATCGCCGTCCTCAGACAGCGCCTTCCGGAACTTTTCCACCGTGTCGACGCGCTGGAGGAACAGATCAGGGGAATGTCCGGCGGCGCCTGACGCCGCGCGGGGCGCGGGATCGCAAGAAAAGACTTCCGCCGCCGGCGCTTCTGGGCAAGATGGCGGGCTCCTATGAGCGAAGTTCGGCTGAAGATACTCTCTGGAAACTCAAACCGGCCCTTGGCAGAGGAAATCTGCCGGCATATCGGCGTCCCCCTGGGCGAGGCCACGGTGACCAGTTTTCCCGACGGCGAGACGTTCGTGAAGATCAACGAGAACATCCGCGGCGCGGATGTGTTCATCATCCAGTCGACGTGCCCGCCGTCGAACCATCATCTGATGGAGCTGCTCATCATGATTGACGCGGCCCGCCGCGCGTCGGCGCAGCGCATCACGGCGGTCATGCCCTTCTACGGTTATGCGCGCCAGGATCGCAAGGACCAGCCCCGGGTGCCCATCACGGCGAAGCTGGTCGCGAACCTGCTCGTGGCCGCGGGCGCGAATCGGGTGCTCACCATGGATCTCCACAGCCAGCAGATCCAGGGCTTCTTCGACATTCCCGTCGATCATCTTTACGCTTCGCCGGTGTTCTTCGACTATCTCGCCAAGGACATGCCCCCCGGTCTTGTTGTCTGCTCCCCGGACGTCGGCGGCATGAAGATGGCCGCGGCCTATGCCGACATGCTTGGGGCCAGCCTCGGGCTCGTGGCCAAGAAACGCATGAGCGCCACCACGGTTGAAGCCATCAACCTGGTGGGCGATGTGAAGGGCTGCGAAGTGCTGCTCGTCGACGACATCACCGAGACCGCCGGCACCCTGATTGCGGCCGCGAACATCCTCCGGGACAACGGGGCCACAAAAGTGCGGGCGGCGGTCAGCCACTGCATACTCAGCGAGATGGCCTATGAGCGGCTCAAAGGCGGGCAGATCGATGAGCTCATCACCACGAATTCGATTCCCATCGATCCCCACGGCCTGCCCATCACCGCCCTGAGCATCGCCGGGCTTCTCGGCGAGGCGATCGTGCGCATCAACAGCAACGAGAGCATCACCAGCCTTTTCAAGATCAAGGGATTTTGAGCGGTTCCGGTTTGTGTGGAGCCCTGTGCGCAGCCAGGGTGTCCACCCGTTTTCCTCTTCTCATGAACCGCAAGATCCTCCACGGCCTGGCATCGGTGTTGATTGCGCTGCTTCTGGCAGGCGCCAAGGAACCGCCGCCTCCAAAGCCCTTGCTCAAGATCGACCTGTCGCCCCTCACCGACGGGAAGCCGGGCCCGGCCGTGAGTTACGCCGATGTGGTCGAGCCGGTGCAGAAGGCGGTGGTGTCGATCTACTCGAGCAAGACGGTGCGCAGGCGCCTGCCGCCCTCGTTCCGGCAGTTCTTCGGCGACGAGGACCGTGAATCGCGCGAGGAGGGCCTCGGCTCCGGGGTCATCGTGTCGCCCAACGGCTATATCCTGACCAACAACCATGTCGTCGAGGGCGCCGACGAGCTCAAGGTGGCCCTGGCGGATGACCGCGAGTTCAAGGGAAGAATCATCGGGACCGATCCCAAGACCGACGTGGCGGTCGTCAAGATCGAGGCGGACAATCTCCCGACGGTCACGCTGGCTGACAGCGACCGGCTGCGGGTGGGCGACATCGTGTTCGCCGTAGGAAATCCGCTCGACATCGGGCAGACGGTGACCAGCGGCATTGTCTCCGCCAAAGGCCGGCGCGTCCATCTGCTGGACGACATCAACGGCTACGAGGATTTCATCCAAACCGACGCTGCGATCAACCTGGGAAATTCCGGCGGCGCGCTCGTCGACGCAAAAGGGCGCCTCATCGGGATCAACAGCGCCATAATATCGACCACGAGCGGCAGCATGGGCATCGGATTTGCCATCCCGATCAACCTCGCCTCGAGCGTGATGCAAAGCCTTATTGCGACCGGCACGGTCGCGCGCGGTTTCCTGGGCGTGGGCGTCGACCCGCTCACCCCGGAGCTTGCGGAGGCGATGGGCAGGGACGCGAAGGGCATGGCAACACGGGGAGAAATGTTTGAAATAGCCGGATTTGGTTGGAAATGGTGCGAACTGGCCGGATGGCAGCTAGTTGCGAAGGGCATTTCAATAATTATCCCGTGCCAGGCAAAACAGACCCGGAAATAATTATTGAAATGGGTCAGTTGGCGTGGGCCACGGACCCATTTGCGGCCATCGCTTTGAGAGCGGATTCGGTGATCGAGGCGGCCTCTAGAGGATCGAGGCTTGAGCAATATGCCTTGACCCGATCGATGGCATCCTGCGGGGATTTGCTGGTCGCCACCAATTGAACGATTGGTGCATGACTCTTGCGAAGAGCCTGCGACAGCTTCGCAGCCCCCTCACGGACGATCGCGGCGTTGGCCTCCTCGGCACCTTGCATCCGCGGGCGGATTTGGGTGACGGAATGGACACCAAATGGAGGTCGGCCGGGCGCACCAGGCGCGAATGGAGCGCCGGCAGCCGGCGCCGACTGGCGCTGGACTGTGAAGCCGACCTTTTCGGAGATGATAGGGAGGGCATCATCGGTCGGTTCGAGGCCAGCCTGGCTCAGGGAGGTCAGGATTGTGCCAGTGGCGGCGGATTCATTCACCGAATCCGAGCCAAATGTAAGCTTGGGAGGAGACCCCGCCAGCCCGTTGATCCGCAAATATGGCTCGAAAAGCTGGTAGCGGAGGGTCTCGGCCAACCCAGCGGCGTCACTCTTGCGCTTATCCTGACGGACTTCGCCTTGCAATGCGGCGATGCCTGATCCCAAGCCCGTGCTTCGTGCATTGGAGCTCAGGCTTTGCCCCAAGACCAAATTGCTGATCTCCTTGTTGCACTGCTCGACGAATTTGTCGAATGCCTCGCCAGATTGCCCCGCAGCCGCTTGTTGCAGCGCGACTTCGGTATCCTTGCTGATCACCAAGCCTCCGATTTTTGAGGCATAATTGAAGGCGCGCTCGAGGATCGACCGGGAGGCATCATCGCCCTGGTCATATTTCCCGACCACGAACGGCATTCCATATTTGTCCAGGTAGCGCGCCCACCAGTCGCGTCCCATGTGGCCAAGCAGCCACCAGAAGACGATCGAGCGCATCGGGCCGCCCCAATTATCGGGGATCGAGATCAGTAGGTGGCAGCGGGAAACAATATAGCGACCGGGATCCGGCTCCTGATAGGTGCCGAGGGGATTGCCAAACTCGTCGGTGTCGCGAATCTGCAGTTTCCCCCAATAATAGACCAACAGCTCATAGGGAACAACAGTGAGTGCGGCCAACTCATATTGCAGCCGGATCGGGGGCAGATTCGCCGCGGTCAGCACGCGATCGGACACTTTATACGTCTTCTCGAGGAGGGACACGGGCCAGAGCACTGAATCGAGGAGGTGGGCAGTGCCGCGGCGCCAATCCGGGCAATTCTCGACAAGATCCTGAATGACGACTGCCGCAATCTTATCATCCACACTGGTTTTAGTGGCCGGCTGGATGCTGAGCGTGTCCCCGAGGACAGCTTCCTTCCGCTCGGTGAAACGCCCCTGCAGGTGGGACCCCGCCATGACCATGTCCCGATAGAGGCGCAGGAGGTCATCGATATTGCCGGCTTGGGCATCTTCGATGATGGCATGCACGCGATCGACATCGAGATCAGGCGCAGCCTCGGTGCGCATCTGCCGCACATCATATATAGTGCGGCGGACGGTTGGCAGCTGGTCGGCGAGCCATTTGAGCAGGCGTTGTTTGACGTTGGGATTTTGCATAGCGGTCTCCTTAAATGGGTAGATGTCGGCGCTTTAATTCGCGCTCCGCGGCCTTGTTGAAAAGCTTGCGTCCAGGATTCTGCGGCGCGCCATAGGTGCCGACCGCAGCCGCCTCGGCGACGGCGGGGCCGCTCTTGATCTTGAGCGCATGCAGCGCGGCGCTGGTCGATGCGAATGTGTCGCCGTGGCCGCCGTCTTCGGCAACCTCGGCATCGAAAGTGCCGCGATCACGCATGACCTGACGCACGTCGCGCTTGATGAACTCTTCTGGGGGCAACGGGAGGTAGCCATCATCGATCGTGCCCACGAAAAGGTTCCCGAGATACGCCTTGTAGAGCATTTCCTCACCCAGATAGGTCGTCTTTTCGCTCTCGATCACGAGTTCGACAGGCACTTTCCCGGCGAATTGCTTCCGGAGCGCCGTGGCGAAAAAGCGTTCGTTCGTGGCGAGAACGCAGAGACGCCGCACGCTCAGACCGCGCGAGCGCAGGCCGTCGAGGATCAACGCAAGCAATCCCGCGGTGACATCCGGATCATCAGTTTTGAACCGCAGGATGAGCCGGGCGAAATACACGAGCCCGACCTGCTGAATGGCTGAGATGCTGGAAGGGTTCGACTTCGCCTTGGTCGTGGTGGCCGGATCGAGACCAATGCCGATGCGCGGAGCATCCGGCGCGAATACATCGAGCCAGCCAGGCGGAAGAATGTCGGCGACACGGATCATGGGACGGATGGGGCCGATGGGACGGACGCGGCGGCGGCCTGGCGCACGGCGGCCTGGCGCACGGCGGCGAGGAAGTCAGCTTCGCTCCATTTCTTCGCAGACTCCCCGAAGATTTGCCGCCGATAGGTATAGGCGCAGCGGACCGCCGCATTCTTGCCGCGCGGCGTCAAATGCTCACGAGGCGTGCGCGCGAAGCGCTTGGCAAATGTCGCCGGCGGAAAGCGGCAGCGCGCATACCGTGGCCAGAGCCAGTCGATTTCGGAGTCAGAGAGCGGGCATGGGGGGACGGTCAGGCAATCGCGATCGCCCAAAGCCACGACCGGCGGTAGCCCGATCATGCGACCTGGCCATCTGTTCCGCGACTGCTGCATGGCCAGCCAGGCATCCATTTCTTCACTCAGGCTCATCAGCCATTGCCGATATCCACATGCCCGATCTTCAGGCATTCGCGCGTCTGGATGCCTGGCGCGAGTTCGACAGCCACCGCGGCATGGGCAACAAGCTGGCCCTTTTCGTCCAGCAAAACGCCGAGGTAGCCGGCTCCGGTGGCGTACATCGGATAAGTCCCGGCCGCTTTCGCGGGCTTGAAGACCACCGCGGACGTTCGAGCAGTAATCGTCTCCGATCTTTCCCCCAATGATGATTCCGACAGCGCCATCGTCGCGCTGGATGATATCGCCGAGTTTGGCCGGCGTGCCGTCTTTGTAGTGCATATTTTGTTTGGGCTGAGTGATTGCTTGGCTTGAAATCTTAAACCTCGATCCCCTCCGTGACGTTGACGCCGATGCACTGGCCGCGGCCAAGTTCCATCGCCCGGGCCAGGCTGGCCAGGCTCACTGCGGCTGTGCCGCCAGCGATGAAGCGAAGCCCGTAATTCCGATCCCACGCGGTCTTGTCGAAGGCCAGCGCCCGATGCTGATCAGGTGTGATCTTTTCACCGGTATCCGGGTGATGCATCGGGAGGCCGGCCATAAAGGAATCCCAGGCGTCGACGCGATGGACCATCAGGCCATAGCTGGACCTGTAAAAATTGCCCTTCGCATTCGGCTCAAAATCGGCGCCCTCCGGAGGCAGCAGCATCTCATATGAGTAATGCTTATCGTCCGGCGGCGGCGTGGTGGCCAGGCGCAGTCGAAACTGTGGATTTGACTCCATGAACGGCTCGATCGCCTCAAGAACATCCTGGCAATTCGGCCAGCGGCCGAACTCATCCCCGATGATGTGACCGGTCCAGCCGACCGCCGTGTTCGGATTCGGCGCGATCACCCGCGTGCGGCTGCACGTCACGCGGTCATGGAAGAGCTTCGCCTCCAATTTTGAATGCTCAAACAGATCGCAGAAGCCATCGAAGTCGATCGCATCGGCATTGGTCTCCATCTTCAGTCCGGCAGCCGCGGCCGTCGACTTGAGCTTGCCCAGGTGGTCCCTCCAGGACTGTGCTTCCTTGACCAGCACCTCTGTGCCAAGCGCGATAGCCGCCGATATGATGCTCGTGAGGCAGACCGTTTCCATCATCCAGTCCAAGGCCTCGTTGCCGAGTAGGTAGCTTTTCCCGCCCTGGCGTCGCCAGAGATAGGCCAGTCGGCGGACGGCCTGCCGGAAGCCCGCGCGTTGGTACGCGCGGAATGGAACCACGCCTGTTGACCGCTCAGCCTTGGGTTTCGCCGGCATTGGGGTTTTCTTCGCCAAACATAAGCAGGCGCAACTGTTCGATCTTGACGTCCCGCTTCGCCTTGCCTTCGGCGATCTCAGCCGCACGGCAGTCTTCATGCCACTTCAAGAACAGCTCGGAGGTCCGAAGCTGCCATTGTTTCTCTGAGAGCTCGACCAGGCGTTGTTTCTGGTCAAGGAGCCGGTCGCGCTGCTGGGCTTTGCGGGCCTCGAGGTCGGTCGATCGCAGGGCGACAAGCGCTTTCGTCAGGTCGCCGATCTCGTCCGACTGCGCGGTCTCGATCCTCTCGAGGATCTTCCCCCCGATGATCGCGGCGGATCCATCCGTCAGGTTGCCTCCGGCGGCCTGGCCAAGCTGGGCCGCGAACTTTGCGAGCTCGCCCAACTGCTGGACCTTCCCACGACGTTGCAGCCATTCCTCATAGCCGCCTTGACGCCATTCGCTCAGGTTTTGGGCAGTCACCGGTTCCTCGCCAAAGCGCTCATCAAGTACCTGCAGAACTTCTGCCAGGCCATTGAGCCAAGGCAGGATCTTGCTCCCGGGCTGGCCATCTAGCAAACGAAGGTTGACCTCCTCGCGGATGGCGAGGGGGAAGCTGGCAATCTTGCCTTTGCGGGCCACGGTCATGGGCTCGAAAAGGGCCGGCCTGGATTACCCCTAAACCAGGCCGGCCCGGTGGCATCAACCAGCCGAACCGATCTGGACCGGATGGAAAATGGGAAGAAGATCAGAGTCTGAGCGCACATTTGGTCTTATCGAAAAACGTCTTGGCCTTCGGGTCGTCGGCCCACCATGTCTCAGCCGCGGCCTTGAGTTTTTCGGGATCTGCTCCGAGCGCCGATGCCTGCATCTGGACATGCTCCTTGAGTGCGACAGCATCGTGGAGCGCCCCAGTGAGACCCTTGCGCTTGATCTCGTACCACACGAGTCCGATGAGCATGACGCCGATCAGGCCGCCCAGCGCCTTGATTCTCGCGAGTAGATCCGGCTCGTGATCGGCCCATGCTTTGGCCTGGCTCGTCAGATCCGCGGCATGCGCTGCGGTGGCGGCGAGGGCGGCGTTGGTTTGCTCGAGCTGACCGGCGAGCTCGCTGGCATGCGCGTCACTTGCCGCGGCATGTTTGACCGTCGCATCGAGGCTCGCCCGCAACGCGATGGCCGCAGAGGTCTGCGCGGCAAGGGCCGCCTTCGCCTCCGCATTTTGCGCGATCAATCCGCCCACAGTCCTTACCCACATCGCCCTTTGGTCGGGCGTGAGCGGTTGCCCCAGCGTGCTTGATGCTGACCCCAGGAGGGCGAGCGCGGCCTGTTCGGCAGGCGTAGGAGATGGATCGGCCTGGAGTGCAATGGTGGCGCCCGCAACGAAGCCGGAAGCAGCAGCATCGACGGCATCATGTTTTGCCTCGCTCGCGGCGTGCTCGCCTCGCGCCTTTTCGATAGCAGCGGCGACCGCGGCGGCTCGTTCGCTGGCAACCTTGGCCTGCGCGTCCGTCTCTGCCGAAGCAACTGCGGCGGCATCCGCGCCCTTCTTGTTTCGCCCAGGGGCGAAGATCGTGCTATACTCATGATAACCGAATGCAGCAAGCGCGGCACCGGCCACCCATGGAAGCACCGCCAAGAACGCAAATCCTCGATTGCCGATCTTCATGGCGGATTCACACGCCTCTTTCGTGGGCCAGCACGCCGGCGGCCGTCGCCTGATAATACAGCGTGGCGCCGAGCGGGGCATGCACCGATGAGGCTTGTCCCAGGCCGACGATCACCGCCAATGCATCCTCAACGTCAGCTGTTGCTGCGACGAAATCGATCATCCGATAGCGTTCGAGGCGCGAGAGAATCATGGCATTCGTCAGAGCGACCGTCTTGGCGTTCACCAGCACGGCGCGCACGGCATACCGGAGGTCCTCGCGCTGAGCCTGGGATAAATTGGTAGCCATCAGAGGATCCTCAGATTGACTGTCTCCAACCGTCCCATCCGCTCCCCGATACTCTTCATTTCGCCTTCGACGCGGCCCATCGCCCGTTCGACGGCCTGGATATTGACGCCAAGCGCATCTTTTGTGGCGTCGAGCTTGGCGAAGATATCGTGCGCGCTATCGCGGGTATATGTGCGCTGCGCTTGAAGATCAACGTCACGCTTTGTCTCGATCTCCCCCAGGCGACGTTTGAGGTCGGCCGTCTCAGTCCGATGGGCTCCGCATAGCTTCTGATTATTCGCGAGATCGGCGACCGACTGCTGCAAACCATCGATCGAAAACTGAAGCTTGACGAGCTCCGCATCTAGCGGCGGCTTGCGCCGCGTGGCGGCCCATATTGCGACCAGCGCCCCCAACACGGCCAAGAGGTTGAAGAGGTCCAGCTGAAAGCCCCGACTGATCGGGCTAGGAAGGAGTTCGGCGAGAGCGGCGGGAAGCATCGGCCCAACTGTCGCAGAAAATCGCCTTCCAGTCGCGTGACCTTGGCGGCCCTGGCGACGGTGGGAAGGAATCGCCTTTCGTAACGGGCTTGACCGGATTCCGGTAAGAAAGGACAATCAGCCATGCGCTCTTCCCCCGCCGCGCCCTTGCAGCCCGAGCTGCTCCTTGGAGAGCAGGCCACTCCCGACATGCGCCATGCCGCACGCCAGATGGCCGCCATCCAGCGAGAACTCGCCCAGCGGAGCCGCTATGTTTTACGCACGGTCGGCCGATGGCTGGACTTATACGATTATACCAAGATGCTTGAGGATGATCACTGGGCGGCTGCAGACTCTCTGACCGACCATCAGCAGTTTTTCCATGGCACCGTGGGAGTCGTTCACGGTTTGGGGCTGCTTCTTCTTGCCCGGCTTCAGAATGACGACGCAGAACAGCTGAGTGCCATGGGGGCGAGCTATCAGGCATTGGCCGCATGCGTCGAAGAACTCGCCGATCTCGAACGGGCTCTCGCACCCGATATTTCCCCGGAAATGGTCGGCGAAATGAACGCTCGGCTCTTTGGCTGTGGGCACCCCCGCTGATAAAGAGCGGTTGCTTGCGCTGCTCTATGAAGCGCGCAACTCAGCAATCTGCGACAAAGTGGATGCCTTCGCACTATTCAAGGCTGAGGTCGATCGGTTAAGAGCCGGCACGCCCTATTCATATGGGCAGGTCAAGCAGGCTCTGCTGCTGGACGGTTACTGGGAATATACAAAGCGCCGGCGTCTGGCAGAACGTACCACGATATAGGCTATCGGCCTCGCGCCCGGAGGCGCGGAAACCTATCGCCGACCTCCGCAATTGCGTCAGGTGTTCGATGATTGCGATCGCAGAATCGATAGCCGGGCCAATGCCCCCGCAGTGCGGCCCGACCTTCTGCAGATAGGCCAAGGTGACAGGGCTCACTTTCTGGGCCGGCAGGATCACGCGGTGCTTTTTCTTCGCGCTCCTACCCGGTGCAGATCTAGATCTCGGGGTCATCAATTGAAGAAGGCTTAAGCCTATCTATCCAGATTCCAGCGAACCAACCGACCTTCGACGAAAAATAGGGTGCTCAAGCGCCCATCCTGATCGCGATAATGCCAGGACTCCGTTTGGCCACCGACACCTCCACTTTCAGACGTTTCGCTTGGATATCCCCAACTCAATTGAACCGCGGCTGGGTCCATCCCGATGATGATTTGTTCATCCCGGATCGCAGCTTTGATTGCATCGGACCATTCCGGATGTGCGGTGATCGCCTGTTCCCGTCCGACTTTCTTGAGTCGTTTGATCTCGGATTGACGTTGGGGCCATTGCATTTCCGCAAGCTGCTGCTGTTCCGCCGTGAACTCAGGCTCAGAGAGCGCCAGCCCATAAGCGCGGAGTGATTCGAGGATCTCTCTCCCGGTGTGCATGCCGGATTTCTCTACCATCTCCATGGTGACCGTTTGGTTCGGCAAAAGAGGCCATAGATTCCGCTCACAAAACTGCCACCGATTATTTGCCTGAACAGTGACGCCATAGGCCGGATCCCCGACCAACGCGAAATCGGTTCGGCTTCCGACCGTCTGTCTTTCGGCGATTTTTCTGCCATAAGCTGACCAACGCGATTCCGGTATTGGAAGTCGGGATTCGAGATCCGAGAGATTGCTTCTTGAATAGATGGAGACGACGGCATCCCCGTGATCGATCAGCACACTGATGTGATAGATTTCCGGTGTTTGATTCTGGGGACCAACGCAACTGGCCAGAGCAAGCACACTGGCCAACCCGAGAACGACGAGCAGATTCGGTTTCATTGGGGATTCTTTCTTTTTCCCATTCGCACACTAATCGTTAGATGGTCAAGACGGCGCTGAGCATCGGCGAGTAACTGTCGGAGGGCGGTGATCTCTACTTCGGGATCTTCCAAGGCCTCAGTATTTGAGCGCCACCGTTCTTCCGCCACTTCCAACGGGGACTGCGGCGGCGAGGGTAGATTTTGCGCATCATCAAAAAGGACGCCAACCGGCACGCCGAAATGTCCGGCAAGATCTCTTCCCGTCTCTGGATTCGGGATAGAATCACCTGCTAACCATTTCCCTA
The DNA here is from genome assembly GCA_963827125.1 of uncultured Verrucomicrobiae bacterium. Lineage (GTDB taxonomy): Bacteria > Verrucomicrobiota > Verrucomicrobiia > Opitutales > Opitutaceae > Fen-1467. Next base: position 852,907 of record CAWHAC010000006.1, read on the forward strand.
CGGCACGGTGTGATTTGCCCAGCTTTATGCCAAGGCTGGTCTGCGAATAACCCCGCTCGCGCATCAGGCGGCGCAATTTGTCGGGGAAATTCATGATGGTTCCAAATAGTTCCAATTCCGGCTTGACGTTTGGAACCGGATGGAACTCTCTGGAACCATGCTTAACGCCGCAATGAAGGCACGCCAGCCCAAAAAGAATCGGCGGCGGTGGTGTACGAGGCATCCGGGCATCGTCGGAGACGCAAGGACGCTCGGGGTCACCTACACGCACCTCTATCGCGTCCTGGTCGGAGAACGACAGAGCCCCGGTTTGAGCGCGCGCTATTCCGAGTTGCAAGCCCTGCGGCGAGCGCAAAGGAGGGCGGAATGAAGGCGACGCTCAAAATCGCCGGCCATAACAGCCCGGCGCGCGAGACGCAAGGACGCTCGGGGTCACCTACACGCACCTCTATCGCGTCCTGGTCGGAGAACGACAGAGCCCCGGTTTGAGCGCGCGCTATTCCGAGTTGCAAGCCCTGCGGCGAGCGCAAAGGAGGGCGGAATGAAGGCGACGCTCAAAATCGCCGGCCGGGAGGTATCGCTGGCCATAACAGCCCGGCGCGCGATGAGTCGGGAAGATCTCCTGGCAATGACGCCGGCGCTGGTCAATTCAGCCCGGGTGGCCGTCGCCACCAGTCTCCGAGATCCGGCCAGTCCCCAGAATCCGGATCAAGATCCACGAGCGCCCGGCGCAGGTCCGTCTCCATCTTCTCCACCGTCTCCAGCCACGGCTGGAACTCCTCCTGCGGAACCAGGCGGGCCAACAGTACCGCCGACATCACCCGCATGTGAGCATGAAGAGCCACCACATGAGCTTTGATTTCACTGAGTTGTTTTTCGGAGTCCATAACACCTCCGATGCTGCCGCGCCGGGACCTGGGCCGCAAGGCCTTCCCCGGTGCGGTCTGGGAGGCAACGCATGACTGCGACCGACAGGCCAACCCCTAGGGCAAAGTTCCAGATCCCAAACTCCAAACTCCAAATTCCAAAGGACACCCCATGGAAACCGGCATCTACAAATCCCCCATCGACCGGGCTGATGAAATGGCATACGAGCGGCGCTGCCCGGCGAATCAACACCATTGGTTCTGCACACAGGCCGAAATGGCCGCGGAGCGATCCTTGAGCGCGGCCCAAATAGCGCTCCGCAATGCACGCGAGCATTTGGCCCACGCAAACAAAGAGTGCACTGCTGCGGAGGCGGCATTCCGCGCGACCCCGTCCGGCCAACGCGAGGACGCGGCTCGGCGATCCGCCACTGATCTATGGCAAAGGAGGACGGGATGACTGCCACGGACAAGCCGGTGCAGCGCGCGACGGTTCGCAAGTATGGCGTATTGTTCCCGCGCAATGCCAAGAAGGCGCGGCGGATCGTCGTGCGGATCGACACCGGCGACATCCTGCGATTCCGCGAGCACGGCCGCCGGCGTTGGTACGATCTGCCGATCGATCAGGCCATGCGTCTGGCGGTCAAGGGCTCCGCCGGCTTCGTGCTCTGCATGGTGCCGGGTCCGAGGCTGAAGAAAAAGAAAGGGAGGAAGGCGTGAATTTCGCGACCGAATTTTGCAGCGTGCCGGCGGCCTGCTGGCTCAGTTTCCTCGGTGTCGAGCTCTGCGCGTTTCTGATCGGGATGGCGATCGACAGGAAGATCGCGCAGTTGAGGGCGGCCAAGAGCGGCGATCTGATGTTACAGGAGCGGATCGACGAACTGCGTCAACTGGCGGGGATCCTTCCGCACATTGACGCACAATTCGACAAGTTAGCGGCACTTCAGCAGCGCGATCAGCAGGCTGGCCAGCGCGATCGCTGTGGTAATGAGCCACGGCCATCGCCCGCGGAAAAGGTTCCCGATCGGGCGCAGGAACTTCCGTCTCCAGACGACGCGCTCATAATAACCACCGCTGCAGGCCGGAAAATTGTAATCGATCGTGAGACGATGCGGAACCCAGCGGCCAAGCCAGAGGCCGCGGATCCAATCGTAGATCGCACGCAAGAGGGGTCGCATGGTGCGCGGCCAGATTGAGCGCTCCGCTGCTTTCCGGCAATCCCAATTCTCCGCCCCAAAGATCATGACATCAAGGTCTTCCTTTTCCCCGCCGTCCCGCCTCGAAACCGCTGGAGATCCTGCCGGACCACTGGCCCAAACCGACCAGCCTACTCCCCGGGATGCCGCGAGCAGCAATGCCGCGGGTGAACTCATAGGAGCGGCGGGGGATCCTCTTCCCGAAGTCTTCCTGGCCGATCCCTCCGAGCTGAAGCCGCACGAGCTCCTGATCGAGCACATGCCGCCGGTCGATCCGTTGGCACCCGAGACGCAGGCATTCGTCGCCGCGGTCCGAGCGGATGGCGCGATCTTCACGCCAATCGAAGTCGACGAGCGCGGCCGGATCGTCGACGGTCGCCGCCGCACCCATGCGGCAGCCGAGACCGGCCTGCCGCTGCCCGCGATACGAGTCAGCAGCATAGACGCCGGTGCGCGCATCCTGGCCGCGCTTGCCTTCCGTCGCCAACTTCCCAAGGGCGCAATCGCCTATCTCGCCTGGCCTTTCGTGCAGCCCCACATGGAACGTCGTCGCGCCGCGTGGGTTACGCAACTCCAGACGCGTAATGGCGGAGGCAAGGGATGCATTTCCGCTTCAGCGGAAATGCAATCAAGGTCCATTCGCTCCATGGCGACACAGGTCCCATCTCAGGCCGCACTCGCGCAGCAAATTGGTGTCTCCGTCGATGACCTTACCCGCGCCGAAAAGGTCCACGCGCTTTTCGCGGAACTCGGCGAGGCCGTCCGCACCCGTTACGCGGCGCGACTATTCGGTCCCTGGATCAACGATCATGGCAAGAAGGAGAGCGAACCGCAGGGCCTCGGCTTCCTGCTGACATCGCTGCTCAACATGAAGAAGGGCGCTTGCCAGGAGCAGTCTGACATCCGCGATCTGCGCCGGCAGCACGGACGCCTGTTCGTCGAGTGGTGGGGCAAGCTTCCGATCCACGTGGCCGCGTTCACGGACGATGACCGGCGCTTTGCTCGCGAGCACGGCGTTGCCGCCGCCGCGCAATGGCCGGCAGAGGTCCGCGGTGAGATGCTGCACATCCTCAAAGCCGCCGAAAAAGAAGCCGCACGCCTCGCTGCAACATGAAGGATAGCCTGAACGAACCTGTGGTCGACGTATCGTCGCTTACTCAGGCCGAATCGGCCGAGTATGCGCGCAACCTCGCGCGCTGTGAGGCGATCGCTACGTCCATTGCCGGCGGCTCCTCATTCAAAAGGGCGGCTGCGGCATCCGGCGTAAAGGCGAAGTGGGCATGGATGTGGCATGATCGTTACCAGGCCTATCTGGCCAGTCACGATCCGCGGCTGCTGCTCAAGGGACGGTCCACCGGCCGGCCTCCGATGGTCGATCTCGACGACTATCCCGAGGCGCGCGACGTACTGCGCACCCTGGCCGTCTCCAGTAACCGCGGGCGCGACGCGGGCTCGGTCGCCATGGCGATCTGGAAATTCGTGCACCAGCCGAATTGTCCCGAGGCCCTGCGCGCCGGACTGGTGCGGCCCGGACGCGGCCCCAGCGAGGTCGCCGCTTGCATCCGCCGATCACTGCGCCTCAGCCCTCTTGTGCACCGCTTTCACCGCAATCCCACCGACGCCACCGGCGTCATCTGCGCCCGCCTCAACCGCACCGTGCGCGACGCCACCGGCGTCGATCGCCCGCTTCTGCCGGGCGAACTGCTCGTGCCCGACGACGCCACGGTCAATTTCTACTTCACTATCCCCGACGCCTCTGGGAATACCGAGTGCTCGCGCCGGTGGGGCTGCCGGGTTGGGCGCTATGAGCTTCTGGCCATGACTGATGTGGCCAGCCTATTCATCCCCAGTTTCCAGTTCATCTTCCGCGAGCGTGACAGCTACACGGCCGACGATGTCGCCGCCTTCCTGCTCACGCACATGCGCGACAAGGGCGTGCCGGACTACTTCATGCTGGAAGGCGGAGCCTGGCAGGCCGAGCGCGTGCAGGGCACGGTTGCGACGGACGAAGAGGGCCGGTCCCTCGCCCGCATCGGAGGCCTGCGCGCCTGCGGCGTCGAGCTGCTGCGCGCGCATGACGCGAATGACAAGACCTGGATGGAAGCCCGCTGGAACAAGCTATGGACAATCCTCACGGAGATCCCCGGCCAGGTGGGCCGCACCCGGGGGGAGATGCGCGCGAATACCCTCCTGATGCAGCGGCTGGCGAAGGGCGTGGAAGATCCGCGGAAACACCTTTTCGACAAACAGAAGGCGGTGAGCGCAGTCGAGGCCGGGATCGACCTGATGAATCACACGCCAGTCGAGTCGCGCGACGGCCGGTGGATCCCCGCCGAAAAGTGGGCGGCCAGCCCGCGCGTTCAGGCCCGGCGCGAAGTGCCGGCCGAGTGCGCCTATCTGCTCGCGCGCGAACGACGTGAGTGGACGGTCATGGGCGACACCGTGCAAGGGCGGCTGCAGGGCGCGACGGGCTCCGTGGCGGTCTGCTACCGCTCGCGGGTATTGATGCATTTCCACGGGCACAAGGTGGCGGTGTTTGCCGATGGCTACATGCCCAATGCACCGGCCACGCTCGTATGGGCCGGCGCAGCGCCGCTGCAGGTGGAAGGTCGCACGGTAAAGCCCGGCGATGTAATCGGCCAGGCTGTGGCGGAGCCAGGGCAGCCGGTGATCAATTGTGCAGGCACGCGCACGCCCGAGGAAGAGAGCGCGAGAGCCGAACGGCTGGCCAGCAAGCGGGCGGTCGGTCGAGAATATCGCAGTCTGCGGCTGGATCACGGCCGCAACGGCGATGCGCTCGGTCAGTCGCGAGGCGCAGCGGTGTCGGAGATCGATGACGGCGCCGGCGGCCTCTCCCGGATGACAAGGGGGATCGAGATGCCGGTGCCAAGTCAGGCTCCCGAGCCGCTGGCGCGGGTGACTACCGAGGCCGGAGATAGGACGGACGGGATAAATAGGACGAATGCAGAGCCGCTGCGGAGCCGGTGCAGCGGGGCTGCGTTGATCGAGGATTTCACGATGCCTGTGACCAAGCGCGCGACTGTGCCGGACCCGGAGATCGAAACCTGGTGACCGGATATTGACTTGAATCTCAACCCAAAACCCCGATGGTCACTGATACAGATATTGAAACTCCCGCGGCGCCCGCCGTTACGCCGGCGCCTGCTGAAGCGGGCGAAGCCTATAACGGCGGCACTCCGCGAGGCCATAGTGCCCGCCGTTTCACGATCTCCGGCGATGTCATCGCCCGCGCCACGGCCGATCTGCCCGACCGCGAGCGCGAGGCGCTGCGCTGGCTGGCCGGCTACTGCGTAGCCAAGAACATCTCTCACCGGGAGATCGCCGCCCAGCTGAAAAAGAAGGATGGCGAGTCCTATAGCGCCGATTCGCTCTACCAATCATTCACCGGACGGCGCGAGCCCGACCAGCTGACTCCGCTGGCGGACGCGGTCACGCACTTCCGCAAGATCGTCGAGGAGAACCTTATCCGCTCCGATACCGACTTCATTGAGACGGCTGTCACCCGCAGGATATTCGCGGTTTGCGACAAAGCGCGCGAACGACGGAAGATCGCCGTGATCTATGGGGAGAGCCAGATCGGCAAGACCACGACCCTCATCACGTACAAGGAGCGCCACGATCACGGTGAAACTCCCTATGTGCGCATGCCCACGCGGTCGAGTCTCACCATGCTGCTCGCCGAGCTCGCCATCGTGCTCAATGTGCCCAGCTCCCTGCGCGGCACGGATCTGCGGCGCGCGGCTCTCAACTGCTTTGACTCGCGGATGCTGCTGATTGTCGACGAGGCGCACGAGGGCTCGGTGGGCGCGATCAATTTCTGCCGCGAGATCCACGACCGCCGGAAGTGCGGCGTCGTGTTCGCCGGCACGAAAGTATTCCGCGAGACGCTCCGGCTCGGCAACAATGCCCGGCAGTTCCGACAGCTGCTGCTGCGCTCGATGCCCGAGGTCCAACTCCCGGCCCGCCCCGGCGATCGAGAGCTCATCGAGTTCGCCCGGGCATACGATCTCGGACCGGCGCCGGCGGACGACACGAGCGCCCGTGTGACCATCGTGGATGACGACGGCCGCGAGCGTTTCCAAGTGGTCACGATCGCTCCGGCCAAACTCCAGGAGCAGGTCATTGAGCGCGATGGCCTCGGCCGCTGGTGCATGATCCTCCAGGAGGCGCGCGACATGGCCAAGGAGAAGCGCCGCGCGATCACCTGGGGAGGTGTCATCGCTGCCTGGCACAGTTTCGAGCGGCTTAGCCAGTTCGATGCGGAAAAGGTTGAATGACTGAAAAGCTGAAAGCTGAAACCGACCCCATGAATGCAACACCATACATCGTCATCGCGGGCCCCGGCAGCCGAGAACTGCGCGGCGGCTACGCCTACCATTATGAGACCGCTAGGAGGGCCGCCGCCGGGCTCCACGGAATCATCACAACTGCAGCCTGGTACCAGAGGCATTTCGGCGTCGATCCGCTGGCGCGCCTCGATGCCATGGATGCGCCAGTGCTTATGGGCCGTCCGGCCTGCCGGAGAAGGAGGGCCGCATGAGATCACACCCCCTCGAAAACGACTGCGATGAGCGAGATGAATCATGGCTGGAGCTCTTCGTGTTGATTTTCCTCGCCCTGCTCGCCGGCGTCGCGTGCATGATCTGGGACGGCGCGATCGACCTATGGCATTTCGTGTTTCGGAGGGCTCGACGATGAAATACATCGTCTTCAAGTCCCTCGATGGGCCGCGCCTGGAGGTATTCGCCTCACCCACGACTCACGCAGACCAGGCCGCGGCGCATCCCAGTTGGAAACCGCAGTCAGCCGGCTTCGTCGAGTTTCTGGGGAGCGGCAATGTTCGCGTCTTTGGCTTCAGCGAGTCGCTGCGACTCGGCTGCGATCCCCGCGACGCCTCGCTCATCGAGGTGATGATGTCTGCGACTCTGCAGCTCTGCGTGACGTTGCCAGTTTCTCTGACAAATTCCCATGAATACCACTCAAAAGCCTGAGATTCTCTCCATCGACGTCGCGGCCCGCAAATACGCCGATGCCCGCGACGTCCTGTCCCGTCACCTGGATGAGTTTGACACCGAGCGCAAGGCGCTCTGTCGCCGGCATCTGCCTGGCATCAAGCAGGCCGCCGGCGTGGCCGCGCAGCGCAAGAGCGAGCTCACCGCGGCCGTGGTCGACGCCCGGGAAGCCTTCGACGATCCCAAGACTCAGGTGCTGCACGGCATCAAGGTCGGCTTCGAAAAGGGCAAGGGCCGCGTCACCTTCGATGATGAGGGCAACGTCATCACCCGGATCGATCGCATGTTCGGCACGGAGGCCGGGCAATATCTGATCGTTACCCGCAAGCCGTCCAAAGCTGCGCTGCTGACCCTTGACGCCGCCACGCTGAAGCGGCTCGGCGTCACGATCGAATCCGATGGCGACCAGGTCGTAATCCGGGCGACGGGCACGGATATCAACAAGCTGGTCGCGAAGATCCTCGAAGAGGGAACGGAAGACAAAAGCTGAAACGCTGAAAGCTGAAAGGCTGAAAGCTGAAACGGAAGCACATGACCCCGCTATCCATACTGCAAAAGCGCGAAATCGCGCAGCTGGCGCGCCGGGCCTATGACGCATGGCCGGAGCGCGAGGCGTTTGAGGCGATCAACGCAGGGCAGTCGAAGACGGCCTGCATTGAGGCATGGCGGCACGTCGAGCAGGGCAACGCATGCGGGGTGCAGTCGCTCTGCGCATGCACGCAGGCGCACTATGGCCGCTTGGTCGCGCACTTTCAGGCGCTGTGTGGGCACGCGGCAGCTGCCACGCGCACGCTTGTCCGCGATGCCGACAACGACCGCCGGATCGCGCGCTACAAGCTCAATGAAGCGCTGCGCGAACGCGGGCTCGCGCTCGGCTACGTCGCTGCGATCTGCCGGCGCCAATATCGATGTGGGTTGGATGGGGCGAACGCGCGGCAGTTATGGAGTTTGTGCTACACGATCCGGAATCGGCGGAAGCCGGCCGCGCCTGCCTCGCAGGTCCAGGAGCCGAATCCATTCTGAGCATGAGCTTCCCCGCGCGAAAACTCGAACGGGCATGGGCCGCGAAAACGCCCCGCGGCCGCCTGCTGATCGAGACGATTTGGCGTCACCGCCAAGCGACCCGCTTTGCCCTCTGCGATCTCACGGGCCGTTCTTGGGGGTCACTCAAGCTCAGCAGATATCGCCTGGTCCGGGTCGTCATTTACGAGCCATGAAGCCCCTCGATTTCCGCCTCGCGACTTTCGCCGATCTGCAGGAGCGCCTGCAGGGGCAACGCGCAGTCGTGCTGCGCGCCTGGCAGGAACATGGCCCATACACGACGCATGGCCTTGCCGCGGCCAGCGGCATTTCGATTCTCTCGCTTCGGCCGCGCACAACCGAGCTTTTCCAGTTAGGATTTATCTGCCTGGCCGATGAGCAGCCGGCGAAGGGGGAAGGCGTCTACCGTGTCCGCACCGATGCCGAGTTGCTGACCTGGTGGGCTCGCCAATGCGAGGCCGCGACGCCCCCCCAGACCGAACTGGCATTGGTCAGCCGCGCGAACGATCAAGCTGAGCCACGGCCCGGCGAACAACCAAAACTATGAGCAAAGAAACCAAACATCCAAACACCCCAAACGTAGTGACCGAACAGGACAAGGGCCGTTGTGCTCCAGCGCCTAGTTCGGCATTCGTGATGCGCCCCGGACACAAGAAATGGAAGCGCTTCTGCAACAGGCTGGCCGGGCCGGAAGCCTGCGACTTCAAAGACGATCCGAAGCGCGGAATGACGTTCAAATGCAACAACGATGGCGAGCGCCCGATGGCAACCAAAATCCTGAAGGACATGGGCGCAGACGTTAAAGCCTCGCTCGCGTTCTTTTCAGAGCACGGCGGGCACTGCGACTGTGAAATCCTATTCAATGTGGATAGGTGATGCCGAACAGTCCGCATGAGCCACGCGGCAACAAGCCCAGCTAAACAATCCCCTGACCGTCCGCGTTGGCTCTGGGCGGCTGGTTAGGCTCATTTTTTATGAACGAAGATTTCGACAACTCAATCAAAGCGATACTGCAAGACTCAGTGGACGCCGTGAAAAGCACGCACGGCGGTCACCTGCCGTCAGATGATCTTATCTTGGCGCTCTGCACTCGAATCCACCTCGCGCAAAAATGCCTCGCTACGGAAATCGCGCGCCTCAACTGGATGGCGCAGAGCTACGACGAGGTAGGCACCGAAAACGAAGAACAACACCTCGCCGGCTACCTGATGTTTGAGCGCGTTTTCGCCAAGGCCCGCAAACAAGGGCTTTCCAACCCCGAGGCCATGCGACTCGCGATCGATGCCGGAATCGGTCAGCCTAACAAGTGATTATGCCGTACATGGAATCTGCCTTAAGGCGTAAGTCGCGATGGCGGCGCTACAACCAGCGCCGCGCGGCGGATCGTGCGCTTGATGCTGAGCGTCGGCTGGCGAGAGCAGCGGAGAAGCGCGAGGCATACCTTGCGGCTTTTGAGGAGCCGATAGGCTCCATGGTCAAGGTATCGACTCCGCTATTTATGGTCACGATCCGATGCCGGGATGGCGCGCGGGGATCCCTCGCGGTTCGCGAATTACCTTGGGGCCTCTCCATCTCACCGACCTTGGTCGGCCGAAAGATCGCGGCCATTCTCCGGCACTATCGACCGGCCGCATGACATGAAGCTCGCCACTGCACAACGCCTGGCCACCCATATCCGCGACGATCTCTCGCCATTCTGCGAGTGCATCGAAATCGCCGGATCGATCCGCCGACAGCGGCCGGAGGTTGGCGACATTGACATTGTCTGCCTGCCGAAGGGCGAAGCCGGCCTGCATGATCTCATCGAGCGGTGCGAACGTCGGACGCGATGCACGAAGACGGGCGAGCAATATCGGGTCTTCGAACTGCAGGGCGGAATCCAGCTCGATCTGTGGATCGCCCATGCGGCCTCTGCGGATCTTTTCGGCAATGTGACTCCAGCTAACTGGTCGACTCTTCTGGTCTGCCGCACGGGTTCGGCGCAGTTCAACATGGTGCTCGCCCGGCGGGCGCGAGAGGTCGGACTGCATTGGAATCCCCATGCCGGGCTGATGAAGTTATCCGGTCATGCCTGGGTCGACGGCCGGGGGCCGGACGGCCGCCGTCAGGGAGAATGTGTGCCCATCGGCAGCTATCTCGATACGCCGACCGAAGAGGATTTCTTCCGCGCGCTCAGACTTGAATATGTCAAACCGGAGGAATGCGAAATATGAACCCCACCTCGTCCCTTCATATCGCGGTGATCGGCGCGAAGCCAGGCACGATAGTTGAGATCAAACCCGGCAAAACCTTCGTCTCCCTTACCCCGGAGAGCGTCGATGCGATCGCCGTGCCGGAGATGGTGGCCGCCGGCGACGGAACCTGGCGGGCGGTAGCGCGGATCTGCCCGCGGCGGTTCACGATCAGCCGGAAGAATCTCAAGAGGCTTGGAATCGCCATCAGCGACACCGGGCTGATCCGCCTGGTGCGCGCCGGATTTGTGGCCGGCGAGAAGGTGACGCCTGGCATCACGCAGTTCGATTTCTTGGATTACCTCCGCCACCAAAAAGCCGTGGGGGATGACCCCGAGTTCTGGGATCGCACCGAGCCGGGCCATCGGTTCACCAATCGGGAGCGGTATCGGCAAGCTCTGTAGGCCGTGAAGCGCGGCAAAGGCCAAATTCCAAACTCCAAATGCCAAGTTCCAAATCTCTACCGGCGGCGTAAACTCTCCCCGAAATGAAAGCGCTCCAGGATAAAAGCGAGCCTCCTCCGCATTGTTTGCGGCCCGAGCATCCCGAGAATATCGTCATCGGCGTTGTGCCGCTTCGGCCGATTCTTAACCTCGGCTCTGGTGATGTGCAATGTAGGATACGCCAGCGCGCAGGCGAACCGGTGCATGTCTACGTTCGCCGCGGCCTCTGTACCGAGGAATGGATTGTCACCGATACACCTGACGGCTGGCACCTCGAATCTTGCCGGGGGCGCAATTATCGGCAACCGCCGGCGTTATACGACCCCACCGTCAAAGGCCAGGCTGCCAGTGGTTTCGTGACCGAGTTCGAGATCGCTAAAGGCGAAACGGTGCGCTGCTCGGCGGAGGATTACGGCCAGCTTGTAGATCTGCCATGGCGACTTGTGCGCTATGGCGGAAGCCCGAGGCTCACAGCCCGCATCAAGGGTCAACAGGTCATCGCCACCCGGTTTATCCTAGATGCGCCTCCGCGGGCCACCGTTCGCATGCGCGACGGCAACCCGCTGAATCTCACCCGGCCAAACCTCATCATGGTCGTCCCCTAGGTTGGTCTGCATTTGCTCAGAACTGGTCTGCACTCTCGAAATGAACGCAAATCCATACCAGGGTAGCCTCCGGCCCGAATAAGGCCCTTAAAATCGATTCTTTCCGACCCGATCCATGCCTGACTTCGGCACATCGTTCCTCACCACACCCGTCCCAAACACGGAGGCCGCCGCGTTCATCGCGTCGAAGCCGGTGGTCAGCCGGGACGTCTTCGATGGCCTGCTGCCCGATCTTCAGGCCCGGGCGTTCACGGTGACGGGTATTGAGGCTGCGAACGTGTTGCAATCGCTGCGCGATCGGATTGCGGACCTGCCGCAGGGCGCGGATTGGGATGCGGTGAAAGCGGATGTTGCCGGGCAAATCTCGCCATATCTCGACACCGAGGAGGTCGGCCGGGCGGAATCCCGGGCCGAACTATTGCTCCGCACGCACGGCTTTGCGGCATATGATGCCGCAGCCACCGCTTTCATGGACCGCCAGCAGGCAGCGTTCCCTTATTGGCAGTACCAGACCATGGAGGACGAGCGCGTGCGCGACACCCATGCCGCCTTGGATCAACTGGTATTGCCGGCCGATTCTCCCTTCTGGGATCGGCTTCGGGAATGGGGCTGCCGCTGCATCAAGGTGGCGCTCAGCCCTGATGACGTTTACCAGATGCAGGCGGAAGACGCCGACGCGCTGCCGGAGGAACAACGCGTGCTGGACGGCGACCGGCTGCACGACATCGAGACCAGCGGCCGCCTGGTCCGCGCGCTTCCCGGCGACAACGGCATGCCGCGCGAGTTCAATGTGACGACGACGGACGGCCCGGGACGCTGGAACCAGACGACGCTGGACATCGATGTTGCGGACTTGGCCAAACGATACGATCCGGAGACCTGGGCAACCTTTACGGCTTGGGCGCAATCCACCGATCTCGGATCCGGGCAAGGCAACGTGTGGGATTGGCTGAACAAGACGTTCTGGTGGTAACGATCCATCGACAGCCCGTTCCGAGGCGCAACCATCCGAAGGGCGCCCATGGCAGGCGCTTGATCCACTGCCAGCCGCCCCGACGCGCACCTCGCCCATTTCTGGCGTTGTCAATACCAAAGCCGGGCCGCCACCGGTGCGCGACTGGACCGATTATGCGCTCAAGGCAGCTGACATCGTGCACGATGAAGGCGGCATGCCGAAGGCGATCCTTGGCCTGGAGAATGACCAGCGCCTGGACGGATCGGTGCAGTTCCCCGAGGGCGGAAAACCCGCGGTCATCCAGATCCGCGCCGGCGGCGATTATCCCCTGCTGACGGCTCTGCATGAAACGATCCATCTGGCGGATGGCCGGCCGGGGGCCTGGCGGTCAGGAATAGCTGAGATCTTCGCGGACTGGCGCGCGGCCGTGCAGACCTCGGACGGATGGGATGCGCTGCAAGCGCTCCCCGTCGCTCTGCGCGACGAGTTCGCGAGCTGGGAGGAACTCTGGGCGCGCTCCTATGCCCAGTTTATCACGGGCAGGTCCCCTTCGGCCGCATTGCGCGCGGAACTGGATGCGGCCCGGGCCCGCGCGCCCTGGCGTTACTGGTCCGATGGCGATTTTGTCTCGATTGACAAAGCGATTGAAGGGGTCCTCAAAAAGTGGGGTTGGCTATGAAAGAGACTCTCGAAGCGGTCATGACTGCATTCGTGGCGGGAACACTCGGCGCGGCCGAAGCGGAACGGAGGATTGTCGCGCTCGGGCATCGACCCAGCGAAGCAAAGGAGTTCCTATTCGTGGCGGCCGGAGGCGGAGATGTGATCGTCGTCAAGGACGGCATCGAGCGATTTTGGCGCAGCGGGAAGACGCGGGACGAAGTCGCCCGGGCGCTGGCCACCTAAGTTTTCTTCCCCGGCGAAACCTTCCCCGCCGTCGCCAGGCGCGCCAGGCATTATGGCGCCCAGCCGGCGCGATCTGCTCTACTCGTGCTATGGCCGAACTCATCATCAAGGATTTGGCGACAGTCGCACTCGACCGGCTGCAGGCGAAGTTGATGAATACCGAATCGGTGTCTGAGGCGGCCGGCCTTGCGGTCGTATCGCTCGCCACGCGCAGTTTCAACGATCCCAGCGTGCGCGCCGCTCCCTGGGCGCCGCTGAAGGAATCGACGCTCCTACAGAAGATCAAAGAGGGCACATCAACGTCGATCCTGAAGCGTCACGGACTGCTCTGGCGATCGTACCGGGTGATTGAGACGACGAACGACACCGTGCGCGTCGGCAGCGACCGTGCGACGCCCGGCGGCCTGTCGCTCGCATCGATCCACCAGTTTGGCACGAAGGACGGTCGGATCCCACCTCGGCCGATGCTTCCGATCTGGGGCACGGCGGAGAGCAATATCCTGACTCCGCTCGCGGTGAAGAGCGTGCGGGCCGCCGCGCTGCGGGCGCTGAATGCGCTGATGTAGGATCGCCCGCGAGCGGGCTTCCTACAAAACGGGGCGCGCGGAAACCTCCCCACCGTCGCCAGGCGCGCCAGCAACAATAGCCAGACGGCGGGGATTTCGGGCAAAGTGGCGCTTTCAAACGTACCATGTTGCTCCGCACCTTCCGCCTGAATTTCGCCTCCGGCCCCGATCTCCCCAAGCGGCTTCTGGTCGGCAAATGGGGGACGAACAAATCGGTCAAGGGCGACTACATTATCAACGAAACGACCCTCCGGGAGCTGCCAAAAAATCTTCACGCCGTCAATTTCGACACGGTCGACCTCGACTTCGAACACAATACCGTTCCCGGCAGCGCGACCTTCAAGGCCGAGAAAGAGCCGCGCAAACGCGCCGCCTATGGGCCGCTCGAAGTCGTGGCTGGCGAGGGGATCTACCTGCACACGGCCGACCGCTGGACTCCCGAGGGGTCCGAGGCTGCGAAGGGGGGCCACTTCAACGACCTGAGCCCCGCGATCCTCGTCAACAAGGCGAATGAGGTCATATTCGTGCACAGCGTGGCTCTCGCCCGACATGGCGCAACCGAGGATCTGCCTCTTCAGCTCAACTCCGGCGATCCATTGCTCTCTCTTTTCACCGACGAACAATCAAACTCGCCTGCCATGCTCGATTACAAGAAACTGCTTCTGTCCATGCTCGACCTTCCGGACACCGCCACCGACGGCCAGATCACCGCGGCCGTGAAGAAAGAGGCCGGCGATCCCGGCGCGGTCAAGACGATGACCGCCGACATCACGAAGCTCGCCGGGGAGATCGCTGCGTTGAAGAAGTCGGCCGAGAAATCTGAGCGCGAAAGCATCGCGGCCCGGGCGCTCGCCGCCGGAAAGATCATCCCCCAAAGCGCCATGGCGGTCGATGGCGAGGGCAATTTCGGGATCGGCCTCGATGCATTCCGAAAATTGGTCGAGGAATTGCCCGCCGACCAGGTCCCCATGGACAAGCGGACCGTCGAGGGCATCAAGACCCACAGCAGCAGCGGCGTCGGCCAGGGCCATCCCATCCGTGAGGAGATCATGAAGACCATGGGCATCACACAGGAACTCTGGGAAAAGCACAACAAGGCGGCCTGAAGTTCTCCGCACCCTTCCTCTTTCAAAAAATCTCCACCTCAAATCTCGGCCTCATGAAAAAGCTCTTCACCCTCATTCTCGCGCCGTTCATCTGCCTCTTCAGCCTGGTCATCCATTTCGAGCCGCCGGTGGGGTTCCATCGGGCGCCCCCGACCAATCTGGCCACGCTGTTCCTCGATAATTGCGGCCTGATTTTCCAGCATGCCATTTGCCGCGGCCTCCTCGCAGTGCATGGCTTGATCAATACCCTCTGGGTCCCGGTTCCGCTTGCCCTCGGCATATCGTCCGATGAGCCGATCGATACTCCGGAGCGTGCCGGCGTCGTTTCCGCCTATCCCGTCGCCCAGGGCGTGCATTTGTACGCGGGCACGATGGCGGCTCTTAATGGCACCGGTTACGTCGTGCCGGCAGCCGATACCTCAGGCCTTGTCGCATTTGGCCGGATCGAGGAGGATGCGGACAATTCAGACGGTCAGGACGGCGACATCACCGTGCGGGTCAAGCGCGGATGCTTCAAATGGGCAAACAGCGCGCTCAGCGCAGTCGGCGTGGCGGACATCAACACGGTAATCTACGTCGAAGACGACCACACGGTTGCCCATAGCAACAGTAATGGCGTGAAGGCCGGACTCGCGATCGAACTCGACGATGATGGCGTCTGGGTCGACAGCACTTACCACCTACCGGTCGTCGGCACCGTTGGTGCGGGGGCCATCACCGCGGCGAAGCTCGCCGCGGCCGTCGCTCAGATGATCGTTGGGAGCGCCACGGTCACCGTCGCGAATACCGGCACGCCTGATGGCGTCGCGCATGTGACGGTCCAGGCAAAGGATGCGCAAGGGAACAATATCGCAGCCCGGGTCCCGGTGACGGTCTTCCTTTCTGGAACCTCCTATGGAGCGCCAACTGCTCTCGGCACGCTCAACCAGACGCTGGTCGCGGGGACCCTGGTCAAGATCGATACGGCCGACGCCATCTTCCGCGCCATTACCGATGCGACCGGCCTCCTCAGCTTCACCCACGCTCTGACGGAGGATGGCGATCTCTACGTCATGGCCCAGCTCGCCGGGATCTGCGCAGTCGGCAACGCCGCCATCACCGGGAACGCATGATCGCAACCTCAGCAACCATTTCATCTTCGGCCCTAAGCCTCCCTCCTCATGCAAATCAACCAATCGTCCCTGACTGAACTCTTCCGCGCCTACCGCGTCATCTACAACGAAGCCTACCAGGCTGGCGCGGCAATGTGGGACCAGGTCGCAACCCTCGTGCCGTCGAGCGCTGCCGAGGAAGTCTACGCCTGGCTCGGCAGCTTCCCGGGCATGAAGAAGCTCCTGGGCGAGATCACCATCGCCAATCTCGCCGCGCACCGGTACTCGATCGTTAACGACGAGTATTATGACGCCATCGGCGTCAAACAGGCCGACATCGAGCGCAATGCCTACGGGCTCTATAACCCGAGATTCAGCGCCCTCGGGCTCGCCGCCAAGCAGCATCCGGACGAACTGATCGCGAACCTATTGCTGAACGGCTTCGCCACGAAATGCTACACGGGGAAGAATTTCTTCGACCTCGGGCATGAGCCGCAGAAGGGCAAGACCACGTTCGACAACAAGGGAACGAAGAAACTCAGTTCGACCAATTTCGAGGCGGCCCGCGCCGCCATCAAAAGCCGGAGGAACGCGGAAGGGCGCCCCCTCAATCTCGGGCTCAGACTGCTCCTGGTCATCTCGCCGAAAAACGAGGCGCTTGGCCGGCAGATCCTCCAGGCCGATTTCATCCAACAAATTGCGATGAACGTGGCGGGCACTGACAACGTCGCCTCGGCCGCGGTGACGAACGTGAACAAGGGGACGGCTCAGTTGATGGTTTGGCCGCAACTCGGAGACTCCGATGCGTGGTTCCTCCTGGAGACCGGCTGGCCGATGAAGCCGCTAATCCATCAGCAGGAAGTGGCTCCGGTGCTTTCCTCGCTGGACACGCCGAACAGCGATCACGTGTTCAAGAACCACGAGTTCTTGTACCAGGCATACGGGCGCTATGCCGCCGGCTACGGCCTGCCCGAGCTCGCCTGGGGTTCCACGGGCGCCGATGCCGCCTAGCCGCCTATCGGCGGAATATCGAAATCCGAACCTCGAAATCCGAAACCTTTCCGCGCCCCGGCCGGCGTCCGCCGCCGGGGCGCTTCTGTCAAAGACCGTGACCGCCTATATCACCTTCGATCAAATCATCAGCGGTCTCCCGGATGAGATCACGGACCAGCTGCTCGACGACTCCGAATCTGGAGAGCCGGACATGGACATCTGGCAGCAGATCATCGCGGCTGTGGGCCAGGAGATCGATGGGAAGATCGGCCAGCGTTATGCATTGCCGCTGTCGGACCCGCTTCCCCAGGTCCTCCTCAACGCCGGCTTCGTCCTGGCCGCGGAATTGCTTTACCAGCGCCGGGGCTTCTTTGGGGATGCGAACCCATGGACAAGGCGCGCGGAATCGATCAGGGGCACCGCGGGACGCCAGGGCGGCCAGCCTGGGCTGCTCGATGCGATCGTCGCCGGCACAATCCCCCTCTCCCCGGATCTCAATCGCAAGCAGCCATCCGTATCGGTCATCGCCGAACGGACTCGGACGCATTCGCGCACCGGCCGGCTCTCAATCTGACATGGCATTTCTGCATACAGCCGAGGTGATGGAGCTCCTCAAGACCCGCCTGGAGTCGCTGCTTGTCGGCCCGGCCGGCCCGGATCCGCTTTTTGAGCGCGTGGGCTACTTCGGGGCCAATGACCTGGCCCGGGCGCTAAAGGAAACGTTCGCCTCCGAGCAGCGCGTCTGCTTCATCGTGCCCAACGGCAGCCAGCATGCGAACGTGCGCACCCGGTTGGAACTGACCAGCGTGCGATCGGTTCGGCTGGTTTTGCTCATCGCCGATCGATCCCTGGATCGCATGCACCAGACTGCGCTGGTCGGCGGCCCGGCGAACATCGGCATCCTCGAGCTTGGGGACCGGGTGATCGACGACTTGGTGGGCAACCCTTTCGCCGGCCACCCGGACCTCGTATTCGAGCCCGGCGCCGGCGATCCACTCATGATCCAGCCGGTCGACGCCAAAGGCGCGAACTCGCCCAATCTCGGCCGGGAATGCTGGGCGCAGGAACTGACGGCCTTCGCCGGGATCGCGCGAATGGCCATTCCCTAAGACCCCTTCGAAGCAACCCGAAATCTAAAATCCAAATCAACAGGAGCTCCCATGTCCGAACCGCCAACAATTCCCGTCGCTGCTTATGATCCCGCGAAGAGCATTATAGGTCGACAATCGATCCTCGCGATCACGGTCGGCGAAACCCAAACGAATCTCCTCGTCAACTACGTCAGCCACGATCCTGGCCTGGAGATTGGCGAGACCCAGGCGCCTGGCGCCGGCAACGGTCCGGCATTCACCGACCGTATTTGGGAGAAGTCCAGAAAGGAGCTCCTGAAATTCAAGACGAAGGAAGTGAAGAAGGTGATCGGGCTCCTTGGTTCGCTCTCGGGCTCCAAATCCGGCACCTGTACAGCTTGGATTCGGGACCCCGATGATGCCTCGGCCGTCGTTGCCCTGCGGACCGACGATTTCCCCTGCACACTCTACTGCGATACGGGCGAGGAGGCATTCTCCGGCGACAACCCAACGGAGCTCACCCTTGTGGTCCGCTCGCTCAAGGACGGGCCGGTCACCTTCACCGCAGATGCGGCTTATACTCCCGCCGGGGGTGCGCCAGCCCAAGACAACGCCGTTGCGAGTGTCACCGTCACGGTCGCCAACTCGGACCCGCCTGATGGGATCGCCCATGTGACCGTGCAGGCCAAGAACGCAGCGGCGGAAAATATTGCCGCCCCGGTGCCGGTGGAAGTCTTCCTTTCGGAGACCTCCTACGGCGCGCCGACCGCTCTGGGCACCCTCAACCAGACGCTGGTCGCCGGTATCCTGGTCAAGGTCGACACGGCGGATGCGGTCTTCCGCGCCATCACCGATGCGACGGGTCTGCTCAGCTTCACCTATGCGCGGACGGCTGATGGCGACCTGTATGCCATGGCCGATATCGGCGGGATCAGCGCGGTGGGGCACGCCGCCATCACTGGGAACGGAGACTGATTTCCCCCCCCTGCTCATGAAAGAAAACCCTTCCTCTCTAGCGATCCTCTTCGGTGGCGAGAAGCTTCATGTGAAGCTCCTCGATGGCACCGAAGAGGATTGTTTCGTGCGGGCGATGCCAATTCGCGCGATGGGCGAAGTGCTCACGCGCGCGGAAGACCAGGCCGGCCTTGTCGAGCTATGCAGTTGCCTTCCATTGTTGCCGGGCGAAGCCGCGCCACGAGGCTCCCCAGCCGGCATGCGGCCGGTGCCTCCCGGCTGGGCAGATAACCTCGATGCGGAGAGTTTCTTCGCCCTGCTCGATGCGGCCACCCGCCTAAATTTTACGACGGCGGTGACCTGGGCACAGCGCCAGATCGCCGCCAAAAAGACAACAGGCCCGGTATTCGAGGCGACGGTGCGCCAGATCGCGCCGCTGGTGGATCGGATGCTTCAGCCGCTCTTGGCCCGGATGAAAAACTGCTCCGATTCTGCGCCGAGGCCTCCGCCATCCTCGGATTCAGCCGCGAAGCCGTGCTAGCCGAAACGCTGCCCTGGCTGGTGGAAGTCATGGCAGCCAGGCGCCGTCAGAACGCCGCCGCGCAACTCCGCCAGTTGTCAGCAATGCACCCCGCCAAACCACAGCAAATGCAACGGGACCTGATCCGGGAGATCCGCGGGGAGGTGCCCATGACACCCTTCCAACGCCTGGCGGCCTATGCGGCGACGCAATCCCCCGGCCGTTCCTAGTTTTTCCCTTTCCCATTTTCTCCCATGGCCGATCAAGCAACACTCGAAATCCTGATCCAAATCCGGGATGAGTTGTCGGGGCTCACGCGTACCAAGGACGCCATCAAGGACGCCTCGGATCAAGCCAGCGGATTTGGCCAGGCATTGAAGACCGGTTTCGGCGTCGCCATCGCGCAAAAGGGCCTGGATATGCTGGTCACCTCGCTGAAGGATTTTGTCGTAGGCGCGTTCCAGATGGCGGTCCAGATCAAGGAACAATCGGCCAATCTCGGGCTTTCGGCCGAAGCATACCAGGTACTGGGAAACGTCATCACAGATGCCGGGGGCGACGTGGGCCAGCTCACGATGGCTCTGACAATCTATCGGGGGAAACTCGACGAAGTCCGCAATGGTACGGGCACTGCCTCAGCCGAATTTCGCCGGCTGGGTCTCGACGTCGACCAACTGAGCCGCCTGCCATTGGAGCTGCAGCTTGAGCGGGTGGCGAAGGCGATCCTCAGTAGCACGAACCAGACCCGCGCCTTCGACTCGGCCGTGCAGCTCCTCGGTGCCCGTAATGCACCCCGGCTGATGGGGGCACTGAAGGAACTGGCCACGGACGGCTACGGTAAACTCGCCGACGCACAAAAGGAAGCTGGCCGGATCATGTCCGATGATACGGTCAATCGCCTGGCTGACGCCGAAAAACAGGTCGCCAAATTGAAGCAGGAAATGACGATCTCGGTTGGCGAGCAAATCGGCGCGATCATGGAGCAGAATCCTGCCGCGTTGTCGGACACGATAGCCCTGATCGGCCAGGTCACCAAATACGCGACCGAGACTGCCTCTGGTCTGAGATATATCCTCCAGGCGATCACGACCGGAAAATCCCTCGCGGAGATCGGTGCCGAGATTGGCGACAAGGAATCCGCCAGATTGCGCGGCCCTCAGCCAAAACCGCCTGGTCCGGTGATGGCGACTCCCGAGGAATCTACGCAGGCCAATCTGCAATACCTTCAGCAGGCATATCAGGCGGCCTCCGGCGAGGTGTTCACAACTGAGACCGAGAAGAGGGAAGAGCAACTGGGCATCATCCAGCAGATCGTCGCTCTCGAGGACGAGATCATGGCAAACAGGTATGCTGACATCTCGCTTGACTCGGATGAAAACGGTCTGACCAAAGCCCAGCTCACGCAGCTTCAGGAGAAGCGGAAGCTCTATGCCGACGTTACGAAATGGCAGCAAGAGGCCGGGAAGATCGCGATCAACACAGCCGGCGGAGAGACCCAGGCGTTTCGGAAGATCCTGGATGAATATCAGCACGTGAATGACCGGCACGGAAATCCGAACTATATGACCACTTCGGAGGGGTGGCAGGCCGGCGCGATGGGTTGGGTGAAATCCCTTGGCAGCGATGGGGAGCAAGCTGCGCAACTGCTGAATCAGACCCTCGGTCAGACATTCTCCAGCCTTACCAATGATATTTGGGAGGCGGTCAAGGGCACACAGAACTGGAGCCAGGCCTTTCGCGATCTCGGTGACATCGCCGGCCGGATGCTCGTGGAGATCCTCGTGAAGATGGCGATGGTGCAGGCGATTGGCGCGGTGATGGGCATGTTTGGTTCACCCAGCGCCGGCGTCGGTACCATCACCGCCGGCCCAAGCCCTCTCGGGACCGCCGGTAGCACGATGCATGTCTCTGGCGCCGGCGGCGGATCCTTCCTCACGCATGGGCCGACGCATTTCATCGTCGGCGACAACCCAGGGGGGGTGGAATTGGTGCACGTGGTCCCACTTTCGGGGATTGGCCGCACGAGCGTTTCAGGCTCGGCCGCGCACTTGGCAATGGCCGGGGGCGGTGTAGCACTGGTTGCGGGGGCGGCCGGCGCACAGAGCGGCGACACCTATTTTATCGATGCCCGCGGCGCGGACAGCCAAGGGCTGGCGCGACTCGAAGCGATGATCCGCTCGGTCAATGGCTCGATTGAGCAACGTTCCCTCGCGGCCGTGTACGACGCGACCCGCCGGCGCCGAAATGGTTTCCGGTAATGTCAACGCCAACATATCCTCTGAATTTGCCGACCAACGTTTTCCCGGACACGACCCACGTGGTCCGGCATGTCGTGGCGGCCATCGCGGAGAGCCCGTTCACGCTCAGCCAACAGGTCTACCAGTGGCCCGGCGCGCGCTGGGAGATCGAAGTCACGCTTCAGGCGATGTCTCCTACAGAGGCGGCCCTTTGGACGCCGTTCTTCTATAATCTGAATGGGAAGGTGGGGACATTCAATTTCGATCTGACGCCGCATTGCCCCGGACTGGTGCCCGCGCCGGGCGTGAAGGCTTTCCGGCTCATCGAGGATCCCGGATGGGATTCGCGGGTTGCGGTGGATTTCGGGTTTAGCTTCAAAGCCGTGGAGGCCCTATGAGCCGGGATCTCCCCTCTTCGATCGTCGCGGAGATTGCGAAAAAGGTGGTCCAACTCGTATTGCTCGCCGAGTTTGACTTCGCCGCGGGGCCCGTCCGGTTTTGGACCGGCATCGGGAACCTTACCTGGGTTGGGAATGTCTTCACCGGATGCGCCTCCCTCGGCACAGTGACCCCGGTCGATGAAACGACCGACAATTCGGCTGCAGGGCTGACGTTCACCCTGAGCGGGATTCCTTCGGACCTGGTCGCACTGGCCCTTGGGGACGCCTACCGCGGCCGGCGCTGCAAGCTGTGGCTTGCCATCATCAATTCGACTCCGGCGATCGTTGATGCCTATCAGATTTTCGGAGGCCGGATGGATGTCATGAAGATCTCCGACAGCGGGGCGACCTGCGCCATTGCGTTGCAAGCCGAAAATGCGTTGGTCGATCTTCAGCGCCCGCGCAATCTGCGATATACGGACCAGGAGCAGCAACAGCTTTTCCCAGGGGACCGCGGCCTCGAATTTGTGGCCAGTCTGGCAAACAAACAGATCTATTGGGGAGTCAACCCGCCGGATTATACCGCGACGCCGGTCCGGCTCCTGCCATGAAACCGCGACTCGCCAATTGGCCGCGCCGGCTGTCCGATTTCTTATCAACTCGGAGGCATATGCCGTTTCAGTGGGGAGCGCACGATTGTTGCCAATTCGCGCGCGGGGGGATCATCGCGATGACCGGTCAGGATCCATTGCCCGGCATCGAAAGCTATTCGTCCGCGCTCGGCGCAATCCGGGTTTTGCGGCGACACGGCGGTATCGAGAATCTGCCCGTCGAGGCTGGATTCAGGGAGGTCCGCGGGCCTTGCGCAAAGCGCGGCGACATCGTGAGCATCCCCGCCGGCCGGGGGACTGCTCTTGGGATCTGTCTCGGCCGCGACTCCGCCTTCGCGGGGAAAGAAGGGTTGGTTTTCCTTCGGACCTCGGCCGGTCTTCATTTTTGGGGGGTATGACATGGCGTGGGTCGTCCCAATCGTCGAATCGGTCGCGGCCTGGCTCGGACCTTTCTGGGCGAAGGTCGCGCTCACCGTTATCGAGGCTGCTGCTGCATTCGGCCTATCCCGGCTCGTCGCGCCGAGACCGGGAACCCTCACCGCCGGCAGTCCATTGACACTCAGTCGTTCGCCCGTCGATCCCCGCCGGGTCATTTACGGCCGCACCCGGGTTTCCGGGACCCTCGTCTTTGCCACAACATGGGGCGACAACGATAAATATCTCGATATGGCGATCGCGATGGCAGGACACGAATGCGATGCAATCGAGGCGATCTATTTCAACGACGATATTGTGCCTACGGATGGCGATGGGAATGCGACAGGCACCTATGCCGGTTATGCTTATATCAAATCCCATCTCGGCGCCGATGATCAACTTGTAGATCCCACGCTCGCAGCGCACGTCCCCTGGGACAGCGACCACCGGCTGCGGGGGATCGCATATCTGGCCATGCATCTCACATGGGACCAGGGCAAATTTCCCGCCGGCATGCCGAACCCAACGGCCGTGATCCGTGGCCGCAAGGTATTTGACCCGCGCACCCAGACCACGGTATGGAGTGATAATCCGGCGCTCGCGATCCGGGACTATCTTACGGATACGAGGATCGGCATGGCGGTGGCCGCGGACGAACTCGATGACAACTCTTTCATCGCGGCGGCGAACATCTGCGATGAATTGATCACGCTACCGGACACGACCACAGAGAAACGATATACCTGCAATGGCTGTTTCGACCTATCTGCGGACCCATGCACGATCCTCGACCAGCTCTGCGCATCCATGGCGGGCTGGGTCACCTATGTGGGGGGCAGATGGATCTGCCAGGCCGGCGCGTATATCGAGCCAACGATCACGCTCGACGAGGATGATCTGCGAGCTAGCATTGAAATGCAAACCAAGGCCTCGATGCGAGACACCTGCAATGGTGTGAAGGGCACCTTCGCCTCGCCCTCCGATCACTGGCAGGATGAAGACTTCCCCGAGGTCCAGGATGGAGAGGCGGTGGATGATGATGGCGTGCCAATCTGGAAGGACCTCGATCTCGGATTCACGACCAGCGCATATACCGCCCAGCGGTTGGCGACGATCGTGCTGAAGCGTACGCGCCAGGACCTGGTCATTACGATGCCTTGCAAGCTGACTGCCCTCCGAGCACGCGCCGGCGAAACGGTCATGGTGAAAAATACCCGGTTTGGATGGGTGGAGAAGGTATTTCTGGTGCAGGAGCTGAAATTCACTCCCTATGATGAATCGGGAGAGCCGGCCCTTGGCGTCGATCTCACCCTATGCGCAACGGCTCCAGAACGTCTACGAAGGGGCGCAACAGAAGGTCTGCCAGACGGGCCAGGTGCAGCTCGCCACCTGCGTCGGGGAGGATTTCACACCCGTCTTACAGGGAGACCTGCCCACTCCCGGCACGTTCGCGGAGTCGATCGGTTTGACGCCCTCCATCCCAAACGGCGCTCCCCAATTCAACCCGTTGGGGGGTACCGCGTCACTGGCGGGCCTTCCAGCCTTCACGAGTCCCTCCAGCCCGCCGGATCTCTACCTGAGTTGCGCATGGATGGGCACCACGGAGTGGAAGATCTGGAGTACGCCGGGCGGCAATTGTGCCGGCGACCCCGCTTCGATCTGCACCGACACTTTGTCTGGCGAATGGAACAAGGATCCCGTCACCCTCGCCGAGACAAATACCGGGACGGATACGCGGGATTCTGGATGTGACCCAAGTGGTGCCAGCGGGATTGCGCCCGGTTACGTGGACAATCACGAGACGATGTCCGTCACCCTCAGCCCCACCGTGGCGACCTGCGTGCCGTCCAATGTCGGCCAATGCGTTGACACGGAGTTTGGTACGGAAATGGCAACCGGCTCACATATCACAACCTTGAGCAATCCCGACACTGAACAGCAGGCCATCGCGCGATTGCGGGCTGGCGGATATTCCGGCTGGAGCGGTATGGCGCAGGAGGCCTATTACCAACAGCGCACGACCGGAACCAGCTGGGCATATCAGGAGTTCAAATTCAAACAGGTTTGGAGCGATGCATCGCCCGATTGGCCCTATTCGATCCAGGTGCAATATGAAGGTTGCGACTTCGAATCCAGCGACTGGGCGGATGAAAACCAGGATGAGTTCATCCTCAATGCCGACGAGGACGGAACGCTTACCTTGCCCGAGCAACTGGTCGTCGCGGATATTGGCCGCAGAAAGCGGATCAAGACAATCAGTGTGGATTCTGCATGAAAGCGCTCTATAAATTCAGGCCGACCTATCCCCCCCGGCCAGCGCCAGTGATTGAACAACCGGCGCCGGCGCCACCGGCCGCGCCACCCGCCGCGCCACCGGCCGCGCCGCGGCAATGCAAGGGGTGCGGGCAAAAAGAGGTCACCTCG
The DNA here is from genome assembly GCA_963827125.1 of uncultured Verrucomicrobiae bacterium. Lineage (GTDB taxonomy): Bacteria > Verrucomicrobiota > Verrucomicrobiia > Opitutales > Opitutaceae > Fen-1467. The sequence continues at coordinate 878,549 of CAWHAC010000006.1, forward strand.
ATCGCCGCGGCCTCAGCAAGGTTGACCAGGTGATGAGCACGACACCGCCAGCAATAGAAGTCTGTAACCCCCGTACAGGAACCGAGGCTGAGCGGGGATTCATGCTCGCCCATGTCACGGGGGCCGGATCGATCGGAGCGCAAGAGATCATCACGACAATGGGCGACCAGAAGCGGACCTTCTGTGGGACCGAGCTCATCAGCGGAGGCAAATACCTCGGAACTATTCCGAACGCTGCGTTGCGCCTTTCATTCAACACTGATAATCCCCATGTCGGATGCTTCCGGGGTGACATCCTTCAGCAGACGGATACAACCCCGCCGTCGATTTGGCAGTGCATATCGAACAACGGGGGGGCTGAGTCGGACTGGGTGCAGATTGGGGGCGGGAGTGGGGGCACTGCAAACACCGTGCTGAACGGCTCGGGCGCTCCGGATTCTGGGCTCGGCAACGTCGGGGACTTCTATATCGACACGACCGCCGGCGCGATCTACGGCCCGAAGACCTCAGGCCGATGGGGCACGGCAACCTCGCTAGTGGGGCTAGCGGGCATGAACGGCACCAATGGCGCGACGTGGTACGAAGGCTCTGGCGTGCCCTCAGCCGGGACGGGGGTCAACGGCGATTTCTACTTCCGCACCAGCACCGGCGATATCTGCCAAAAGAGCGGGGGCGCCTGGGGATCGCCGATCGCGAATATCACCGGCCCACAGGGAGTCCAGGGCAATCCGGGTGTGATCGGGATGATTGCGGCAAACACGCTGGTGGGCAACAACACGGCTTCACCTGCGGCCGCCGCAGCCCTAACAATCGCGCAGAGCAAGGTGTTGTTAGCCTTGGATCTCGTCACAAACGACGTCCAGGTGAAAGTGGCCGACAAGGATAGTGCCAATGGCGTGCCGAGCCTTGATGCCAACAAGCTCATCGCGGTCGCACGGCTTCCCAGGGCGACTGCAAACACACTGGGTGTTGTTCAGCCGGGCACCGGAGTTTCAATCGACGGTAATGGTGTCATCAGCTTTCTCTCCGCTCTCGCTTTCCTCCTATCCTGGTTCAGCTTCGACAACTTCGAACAGTATAGTGTCGGGGCGAACAACGTGCTCAATCAAGGGTATAGCTGGGCGGGAAGCGGCAGCATCAGTCCGGTCGAAAATCTCTCATGTGACAATATGGAGGCAGAGGTCCCCGGAGCGAACAATGCCATCTCGCAGGGCTCCGGCTGGGCCGGCAATGGATCAATTTCCTGGGTCGAAAATCTCTCGTATGATGATATGGAGGCAGAGGTCCCCGGAGCGAACAATGCCATCTCGCATGGCTCCGGCTGGGCCGGCAATGGCAGCATCGCGTACATCTAATCAATCACCACTATGGCCGACATTTATCAAAAGGCATTTTCTGGAAACCCTGGAGCGAGCATGGAGCAGCTCTACAACCTTGGAGTCCGTGAGCGATTCATGCGGCAGACGAATCTCCCAACCAATTGGCTGAAGGTCCGCCTCGGCATCATCGCCAGTTTGACCGGAGCACCGGGAGACAACTCGGCACCCGTTGCGGATAGCATCAGCAATACCCTCGCTCCAATTCTCCATTCCAGCATGTTATTCGGATTAGCGGATGGCACAGCGGGATTTCCGGGCGATGCTGGGTCCGGCAAGTTCGTCGGGGTGAAGAATTATGTCGCTGCCGGCGCGACGCTATACGTCTATTACTACCCCACGGCCAGCCAGTGGCATATCGATGTAAGCGGTAGCGGCAGCGGCACAAGCCCAGGCATGATCCCACTCTTCACCAATGGTGCTACATTGGGCCAAGGGACTAATGTTGCTACTGGAAACGTCTGCACGTTCGGCGATCCTACGGCAGCCAGCGGCAACGTCTGTTTTGCTTGGATCATCGAGCTCGAACGTTTCCACCGCCAACCAGCTGCGCATAGGGCATCAATTTGTGGTTGGGTTAAACCGGACAGACGATCCGCAGATGAGTGCCGCGATGATGGCCGTCCCAATTTATCGGTTCTCCCGGTTTTCGTGTGGGTAAGGCTGGGTGAAGGCGGTAGAATGGGGAATGGGCGAGATTCATGATTCAAGCATCGAGAGACATTACGCCGGGCTGTTAGGCGTTGTCGCTCCATGGGAGGTCAGCGAGGTGACACGAGAGCCGAGTCTGCAGCGGGTGACCATTCGGGTGGCATGGCCAGGAAGGACGCGGCCGGTGTGCCCGGCTTGCGGCCAGGTGGGGGCGCTGCACGACAAACGCGAACGACGTTGGCGGCATCTGGATGTGATGGGACACGAAGTGCAACTGGTGTGCGCGGTGCCCCGTTGTGCTTGTGAGCAGGATGGGATCTTGCAGGTGAAGGTCCCGTGGGCGGAGGCGGGTTCGCGCTTCACCGCAGCCTTTGAAGCCCATGCCGTGAAGGTGATCGAGGCCAGCCGGTCGCTGACGCAGGCTGCCGATTTGCTTGGCTTGGACTGGGACAGCGTGCAGCGGATCTTGGAACGCGCGGTCGCGCGGGGATTGCAGCGGCGCACGACGGAGCATGTACGTTATGTCGGGTTGGATGAAAAGAGCTTTGGTCGCGGTCAAGACTACGTGTCGTTGATGACCGACTTGAAGGGACAACGCGTGCTGGAAGTGGTGGCGGGGCGGGATACCGAGCAGGCGGTGACGTTGTGGGAAAGCCTGCCGGAGCCCCAACGCTCGCAGATCGCGGCGGCGGCGATGGACATGGGGGCCGATTTTGCGGCGGCAACTCGCCAAGCAGCGCCGCAAGCGCAGATCGTCCACGACAAGTTTCATGTGTCCAAGTTGCTCAACGAAGCCGTTGACAAGGTCCGCAAAGAGGAACACCGCCGGCTCCTGGCCGAGGGCGATCAAAGCCTCAAGGACACCAAATTCCTGTGGCTGCAAGGAGCCGCGGTCACAGGCGACCGAGCCCTGCGCTTTGAGGAGCTGTGTGAACGGGATCTGAAGACGGCTCGCGCATGGGCGCACAAGGAGACCTTCGTCGAGTTCTGGGCGCAACCGGACCAAGCCAGTGGCCTGGACTTCTTCACCCGCTGGTTCCGCACCGTCCGCCGATCCAAACTCGAACCGCTGAAGAAGGTGGCTCTCACCTTCAAGGATCATCTGCTCGGACTGCTCAACTACTTCATGCATCCGATCACCAATGCCTTGACCGAGGGCTTCAACTCTCGGATCCAAGCCATCAAGGCTGACGCCCGCGGCTTCCGGCGCTTCGCCAACTACCGCGTCCGCATCCTGTTTTTCTGCGGCAAACTCGATCTCAGCATCCATCTGCCATCAGCTCAAACCCACACGATTTCCTGAAGAACCAATTTATCCCACCACAAACGTATCCGGCGGTTGGTGGGACAACAGCGGGAGCAACCCTGTGGGATGCCAGTATTTCTACATCCGCTGGCCGATGAGTTTGAACACCCTCCGGATTCACAATATGCGGGCGATGCAACTGGCCTGACCTTTCGGCACCCCTGCAGGTCTTCCGCGGACCTCCTGCAGGGGCTTCGGAATGCCCTTGCAGATGGCCTGCATCCCGTTCTTTGATCCGCGTAGGTCAATCCCTGGATTCAAGGCCGGAAAATTGACCCATTTCACCAATTTCTCCGACCCATTTCAAACATTTCTCCTGTTACTGATGGTCATCTCGACCGTCACTCCTGACAGCCCCGCAGCCAAGGCCGGGCTGAAGCGGGAGGACATCATCGTCGCGATCGATGGCAAGCCGGTGGACTCCCTTGACGTCATGCGTCTGATCGTTGCGCAGATCCCGCCCGGGACGAAGGTGAAGGTGAGGTATCTGCGCAATGGCAGGATCGCGGACATGGACGTCACGCTCGCGAAGGCCGTGGACGACGGCGCAAAATCGGACGAATTCATCACGGGGATCACGGTGGGGCAGGTGGACGACGATGCGCGGCGCGCCTATCGGGTGCCGGATGAGGTCGACGGCCTGATCGTGACCGATGTGGCCGACACCTCGCCGTACCGGGAGCGGTTTCGCACGGGAATGGTCATCGTGGAGGTGAACCGCGCGCCGGCTGATGACGTGCCGGCGGCCCGCGCGCAGCTGCGCCCCGGCCGCAACTTCTGCCTGGTCTGGGACCGGGGCAGCTTCCGTTTCATTCCGTTCAAGAACGGCGACTGAGCGGCGCGGGCGGCGGTCGTGGGGGTTTGCATCAAGGCTTGAAGGTCCGGCGGCTTTGCCGCCACTCTCTTCCTCCCATGGCTGAGCCCAAGACCGCCCCCGATCCCTACGACGTGCCGCCGCCGTGGTGGCAGGTGCACGCCGATTGGGTGTGGGCGGTCTGCGCCGGTGCGTTGACGGCGATCCTGACGGTGATCTCCTTCCCGCCGTACCCCGCGTCCCAGATGGCCTACGCATTCGCGGTGCCGGCGTTGTTCTGGGCGTACCGGCGCCCGGCGTTCCGGTGGTATGCGGGCACCCTGTTTGTGGCGCAGGCGGTGGCGTGGACGGCGATTCTGTGGTGGCTGCATCCGGTCACCTGGGCCGGCCTGTTCCTCCTCGGCCCGACCGTCGGCGCATGGGTCGGCGTGTGGTATCTGGCGGCGTGGTGGGCGATCCCGCGGATGCACGGCCGGCCTGCGGCGGTGCGGCTGCTGGGTCTGCTTGCGCTCGCCGGAGGGTGGGTCGTGATCGAATGGACCCGGACATGGGTGCTGGGCGGGTTTCCCTGGCTCCCGCTTGCGGCGAGCCAGTGGCAGTTCACCAGCGTCCTCCAGATCGCGGCATTCACGGGGGCCGGCGGAGTTTCGTTCGTGCTCATCGCCTTCAACATCGGGTTTGCCGCTGTCGCCAACAGCCTGTTCCACGACCGCCAGACCGGCTGGCGCCTGCGGCGCCCGGAGTTTCTGCTCGCGCTCTTCCTTCTGATGGTGTGCATCAGCGTGCAGGTGCAGGAGACGGTCAACCGCGGGCGTTTCTCCGCGTTGCTGGCCCGTGTCGCTTTTGTGCAACCCGCCATCCCGCAGGAGGTGAAATGGGACCCGGCGCGCGGCGAATCGATCTTCGAGATCCTGGAGAAGGGCACGCTGGTCGCGGCGGCGGCGCATCCGGACCTCATTCTCTGGCCCGAGGCGAGCACACCCTGGGCCGTGCGGGGCGACGACCAGGTCCGCGCACGCGTTGAGTCGCTGGTCGCCCGCGCGAAGGTCCCGCTCGTGCTCGGATCGATTGTGATCGAGAACCGCGGCCAGCCCGACGAGGCGTGGCGCAACGGGATGCTGGTTGTGACGCCCGATCAGGGCCTGCAGGCCGCCTGCTATGCCAAGCGGCATCTGGTGCCGTTTGGCGAATATGTGCCGCTGCGGTTTCTGTTCGGATGGCTGAGCAAGTTTGTTCCGATCGGCGATGATTTCGGACGCGGATTCTCATCGGAGCCGTTGCGGGTCGCCGTCCGCCGGCAACCGCTCGCCGTCGGCCCGCTCATCTGCTTCGAGGACATCTTTCCCTCGCTGGCGCGCGCCGATGTGCGCGAGGGGGCCGACGTGCTGTTCGTGGCGACCAATGACGGATGGTACACCGAAGGCGCGGCCTGCCAGCATGCGGCGCATTCCGTGCTGCGGGCCGTCGAAACCCGCCGTCCGGTCCTGCGCTGCGGCAACAATGGCTGGAGCGGATGGATCGATGAATTCGGCAGCATCCGCGGCGTGATGGTCGAAGAACAGGGCAGCGTCGCCTTCCGCGGAGTAAAGAGCATGTTGGTCCGGCGCGATCTGCGCTGGGTCGGCCGCCAGAGCTTCTATGTCCGGCACGGCGACTGGTTCGTCGCGGTCTGCGCGGCGCTGGCGGCACTGGGGTGGCTCCTGCTGCGGATCGGGCCGTTGACCGGTCCTGTGGACAAGCCGAAGCCTGCCGATGCGGATGCAGCGTGACCTGAACGTTCCGCCGGCCTCATGGCTTGCGCATTGACGCCTCACTGCGAGACAGGAATATCTGTCGTCAGTCGTCCTATGCCGCGGAAAATCCACCAGTTGATCGCCGATTTAAAACAGGCTGGGTTCGTGCCGGTTCCCGGCGGGAAAGGATCCCATCGCAAATTCCGCCATCCCCGATTTTCAGGCTCAGTGATTTTGAGTGGCAAAGATGGCGGAGACGCGCACCATTATCAGGAGAAACAAGTCCGTAACGCCGTTCGTGAGGCAAGCCAATGAAAGCAGAAGATCGGTATCTGAAGTTCGTGCTCTGGAGCGACGACGATCGCGCTTACGTGGGCTATTGCCCGGATCTTTTCCCCTGGGGTGGAGTCTGCCATGGTGCTACGGAAGAATCGACCTATCGGATTCTCTGCCGGCTGGTCCACGAGGAGGTGGTGCAACTGCACCGAGGACGCAGGGCTTTGCCGTCGCCCAGTACACGCCCCATGCGGGATGCGGTGCTGGCCTGACGGATTGGCATCAGGCGTCTCGCAGCAGCGAGGGGCCGTAGGCGGTCAAGAGTGGCGCACAGGGTCGGCGAGCATCGGACCGGCCGGCCAGGAGCGGAGGAACGTCGACTACGACGGCTTGGGCGGAACAGCGACGAATGCACCAGCGATCGGGCGCAGCGCAGGCGTCCCGGTGCGGGTGGTTAAGCTTGACGGCAAATCGTCTTCGTCGGGCATCACGTAGACACTATTGGGAAACACGAGAGCGCTAGGCGGCGGAGGAGCGTTGTCAGCGATGATATCGTAGGCCCGAGCAGCGCAGGCGTCCCGATACGGCTGAAAGAAGGCCAGCCACCAAAGGCGGCTGGGACGGGCCAGACGGGGACGGGCCAGACGGGGTCTGGCTTTGGGGTTTGGGGCGTCCGGCATGGACATGACCTGAGGGCACAGAAGTAGCACAGTTGTGCCATGCCCAAAACTGTGCTGTTCCGGACCCGCGTCGATGCCCGCCGCAAGAAGAATGCCGAGCGCATCCTGGCGAGGGTCGGGCTGACACCGGGCCAGCTCGTCAACATGGTGTTCGCCCAGGTGGAACTGAAGAACGGCGTGCCGTTCGCGATCAATGCCCATGCCACCGATGACGGCTTTCTGCCGCATGTTCCGAATGCCGAAACGCTGGCGGCGAACCGCGAGAAACCCGGCAAGCGGTTCAGGTCGATCAAAGCCTTCCGTGCTGACCTGAGATCGTGAGATGGCACATCAAGTCCGCCCACGCTTTTCGGGAGAAAGGCCGGCGAGGCGTGTTTTGGAACCATGCCGGGTTGACTTACGAGACCTTCTGAGGTAATGCGGTCCATACAGAAGTAAGGCACATGATCAAACTGCACCTCACACGAAAAAGTCAAACCACGTTTCCGAAACCGTTGCGCGAGATGCTTGGCGTCAAGCCAGGCGGTGACGTGATCGTGGTATTTCAAAACGGCAAGGCGATGCTCACAGCCCACGCAAGCCCGGCCGGCATGCTTTCGAAGTATGCCGTTCCGAGACATAAGCTGAGGATGGAACAATCCGTCGGCAAATACCTTGGGGAACTTGATGCGAAGACGCGCAATCATTGATGCGAACGTCGTTCTACGCTACCTTTTGGGCGATGACCCCAAGCAGTCGCCCGAAGCCGTCGAACTGATCGAGAAGTCGCCTGCAGATGCGCTTTACTTGCCGGCCGTAGTTCTGGCTGAAGTGACTTGGACGCTCAGATCCCACTTCGCCGTACCGCGCGACGAGATTTGTGCAGCCATACAGCGGTTCATTGCGCAACCGTCTGTCTCCGTCGACTCAGTGACCCTTGATGCTGTCGGGCGATTCGCCACGTTCAACGTGGATTTTGCCGATTGCTCGCTCGCGGCCGCAAGCGCAGCCACCGGATTGCCCGTTGTCACCTTCGACATGGATTTTTTGAAGTTCTCGGACATGGTGGCGAAACGTCCCAGAGAATTGCATCTTGATGAGAAGTGAAGCGACGGCATTGCCGACGAAATCCGGCCGATGTGGAACAATGCAAGCAGAAGAGTCTCAAGCTGAATTGGCTTGGCTGGGTGGAGTGTCGGCGGATTTGGTCAACCACCGGTCAACCAAGCTATGTAAGATATTGATGGAAAACAAAACCTGCTCGGTCTTCGAAACCGGGGGCCCGCGCTGTGTCCCGATCCGTTTCGAGGGGCGGAGTCGAGGGAAAGCACGCACGACGGGCCGGGATGCAACCCGACGCCGGTTCTGGCGAAATCACTGTTTCCCATCAAATGGCGGATGCCATTTGTCAGGATCCTGCCGGGCTTTGACGGCGGGATACTCCGCCTCCCGGGCCATCAGCCACAGCAGATCGGAGACGCGGTTCATGTATTGCAGCAGCAACGGCCGGACGTTTTTTTCGTGGCGGGAGAGGGTGACGAGCCGGCGCTCCGCCCGCCGGGCTGCGGTCCGCGCCAGGTCGAGTGCGGCGGAATAGTGATCGGCCCCGGGCGTGGCCCAATCGTCAGGCTTCAGCTGCTTCGCCTCGATGGCAGCGACCGCTGCGTCGATCCGCGCAAGATCGGCGTCGCCCACCTTCGCCAGCTTCGACGAGGCATGGCGCGCCGCGTCGGCCCGGATGCAGGCGACTTCCCCCATGAGCGCAACCAGGTCGTGTTGGATCAGCTCGATCGAGGCCTTCCACCGGGCATCGGGACTGGCGGCCTTCGCGAGTCCCAAAGCGGCGTTGAACTCGTCGAGGCTGCCCATTGCCTCTATCCGGGGATGGTCCTTGGGCATCCGTCGGCCGTAGAGGAGCCCGGTGGTGCCGTCGTCGCCCGTGCGGGTGGAGATGGAGCGAGACATGAGGGAAAAAGCTGAAACGCTGAAAGCTGAAATGCTGGAAGCTGAAAGGCTGAAAGCTGAAAGGCTGAAAGCTGAAAGGCTGAAATCCGGAAGGACGGGCGGGCTCGGCTTCAGCCGGCTTTTTTCATTGCGGCCCGGGTCTGCTTCTTCAGCGCCTTCAGGGCGGGCTCGATCATTGCAAGGGTCTTCGGGTCCATGCGGTCGATGAAAAGCACGCCGTTGAGATGGTCCGCCTCATGCTGGATGCAGCGCGAGAGCAATCCGGTGCATCCGAGGACATGCGCATGGCCCTGGACATCCTGATACTGCACCCGAATCCGATCAGGCCGGACGACATCGCCCCGGATGTCCGGAAACGACAGGCAGCCTTCCTCCAACTTTGCGGCCGGCTCGCGATTGGCGGCGATCACGGGATTCACAAGTGCCATCGGCATGATCAGCTCTTTCGGCGGCTGTTTGCCGTCGAGCTGCCATGTGAAATCGCCCGAGGCCTGCCGCAAGTCGACGACGCAAAGCTGGATTGCCTGTCCGATCTGTTGCGCCGCGAGCCCGATGCCGGCGGCCTCGTGCATGGTCTCGACCATGTTGTCCGCCAACCGCGCCAACGATGCGTCGAAGACGGTGACTTTGCCGCCTTTCCTGCGCAGGACGGGCTCGTTGAAATGGACAATTCTCAACACCATGGTCGATGCATCATCAAGGTGCTTCAGTGCCGCCGCTCCGCAATTAAATTGTGGTTATTTCAACCGGAACGATGCAGCCCCGATCCCACGGCGGGTTTTGCCCCGGACAAGAAGAGACAGCACTGTTTCCCGGGAGTCGGATGTCGGGCGGGATCGCGCAGCGAAAGTGGCGCGCTAGAGCTGGTCGTCGATGCAGGGAACGCAGGAGAGGAAGAAGAACTCGAACCGTCTTCCGAAGTCCATCGGCTCGTGGAAAAGGGTGACGGGCTTGCCGCCAACCTCGCCCGTCCACGTGAGGATCTGGCCCGCCGGGTTGCTGTTGCCGCCGGCCGGAGGGCGCGGGTCAGGCTGAAGCCGGATGCGCCAGCTTCTCGTGGGCGAGCGGTCTTCGTTGATGCTTTCAGCGAGCTTGGCGGAAAGCGCCGCGCTGTCCACGACCACGGCGACCTCCGTGTTGAGATCATGGGAGCGCGGGTCCAGGTTGAAACTTCCGATCCAGGTGATCCGGCGGTCGAACACAAGCACCTTCGAATGCAGGGCGGCGTAGGACGGGCGCAGATGGTACCATTTGCGATCCCGGCGTTCCTGGGCCCGGTGGACCTTGTACTCATATAGGTCCACGCCCGCCTTGAGGAGATCGCGCCGGCATTTCTGGAAGGCGCAGTACACGATGGGGACGTCGGTCGTCTCAAGCGCGCTGGTCACAAGGCGTATGGCCACGCCGCGCTCGCACAGCCGCCGGAAGGAATCGAGCTCATCCCGGCCGGGGACGAAATACGCGGCTTCAATGAGGATCTCCTCTTCTGCCCGATCGAGCTCCTGATCGAGCCGGCGGACGACCGGCTGCGTCTCGGGCGAGGTCTTCGCAATCTTCTGCGGCGGATCCGTGACAACCTCCCCGTCCGCCCAGACGAGCGTGTTTGCATCGCTGGCGAGTTCCGTGAGGTAGCGATCGCGGCCTTCGGAGTATTCCTCTTCAAAACGTTCGGCGTTCTTGACCCTTGCCTTCAGCTTCTCCCGCAGCTTTTCGAGATCCGCAGTGGTGCGCGCCCGCATGCCCAGGGCCGCGGCCGGGACCGACCACGTGCTGTTCCAATACTGGTCGAACGCAGCGGACGCCTCGGCCGTCGCGGGGCCCGCGATCAAGACATCGAAATCCCGGAAGACATTGTTGGCGCGGACATTGAAATAGTCGTTGCCGACGTTTCTCCCTCCGAGGATCGTGAACTCGTTGTCGACGATGAAGAGCTTGTTGTGCATGCGGCGGGTCGCACGGTTGAAGTGGAGGGCGTATTCGATGAAACGGGCCCAGCGCGGCCGGAAGAGCACGGGGTTGAAGACCCGGACCTGGATCATCGGATGCACGGAGAGGGCGATCAGTTCCCTGTCGCTTCCGAGATTGTAATCATCGAGCAGCAGGCGAACCCGGACTCCGCGGTCGGCGGCCTTGAGCAGATGTTCCGCCAGAATGCTCCCGGCCTCGTCGGAGTCATAGATGTAGTATTGGGCATCGATGGTCCGGTCCGCGCTGTCGGCCAGGGCGGCGCGGGCCACCAGGGATTCGAGCCCGTACTCCAGGATTCCGAATCCCGATTTGCCGGGATGGCATTGCTGAGCGGCAGCCAGAGCTTTTCCGAGGCGCGTTGTTTCAGGATGCTCGAAGGCAAAAGACGGCGGCGGGGGAGCCGTGGGGTGCAGGGTTGCGCACCCTGAGGCGAGAACAAGCAGGAGCCCCGGCACCAGGAACTGTGCAAGTCGTCCGGCATTCCGGAACTGCATTCCCTGCGGTTCTGCGGGCATTTTCAGGGCGGATCACCCGTTGTCCCTCCCACCGCGAGGACGCTGCGAAGCCCCCTTCAACGGCGTCCGAGGGGTGGGATCATCATGAACATCTGGAGACGATCGCCGCCGGTTTCAAGGATCATGATGCAGGAGCCTCTCATGTTCTCGTGCACGGCGCCGCCGGATCGGGCGCATCTCCGGATTGTCGGTGGCGTCTGGCGCGCGCAGCTGTGGCACGGGCATCTTGCCCGTGGACGCGCGCCAGGCAACATGGGCAAGATGCCCATGCCACTTGCGCCACCGTTAATCGGGAGATGTGGCGCCGCCGGATCGCGGGATCGTTGCCGGTCTTGCCTTCACCGCCATGATTCACCATACTCCAGCACGTCGGGACTGCGGGCCTGCACCCGCTGTGGCCGTCTCTCCATCCTCCCGGGTTTCCTTCCCTCTCCTCCAGCCATGCTCCGCTACGACAGTGGCCAGGCCTCCCAGAAGTGGACGCGCACCGATTTGGCGATCGTGGCGGGCGCCGTCGTTCTCCTGCTCTGCATCTGGGGCGCCGTCAGCTGGAAGAATTACCGCGGGGATGAATCCCGGCGCCTCCTCTCCCGGACCGGCGCGCAGCTCGACGAGGCCAGGAAGGAGATCGCGTCCCTCAAGAGCGAATTGAAGGAGGCAGACGCCCAGCTTGCCGAGGCCAACAGCAGGATCATTGCCCTGGCCTCGGTCGCGCGGCTGGCGCCGCCGCTGCCCGTCAGTGTGAAGCAGTGGAAGGACAGCCCCACGACGTATGCCATCGCCCTGGAGAATCAAGGTGACGGAGGTCTCTCGGTCCACCTCACGATCAGCAATCCCGATCGCAGCCATCCGCGCGAACAGGACTGCTACATTCCGGCGCACAAGACCGTCAATCTTCCGTTCAGAATCTTCCCAAACGACACCGCGATCATCACCGCTGGCGGCTTTGCCACCCGAACCCAGAAGATGGAATAGGCGGGCCCGGCGGGCGTCGCGGGGTTCGGCCGGGGGTCCGACATTTGTCCCCGGGCCCCGACGTTGCCGCGCGGGGTCAACCGACATGTTTTGACGTCCCCCTTGAGCTGTGTCATCAAGGGGCATGAGTCTGGCGTCTCCCGATCCCCGGTCCGAGTCGTTGTGGCGGCGGATGGGATCCCATGTGGAGAACTCTCCGCTCGCGGCAGTGGAGTTCGACGGAGACTCGCGGATCACCTTCTGGTCGCCTGCGGCCCAACGCCTGTTTGGATGGAGTGCCGGGGAGGTCCTGGGAAAAACAACCGGCGAGCTCCGGTGGATCCACGAGGATGACGCGGCGGAGGTCGCGTCACTCCGCGCGGAGATGGCGTCCGGGCATCTGCGATCGGGTGTGCATGCGAACAGGAATTATCGCAAAGACGGATCGGTCATCGACTGCGAATGGTACACCTCCGCCATGATTGACGCCACCGGGCGGCTTGTCTCCAGCTTTTCCCTGATTCTCGACATCACCGAGCGCAAACAGGCGGAAGAGAAGCTCAGGGAGAGCGAGTACTTCCTCAACCGCTCGCAAAAAGTGGGGCAGCTCGGCTCCTTCAAGTGGGATCTTGCGACCGGCGCCTGGGGCGGCTCGCCGGCGCTGGGCAGAATTGTCGGCATCAATGATGATTATCCCCGGAACACGAACGCGATGCTGGAGCTCGTGGTGGCGGAACAAAGGCAGGAGGTTTCAGAGTTTCTGAGGCATGTGTGCGACGGCGGCCGCCGGTTTGAAAAAGAGTTCCGGATCGTCAGGTTTGACGACCGGCAGGAACGCTGGCTGCTTGCGGTCGGGGAGGTCGAGTGCGACGAACACGGTCGTCCGTTTCGTGTGATCGGCACGATGCAGGATGTCACCGAGCGGAAGGCGGCGACCATCGAGCTGCGCAAGGCCAAGGAGTTCGCGGACAACCTGATTCAAACCGCAAACAGCATCATTGTCGGGCTGGACGTCAACGGACGCGTCACGCTCTTCAACAAGGCGGCGGAGGAGACCACCGGCTACACGTTTGCCGAGCTGGACGGGAAGAACTGGTTTGAGGCGGTCGTTCCGCGCACCCGGTATCCGGAGGCCTGGACTGCGTTCGCCCGTTTATTGAACGAAGGGGCGCCGACGAGGTTTGAGAATCCGGTCCTGACCAAATCCGGCGAGGAACGGTTCGTCGCCTGGCAGAACAACGTGGCCCGGGAGCAGGACCGGATCGTGGGGACGATTTCGTTTGGCATGGACATCACCGAGCGCAGGCGGACGGAGGAGGAGCTGGGCAGGCATCGCGAGCATCTCGAAGAACTGGTCGCAGAGCGCACCCAGGAGTTGCGGGACAGCGAGGAGATGTTCCGCAGCATGGCGGCATCGGCCCGCAGCGCCATCATCATGATCGACGACGCAGGCCGGACCACGTTCTGGAATGAGGCGGCGGAGAGGATATTCGGCTGGCCGGCCGCCGAGGTGTTGGGCCGGGATGTGCATGCGCTCCTTGCGCCCCCGCGTTCTCATGCGGACGTTCAGAAGGGCATGTCTGCATTTCAGCTGACCGGACGGGGCCCGGTGATCGGGAAAAACCTTGAGGTGGTGGCGTTAAGGCGGAGCGGCGAGGAGTTCCCGGTCGAGCTGGCGCTCTCGGCGGTCCGGCTGCATGGCCAGTGGCACGCCCTGGGAATCCTCAATGATGTGACGCAGCGCAAACAGGCGGAGGAATCGATCCAGCGGAACACCGCGCAGCTGGAGATGTTCAACCGGGCGATGATCGGCCGGGAAAACCGCATGATCGAGCTGAAGGAGGAAGTAAACCAGCTGAGCGTATTGCTGAACCAGCCGCCCCCTTATCCTCCGATCTGGCGGCAGACGAGACCGCCGGTCGGCCAACCGGAGAAGAGTGGGGGCGCGTGAGGCGTACGTGTCGTGCGGCCAATCCAGACCCGTTGATATCACCATGCTGGCCAAGGCGAGAATCCTGATTGTCGATGACGATCCGAGCATCCGGGAGGTGACTGCGGCTGTCTTCCACCGGGCCGGTTACGATGTCGCTTGTGCGGAGACGGGGCAGCAGGCATGGAACCTGGTCCGCGAGACGTTGCCGGATTTGCTCCTGCTCGACGTAAGCCTCCCTGATTTGGATGGTCGGGACCTCTGCCGGCAGCTCAAGGCGGACCCGGTTCTGGCGACGGTCTTCGTGGTCTTGATCTCCGGGGCCGTGAAGACGCCCGAGGACATCGTGATCGGCCTGGAGGCGGGCGCCGACACTTATTTGAACCGCCCCATCACCATGGCCGAGCTTCTGGCCCAGGTGAATGCGCTGATCAGGATCCGCAGGCGCGAACAGGCGCGGGAGAAAAGAGACCAGGAGTTGACGGAGGCCCGCCAGGCGGCGCTCAGCATGATGCAGGACGCCGAGATCGCCCGCAGGCGCACGGAGGACGCGTTGCGGCGGCTGGAGGATTCCACCCGCAGCCTGCACCTCCTGTCGCTGGCGATTGAGAACAGCCCGGCCGTGGTGATGATCACGGACGGGAAAGCGCAGATCGAATACGTGAATCCCCAGTTCACGCGGGTCACCGGCTTTACGGCGGCTGAGGTCGTGGGGAAGAACCCCCGCCTCTTGCAGTCCGGCCAGCATCCTCGCGAGTTTTATGCGCGGATGTGGGCGACGCTCGTTGCGGGCCGCGAATGGCGCGGGGAGATCTGCAACCGGAAGAAGAACGGCGAACTCTACTGGGAGCTGGCGTCGATAGCTCCGGTGAATGGGCCCTCGGGCGGGGTGACCCATTACGTTGCGGTGGAAGAGGATCTTGCCGAGCGGAAACGCGTCGAGGCGGCGCTGACGGAAGCCAAGAAGCAGGCGGAATCCGCCAGCCGGGCGAAGAGCATGTTTCTGGCCAACATGTCCCACGAGATCCGCACGCCGATGAACGCGATCCTCGGCTTTTCCCAGTTGATGCGGCGGGACCCGTCCCTGAACGAGGGGCAGAAGCAGCACCTGGAGACGATCAGCCGAAGCGGCGAACACCTGCTGGCGCTGATCAACAACATTCTGGAGATGTCCAAGATCGAGGCCGGCAGGATCACCCTGGTGACCGCGCCGTGTGATCTGCATTCCCTGGTGCGCGATGTGGAATCGATGTTTGCCATCCGGGCCAGGGACAAGGGGCTTTCCTTCGCCGTGGAGCGGGAGGGGGATCTGCCACGGCATGTGGTCGCCGATGAATTAAAACTCCGCCAGGTGCTGATCAACCTCGTGGGCAATGCGGTCAAATTCACGGAAAGGGGGGGCGTGGTGTTGAGGATTCAGGCGCAGACCGGCTCCAACGAGGGGGTGGGTCTCATTGTGGAGGTGAAGGACACCGGGCCGGGGATTGCCCCGGAGGAGATGGGCCAGCTCTTCCGGAGTTTCGAGCAGACCCGCGCGGGCCGGCAGGCCGGGGCGGGCACCGGCCTGGGGCTGGCGCTCAGCCGCGAATACGTGCAGCTCATGGGCGGCAGTCTGCAGGTCCGCAGCGAGGTGGGGAAAGGCAGCGTTTTCTGGTTTGGCATCCCCCTGCCGCTGGCCGCCGGGAACCCGGTGGCGCCCAAGCCCGGCCTGTGTTCGGTGCTGCGGCTGAGGCCCGGGCAGGCGGCCCCCCGGATTCTCGTCGTCGATGACCACGAGGACAACCGCGAGCTGCTCGTCCAGTTGCTGGGCGCCGTGGGTTTCCATGTGCGCGGGGCGGCCGACGGCGCGGACGCTGTCCGGCAGGGTGCGGACTGGGCGCCCCATCTCATCCTGATGGATTTGTACATGCCGGGCATGGACGGCCGCGAAGCGATCAGCCGCCTCCGGACGATGCCGGGGGGATCGGCGGCGAAGATCATCGTCCTGACCGCCGGAGGGCCGGCGGAAGGCGGGGGGGAGATGCTGGCGGTCGAAGCCGACGATTGGATGACCAAGCCCTTTCAGGAGGGCGACCTGCTCGGCCGGATCGGGCGGTTGTTGGAAGTTGAATACGACCGCGCCGCCCCTGCGCCCCGCGAGACCCCGCTTGCCGAGGATCCGGCGCGGGCGGTCGCCCGCCTGCCCGCAGAGCTGGTCGGCGACCTCCGGCGCGCAGTCCGGCAGGGCGACATCGTCCAGCTGGAAAAAGGGCTTCAGATTATTGCCGGCCGCGACGCCGCGCTGGCGCATGCGCTCCGCCTGCTGGTGGAACGCTACGATTACGACGCATTAACCCGTTTGCTCGATCCTGATCCCAGGGACGGGCCGACCCCCCCCCACCGATGACCTCCCCCGGCAACCCCAAAATCATGATCGTGGACGACACGCCCGCCAATCTGCAGCTTTTGCAGGCGCTGCTCCTGAAGCAAGGCTACCGCGTCCAGGCGTTTCCCCGCGGCCGGCTCGCCCTCGCCGCGGCGGCCCAGGTGCCGCCCGACCTGATCCTCCTCGACATCGCCATGCCCGAGATGGACGGTTTCGAGATCTGCTCCCATCTGAAATCCGATCCAAGGCTGGCCGCCATCCCGGTCATTTTTCTCACGGCCCACCATGAAACGATCGACAAGGTCAGGGCCTTCGGGTGCGGCGGGGTCGATTACATCACAAAACCCTTCGAGATCGCCGAGGTTCAGGCACGCGTCGAAACCCACCTGGCGCTGCGCCGCCAGCAGAAGGAGCTTCAGGCCAATTACGAGCGGCTGCAGGAGCTGGAACGCCTGCGCGACAACCTCACGCACCTGATCGTGCACGACCTGCGTTCGCCCCTGGGCGTCATGCTCATGTCGCTTGAGCTGCTCAAGACAAGGGCGACCAACCTCAGCGAACGGGACCTCGGCCTCGTGGACAAAGCCCTGCGGAGCTCCGCGACCCTGCTGGACATGGTCAACCAGTTGCTGGACGTCAACCGCCTGGAGTCGGGCCAGATGCCGTTGAACAAGGCGGAGAACGATCTGGCCAAGATCGCCCAGTCCGTCATCGACGGGATGGCTCCGGCCTTCGCCGAGCGCCGCGTGGTGCTGACGGCAAAGGAACCGCTGGCCGCTTTGTGCGATGAGGGCATCATCCGCCGCGTCTTCGAGAACCTCCTCGGAAACGCCCTGAGGTACACGCCTTCGCGCGGCGAGATCTCGGTGTCAGTTGTCCGGGATGGAACGGAGGTGCGGGTGGTGGTTGCCGACCAGGGGCCGGGCATTCCGGCGGAGTACCACGGGCGGATCTTCGAGAAATTCGTCCAGGTGGAGGGCGAGCAAAGGGGAAAAGGCAGCGGCCTGGGGCTGACCTTCTGCAAACTTGCCGTGGAAACGCATGGCGGGCGGATCGGAGTGGAGAGCGAGGTCGGCAAAGGAAGCCAATTCTGGTTCACACTGCCTTTGCCGCCGGCGCCGGCGCCCTGATATCACCGCGCCGCGAACCGGGGCGGTTGCTGTGAACGGAATCAACGAACCTTCACGATCCGCCGCCGAGGATCGCCCCGGGGAACGGGAGGAATGGCCGGACGGGGCACAGGATCCGTGCGGCCGACTTTTCCCTTGTGCCCTGGCGACTGTGGTGCGACATGGAGGGACACCCTTTCACCCCCTGACCGATCGAAGCGGTCAAGCTGCCGGCGCCTGATCCGGCAGTTCCATTCCAGCTGAAACCAACTCCCGTCCCGAATTCCTGTTCTTGGGCTCAAGAAATCCCCCGGCAGTCGATCCGCCGGGATCCGCATTCCAAGGGCGATGGAAAAATCCAAAATAAACATGTCCCCCGCCATCTCACGAATTGTCGCCGCATGCGCCGCTCGGCTCGGAGGAGCCGCCGCGGTCACTGCCACAGCCCACAAGCTTGCCCGCATTCTCTATGCCTGCTTGCGCGACAAAATCACCTACGACTCCTCACGGCACGATCTCAATAGTCCTCTACGGCGCGCCAAAACCCTCGCCAGAATGTGCGCCAGAGCCTTAACCTTCGGTTCTCAACTCGTTGAACTTCAGCCTGCCAGTTGATGTTTCCTCAGAGAACTGACGTGTTCGGATCGTCCGGCAGATTCCAGTTGCCGGAACAGGCATGTCGGGCAGAATTCACGATATTCCCCGCCAGCCGGTTGTTGCACCGGCTGCCGGCCGGGGTATTCAAAAAGTCCAATTCCTAACGACGTTCCAGCCATGCAATTCATGCTCCGTTGTCTGTCATTCATGCTTGCCGGCCTGTGTACCCTGGCCGGCGATGCGGCCGCAGCCGATTCGATCGGCTGTTTTGACGCAATCAACTCGGATTCTATTCCGATCGCGGGCAAGCAATATTACACGCGCAATTGTTTCATGTACGAGAGAGGGGTCACCGAGACCACGAATTACTGGCGCGGGATATTGGTGCCGATCAACAGCCAGGTTACCCTTGTGTCCTTGAATGAGACAAGCATGGTCTTGCGGCTGGCCGACGGTGAGAATGTGAGGATTGAGAACGTGGAAAGATTCAGCCGGCGAAGCATGAGCACAATCGCCCACAATCTGCTGGCGACGCAGCCAATCCCGATCGACAAGTTCGATAACGCCACAGCCAATGCGATCAAGAATGGTGCCCTGAAAATAGGAATGACCAAGGAGCAGGTGATTATGGCCCGCGGCTATCCGCCCGGACACAAGACGCCAACGCTTGATTCTGACACGTGGACATATTGGAGCAGCCGTTTTGTCACTCAGACGCTCGTGTTCAGCAACGGTGTGCTGGTCCGTGGCCGGGGTGTCCTGCCGTGATCGCGTCGGAGCGGGGGCATTCCGCTTCGTGAGCGCCAAGACCGGTACGCGCGCAAGGAAACCTCTTGCTGGGCAATTACGTCTGCGATTAGCTGTGGCCGATTTACCCCGAATTATCCATGCATATCCACAACCGATATCTCACCGGTGCCGCACTGTGGGCGCTGTTTTGCTCGCTGACACTGGGTTGCTCGATCGCCAAGGCGGCAGACGCGCCGGCTGCCGTTTCACCGTCAGCTTCGCTCGCGGCCGGAAATGATATTGCCACCCCTGCCGGTCTCACGGCGGACGACGTCAAGGCCTCTGTACTTGAGGCCCTGGCAAGGCGCAAATTGACCGTGCTGGATCAGAGCGAAGGCAAGGTCAGCGCCAGCTATTCACGTGGTAGCGTAACGCTGACGCTTTCGATCGCTTATCAGGCGGATCGAGTTACGATTGAAGTGAAGCAGTGGGACAGCCGATCCAAAGGGGTTAAGACGCAGGAGCGTTGGCTGGCCAATATCCGGAAGGACATCGTAGATGCCCTGGTCAAGCGAAAGGCGTACAGATAATGGTGAGTCTTCACCCGGGTCCTGCTGTAGCCGCATTGCGATCTTTCCAGGTCCGGTTGGGTTCTGCGGCGACCCACCGATGGCCGGTCGGCCTCCACGTGCTCGCCGGCGACGATGTGGAATCCATCTTTTCTGATGCACAGCCGGCCGGCATTGCGGGAGCCTTCAGTCTGTACGAGACGGGCGAGTGGCTGGTCGGCGCAGGGGCTTTGCCGGTCGAATCCATCTATGCCCCGGCTTCGACCCGCTTATACGATGAATTGTTTGCGGCGGCCGGAGGGCGGCACCTGTGCCGGATCTGGAATTACGTCCCCCAGATCAACGCCATGGGCGCGGATGGGCTGGAAAACTATCGTTCGTTCTGCTGCGGGCGCTCACTGGCGTTTGAGCGGCGGTTCGGCCGTGATTTCAAAACCCGCCTGCCTGCTGGTTCCGCGGTGGGTTCCGAAGGCGATCACCTTGTGGCGGTGTTTGCCGCGAACCGTTTGTCGCCCCGCCATTGTGGGAATCCGCTCCAGCTGCCGGCATACGAGTATCCGACGCTCCACGGCCCGCGCCCGCCGAGTTTTTGCCGCGCCACGGTGGTAGCGGCCGCGAAGCGCCGCACCGTCTTCATTTCAGGCACCGCCGCCATCAAGGGACACAAGACGGTGGCCTTGGGTGACACGCGGGGCCAGCTGGCGCACACGCTCGACAATCTGCGCGGCATCTTCCGGGTTGCCGGGCTCGGCGCCGACCTTCGCGCCGGGAAGGCCTGCGCACGCCATCTGAAGATCTACCTCCGTTGCGCCGACGATTTTGCGGATGTCTCCGGCATTCTGACGGAGGAGATGATCCGGCCGGGCGATCACGTGACCTTTCTCCGCGCCGACTTGTGCCGGGCCGAGCTCAATGTCGAGATCGAGGCGACTGTGATCGGGGCGGAGCCCGTGGCCTGATTAAGAGAGGATAGGGGGACGCAGCGAGACTGTCACACGGCGGGAAAGATCGTGCCCCCGCGGGAAGACGGAAGAAGGCGCTGGTGGGCAGCACCCTCCGACGCTTGACGCTCAAGGGTCTGTCACCCGGCGGCTGATGCCAACAGCTCACCGTCTCCCGCCTTGCGGGCTGGCTGCGAGCAGCGCTTCGATCTGGCGCCGGTCGGTCTTGCCCCGCACGGTCTGCGGAAGCTCCGGCACAACCAGGAGGCGCTCCGGGACTTTCCACGGGGCGAGCTTTGCGCGCAACGCATTCCGCAGCTGCGCGGGAGAAAGGTCCGCAGCCACTGCCGCGGCCAGCGCATCGGCGAAGGTCGGATGCGCAACAGTGCAGGCGTCGCGAACCCCCGGGACGGCTCGCAACGCGTTTTCAATCTCGGCGAGATCGAGCCGCCGGCCGGCGATCTTGATCAGCCGGCCTGCCCGGCCGAGCAGGACGACCTCGTCGTGTTCGTTGAGGCAACCTCGGTCTGCCGGAACAAAGCAGCCGTTCCCCATCACCGCGGCGCTCCTGACCGCGAAACGCCTTCCGCGGCGCCATTCGAGTGTTACTCCTTCCATGGGTGCTCCGACCCCCCGGCCGGCCAGCGTTGCCGCGCCAGTGCGGTCGTAGCTGATTCCGCCGGTTTCGCTGGTGCCGTAGAACCCGTGCACGCGCCGTCCGAATTTCTCGGCGAACGCCCTGGCCACCTCCGGCGGAAGTGCGGCGCCGGCGGAAATCACAAGCCGCAGGCTGGCAAAATCGGCCGGATCGACGTCGGCCCGGACGAGCGCGCGCAGCAACGTGGGGACCGCGGGAAAAACGTTAGGATGCCAGCGGGCGCAGCTGGCCGCGAGCACGTTGGGCAGTGGGTTTGCGGCACAGACCATGGGCGTGCCCTGCGCGAGCAGGGGGACCACCAGGTTGCCGAGGCCGTAGGAGTGGCCGAGCGGGATTAACGCCAGGTTCAGGTCGTCGGGATGGATCCCCATCGTGGCGCAGACCTGGCGCCCATCCGCGAGCATTTGGGCATGCGTGAAAAGGCGGGCACGCGGCACGCCGGTGCTTCCGCTCGTCAGCTTGATGAGGCATAGATCGCGCCGCCGCGCCGGCCGGCGCGGGGCGACCGGATCCAGGCGACCGCCCTCCCAGATCCACGCGCAGCCGACCGACCGCGCGGCCGCCATCAGTGTGGACGCCGGGTCGGTGGAATCGGCGGGGACCGGGATTGCCCCGGCACTGAGCAGGCCGATGAGAACATGGAACCATTGCGGGCCGTTCGGCTCCGCGACCAGGACAAAACGGCCGTTCAGCGCGGCTCCCGGCGCCCATTGCGCACGCCATGCCACAGCCGCCGCGTCCAGCTCCGCCCGCGTCCACGCGCGCCCGGTATTGCCATCGACCACCGCCAGTGCAGCGGGCGCCCGACGGATGGTCTGCTGCCAGCGTTGTACCAAGGGTCCGCACATGCATCGAGCGTGCTCCGCGCCGCGCCGGGTGGTCGAGGAAAAACCGCGTGGCCGCCCAGGGCGCATTTCTGTCGCGCGCCAAACTCCTTGTCATTGTCGGCCGGGTTACATTGCATTTCGACGGCTTCCGCCGGCGAGCCGGGCCGCGGCGGTCGCTTTCTCCCGCCTGGATGCGCTTCCGTGCTGAAACTTCACGATCTTCGATTTCGCTACGATGCCACCGCCCCGTGGGCGGTTGACGGGGTGTCGTTTGCGCTCCGCCGCGGCGAGGTGCTCGGGCTGCTGGGTCCCAACGGCGCGGGCAAGACGACGCTCATGGCCCTGGTCAGCAACCTGCGCCAGCCGCAGTATGGCCGGATCGAACGCGCCCCGGAGGTGGCGGCGCGCGGCGGTTTCGCCCTCGTTCCGCAGGACCACGCATTCTATCCGATGCTCACCTGCCTCGAAAACATCCAGTTCTTTGCCGGTGTGCTGGGGCTCGGAGGTTCCCTCCGCCGCAAGCGGGTCGAGGCCGCCATTGCTGTGGCCGGGCTGGGCCAGGTGGCCCGCAGGCGGGCGTCGCAATGCTCGGGCGGATTGAAGCGCCGCCTGAACTTGGCGATCGGCCTCGTGGCTGATCCCCAGCTTTTACTTCTCGATGAACCCACGGTCGGAGTCGACCCCCAGTCGCGGGCGTTTCTGCTCGATACAGTCCGCGACCTGCGAGCGCAGGGCAGAACGGTGGTGTACACCTCGCATTACATGGAGGAGGTGCAGGCGGTAAGCGACCGCGTCGCGATCATGGACCACGGCCGTCTGTTGTGCTGCGGAACGCTTGAGGAGGTGCTCGCGGATCCCCATCCGCGGCTGAAGGTGCGCCCGGCCGCTCCGCTGCTGGCTCCGCTGCGGGCGGCGCTGGCTGCGGACTGGGGTCTCAATGATGCGGCCGGGGACGACGGCTGGCTGGAGTTCGACGTGCCCGCGGGGCGTCCGGCCGAGGCATTGCTGGACGAACTGCGGAGGCGGGGGGTTGGGGTGACCAGCTTCCTTTATGGCGGGCATAATCTGGAGGATGTCTTCCTGAGACTCACCCACCGCTCGCTGCGCGACTGACCATGCTCCCCCTCGCAGCAATGATCCAGAAGGAGTTGCGCGCCATGGCCCGGGATCTCCACGGGTTGTTGGTGTTGTTTGTCATGCCGGCCGTGTTCATCCTGATCATGTCCATGGCGCTGCGGGACACGTTCGCGCCGCGGATCTCCGAAAAGGTGCGCTGGCAGGCCTGGGACGGTGATCGCACAGCCGGATCCGCAAAGCTGGCGGCGCAGCTTCCGCCGTCCGAGGCATCGGTGCGGGTGCGGGATCGGTCCGACCTGGAGCGGGCGCTTTCGCGCGGCGACATCCAGCTGGGGCTTCTGATCGAACCGGGGTACTCCGCGGCGCTTGCGGACATGGACGCCTCCCGGGCGGTCGTGACCGTGATGGCGGAGCCGGGCATGCCGCCGGCGCTGATCGCGGAATTCCGGGCGGAGGTGCAGCGGGCGGTCACGATGCAGCGGGTCGCGAAGCTCCTGGAACCTTTCGAGACGATGGCCGCGGAGGACCACCGGGCGCTGCCCCCGCTGGAGCAGATGGCGGGCGGCGCACTGGTCGCGATGAGGTTTCACAGCGAGACGCAGGTCGAGCTGACGGCGGTGCAGCAGAGCGTGCCGGCGTGGCTCGTCTTCGCCATGTTCTTCGTGGTGATCCCGCTGTCGACGATCTTCATCGTCGAGAAGCAGGAGGGCACGCTCCCGCGCCTGCGCAGCCTGCAGGTGCCGGCGTCCACGCTGCTGGCCGGGAAGGTGGTGCCCTTTTATCTGGTGAACATCGCGCAGGCGGTCCTGATGTTGCTGGTCGGCCGCTTTGTCGTGCCGCTGCTCGGCGGCGACACGCTGTGGCTGGACGTCGACTGGTTGGCCTTGTGGGCGGTCACCACGGCGGTGAGCCTCGCCGCAATCGGGTTCGCGCTGGCCGTCGCGGCGTTTGCGAGGACGACCGCGCAGGCGACCACGGTGGGCGGCGTGGCGAACATCATCTTTGGAGCGCTGGGCGGCGTGATGGTGCCGAAGCTCGTCATGCCGCTGGCGATGCAGAAGGCGACGATGCTTTCCCCCATGGCATGGGGCTTGAACGGGTTCATCGACGTGTTTGTGCGCGGCGCCCACCTCGGCGGGGTCCTCGGGCCGGTCGGGCTGCTCCTCGGATTCGCGGCGTTCTGCCTCGCGCTCGCTGGCTGGCGCCTCCGGGAGATGTGACCGTACGGGCGGCGCATGCCCGGCCGTCAGGGTGACGCCGGTCGGTTTCACTGTCAGGGTGTCCGAACGGTCCCGGCGCGCCGCACAATCACACGGCCTTCCGGAGTGCGCCAAAAAGGACGCGCTCATTTTTTGCGAGGTCGGTGAGCAGGTGGTGCAACAGGGGCAGGTCGATCGCGTCGCGGCCTTTGTTCATGCGCGCGGCATGCAGGGCGAACTTCCGCCATTCATCGCCGATCTCCGTGAGTTGCAGCGACAATTCCTGCAAGGCGGGCCTGCCCAAAAGCGTGGCGGCTTCCTGGAGAAAGGCCGCATAAAGAAAGCGGAAGCCGGCGCCTCCGGTACCGATCTCCTCCTGCATGCGCACAATGTGGCCGATGAACCGGCGCGTGAACTCCGGGTCCCTTCGCTCCGGCAGGCGGCGGACGCGGTGGGCCAGCAGCCGGATGCCGCAGCAGCCGACGAAGGGCAGCGGCACATGGAGCATCAGGAAACAATTCTTCTTGATCGCCGCGGGCAGGAGCGGAACGGGATCCACCGGCGGCAGTGCCCCGTCGAAATAGTACAGCAGGCCCTTGGGGGCCAGGGCGCCGCGAACGAAGCGCGCCCGCTGGAGATCCGCCGCCCGGCACCGCACCGGCTCGTCGAACACCGGGTCGCTCACATGGTATTCGTCATCCTCGCGGCGGTAAATGAGCAGGTTGTGCGCGTTGAAATGAAAACGCATGTTGGCCGGGAAATAGGGCAGGAAGAAGACCGATGCCTGCAAGCCGACCAGCCGCCCCTGGTCGAGAAGCTCGTCAAGGCGGCGCCGGCCGTCGAGCGGCGAGCGAAACGTCTCGAAGCGCAGGGGAAGGCGCAGTTTCTTTCTGACGCCGTTGAGGATGAAGCGCGGTACCATCCGGTAGGCGATCAGCGGAAGCTGGTTGATCTTGACCAGCGGGATGTAGGCAAACGAGAGGGAGGCGCTCAGGCCGAAGACCATGGCCTCCGACATCGGCACGCCCTCGTGGCGTAGCAGCGCCGACATCACGCCGCTCTCGCAGTGGGCGGATTGCTGATGGTGAAAATCGAGGGCGCCGGACATGGTCGGAGGGACCTTGCTTCAGGGAGACGCGATGCCCTCGTCGCATTGCGCTCGGATATCCGCGACGAGGGCGTCGGGGCCCCATGTTTCCGGGTGTGCAATGATACACCGTGGCGAGGAAGAATGAGAGCGAGCCGGCATTTTCACCAGTCCAGCGATTGCAGTTGCGCTGGCGAAAGCCCAAGGGCCTCGGCGTAACGAGCGAGGGCGCCCGCACTCAGCCGGGCAAACCCGGCGGGCCGCAGGTGGCGGCGCACCTGCCAGCGCCAGAAACCGGTCGCCTGCGCCAGGGTCGGAAGATCCATCCGCTGGCGGTACATGTGGACCTCCAGCGGACTGGTCTCGCCCCGTCGGGCGCGTTCGCAGGCCTCGGCCGCTAGGCGGGCAAACCATGAGACGGCCTCCTCCGTGACGGACACCTCCACCTCAGCGCCGCCCGATTTGACGATAAAATAGTGTCCGTGCTCGTCGACGACGTACACCGCCTTGTGTCGACCTTCAAACAAGGGGGCGCTGCGGGCTGGAACCTCGTCGGGGTGCATCAGACCACGGTGAGATGCAGGAAAGCGCTCGCGAAGCGGCCCGATTCGGGCACGAAGCCTAGCACGCGTTCCCCGCGGCGCAGCCGGCCGCTGTGAAAGAGGTCGTCGAGCATGATGTACATCGAGGCGGAACCGGTGTTCCCCCGCGTCGTGAGGTTGGTGAACCACCGCTCCGGTGGAACGGGCAATCCGATCTTTGCCAGACCTCTGGCGATCGGCTGGCGGAAAAATTCGGAGGACATGTGGGGGATGAACCAATCGATCTCCTCCGGATGGAGATGGCGCCGGGAGGCGATCCCGGCGAGGGGCTTTTCCAGGCAATAGGTGACCGCGTTCGCGTTCAATAGTTTCACGTCCTGCTGGATCGCCAAGATGGATTCACGGCCGAGGTCCTCGTGACTGAACTGCATCCAGCCCGTAAGCGTGCCGTCGGCGTTCTTCTTCGCTCCCGCGTACATGCAGACCGGCATTTCGTGCGCGTAGGATTGAATGTCCAGCCAATCGATCCGCAGGCTCGGACCGGCCGGATTGGGTTGATCCTGAAGCAGCAGCGCGCCGGCGCCATCCGACAGCATCCAGCGCAGAAAATCCTTCTCGAAGGCCAGCTCCGGGCGCTCCCCGAGCTCGTTCGCCTGCCGATCGGTCTCGGCCGCGTAGCGGGTGGAGCGGAAGACGAGGGAGGCGATCTCCGAGCCGGTCGCCACGGCGTTGCGATGCTCGCCGGCGCGCACGGCCAACCAGGCATACTTCAATGCGGCCGCACCCGCCACGCAGACTCCGGTGGTGGCTACTACCTCGCAGGGTTGGCGGCCCAGTTCGCCATGCACCATCACGCCGTGGCTCGGCATCAGCTGGTCGGCGATCGACGTTCCTGTTGAGAGGCAGGCGATGTCATCGATGACGAACCCGTCGCCCGCGAGCCTCCGGACTGCCTCGGCAGTCAGCTGTGCATTGGTGTAGCAGACGGCGCCGGTCGCGGGATCGACAACGTAATGGCGGGATGTGATGCCGTTGTTCCTCAGCGTGATCTTCCGCGCCCGCGATGGCCGCGATCCGGTCATGCCGAGCAGACCCTCCATCTGGTCGTTGCCGATGGGCTTAAGCGGCAGGAACGAGGCAGTGCGGGTAATGAAGACGTCTCTACTCATGAAAACACGACATCCGGAAGGTGTCGGAACCGGAGGGCTGTTCGAACGAAGCATGAAGGACGACCAGCCTTTGACGCAAGAGCGGTCGCAATGCGGCTTTCAGGAGGAACGAAAGCGGCATGATCACGACGATCATGACGAGCAGAAACACCAGGTAAAAAGCGAGCAGCACGCGGCGCAGTGGCGCGCCCGGCCGGCCGGCCTTCCGCAGCATGCGCGCCGAGAAACGGAACGAACGCCGGCCGATCTTTTCGCCTGCAATCAGGCGCGGATCAACAGCGCAGGCTCGAAGGCCCCTGAGCATCGGTTCGTGGCGCTGCTCCCCATCGCGCTGCA
This sequence comes from uncultured Verrucomicrobiae bacterium, assembly GCA_963827125.1. Lineage (GTDB taxonomy): Bacteria > Verrucomicrobiota > Verrucomicrobiia > Opitutales > Opitutaceae > Fen-1467. The sequence goes on from CAWHAC010000006.1 coordinate 905,901, forward strand.
GCGCTTCGCGCAGCGCCCATCCAAAGCGCCGGCTCGCCGCGATTTCGTCAGCAGGGACGCCCGCAGCCGGAAGGCCCCAGAATGCGTTCTTGCGCCCGGTCAGCAACCAACGGGGCGTGGTGATGAACGTCGCTAATGCGCTGCCCTGGTCCACCAGCGCGACATGGTCGCAATGGTGCGCCCCGTCGTTCGCCAGCAGCTGCTTCATCCGCTCCTGTGCCATCAGCCACATATTGCGGCACGCCGTGACGGTGACCACCGGCCTGCCGCGGACCAAGCGGCGTCCTTCCTCGCTCCGAAGAAAGGCCGTGACGGGCGGCGGGGGCGAGAGGAACCAGACGGGGTACCCGATGATGACCAGGTCGAACGCGATGCAGGGATCCACGGCGAGGGGCGCGAGGAGCGGGGGATCTTCTGCCACCGTTTCAGGAAACGTGTCGAGAAACTGCCAGAAAGGCCAGGGATATGGATACGCGGAAACCGGACGGAGAACCTCGCGATGCACCGCAACCCCGCTGTCGGGCCCCTGCAGCGGCGCCAGGAATGCGTCGAGCACCGCGGTCAACTGCCCGGTCTGGGAGAATTCAACGACCAGGAGGTTCTTCATTGGAGGGAGGAATGCGCCCGGCTGGCCCGGAGGTTTTTTTGAGGTGCGACGTGCTTGTCGCGTTGTCGACGGGTTTGCGCGACAAAGGCGTCGCGCCGCCGTGACATCTAGTCTCCCACCGGGCCATTTTCAAGGGGACGGGTTGCTGGGCTGCTCCGTTGGCAGCGGGAGGTCCCGCGGCTGCCGCGGATGGAGCGGGAAATCGCGGCCCGCCGCCTCCAGCCAGGCCTGACTGGCGCTGAAATAGCACGCGGCTTGCAGCACCCGGGGGAAGTTCCGGACAATGTGCCACAGGCTCCAGCGGTGTTCCCAAATTCGCCGGGCGAACCGGCGCCGGTAACCCGCGCTGTCATAGAAACGCCGGACATGGCGGTTGTACAGTGCGTCCATCTCCTCGCGGCTCGCAAAGCCCGCCGGGCGGAAAACAAAGTTCAGGCAATTCATCAGCCGCCAGTCCTCATGCAGCTCGCCGGCACCGCCGCCGGCGCATTCGCGCCAGACGGGCGCGCCGTACAAGGGGCTGAACTTCGTCATGTTCATGTCATCCAAGCCGAGCGAGAGGATGAAGTCGCTGGTTTTCTTCACGGTCTCCAAGGTCTCCCCGGGCAGGCCGAAGATGAACAGGCCCTTCGCGCGCAGGCCGGCAGCATGAATCTTCCCGATGGTTTCGCGAACGGCTGCGGGCGTCACGCCGGCCTTGTGGCGCTCCATCATGGCCGGGTCGGCCGATTCGATCCCCAGCGAAACCATGAGCGCGCCCGCCCGCCGCAAAAGGAGGAGCGTCTCCTCGGAGGTGTGCCCGGTGCGGATGGCACAATTGAACTCGACTCCCAGGGGACGGTTGATCAGGCGGGCGCACAGCTCCTCGACGCGGGTCTCCTGGGCCGTGAAGAGGTCGTCGTAGAAATTGATGTGGCGGACCCCGAAATGATCACGCAGGTGGCGCATCTGGTCGTAGATATAGGCGGCGGAGTTGACCCTGTGGAGATGCTGGAAGACCATGCGGTCGCAGAACGAACAAGAAAAGGGGCAGCCACGCGAGGTGATCATCGTGGCGCCCCAGCGCTTGCGGTAGGAAAACAGAGGCAGATGGTACCCATGCGGAAAGCCGGGGAGCTTTTCGTAGGCCGGGAAGGGGAGTTGGTCGAGGTCCGGCAGGCGGGGGCGGCGCGGGTTGGCGACCACGCGACTGCCGTCGCGATAGACGAGATTGAGGATGTCCGCCGGGCGCCGGCCCTCCGCGAGGTCCAAGACCGGCCCTTCCCCTTCGCCGACGCAGAGGTAGTCGATCTCCGGGAAGTGCTCCAGCAGGACCCCGCCCAGGGAGGATGCGTGGACATTGCCGAAGATGACCTTCAGGTCTGGCCGCCGGACCTTGAGAACGACGGCGAGGTCCAGCGCGTCCAGAAACCCGGAGGTGGTGGCGGAGAACCCGACGAGTTCCGGATCGGTGTCGAGAATGGCGGATGCGTTCGCCTCGATCCCCGCCGGGGCGCACGGGCCGAGGCAGTCGTGGACGGCGGCCGGATGGCCGTGTTTTTCCAGCCAGGCGGCAAGCGAGAGAATCCCGATCGGCGCCATGCGGTTGGCCAGCACGGAGAAATCCGGCTGGCCGGGCACGAAATTGAATCCGGCGGGATGAACGAACGTGACGCGCATGACGGTGTGGCCGGGCCGGTGGGGGCCGGCGGCGCCTGCTGGTGGGCGGCACCGGCGAGGCAAGCGATTCAACCCGGCGGCTTCAAGACCGTGGAGAAATAATCTTGCACGACGCCGGCGCGCCGGGGCCGTGAGAACTCTAGGCTTGAGCAGCAGAGCGGCGCTGTCTTACCTCGTCCCGCAAAATGTTTTACCCCCCAGGCACTGATTCAGTCGCCCAGCTTCAGCGGTTTCCCCTCGATGTGCGGGACGCCTACCGGCGCTACTGCGCCACCGGCGACGTCGCCGCGTTGCATACGGTGGTCCTCGCGGTCGTCCGGGACTTCATGCCGCGGCCGAGCAAAGCGGCGTTGACCGACGGAATGCGGCTGATCGACGACCTCGGGTATGATTCGCTGGCGGTGGCCGAGACGGTCTTTTTTCTTGAGGATCTGCTGCAGGTGCGGATCGAGAACCGGGAGTTGATCCAAGTGCGGACCGTCGGGGACCTCCGCGGTTTCGTCACCCGCAAGGTCGAGCAGAAACGATCCGTGACCGCGTGAATGCCGTTCCTTTCCCGCCTCGACGGGTGGTGATCACCGGGCTCGGATTCATCACATCGATCGGAAATGACCGTGCAACGGTGGGGGGGAGCCTGCGGGCAGGCCTGCACGGTCTGGCGCCCGTGCAATTCCTGGGCAACCCGGATATTCCCGTCAAGGTGGCGGGAACGGTGAAGGGCTTTGCGGTCGATTCAACGAATTGGCGCAACTGGGCCTGGCCTGGGGAATATGAGATTCCGCGCGAGACGTTGCGGGGGTTGGCGCCGCACGGGGTCTACGCCCTGTGTGCGGTGCTGCAAGCGTTGCGCGACGCAGGCCTGTCCCCGGGGGCAGTCGCCGACGATGAGGCAACGGGCCTGTTCTGTGCCTCGGCCGGTTCGGCGATGATGCTGCACCACAACCTGGCGCAGATGCACGCGGTGCGGGGCGAGCGCGGCAACCCGATGGGCGTGGTCAGCTCCATTGCGGGCACACTCAATTTCAATCTGGCGGCGCATTTCCGGATCACCGGCGCGGTGTGCGGCTTCGTTTCCGCGTGCGCCTCGTCGAGCCACGCGCTGGGGTATGCGTGCGACGAAATCCAGCTCGGCCGTCTCCGCCGGGTGATCGTCGTAGGCGCCGAGGAGCTTAACGCCGAGACGCTGCTGCCGTTCGCGGCCATGCGCGTGCTGTCGGGCGCCTCGGATCCGGTGCTGGCTTCGCGGCCGTTCGACCAGGGGCGCGACGGTTTCGTGGGCGCCGGCGGGGCCACGGTGTTGGTCCTTGAGGAGGCGGAATTGGCGGCGGCGCGGGGCGCGCGGATCCAGGCGGAGCTTGCGGGCTGGGGCCAGGCGGCCGACGGCCATAGCATTGCGATGTCGCATCCGGAAGGCGCCGGACTCCGCATCGCCATGCAGCGGGCGCTTGCACAGGCCGGGGTGAAGCCGGGGCAGGTGGATTACGTAAATGCGCACGGCACGTCAACACCTGTCGGCGACCGCGCCGAGGCGCTCGCGCTCCGGGCCGTCTTTTCCGATGCGGGCGCCCGTCCGCGGATCAGTAGCACGAAGGGGCTCACCGGCCACCCGCTTTCCCTGGCGGGTGCGATGGAGGCGGCGTTCTGCGTGCTTGCGCTGACGGAGGGCTTCATGCCCGGCAATCCCCACTTGGTGATGCCCGATCCGGCCTGCGAAGGACTCGACCTGCCGCGGGCGGCCGTTGCCCTCGCGCCGCGGATTGTTCTCAACAACAGCAGCGGTTTCGGTGGCAGCAACGTGTGCCACGTCATGCGGGCAGTTCCCGGATGAAGGCCCCGGGCCGGACGCTGTGCGCGCGGGGGCTGGGCGTGGCAAAATGAAGCCCGCGCCACAGAGCGGCGCGGGCGCAGTCAATTCGGAGGCAGGGTTTCGTCAGAGGCCGGCGGCGCCGAGGGCGGTGTCCAGATTGGCTAGGAAATCGTCGAAGGCCCTCCGATAGGCCAGCTGCCAGTTGAGATTGCTGGCCACCTGACCCTGATTCCGGCCGTAACCTTTGACCGAGATCTTTTTCGTCGCGCCATCCCGGGTGATCGTGATGTCACAGACGATGTTTGCCTGGAAGGAGACGCTCCACATGCCGGGCGTGAACCACGCCCAGAACTCGTCAATCGTCACCGTGGCGGTTCCCGCAGACCCGGGGCTGCTGGCGATAGTGTAACCGTGACGCCGGAGGCCCTCCGACACCAATGCGTGCGTCCGTTTCAGAACCGAGTCGCCCGGCGGAAGCGTGATGTCTCCCATCGCCCGGCCGTAGGTGTTGCGCTGGCGGCCGATCATCATGCCGAGATCCTCCTTCGAACACCGGGTCACGTCACCGTTGATCGACGGGGTCGAAGCATCCGATGGTTTGTTCTGGAACGTCCGCCGGTCGTCGACGGAGGCGATGTACAGGGTGCCTTTGCCAGTGCCGGTACTGTTCAGGTAAGGGACCGGGAGATCAATGGCCCGCCGGCCGGTGACGCAACCGGAGCCGAACAGGCAGGTCAGCAATGCAACGATGAAAAGGGGTTGAATTTTCATTGGGGTGGATCGGGAATCAGGCGGGGTGAATCCTGATACGGAATCCCGGGAAGCTTGCGCCCGCACCGCAGGGAGACAAGCGCGTTTCTGTGTCTGCAGGCGCCGCGCAGTCCAAAACCGGTTGGTTGCGCCCGACCGGCTTGCCCGGCCTGGTCCGCTGAATCGAGTCGATCACGAGATTCCCGCCGCAGGCGGAACTTGAAATGCCTGCGACGCCCGCGCCCGCGTCACGGTCGGTCGATCGGGCTGATCCACGTGTCAAGAGTCCTGAAATCGGATGTTTACAAAAGAACACAACAAGGTAGCCTTGGCGAAATGCTCCTTCTTGGAGCGGCGCTGTTCACCACGATCAATACCCTCAATGAAACGTGCCGTGTTCGTTGCCATTCTCGCTTGGTTTGCCGTCATCGCGGCATCGGCCTCTCCCCTTGCCAATGCCGACATCATTAAGATGTGCGGCGCCAAACTCGACGAATCAATCATTATTACCGCAATCGACAACTCCGATACGGCATTCGACGTTTCGTCTCAAGGATTGATCGATCTCGCGAACGAAAAGGTCCCGGCGGCCGTCATCGCCGCCATGATCAAGAAATCAAGTGCCCCGGCGAAGACGCCACCCGCATCAACGGCATCGAATCCAGCGCCCGGACGGCCGCAGCCCGACCTCATGTCTCCGTCAGATGTTCTGATTGTCGATGGCGTGGAAGCCAAGCCGATGCGCTATATTAATCCGCAAATTCGCACGGCTGTGCGGGGGATGGGATTTGGAGGAGTTGCCACCTATGCCGCCCTCTACGGCACTGCAGCCAGTGCCCGGACCAAGAATGGTCTGCCGTCGTTTCTCGTTTCTGTTCCCAACCAAGCCCAGCCCCAAAGTTACCTCACGCTGGCCAGCCTAGCGGTGCGACGCAACAACACGCGCGAGGTGATGATCGGCGGCGGCTATATGAGCTATTCCAGCGGAATTGTCCCGGACCGCATCATTCCGGTAGATTCCGAGGCGGTGCCTGATCAGACGAAGGCGCAGCCGGGTTTCACCATATACAAGATCACTCCCCGAAGGCCTCTTCTCGCGGGCGAGTATGCGGTGGTCCTTTACACGGGGGAAATGCATGGATTGGTCTCGATGTGGTTTTCTGCAAGCGCGAACGCCTATTTTGATTTTGGAGTCGATCGCTGACGATACCGGGCTGAATTCACCTGGCGCCGGCGTAGCGATGAGCGGTGGACCGGGTTTTCGATCCGCCCGGTTTCTTGGCTTGCCCCGGCCGGAGGGGAGCGTCTTGTTTATTGGGTTTTCAACATGAGTGACCCCCTTTGCGCCCATCTTAAGCGGCTGATTGTCGAGACGCTGCATCTTGAAGACGTGAAGCCCGAGGAGATTCGGGACGACATGCCTCTGATCGGATCGGGGCTGTCGCTGGATTCGATCGACGCCATCGAGCTTGTGCTGAAATTCGAGAAGGAGTTCGGGATGAAGATCCGAAGCAGCGAGGAATCGCGCCAGGCGCTCGCGAGCGTGTCCAGCCTTGCCGCCTACATCCGCCAGCACGCGGATCCCTCCCGGCTGCCGAAATGAGCGGCGGAACGCGGATTGTCACGTGTGTATCCATCCAATGATGATTCTGTGCGGCTGGCGGCGTGGGGCTGCGTGACGCCGCTGGGAGACGCGGCCGGCACCGTGGCGGCCCTGCTGCGCGGCGAGCGGGCGCTGCGGGCGGTCCCGGTGCTCGGGCGGGAAGGAGGCGATCCGGTGCCGTTGGGGCTTTTGCAGGACCGGGAGCTCGATGAGACGGCGCCGCCCTCGTGGATGGCGACGATCAAATCCCGATTCGGTCCGGTCGAAGGCGGTGGTTGGGGGCGGCCGCGGCGGCCGGTGTTCGTCACGAGCAGCAATTTCGGGGTCGGGTGCCTGTATGCATATCGCCGCGGCGGAGATCCGGCATTTCTACGGTTTGGGGCGCTTCCCAATTGCGTGGAGTGGCTGCGGCGCGGACTGGGGTGGGATAAGAATGTCACCGTTTTCTCGCACGCCTGCGTGTCCGCGCATCTGGGGCTGTTACAGGCCTCGCGCATGCTCCGGGCCGGACTGGCCGATGAAGCCCTGGTGTTCTCCTTCGATTTTTTGAGCCCGTTCGTGGCGGGCGGCTTCCACGCCTTGAAGATTCTCAATGCGGACTTTCCGGCGCCTTACCAGGCCCGGGCCACCGGCTCCATCGGGCTGGGCGATGCCGCAGCCTTTGCGGTCCTCGGACGTGATCGCGGCGATTTCGCCGTCGCCGCGCAGAGCCTCCACAACGAGATGCATCATTTCACGGCAAATCGCGCGGACGGGGCGGGGTTTGCGGTTGGTTTGGCCCCGGTGGCGGCGGCCGCGGCCGGCCGTCGCGTCTGGCTGAAGGGGCACGGCACGGGAACGCTTGAGGCGGGACGCCTGGAGGCCGAGGTTTTTGCGCGCATTTTTCCCGGGGCGCCGCTCGTCAGCTGGAAGGGCAGTCTGGGCCACACGCTGGGCAGTTGCGGACTTGTGGAACTGGCGATTGCTGTGGAAGCGATGCGCGCCGGGCGAACCCCGGGTACGGTGGGCAGCGCCGCACCGGTGTTCGCGGATTCAGTCGCGCTGGATGCGTTTGCAAATGGCTTCTTTGATGGCGTTGTTTGCGCCAGCAATGCGTTTGGCGGAGCCCATGCCGCCTTCTTGCTCAGCCATGCTTGAACGATTCATCCAGGAATTGCGCACGGACGCTCCCGGCCCCGAAACTCCCGCCGCCACACGTGAGCGGCTCAAAGGGCATTTTGTGCCGGGAAGCACGCGGCGGATGACTCTGTTGGGAATGCTCGTGGGGGCGGCGCTGGGCGACCTGCTGTCCGGAGAGGATGACACGGTGGTCTATGCCTCGACCTTCGGCGAGGGGCGGGCGCTTGAGGACTATCTCGCGAGCTTTCCGGGCGCCAGTCCGACGCTTTTCCAGACATCGATCCATCCCAGCGGCGTGCAGCAGGGGCTTATCGGACGGCAACGAAGCGTGGGGGAGTTGTTTCCCCATGCGGGCGGCCCGGGATTGGTGGCGCAGGCGCTCCTCACGGCTATGCTGGCGCCGGGGCCGCGTGCGTTCTTGACAGGAGGTGAGGAGCGCGGCACGTGGCTGGTGGAGGCCGGCGCGGTGAGCGACCGGACTTTCGCCTATGCGGCCCTGCTGGCGCGCGAACCGGGCTCGTGCGCGCTCGGGCGGGTGGCGTTGATCCAGGACGGTTCGTCAGGGGCGTTGACGCATCCAGCCTGGTTCGAGCTGCTGCATCGTCGGCGGCCGTACGAAGGGCCGGCAGCGGAGGGTTGGCGTCTGCAGCTGATCTGGTCGTGATGCCCGCCTCCGACTGCATCGTTGCGGTGCAGGCTGGAATCTCCCATGATACCCCGCAACATCGCGATCGAGAGCAGGGAAATGACCGTGACAACGACGAAGGCCATGAACCACACAGGATGGCGGAGAGCCGCCTCAGACCGCTGGGTGCAGGAGAGCAAATGGAATCCTCGGCCGACAGCAGCGTGGGCGCGCGAGGCGCCCGCTGCGGCCTGCGCTGTGCGGATGTGGCGGACCGGTGAATGGATTCCTTTGGAGCATCGAAGGGGCGACAACCTGAAAACTTGACCTGTTCACACCATCTTCCGCAAGTCGGGGAGTCTGGCCGCATGGCCCGCAATCCAGGCCCGATCTGGGGCTACCGGTTCCTGCGCGTATGCGACGGCATCCTTCCCGAGGCGGTCTTCAGGCCGTTGCGCGGGATCGGCACGGCCATCGCGGTCGCCGGCATGCCGGAACAACGACGCCATTCGCGCGATTACCTGGCGGTCGCGCTCCGGCGCCCGCCGACATGGCGCGACGTCTGGCGGCACTTTTTCACCTTTGAGGAAGCGCTGATGGTGAAGCTCCGGGTGATCAACGGCCGGCCGCACCGTACCGTGTACGGCCCCGGGGCGGAGGATTTCCGCGCCTGGCTGGAGGGCGGCGGCCCGGTGCTTCTCGGGACGTTCCACGTCGGTGTGTCGGACCTGCAGGGCTGCCAGATCGGCGGCTACCATGAACAGCACATCTACGTCGTCCGGCAGCGTGTGGGGAATTCCCACGACGTCGACAAACTAGCCCAGCGTTTTGGCGGCCGGCTGCATTTCCTTTGGGCGAACGAGCCGGAGGAAATGCTCTTCGCGCTCAAGGAGGCGGCGGCGACGGCGGCGGCCATTGCGTTGCAGTGCGATCGGACGGAGTTTGCTGCCCGCACCGAGGAGTTCGAATTCCTCGGTGCACGCCGGCGGTTCCCATTCACAATCTATCACCTGGCGCTGATCTTCGGCCGCCCGGTGCTCCTCTCCGTTGGCCTTCCGGACGGCCCCTCGCTTGCGGTGCTCCATGCCTCGCCCCGCTTTGACCCGCGGCCCGGCGAGCCGCGCGACGAGGCCCTGCAGCGGGCGCGCGGGCATTTCCAAGCATTTCTCCACAAACTGGAGGGGCTCCTCTACCAGCAGCCGTACCTCTGGTTCAACTTTACTCCGCTGAATCCGCCGGCCATCGGCGCCGATCGATGAAGGCCCGGCTTGTCTATGGCTCCCTTGCACTGGCGTATTACACGTCGTGGGCGTTGTTTGCCAGCGTGGGGACGGTTCTGTGCCTGCTGTGCCTGCCGCTGCTCCTGTTCCCGCGCCGGGAGGCGTTGGGCCCCGCCACGCGCGGGCTGATTCGGGGGCTTTTCATCGCGTGGGTCGGATGGTTCGGGTGGAGCCGGTGTTTGCGGGTCACCTGGCGCGGGTTTGGCCGGCCGTGCGCGCCGCGGACCGTGTACATTGCAAACCATCCCACGCTGCTTGACGCCACGTTTCTCCTGGCGCGCCTGCCCGACACGATCTGCGTCATGAAGCCGGCTTTGATGCTGAGCCCGGCAATCGGCCCGCTCGCACGCTTGGCGGGATTCGCGATGGGCGGCACGGACATCGACCGGATTCGCGACGTTGCCGGGAGGGTCGCGGCCGGGCGGTCGCTTCTCGTGTTTCCCGAGGGGACGCGAACTGGGCCCGGGACGATCCTGGGCCCACTCAAACCGGGTTACGCCCTGATTGCGGGACGGGCGCGTGCCGCCGTGCAGCTGGTTGTCATCCGTGCCTCGGCCGACCTTGTGCCGCGCGGCCGGCCATGGTGGCGGCCCCCATCGGTCCTTCCCGCCTGGGCGGAACTGACGCTGGACCGGCGATGGGAGTTCGATCCTGCGCGCCGGACGAGGGACTTGACTGCCGAGGTCGAGCGCCGACTATCCGAGGTCCTCGCCTCGTCATGACGACGGATTCCGCCACGCACCTGGTCCTGATCCCCAGCTACAACCCGGGCCCCCGGCTCCTGGAGACTGTGCGGGAGGCATTGGTCCGCTGGCGTCCGGTCTGGATCATCGTGGACGGCGGCACGGACGGCAGTGAGGCGGCGGTCGAAGATCTGGCGCGGAGCGAGCCGGGGCTGCGCGTCATCCGCCGCCTGCGCAACGGCGGCAAGGGCGCGGCGGTGCTGACGGGAGCGGAGGTTGCGCTCGCGGCCGGCTTCACCCATGCGGTGGTTATGGACGCGGACGGGCAGCATCCGGCCGATCGTATCCAAGACTTTATTACTAAGAGCCGGTCCGCGCCGACGGCCCTGATCCTCGGCCGGCCGGTCTTCGGTCCCGAGGCCCCGGAGGTACGGCTGCAGGGCCGCAAGCTGAGCGTGGCGCTGGTGCGGCTGGAGATCCTCGGCCCGGGCATCGACGACCCGTTGTTCGGCTTTCGGGTGTATCCGCTGGCGGCGCTCGTGCGCGTGCTGCGCGAGACCGGCGGCGCGCGTCACTATGACTTCGACGCGGAGGCGGCGGTGCGGATGGTCTGGGCGGGCGCGCCCACGGTGAACCTCCCGGCGCGCTGCCGCTATTTGTCCACCGCCGAGGGCGGGGTCTCCCACTATCATTATCTGCGGGATAACCTGCGCATGATTTGGCTCCACGCGCGCCTGATCACGGCCCTGCTGCTGTGGCGCTGGCCGCGGGTGCTGCGCTCGCGTCCGGTCCGGATGCTTTCATGCAACGCATCCTTCTGATTTTCCTTGTGTCGGCGCTGCCGCTGGCGGGCTTTGAGCCGCCGCCGGAGCCGGGTCCGGTCGTTGCGCCCGGCGAAGGCGACGCGGCGTGGCGGCCCCTGTTCAGCTCGCTTGCCGGGCAGGGTCAGGTGTGGTCCGCCTTTGTGGAGCGCCGCTGGTTCGCGTTCCGCAAGAAGCCGGTCGTCCTGAAGGGCGAGATGCGTTTCTCGCCGGCGCGCGGGTTGAGCCTGCAGTACCTGGAGCCTAGCGTGAGGACGGTCATCGCCGACGAAAAGGGCCTCGCAATGCGCGATGCGCGTGGGCGAACACGTGAAATCCCTCCGGACGCGCGGGCGACGGGCCCCACCGGGGCGCTCCTGCCCATCCTGAGGTTTGACCTGCGCACGCTGGAGGAACGGTTCGAGGTGCACGGCACGCGCGACGGCACGGGCTGGCGCCTGGACTTCGTTTCCCGCGATCCCGGCCTGGCCCGCCTGCTCGGGACGGTCATCGTTTCGGGAGAGGGCGCCCGCGTGCTTCAGATCGAGTTCCGGCACTCGGCGAAGGAGCGGGTTGAGATCCGGATCACCGAGGCACGGACGGGCGTCGAATTCACCCCGGAGGAGGAGCGGCGGTTCTTCCGCTGAGGCCGGCATGAGGCTGCTGTGCCAGAAGTCTGTTGCCCGGCTGGTGCTCGGACTTGGCGTGGCGCTGGGGCTGGGTTGGCTGGCGCGGCTCGACTACGCGCACAAGGTCTCGACGGATGTGCTCGACCTGGTGCCGGCCGACGAGCGCTCGCCGGAGCTCGCGCTGGTGCGCGCACTGGCGGGCGAATGGCAGGCCCGGGTGGCGCTCTTTGCCCTGCAGGTGCCGGCGCGGACTCCGGAATCTCCGGAGGAGACCGCGCAGCGACGGGCGCGGGCGGCGGGGACGTTCATGGACACACTGCGCGAGTCCCCGGCGTTTGCGGAGGTGATGCTCATGGGCGACACCGCTGCCCGCGACGCGCTGGGTCAGTACGTTTTTCGGCAACGGTTCGACCTGCTGCTGCCCGGCCAGCTGGCGGCGAGGGCCCGCGAGTATCGTGACGCGGGCGAGCGTGCGCCCTGGAGCCAGTGGCTGGCAGAGCGGACCGCGGCTGACCTGGAAAACTATCTGGCCCGGCCCGAGGCGCTCGCGTTCCAGCCGCTCATTCCGGCCGACCCGCTTTTGTTGGTCCCGGGATTTGCGGACCAGATTCAGGGATTCACCGATGCCGCCGGCCGTTCCCGGGATGGAAATGGACCGGTTTTGATCTGGGCGCTGACGGCGGCGGCGCCCCTGCGGGAGGAGGGACAGGGGCCGGTGTTTGCTGCGGTGGAGAAGGCGCTGGCGGCGGCGCGGGCCGCGGCGCCGGGTGCCAAGCTGCGCTGGACGGCGATCAGCCGGTTTGCGGCGGAGAGCCGCCGGCGCATCGAACACGAAATGTCCCTCCTGAACCTGATCTCGCTGGCGGGGGTGCTGGCCGTGGCGGCGGTGAGCGTGCGGCGCGTCCTCAAGACGCTGCATCTTGCGCCGGTAATGCTGTGTGCGCTCCTCGGCGCCTGGGTGGCGACGACGATGCTGTTTGAGCGAGTGCACGTGCTGGTGTTCGTGGTCGGTTCCCTGCTCGGCGGCGTCGCGGTGGACTATGGCTTCTATCTCTATCTGCAGCCGCCGCTACGGCCCGGCGAGCCATACCGTGAGAAGGTGGGCCGGCTGCTGAAGCCGCTGCTGTTGAGCGCGCTGACGACGGTGATTGGCTTCTCGATGCTGCTCTTCTCCGAACTGCCGCTGATCCGCCAGCTCGGCCTGTTTGTCAGCGCCGGGCTGCTGTGCGCGCTGGCCTCTGCGCTGCTCTGGTTCGCGCAGGTGGACGAACCGTTTCTGGAAACCCGCGCATTCATCCGGCCCCGGGGGCCGGGCGGCCCTCCCGGGCGGCGCCGCCTGCGGTGGGTGCTTGCAGCGGGTGCACTCGTGGCGCTCGCGGGTCCGTGGCGGCTGCACTGGCACGATGACATCCGCGAGCTTGAAATCCCGGCGCCGGCGCTTCGCGCGGAGGACGCCGAGGTGCGCGCGCTCATGGGCGACGCTTCTGGACGGACGATCTACCTGACACGTGGGACGACCGCGGCGGAGGCGCGAGCGGCGCTGACGCGTTTCCTGGCGTGGCAGTCCGCCGCGTTTCCCGGTTCAACGGCGGCGTCGGTCGGAATGTTGCTGCCGAGCGGAGAGGAGCTGGCCGCACTGCCCGGACGCATCAGGGCGATGCCGGATTTCGAAGCGCAGCTGCAGGCCGCGCTCGCCCGGCACGGCTTTGCCCCGGAGGAGTTCGAGCCGTTCTTTTCCGCGTGGCACGAGTGGCGGCAGCGGCCGGCGCGGCCCACCGAGGGGGAACTGGCTCGGGGGATGATGCGTGAGCTGCGCGGCCCCCTGGGCCTGCTGATGGCGACGGAGCCGGAGGCGACATGGTTTGTCACCGTGGCCGGTCATCCGCCTGGCTCCGGTCCGCCGGCGGAGACGGCGACGGTCGAGGCGGCGCAATTGCAGGCCCTCAACAACCTGTTCGGCCGTTACCGGGTGTCGGCTCTGCGCCTGAGCGCCCTCGGCCTGGGCTTGGTCGGGCTGAGTGTATTCGTGCTCTACCGCCCGCGCAGAGGCATCCGGATCTTCGCAATACCGTTGGGATCCTGCCTGTTTGCTTTCGGCGTGTTCGGATTGGCGGGGCAGACGATGAACCTGTTCCACCTGATCGGCGCGTTCCTTGGCGTGTGCCTGAGCCACAACTACGCGATCTTTTCCGCCAAGAACGCCGCGCGGGGCGAGACGCCGCCGCCCTCGATCCGGCTGTCGGCAATGACGACGGCGGTCTCGTTTGGGGTGTTGGTGATGAGCCGGATCCCCGTCGTGGCTGCACTGGGCTCGACCGTCGCGCTGATCGTGCTAACGGCGCTGGTCGCCGTGGAGCTGGAACCTTTCTCTCCGGAGGGGAAAACGGGTGCGACGGCGCAGCGCCGGGAACCTGCCTGAGGTTTGGCAGGGACGGCCCTCACCACGGAGAACACGGGGGGCGCAAGGCCAGCCTGGCGGCTTCCGAACAGCCGGTGACGAGGGGGGCACTTTGCCAGCGGGGCACCAAGAAGGTCGTTGTGGTTCATCCTGTCCCATTCCGGAACCCGGCCCCCGTTTTTCGGTCTCGGGGGGCTGCGCATCGCTGCAGGATCCGGCTTGTCGCGGCCGCGAGGCCCAGCAGAGTACGCGATACGACATGCCGTCTTCCCTCCCATCTCCGGGCCTGACAAAGGTGCTCCTCGTCAATTTGAACCGCTACGACCAGCCGTATGCGGTCTATCCGGTCGGGCTGGCGTACGTCGCCGGAGCGTTGCGCGGTGCGGGGTATAAGACGCGGATCTGGGATGCCGGCGTATCCCCCGGGCCGATCGAGGAGTGCGTGCGGGAGTGGCGGCCCGATTTCATCGGCATCTCGATTCGCAACATCGACAACGTACAGTGCCACAACCCGCGCTCATTCGTGCGGGAGCTCTCGGATTGTTGCGGACGGCTGCGGGCCGAGACAGCGGCGCCGCTCATCCTCGGGGGGAGCGCATATTCGGTCTTTCCACGCGAACTCCTGCTCCTCTCCGGCGCGCGTTACGGTATCTTTGGAGAAGGCGAGGGCATCCTGGTGCCGTTGCTTGACGCGCTGCGGGCGGATCGGCCACCAGGCGACCTGCCGGGTCTGGTCTGCCGCGACGCTGCGGGAGGGGTGAGGGAGGTGCCGCGGCATGCGTGTGCGACGTTTAATGGGACGATTCCTTCACACGATCCGGCGATCCTCTCTGCCTACGTGGGGCGGGGCGCCCTGCCTGGAGTGCAAACCCAGCGTGGCTGCCCGTTGGAGTGCTGTTACTGCACCTATCCGCTCATCGAAGGGGAGCGAAGCCGTTTCCGCAGTGGCGGGGAAGTGGCGGAGGAGGTGGGGCGTCTGGCGCGACTCGGGGTGCGGTATGTGTTCATCGTGGATTCTGTCTTCAACTTGCGGCCAGACCACGTCGTCGACGTGTGCGAGGCCCTAATCCGGGCAGACACCGGCGTCCAGTGGGAATGCTTCCTGCGGCCGCACGGGGTTACAGTGGAGATGCTGGCGCTGATGCGGCGGGCAGGGCTGAGACATGTGGAATTCGGCTCGGATAGCTTGTCTGACCCGGTGCTTCGCAGCTATGGGAAGAGCTTCACGTACGAAGAGATCGAGCAGGCGAGCCTTGCGGCGCACGCGGTGAATTTGAACTACAGCCACTTTATCATCTTCGGCGGCCCAGGCGAGACGCCGGAGACGTTCGAGGAGACGCTGGCCAGGACGCGCCAGCTGCCCGGGGCGTTCTTTTTCGCGACAATCGGCATGAGGATCTATCCCGGTACGCCGCTTTGGCGACAGCTCGCGCCGGAGGCACGGGGCGAGACGGCGGCCGACTACCTTGTCGAACCGCGCTTCCTCATCGAGCCTCCGTTTACGGTGGAGGGTCTCTACGCGCGGCTGAAGGAGGAACAGCGCGCGGTCTCAAACTGGGCACTGGGCGATCCGCCCCCTGTCTTCGTGGAGACGATGGAGAAGTTGCGTCGGCGCGGCGTGCGCGGGCCCATGTGGGAGTACATCGAACTGCTGCAGCGCCTGAGCAGCAGCTGATAAGGCGGGCGGCGCTCCGCGCCGGGCGCAGTCCGTCAAATGACAGTCCGGAGGTTCGATGCGCGACGGGGCCGCAGGACGCTGTCGCCCATTGGTGAGCGCCGATTGGCGTGCAAGGGGATGAGTGTTCTTTCTGACGTTTTCGCCCCGCGCTGCTGGCCTGGGCCTGGCTGCGCGCCGAGTCGCTACCAGCCGTACTGGCCGCCCAAATGCCGGAAGCGCCCCTGCGCTCGTTCTACAAATCAGTCCAGCTCGATTCGCTCTGGCAACGCTACCACAACCGTCTCACCGATCCGCGCGCCTGCCGGGGCAAACGCCACCGGCTGGCGACCATTCTGATCATCGCCGCAGCGGCAACCGTCAGCGGCGCGCGCGGCCCGCGCACAGCCAACAACTACCATCCGTTGGTTCACCCACTCCTACCGTCCACCGTGAAACCGTCCCGACTGCTCCCTGTCCTCATGTGTTTTCGCCACGCTGAGGCGCTGGCGCGGGGATCCCGTCCTTGGCGCACGCCGCCGTCACCCACTGTGGTGACCAATACCTGCCTTCCGCCCGGCTCGCCCCGCCGCGCCGCTATGCAATAAACGCCAGCTACGTCCTATCTCTCGACACGCTCCTGCCGCATCACCACGCCTCCGATGACTTTGACACTGTCGTGACGGATCCCACGGGAGCCGTATAATAGGTTGAAGGTTCTCAGAGATCGTCATACCATGACCCTGTGTGAACCCGATTTCTCCTGAAATCAGGGGGCTGTCGTCAGCGTCTTTTGATTCAAAGGCAGTAGAGGACAACTTCACTTACCTCCGGATGAAAAAGACCATTTCTCTTTCCATTCTGATTCTCGGCCTTGCCGGCCTGCATCTGCGGGCCCAGGCGCCGGATCAGCCTTCGACGCCCGTCAGCCAGGCGTTTTCCGCGCAGCAACTGGACCAGCTGCTTGGGCCAATCGCCCTTTATCCCGATCCGTTGATGGCGCAGATCCTGCCGGCGGCCACGGTGCCCGAGCAGATCGTGATGGCGGACCGCTATATTGCCGGCGGCGGCGATCCCAACCAGATCGATCAGCAGCCGTGGGAGAGCAGCGTCAAGGCGCTGGCCCGCTATCCGAATCTGCTGAAATGGATGGATGACAACCTGAAGTGGACGACGGAGCTGGGGCAGGCATTTGCCGGCCAGCAGCAGGATGTGATGAATTCCATCCAGCGATTGCGCGCCTCGGCCCAGAGCCTGGGCAATCTGCAATCCACGCCGCAACAGCAGGTGGTGGCGGATGGCGGCGCGATTGAGATCCTGCCTGCGGATCCGCAGGTGATCTACGTGCCGGTGTATTCGCCGGACCTTGTCTATTACCAAAGCTGCTTTGGCGCGCCGTTCATCAGCTTTGGCGTTGGCTGGCCGATCGGGGTATGGCTGAATTGCGATTTCGACTGGGGTTACGACAACCTGGTTGTCTGGAACCGTTACCATCCCCGCCCCGTCAACTGGTGGCGCGAGCGCCCGGACGAGCGCGCCGCGATGCTCGCAAAGCAGACTACCGTGTGGCATCCGGTGAACCGGCGGAACGTCGCCAGGGGGAACTCGGGTGACCGGGGCTGGAACAATCCTGGCTGGCGTTCGGCGATCCCGCCTCAAAACCGGCCGGAAACACGACCGGTCCAGCCGCAAAATGTCCCGGCGAACCATGCGTCCCGCCCTCCGTCAACTCCGGATGTGAGCCGGCCCGCGCCGGTGCCGGACCAGCGCGCGGCTTCCAGCCGTCCGGCTCCGAATGGTGCTTTCATTGGAATCCAGAGTCCGCGCGCGACGAGAACGTACAGTGATCGCGGCCGGCAGAGCAGGCAGGCGGTCAAGGGGCCTGCGCCCGCCTCACGATCGTCGGCACCGGGCAACGGCGGTGGCGGCAGTCGAGATTCCGATTCCCGGCAAAGGCGCTGAACGCATTTCTCCACAACCTTCACGAGACTCCTGCCACCGATGAAATCCTGTCACCCGTCCCTGATGCCGCGGAGATGGACATCTGCACCCGCGCTGGCTCTTGCCGCCCTTCTGCCGGCATTGTCGGTGTGCGGGCTTGCCTCTGACAAGCAGACTTTTGCCTCGCCAGACGAAGCCGTGAAAGCGCTGGTCGCCGCTGCGATCAATCACGATACGAACGCCTTGAATGCAATCTTCGGGCCGGAAGGGCATGACTTGGTATCGCCTGATATCGTCCAGGCCACCGAGGAATCGAAGTTGTTTGTGCAACGCCTGACGGAAAAGACCCGCATCAGCACCCTCTCTGATTCCAGCGTCATGCTGGAGATCGGCGCGGATGGCTGGCCGTTCCCCATTCCGGTGGTGAAGCAGGTTGACCGCTGGTTTTTCGATACGGTTGCGGGAAGATCCGAGATCCTCAACCGCCGCATCGGCATGGATGAACTTGGCGCGATCAACGTCTGCCATGCCTATGTCGATGCCCAGCGCGAGTACGCCAGCCGCGACCCGGTTGGGGACGGCGTGCCGGCATTTGCCCAGTATCTTTGCAGCACACCCGGCTTGCACAACGGCCTCTTCTGGCCGGCGAACCCGGGCGAGGAATTGAGTCCGTTTGGACCGCTCGTGGCCGCCGCCGGCGTGGAAGGGTATAAGAAGCCTGCGCGGATGTTGAATGATGTGCAGGCTCCTTACCACGGCTACTATTTCAAGATCCTGACCCGCCAGGGCGAACACGCGCCGGGCGGCACGTATGACTACATCATCAATGGCCGGATGATCGCCGGATGCGCGCTGGTCGCCTGGCCGGCTGAATGGGGGAACACCGGCGTGATGACCTTCATCGTGAACCAGCAGGGCAAGGTCTACCAGTGCAACCTCGGCGAGAAGACCGCGGAGACCGCCGCGGCCATGACCGCGTTCGATCCGGACAACCGGTGGACGCCGGTGCCGTAGCGCGCATGTTCATCGCTGCCCAACACGTGGCCGGGCATCGTTCGTAGAGCCAGGCCATGCAGAGCTTTCGTGAGGCCGTAGAACCAGCGGTACGCCCTTGTCCTGGAGCGCCCGCCGGGGCGTTGGAACCTTTTTCTCCATGGCCGATCATATCCAGATGTCGTACGAGCTGCCGGCCCGCCCGCGCGAGGCGCGCGGCTCCTTTCGCTTCAGATCCCGGGCGTTGGCGATGAAGCTCACCGCAAAGCCCATGTTCCTGTTTGGCATCGCGATCGCGGTCTCCGCGATGGGCGCCCCGCCTTCAAACCCGGGCGACGCTCCGGTCGGAGGCTCATCGGAGCGCAGGGCTCTTTCCGCGGCTGATCGTTTGGGTTTCGCATTCGATCCGGCGGCCAAGGACGGCGGGAGCGCCGTTGTTGATCCCCGGATGCCCCCCGCCGTTTCCTCCATTTCACCCGATGACATGGCTCCCGGGACGGTCATCTTGCCGCCCTTTGTCGTCACGGCTCCCGGGGTGAGGCTCAGGGACGAAGACCTGTTGACCGGCGAGGCGAGGTTGATTCTGGCCGAGAAAAAGTATCTGAGTCCCCTCTACCGGGCCACCATCGGACCGCTGTCGCAGATCGCCGGATACTGCAACAATTTCCCCAGCATCCTGCAGGGCTGGCATCCCAACGAAGCTGAGGCCATGACCCTTTATCGCGAGGATAAACGCCTGGAAATGCTCTCGGAATTCGACTCGATGATCCGGCTCGAAATGACCGACAATGCAAAGGAGGCGCAGGAGCTTCGGCGCCTGCGGACGGAAGAGTATATCCGGTCGCGATCGCAGTAGGATTTTGGGGCGGGCGGGTCGAACCGGGCGCCCGGCCGGCGTCATGCCGTTGCTTGCGGGGCCGCCGCCCGGCCGGAGCGCCCTCTGCTGATCATGACCTCAAAACAAAAGACCCTGGCTGACAACCCGCAGGGAGATGGTTTTGGATCGCCTTGCCCGGCCCTTTTTGAAAGAAGCGCGCCCCATCCGCGACCATGCCTCCTCCTCCGGAATTGATTCTCGCCTCCGCGTCGCCGCGGCGAAAAGAGCTGCTCGCAGGCCTGGGGATTCCGTTCGAGGTGATGCCGGCGGAGGTGATTGAGCACGCGGCCGCGGACGCGGACCCGCGCGAGATGGTGCGGCACAACGCGGCGCTCAAGGCCGGATGGGTGGCGGCGCGGCGGCGCGATGCGCTGGTCCTCGGCGCCGACACGACGGTCTTCATCGACGGGCGGGTGCTCAACAAGCCGGGGGATCTCGACGAGGCGCGCGCGATGTTGTTCATGCTCTCCGGCCGGACCCACACGGTCTACACCGGCCTTGCCGTCCGGCGCGGGCGCGACCGGCTTGCCGCCGATGCCGGGGTGGCGAGCGAGGTGATCTTCAAGGTGCTCGACCGGGCTGCGATCGATCGTTACTTCTCCCTCGTGAACCCGCTCGACAAAGCCGGGGCTTACGCGATTCAGGAGGGAACGGATCTCATCATCGACGGCTGGAGGGGGTCTTTTACGAATGTGATGGGTCTTCCGATGGAAGAAACGAAACATATTTTGACTCGTTGTGGTCTTTACGGAGAATCCCGTGAGATCCTCTGACATGCCCACGTTGGAAAAAGACAGGCCGCCTGTTGCCCGGCAGCGCTACTGGCTGCCCGGGCTTTCCAAGAATCCCGACACGCGTTCCATCCAGGTGGGGGTGCTCTGGACCCTGCTGGTCCACCTGCTGCTTCTGCTGCTGGCGCCGCAGATGCTCCGCAACGAATTCTCGCCCGGCCGCTTCGTGCAGCCCGGGACCAGCGCGCGCACCTACGAGGTCGAACTCGCTCCGGACGCCTTCCTCAAGAAACCCGCGCCTCCGCCGCCGATGCATTTTGTCGAGACCAATCCTGACGCCAACAACAACATTCCGGACAAGACCAACAATTTTGGCGCCCAGAACCAGCAGGCGGCGCAACCCGTGCCCGACAAGGACAGCACGCTGCGCATGCCGAAGATCGAGGGGAGAAAGGATTTTCAGAACGACTCGCAGGTGGTTTCCGGCAGCCTTCAAAAGCCGGAGCCCGCCGTGCGTGCGCCCCCCCCCCAGGAACAACAGGCTGCGGGTGCGGAAAACAAGCCTCTGAGGAAACTGGAGGTGCCGCCGCCGGGTTACCTCAAGAGCCAGGGGGAGAATCCGGACGCATTTGGCACCGAGAGCGTCAAGCTGCCCGAACCGTCGACCGGCGCCGACAAGCATGTGGAAGGAGAGCGGAACGCGCAAAACGTCAACGGCAGCGCGGGCGCGGCGGCCCAGACCATCCGCCCGCGTCCGCAGCCGCGCCCGCACCTGACCCAGGTGCGTCCGGCGATCCTTCAGGACCGGCCCACCGGCGTTTCCAATGCGGGTGTGATCGGGGTCGATGCCCATTTCAGCCAGTTCGGGGACTATTTGCAGGAGCTGATCGACATCGTCCAGATCCAGTGGGAGCGCATCCTGAGTTCGAGCGGCGTTTATCCGAAGGGGAACACGCACGTTGCGATCACTTTCAAGCTCAATTCGAGGGGGGAGATCTCCGAGATCGTCAAGGTCGACGGGGACGCGGGGGATTACGGCACGAACGCGGCCCTGACCTCGATCAAGGAGCGGGCGCCGTACCGGGCGTGGACGAAGGAGATGGTCACCATCCTCGGCGATGACCAGGAGATCACGTTCACCTTCTACTACTGGTGAGTGTTCCCGTTCCGGATTTTGGGGCGGAGATTCCGCTCGGGCGCGAGGTCCGGCTGGTCGCGCGGGATGAAAATGGCGTCATGGCTTTCGCCAAGCCGGCGGGAGTGCTGTCGCATCCGAACACGCCGCGGGATGAGGCGCGCTCCCTGTTGACCTGCCCCTACGATGCCGGGCGGGAATGCTTTGTCTGGCGGGACGCGGAGGGGCGGGTCTCCAGCCTGTGGCTGTTGAACCGGCTCGATTCCGCGACCTCCGGGGTGATCCTGGCCGCCGGCGGCGAGGCCGCGGCCCGGGCGATCAAGGGGCAGTTTGCGCGCCGGCGCGTGCGCAAGATCTATCAGGCGCTCGTTTTCGGCACGCCGCGCGCCCCGCAGGGGGTCTGGCGCGACCGGCTGGCGGTGGACAAGCGGGGCGGGATGATCCGCTCCGGGGCCGCGGGCAACATCCCGGCCGAGGCGTTCTTTTCCGTTCTGCGGCGGAGGCCGGGTCCGCCTCCGCTTGCGCTGGTGCAGCTCGATCCGCGCACCGGCCGCAGCCACCAGTTGCGCGTGCAGTGCGCCCGGCGCGGTCTGCCGATCGTCGGGGACCAGACCTACGGCGATTTCCGGCTCAATCGCGAATTCGCCCGCCGGACGGGGTTCAAGCGCCTGTTTCTCCATTCGGTGGAAACGAGCTTCGCCTATGAGCTGGCCGGCCGGACCTTCTCGTTTGCCGCCTCCGCGCCGCTCCCGGCGGAGTTTTGCGCCGCGATGGAAGCGTGACGGGGCCGTGCGGAAGCGCGGCGGCGCATCTCCCGATTGACTGCAGCGGCTGGCGCGCGCAGTTGTGGCAGGGGCATCTTGCCCGTGGACGCGCGCCAGGCAACATGGGCCGGTCGCCCATGCCACTCGCGCCACCGTCAATCGGCAGATGCACCCGGGGCGCGCCGCCGTCCGCTTTCCGCGGTTGCCAGGGGCGAAAACGGCTTTACCCTGGAGACTTTCCGCCGTCATGATCCTGCCCAAAGTCAACCGGCTTCCGCCCGAACAGGTGCGGGAGATCACCGAAATCGTCGAATCATTCGGCTGTCGAATCCAGCCGATCGTCGGCGCGGTGCGGACGATCTTTGCAATCGTCGGCGACGAGCGCGACGAACTGATGTTCGACCGGCTGGAAGGCCTTCCGTACGTCGAACGTATCGACCGCATCCAGTCGCCGTTCAAGCTGATGGACATCCGCTCGGACCTGTCGACCCACCAGATCACGATCGGCGGGGTCACCCTCGGCAGGGCTCCCCTGTTCATCGCGGGCCCGTGCACGATCGATCCGGCGAACCCGGGTTACTGCTATGAGACGGCGCAGGCGGTGAAGGAGGCGGGCGCGCACGTTCTGCGCGGCGGCGTCTGGAAGCCGCGCACGAATCCGTACGCCTTCAGGGGCGACGACAAATCGCTCGGCATCCTCATGGAGGCCTCCCGGCGCACGGGCCTGCCCGTCGACACCGAGGTGATGGATGAGGACCAGCTCAAACGCGCGCTCGACGCCGGCGTGCCCATGCTCCAGGTGGGCGCGCGGAACGCCCTCAACTATTCGCTTCTCCGCCAGATCGGGGCGGCGGTGGCGGGGCGGGGGACGATCGTGCTGCTCAAGCGCAGCCTGCACATGGGCACCCTGAACGAGTTCATCTCGGCTGCCGAGTACATCGCCAATTTTGGGAATCCGAACGTGATCCTCTGCCCGCGCGGCACCGCCCCCGCGCTCGATGGTTACCGCAACCACCCGGACGAGTCCATCGTTCCGCTGCTCAAGGAAAAAACCTGGGCGCCGGTCGTCGTGGATCCTTCGCACGCGGTGGGCAGGGCCTCCTATGTGCCGGCGTGCGCGCTGGCGGCGCTGGCCTACGGCGCGGACGGCCTCTGCGTCGAGGCGCACGTGCATCCGAGCAAGGGCATCGGCGACGATCCCAAGCAGGCCATAACCCCGGACGTCCTCGCCGAGACCCTCCGGCAGGCGCGGGCAATCTGGGCGCTCCGCCATCCGGCCCCCGGATGAGGGGGCGCGGACCCAGGGGCGCGGCGGCCCGTCGCGCCGTATGCAAGGGCCGGATACTATTGAAGTCGGGCGGCCCCCGGGGCTCGCGGCCGCCCCCCGGCGGGCGCGTCACAGGAGAGGAAGCTGCCCGTCGTCCTCCGGCGCCACGGCCAGCTTCTTCCCCGGGCGCGCGGCGGGGCCGGGGAGTTCGATCTCCGTGTCGTCGGATTCGAGCTTTTCGAGGATGAGCTTCGCCCGCTCGATGACGCTCAGCGGAAGGCCGGCGAGGCGGGCCACCTGGATGCCGTAACTGCGGTCCGCGGCGCCGGGCACGACGCGTCGCACGAACACGATGTCGTCGTTCCATTCCTTGACGGCGACGGAGAAGTTGCGCAGGCGCGGCAGGTGTTTCCCGAGCTGCGTGAGCTCCTGGTAATGCGTGGCGAAGAGCGTGCGCGGTCCCCGGGCCGGATCACGGTGCAGGTGCTCGACCACCGCCCACGCGATGCTGAGGCCGTCGTAGGTCGACGTGCCCCGGCCGATCTCGTCGAGGATGATCAGGCTCCTCGCGGTGCAGTGGTTGAGGATGTTGGCGGTCTCGTTCATCTCGACCATGAACGTCGAGTTTCCGCGGGCGAGGTCGTCGCTCGCGCCCACGCGCGAGAAGATCCTGTCGACCAGGCCGATCCGGCACTGCTTCGCCGGCACCCAGCACCCGATCTGCGCGAGAAGCGTGATCAGGGCGACCTGCCGGATGTACGTCGATTTGCCGGCCATGTTCGGCCCGGTGACCAGCAGGATCTGCGCGCCGTCGCACGCCAGCGCCGTGTCGTTGGGCACGAACGCCTGGCCGCCGATCGCCGGCGGGGCGTCGGGCGCCTTGAACATCTGCTCCACAACGGGGTGGCGGCCCTCGGCGATCTCAATCCCCTCGGCGTCATCCATCTCCGGCCGGCAGTAATCCCACTCGCGGGAAAGCGCGGCCCAGCCGGCGAGGACGTCAAGTTCGGCCAGCGCGTCGGCCGTCTCGCGCAGCGCCGCGGCTTCGGCGATGACGGCCGACACCAGGGCGCCGAACAAATCGAGCTCGCGGGCGACGGCCTTCTCCTCGGCCTGGAGGATCTCCTTCTCCTTCTGCTTGAGGGCCTCGGTCACATACCGCTCGCCCCCCACCGTCGTCTGGCGCCGGATGTACTCGGGGGGCACGAGGTGGAGGTTGGCCTTCGTGATTTCGAGGTAATAGCCGAAGACCGAGTTGAAACGGACCTTCAGGCTCTTGATCCCCGTCCGCTCCTGTTCCTGGCGCTCGAGGTCCGAGAGCCAGGTCTTGCTCTCGCGCGTCAGGCCGCGCAGGCGGTCGACCTCGGGATCGTAGCCCGCGCGGATGTATCCCGCCTCCTGGAGATCGCCGGCCAGCTCATCGGCGAGCGCCCGGTTGAGCAGGTCGCGCAGCAACGGCTGATCAGTGATCCGGAGCCGCACGTGATTCAGGGCGGCGGCCGGCGAGCCGGTCAGTTCGCTGGTCAGGGCGGGGACCCACTCGATCCGCCCGAGACAGTCGATGATGGCCGGCAACTGGGCCAGGGTTTCCCGGATTCCGCCGAGTTCGCGCGGCGTCCGGAGCCGGTTCTGGAGGCGCCCGAGGATGCGGGGGATGTCCCTGACTTCGCGGAGCAGTCCCCGCAGCTCCGCCAGGAGCGCGGGCCGCGCGAGCAACTCCCCCACGATGGCGTGCCGCCTCCGGATGGGGGTGAGGTCGAGCGCGGGGGCGGCGAGCCAGCGCTCGAGCAACCGGGCTCCGGCGGCCGTGGTGGTCCGATCGATCGCGTTGAGCAGCGAGCCTTCGCGGAGTCCGCGCGCCGACTGGAAGATCTCCAGGTTGCGCTGCGTCGCGGGATCCACGAGCAGCGTCTGGGCGCTGCGGTATTCCTGCAGCGTCCGGAGGTTCTCCGGCTTCGCGCAGAGATTCTCGGCCGCATAGGCGAGGAGGGCGCCGGCGGGCCCCAGCCCGGGGTGGGTGTGGCTGACCCCGAAACCCTGAAGGTTCAGCACCCCGAGCGTCTCCATGACCGTCCGGGCTCCGGCGGCGGAATCGAAATGGAAGCCCGGGAGTTCCGTGCAGGCGCGGCCCTGCGCGAAGGCGTGGAGGGAGCGGAGCGCGACCTGCTCGTGCGGCGCGTTCCGCCAGGCGTCGAGCGATCCCTCCGGCAGCAGCAGCTCGCGCGGGTCAAGCGCGGCGAGCACGGGCAGGAGGTTTTCCGGGCGGATGTCCGCGGCGAGACGGAATTCGCCCGTGGAAAGATCGAGCCACGCCGCGCGCAGGACGCCCTTCTCCAGCGCCACCGCGCACAGATAGTGGTTGCGCGCTGCGTCAAGCTGGTTGGCGGCGAGCGTGGTCCCGGGGCTGAGAATCCGGACCAGGGAGCGTTGAACGAGTTTCCCGGGACAGGGAGGTTCCAGCTGGTCGCAAATCGCGACCTTGCGACCCGCCGCGAGCAGCTTGTTCACGTAGACGTCGAGCGCATGGCAGGGGATGCCCGCCATCGGCGCGTCCTGGCGCCTGGTCAGCGTAAGGCCGAGAATCCGCGAGCCTTCCGCGGCGTCCTCATAGAACATCTCGAAAAAGTCGCCGAGCCTGAAGAGAAGCAGCGTGCCGGCCGGCAGGCCGCGTTTGACCTCGAAATACTGCTGCATCATCGGGGTCTGGCGCTCGGGGGGCATGGGGCAACGGGGGCGGGAAGCGGGTATCGGGCGGGGGAAAGCGGGAAACGGTTGTGGCTAGTGAGTAGCGGGTGGGAGGGGCAGTGCAAGCATGGTTCGCGCGGGTTTCTCCCCGCTCCCGGACCGCGATGCCCACTACTCATTCCCTGCCACTTTCCCCATGCTCTTTCATCGCGATCTCGGCCGGGGAGGAGGGGATCCGGAGAGCGGAACAACGCGGCCGCGATCGGGAAGCGCCCGGGGGCCGCATCCGCGCAGCCGCGCTCCTATCGCTTCGACCAGATCCGCAGGGAGGTCAGCAGGAAGGCCTCCAGGGCGGCGGATTCGTTGAGATTGACCCGCAGCAGGGAACTGCAGCGCTCCAGTTCTGTGACCGCAGCCGCCATGGCCCGGCGCGCTGCGCCGTCGCGGGCGACAAGCCGGGGGCGCGCAAAGTTGACCGTGGCCTGCTCGATCTCCGTGAACAGCCGCTGGCGGATCCCGTTGGCAATTCCCGTCTCGATGGCGATCTGCTCCTCTTCGGGAAGGTCGGGCGGCAGGTTTCCCTTCTGCGCATTCCAGACCTCCGCCGTCGCGCCATCGAGGATCGCTCCGAAGCGCGCAACCAGTCCGTAAAGACCGAACACCTGCCCGGCCACGGCCTTGGTTCCGGCCACACCGTCTGCAAGGCGGCCGAGCCACGCCTGATAATCGGCCTTCCATGCCGGGAGGTCGGGGTGGGCGAGCGGCACGGCGGAGCTCGCGAAACGAAAATGGAGACAGCGGCTGCGGATCGTCGGCAGCAGCGTGTAGGGCCGGCTCGTCAGCAGCAGCAGGGTGGTCAGGCCGGGGGGCTCCTCGAGGGTCTTGAGGAAGATGTTCGCGGCTGACGAATTCATCCGGTCGGCCTCGTAGATTATGGCCACCTTGCGCCGGCCCACCACCGGGGAGACCTGGGTTTTGCCGATCAGCTCGCGGGTGGCCGGGGCCCCGATCTGCCGCATCTTTCCCGCGGGGCGCAGCGCGAAGCAATCCGGATGCTGCTCGGGCAGAAAATGCTTCGTGTCGGGCGATTCGTTCAGCAGCCGGTCGGCAATCGCGCGGGCGACGAGGACCAGCGTGTCAAGGTCGTCGCCGTGGAGCAGCAGGCTGTGCCCGAGGCGGTTTCGCTGCAGCGCCTTTTCGATCACCACCACGGCCGGGGTGCCGGCGAGCGATTCAGGCCAGGAGACGGGCGACATGGGTCGCGGGCGGCGGGCCGCTAGATGCCGATCCGCCTGCGCACTTCGTCCCAGATCAGCTTGCGCACCTTCTCCTCCGGAAGCGTGCCGTCGACGACGAAGAAACGCCGGGGCATCGAACGCGCAAGGACCAGGTAGCCTTCGCGCACCTTGTTGTAGAAATCGATGTTCTCCCGCTCCATCCGGTTGGGCAGGTCCGAGGCGCGCTGCTGGATGCGGGCGAGGCTCACCCGCGTAGGGACGTCGAGCACGATCGTCACGTCGGGGAAAACGTCGCCGACGGCGAACTGGTTGATCTGTTGGACGGGATCGAGCGAGAGGCTGCGGGCGACGCCCTGATAGACGGTGCTCGAATCGATGTAGCGGTCGCAGACGACGATCACCCCCTTCATCAGGTTCGGGGCGATGACTTCACGCACGAGCTGCGCGCGGGCGGCCGCGAAAAGGAGCAGCTCCGTCTCCGCGCACATCTCATCCCCCTTGGAATTGTGGACGATGATGTTCCGCACCTGCTCGCCGATTTCGGTGCCGCCCGGCTCGCGGGTGGAAAGCACCTTGAGCCCCGCCGCCTGCAGATGCTCCGCCAGGTGGGCGATCTGCGTGGATTTGCCGCTGCCTTCCGAACCTTCGAACGAGATGAGGACGCCGCGGTGTTTGATCCCGGCCGGGCGGGCGCGCACCCGCGCGACAGTCCTGGCCGGCTGCTTTGGCTTATTCATCGTAAGGGAGCCTCAAGAGAAGTCGGCCGCTCAACCGCGGCAATCACATTCGCGCGTGAAACCGCGACCATTTTCATTGCGCGTTTTCGACAACCGCGCCATCACTCCGCTTCATGTTTCCGCAGGCCCTCTCGGTTCCCGTCCTCGCGACCACAAATCCGGTGCAGCTGTTCATCCGCTGCGATCCGGTCGGCCAGGTGATCACCGTGCTGCTCGGCGTCTTCAGCCTCGTCGCGTGGACGATCATGTTTGGAAAGCGCATGGAGCTGAAGAATCTCAGCCGCCGCAATCATGCCTTCGAGCAGAAGCTCCGCGAGCAGAAGGCCCTGCTGGACCTTCCCGAGTCGTTCCGCAATCACACCGGAATCCCCTACGCCGACCTCTTCGGGGATGCGATTGAGGCGTACTGGCGGGCCGCGGCGATCGGCCAGAAGAAGGGCGAGGACAGCCTGCACGCCCGGCTCGAGCACGCGGAGAACGCCCTGCAGCGCGGGTTGGCCCGCCAGACGCTGCGCTATGAATCCAGCATGATCTTCCTGGCCAGCATCGTTTCGGGAGCACCCTTTCTCGGCCTTCTGGGCACGGTCTGGGGGGTCATGGAGGCGTTCAGCTCCGTCTCGGTGCAGCAGACGGCCAGCATCCAGACGCTGGCGCCCGGCGTGTCGGCCGCGCTGCTCACGACGATCTCCGGGCTGATCGTGGCCATCCCGTCGGTCTTCGGCTATAACATCCTGCTGGCGCGTTCCCGCGTGCTCATCACGGAGACGGAAAACTACGCCAGCAGCCTGGCCGACCGCATTGAACTCGAGATGCAGATGTAGGGAGGGAGATTGTCCGTTGATCACCGCCTAGCCGATCCCCGCCATGGCCCGCACCTTCCGCCGCCACCGCACGGCCAATCCGATCGCGGATTTGAACGTGACAAACCTGATCGACCTGGGGTTCACGCTGCTGATCATCTTCATGATCGCGACGCCGCTCATCCAGCAGGAGCAGACGATTCCGGTGAACCTGCCCACCGAGGGGAAGCGCGAGCAGCAGCGGCCCCCGAGCGAGCTGCGATTCCAGCCCATCAACATCGACCGCAACGGCCAGTTCTATTTCGGCCAGCGCAAGGTGAGCTACAAGGAGCTGGAACTGCTGGTGGCCGGGCTGGGCGCGCAGAAGGACCCCCCGGTCATCCGCATCCGCGCCGACCAGACGCTGCAGTATCAGCAGGTGATCCGCCTCATGCACCTGCTGAGCGTGAACAACCTCCCCAAGATCACGTTTGACACCCAGGCGGAATAGCTGATGCACACGCGAGCGCCCACGGCGTTCATGCTTTCCCTGGCGCTGCACGCCGGCGCGGTGCTGGCGGTTGTGGCGCTGGCCTTTGCCGTCCAGCACAACCAGCCGCCGGCCGTGCACGTGTTCGAACTGGTCGCCGGGCCGCCCACCGATCTTTCGGCCACCGAGGCGCCGGCACGGGGGAGCAGGGAGGGAACGGTCGAGGTGAAGGTCCACGAGACGCCGGCCCGGACGGAGTCCCTTCGGCCCGAAGGCGAGCCCGTCGTGCGGCCGGAGACAAAACCCGTCCCGAAGAAGTCCGCCCCTGCCGGGCCGAGGGTCTCCTACAAGGATTTCATCGCGAGACATCCCCCGCCGGCCGCTTCGCGATCGGGTGCGGCTGCGCAGCCTGCGGCGCGGGCGCCCCAGCTCAAGACTCATGGCATTCCCGACGGCGTGACCGGCGGGTCCTCGGCCTCCCACGGCGGCGGGGGAGGGAAGGCGCTCACCGCGGCCCAGCACTCCGCACTGGAAGGCTATGTATCCCGCCTGGTCGGCGCATTGCAGCAGACCTGGTTTCATCTGAAGCCTCCCGGGCTTTCCGATCTCTTGTCGGCGGATGTGGAGTATCTGGTCGCTGCTGACGGCAGCATCTCCGGCGTTCATATCCAGCGGGGTTCCGGGAATGCCGCGTTCGACGAGTCCTGCGTGGAGGCCTTCAAGGAGGCGGGCTCGATCGGGCCCACGCCGGACGGGGAGCCTCATGCGTTGATCACGACGTTCCGGATGACCGAAGAGGACCAGGCCCCCTGATCTTCATGAGCTGAGGCGAGCGGGCCGGATTTCCGGATCCGGCTGCCGGCCCCAGGGAGTCCGGGGATGCGGGCGGAAAGGCCCGGTGAATAGGGCTTGCGCCCGGCGGGTCATCCCGACATCTGGAAAGTTGCAACAACCGGATTTGCCCCGCCCCGCGCCGGTGCATTGCAGCCGGGTTTCCCCCAATCCCGGCCGCGGCAACTGCGCCCGACCTTCATGAGATTGCCCCTTTCTCTCCACTGGATGGCTTTTGTGCTGGTCGCGGCGTGCGTGGCCGGGTCCGCGGTGGCCGGAGGGAACGCGGGGCTGCCGGCGCCGCCAAACCGGGTGATTGTGAAGTTCTCATCAAGGCTCGCCGCCGACATCGAGTCGGATCCGTCGCCGGACGCGCAGCGAGGGACGGGGACGTTCTCCCGCGCCTCCGTCCGGCAGTGGTTGTTGCGCCACAGGATCGTTGGCCTGCAGCCTCTTTACGATGACTTGGTCCGGAAGAAGCGCGAGGCGGGAACAACCGATGCCGGCCATGCCCGGAGCGTCCAGGCGAGGTTTCCAGCCAGGGCCCGGCGCCATCCGGGCGGGTGTGCATGGCCCGGGCTTTCCCGCACCTACCTGCTGACGCTGAGACCCGGCCCGCGCGCGGAGATCGACGACGAGATGCGAGCCTTGAAGCTCGATCCGGACGTTGAGTTTGCCGAGGCCGAACATCTCTACGCCGTGCAGCTGCATCCGGATGACCCCTTCTTCCTGTCGACCGGCCTGCTGGAATGCGGATGCGACCTTTACGGCGTCCACCTCATGAACTGTCCCCCGGCATGGGACCTGGCGACAGGATCCGGCGTGGTGGTTGCCGTCGTCGACACCGGAATCGATTTCACCCATCCGGACATCGCGGCGAACATCTGGACCAATGCGAAGGAAGATGCCGGCAATGGCGTGGACGAGGATCGCAACGGATACGTGGACGACGTCCATGGCTGGAATTTCATCGGCGCGTCCTTTTTGAACCCGACCCAGGACAACAACCCGGTGGACCGCAACGGACACGGGACTCACATCTCGGGCACGATTGCCGCACTGGGGGGAAACCGGATCGGCGTGGTCGGGGTCGCATTCAACGCGCAGGTCATGCCGCTGAAGGCCATGGATGACGACGGGTATGGCACCGATTCGTCGCTGGCGGCCGCCATCCGCTATGCCGCCGACAACGGCGCCGATGTCATCAACAACAGCTGGGGAGGGCCGGGCTTTTCCTCCGCGATCGACGAGGCGTTGCGATACGCCTATGGGCTGGGCGTGGTCATCGTCTCCTCGGCCGGAAACTCCTCGGCGGATGTTTGCGGGTGTTATCCCGCCAGTTCTCCCTGCACGATCACCGTCTCCGCCTATGACAACAGGGATCACCGGGCCTGCTTTTCAAACTTCGGGAGCAAGATCGATGTCGCAGCCCCCGGGGTGGATATCCTGTCCCTTCTTGCCGCCAACACCCATCCCGGGTCGCCTGTGGGAGCACAATATGCGCTCCTCAGCGGAACGAGCGCCGCCGCGCCCCACGTCGCGGGTCTTGCCGCCCTGATCCTCTCGGCGAATCCCGGCTACACCCAGGAACAAGTGCGCCAGGCCATCCGCCTCGGCGCCGTCAATGTCGACGGTCTTCCGATCCCGGATTTCCTTTCGGGTTACGGGTGCATTGACGCCTTCAGATCGCTTTCGCTCGGAACCACCGAGGCGGCGAAGATCCTGAGTCCGGCGTCGGAAACCCGGCTGACGACCCTGGACAAGGTCGGGATCACGGGGATCGCCAGCGGTCCCACTTTTTCCAGTTACGTCATCGAGGTGGGTTTCGGAGACGTCCCCACGTTGTGGACGACGATCGCCCGGAGCTCGATGCAGGTCGTCAACGGGCCCCTCGCGACGCTCGATCCGGGCCCGCTCCAGGATGGACGCTGGAGCATCCGGCTCACCGTGACGGATGCTTCAGACGCGAGGTTCCAGGACAAGGAGGTCGTCATTGTCGACAGGACCGCCAACCCGGCGCCCGTGCCCCGGTCAAGATCGATCCGGCGCCGGCGCGTCGCGTCGTCCCTCAAAGTTGCCTGATGTGACCCGGACACCCGTCTTATGGGAGCGGGTGACGGCCGGGTTTGCGAGCGTCGCAGCCGAGTCGGATCATCTTCAAACTCAACTCTGCGGGGGCGTGTGACCGGGAAGTAACCTGCCATCCGGGAAGTCGTCATTTGAAGGGACAAAACTGATGCCCCTTTTTGCTCCGAAAAGGCTTTAAAATGGTTGCATTCCAGGCACCCACGTCCTATGGGGCGTTGCCCTGCATTCACATTGACGCTATTGGACCAGATCTCACCCGTCCGCTCAGTCTCATCTGCATTCCGAACATGAAACCGCTACTCCATCGATTCTTGCGGGCCCTTCTCATTTTGTTCTTTGCACCGGGCGTTCACGCTCAATTCACGGTGTTGCACAGTTTCGGCGCTTCCAACAACGACGGCGAAACTCCTACAGGATCGCTCACATTGTCCGGATCCACGCTTTATGGTACAACCACGTGGGGCGTTGCCTACGGCGTGGTTGGCACCATCTTCAAAATAAATACCGACGGCAGCGGCTATGCGGTAGTTATCCCGTTCGACACCCTTGACCTCGGGCTTTACCCCGCAGGCGATCTCCTCATGTCGGGGACTGTCCTCTTTGGGACCACCTGCTCCGGCGGTTCCGCCGACGATGGCACAGTCTTCAAAGTAAACACCGATGGCACGGGTTATTCCGCGCTGCACAGTTTCCTGGGTGAGCCCACCGATGGATCATCGCTGTACGGCTCATTGCTGCTCTCCGGCTCGACGCTGTTTGGGATGACTTCGGCCGGAGGAAGCAGCGGTAGCAGCGATTACGGCACCGTTTTCGGAGTCAACGTCGATGGAACGGGTTATTTCGTGCTGCACAATCTCGCGGGTGCGCTCGATGGCCAGGACCCGGTGGGTTCGCTGGTTGCATCGGGTTCAACGCTGTATGGCATGACCGAAGGTGCGGGCGGCGGCTATTACGGGACGATCTTCAAGATCAACACGGACGGCACAGGCTATTCCGTGCTGCACAATTTCGAGCCCAGCGCGGACTCTCCGGACGGCTCATGGCCCAAGGGTTCGTTGCTTCTCATCGGCTCAACTCTTTATGGCATGACCTCCGGCGGGGGGCTCCTGCCGGATGGTTCTCCAGGATGCGGCATTATTTTCAAAATCAATACCGACGGCACGGGCTATACGATCTTGTACACGTTTACGGGTGGAACCGATGGCAATCTCCCGGCAGGATCGTTGATCGCGTCGGGATCCACGCTCTACGGCACGACCGAGTACGGCGGCGCGAACGACGCAGGGGTCGTATTCCAGGTCAACCTCGATGGCAGCGGCTTCCAAACTCTGCATTCATTCGATGGCGGTGCGGGTGGAAGTGAGCCGTGTGCTTCGCTCACGCTGTCTGGCTCGACCGTCTACGGGACGACCAGTTCAGGGGGCGCGCATGATTTGGGAGTGGTCTTCTCACTCGTGCTGACAGGACAACCCGGCCAGGTTCCTCCCGCGATCACAACGCAGCCGACCAGCCAGACCGCGGTCGACGGGTCCGATGCGACCTTCACGGCGGCGGCGAGCGGCACGCCCGCCCCGACTCTGCAGTGGCAGGTGAGCACCGACGGCGGGAACAGTTGGACGGACCTGGCGGACAGCGATCCCTACTCGGGAGTGAGCACGGGCACATTGACGATCACCGGCGCGATGACCGCGATGAACGGCTGGCAATACCATTGCGTGGCGAGCAACGGAGTGAGCCCGGATGCGACCTCCGACGCGGCGGTGCTGACGGTGAACCCGCTGGTCCCGGTGATCGAGTGGTTCGCTCCCCCGGCGATCACCTACGGCACGGCGCTCTCGTCGGCGCAGCTCAACGCCACGGCGAACGTGCCGGGCACCTTCGTCTATGCGCCCGCGGCCGGCACGGTCCTGGGCGCAGGGACGCAAACCTTGAGCGTGACCTTCACGCCAACTGACACGGCAGACTACGCCACCGCGACTGCGGCCCAGACGCTGACGGTGGTCCCGGCGGATTATCAGGTCTTCCTGCAGGATCTTTTCCCGCTCGTGCTCGGCCGGCAGATCGACTCCGGGGCGCAGTCGGCCTTCACGGTCGCGATGACTGCGGGGGCGACCCGCGCCCAGATCTACGCGGACCTGATCGCCTCGCCCGAATTCCAGGCCTGGCAGGTTGAGCCCGTCATCCGGCTTTACTTCGCGGCCTTCAACCGGATCCCCGACTACGCCGGCCTCCAGAATTGGTCCGCCGCGCTCCATGCAGGGAGCCTTTCCCTGACCGATGCGGCCAACGGGTTCGCTACGAGCGCCGAGTTCCTCCAGACCTACGGCGCGCTGGACAACACCGGGTTCGTCGAGCAGCTCTACCTCAACGTGCTGGGGCGCGAGGCGGACACGGGGGGTTTGAACGATTGGGTGGGCCTGCTCAATGGCGGCGCCAGCCGCGGCGCCGTCCTGATTGGCTTCTCGGAGTCCGACGAGTTCAAGGCGGACAGCGCCGCCGGGGTCGAGGTCATCCGGCTGTACTACCTGGTGGAGCAGCAGACACCCACGCCGGACCAGCTCCAGGGATGGCTGGGCTTTCTCAAGGGATACGCTCAAACGGACACCCTCTACGCCCTCGCGTATCCATCGGGCATCGACAACGCGGCGTACATCCAGGCGGTCTTCAGCGGGTTCCTCCGGCGCGATGCCGACGCGGGCGCCCTGAACTCCTTCGGCGCCGCGATGACCGCGGGGGCGGTCACCCATGCCAGCCTGGTGGACGCGATCATGAGCTCCGACGAGTTCAACCAGGACGTCTCCCCGGTCGCGCGCCTGTACCTGTCCGCGCTCCTGCGGGTGCCCGATCAGCCGGGGCTGGACGCCTGGGTGAATTACATCAGCGCGGGCAACACGCTGCAAAGCATGGCCGATCTCTTCGCGTCGAGCACGGAATTCACGAACCGTTACGGGGCCATGGACAACACGGCCTACGTCACGGCCCTCTACCAGAACATCCTGGGCCGGCAGCCCGATACGGATGGTCTCAACGCCTGGGTGGGCGAGCTCGACAAAGGGACCGCCACGCGCTCGCAGGTCCTCATCGGCTTTGCGCAATCGCAGGAGGCGATCGCGCTGTTCGCGCCGACGATGCGGACCTTCCTCCATTACTTCGCGTTCTTCAACATGGCGCCGCCGCAGACTCAGCTCGACTACTGGACGACGTACCTGACCACGCTCGACGGCCAAATGCGCGAGAGCTTCCTCGACGACGTAGGCCCGTCCAGTTGAAGGTTCGCGGGGAAGCCCGCGGCTTCTGGAAATGGCGGCGGGATCCGACCTCCTGGATCCGGAGATTATGCCTGGACTTTCCGGGCGGATTCCCTATGCGCCGTGTTGCAGGAACGTGGATTCTTCGGCACCGCGCCGTTCATCATGAACTTCGACGAACAGATCCCTTTCGATCTTCAGGGTAAAATCGACTCCGAGCTTGCTGGCGGCGAATACCTGGTTTGGTCGGGACAACCCCTGCCGGGGCGTTATGCGCGAAGGGCGATTCCCGTCGCGCTGTTCGGGCTGGTATGGACGATGTTTACGGTCCTCTGGATGACGGGCGTGATCCGGAGCACATCAGGAGCCGGAGGCCCGGGAACCTCAGGCTCGTATCGTGCGCTGGGCGTTGTGTTCCTTCTTGCCGGCCTGGGGATGCTATCAAGTCCCTATTGGACGCGGCGCAAGGCGCGGCGCATCGCATATATCCTGACAGATCGCCGGGCAATCATCATCGTACAGAAGCAGCTGGGCGGCGCGATCGTGCGTTCTTTTGAGCCAGGGCAACTGACTGACCTGAGACGCAGGGAGAATACCGATGGCAGCGGGGATCTGGTGTTTACCCGGGATGTGAACCGCGACCGCCGCGGAGACGTCCGTTATACCGACGTCGGTTTCCTGGCAATCCGCGACGTCAAGTCAGCCGAGGAAAAGGTGAGGGCTCTCGTCGCCCAGAAGAGCAGGGAAGCGGCCTAGATCCGAAATCGCCTCCTGCCCGCGGCTGAAGCGCGATGCCTCCCGCCTGCATCGGCTGGCAGCCGTCCACGACTTTCCGCGCCCTCATGCACCGTGCTGGGTGAAGTGTGAAACACCCGGGCTGGCGGGCGGGAAATCAGCGCGGCAGGATCTCAATGTGGTCAAGCTGCACGGAGTCCCACCCGTCCTCCCTGCCGCGGATCACGAGGCGATGGGAACCGGGAGCGAGGCCGGACGGGAGATCGAAGGTCTGCCAGGCGTCTCCCTTCGTGTGAGGGAGCGCGATGGGCTGTGCGGGCGAATCGTCGACTGCAAACGCCAGGGCGACGGGTTTTGCCTGCGAGTTCCTAAAATACAACCGCACCGTCGCCGGGCCGCCGGGCGGGCCGAGCAGGCCGAACGTCGCGCTGCTGCCGATTCGACCGAGGCCGCCGAGCGTGCCGTGCCCCTGGAATCCGCCCGCGAGATCGCGGAGCTCCGTGGTCCCGGCGTGGAACGCGCGAGCCGCATCATAGACGCGCGGCGGATCAGCCGCCGGATGGAAATCCAGGAAGTTGAGCGAGAACCCCGGGCGGTCGACGAAAAGCAGCAGGCTGGATTCGCCGGGATTCAGATAGACGTTCGATGCCTGGACGTCGCGCCATGCGGACCCTGGGCCCGGCGCGGCGGCATCGAATGTCGCGATCGTCTGCCCGTCGACGATGAGGCGGAATCGCCCCTCGCCGGACATCCGGGCTGCGAGGTCGAAGTAGCCGCCATTGCCGCTGTTCACGCTGTAGCGCGCCCATTCCTCGCCGCGCAGACCGGCCAGCGCATACCCTCCGCCGGCATCGCCGCAGGGCACGCAGCCGATATCGTCGCGGCGGCAGCCGGCGGCTGCGGATTCCCGGGGCGTTACGTGGAAGGCGATGCCCTCGCCGCCATTGTCGTAATTGACGGCCTTGAGGCGCACGGGCAGCGCCGGCGCGGGGAAGAAATGCGGCGTCGGTCGCGGCGCCGCCGCCGATTCGCCGCTGGCGTCAACCGGGTCGGCAATGAGAGCCGGCGGCGGACGGGCCGGAAGGACGACACCGTCCAGCGCGACGTCCACGGTCCGGGTCGCCGCCTCGGACTCCTCAATTCTGACTGCCAGCAAACGGCGCGCGGCGTCCCAGGACCATTGTCCGGCGGCAGGGTCGCCGGCGGTTGCGGCGCGGGCGAGCGGCGAACCGCCCAGAGACACGGCAACAGGCGTCTGGTCGAGATGAAACTGCAGCGCACAGATGCGGGGCAAGAAAAGCTTGTTGGATTCCTCGATGGCCAGCCGGATCGCACGCGGCCCGGCATCGCAGACGAACTTCGTTGTGGTGAAGCGGCCTTTCCGGTAGGCGAAGGAGATCCCGTCGTCGCGATAGAGCGTGAACGTCGACCGGCCCGAAGGATAGACCTCGACGGTCAGCGGATCCCAGGGCTTCTCCCCGCTGTTGCGCATCGGCGGCGCCATGGGGATGATCGCCCCGGCGCGGATCGCCACGGGAATCCGGTTCTGGGGCGCGGCGACGACCCACTCGCGTCCGCCCTCGTATGCGCAGCCTGTGTCCCAATCGAACCATTTCCCCGGCGGGAAATACACCGGCCGGTTGGTGACGCCCTCGTAAAGCACCGGAGCGACGAGGAGCTCGCGGCCAAAAAGGAATTCGTCCCCGGGGGCGTTGACCGAGCCGGCGTCGTCCGGGAATTCGAGCGCGAGCGGGCGCACGAGGGGCAGGCCGGTCCGGCTCGCCTCCCAGGCGTAGGAGTAGATGTAGGGAAGCAGGCGGTAGCGGAGCGCGAGATAGTGGCGGGCACCCTGTTCCGCAGCCGGTCCAAACGCGTACGGCTGGGGAATGCCCGCCTTGTGGGCGCGCGTGATCGGGCTGAATGCGGAGAACTGCATCCAGCGCTCATACAGGCGGGCGTGGGCGCCGAACTGGTCGTCCTTGTAGTATCCGGCGAGAAACCCCCCGGTGTCACAGGTCCACCAGGTGAGGCCCGACAGCCCCGAGTTGAGCATTTCCGGCGGGTGGGAGCGGAGGGTCGCGTAGTCGCTGGTGATGTCGCCTGTCCACACCGCGGCATGGTGCCGCTGCAGGCCGGCCGGACCGCAGCGGGTCAGGATGAAGGGGCGCTGGTCGGGATGCACCGACAGTTGCACGCCTTCGTAGCTTCGGGTGCACAGGAGGGAGAACTCGTTGTGGACGTTGGCGCTGTCGCCGCCGCGGTAGACCGTCTGCGGGGGTTCTCCCTCGGGCTCGGTCAGATCAAGCCACCACCCGGCGGTTCCCTCCTCGTTGAGCTTGCGCGCCTGCGGCCAGAGCCATGCGTTGAGGCCGGGGTGGGTGAAATCAAGCAGCTCGCCTCCATAATAGCCGGTCTCGACCGGATGGCCGCGCCCGTCGGTGGCGAAGACTCCGGCCTGCCAGCCCGCCGGAAACGACGGCGAGTCGCGCCGGATCATCGGGCCGGATTGCGACATGACGATCCGGACGCCGCGGCGGGCATATTCGGCGATCTTGTCGGCCGGCGTGTATCCGGGGCCGTACCAGCGCCTGGCCCAGAGGTAGTCGTTGACGACGTCCGGCCAGTCGGCGTCGATCACCAGCACGTCGACGGGGAAACCGCGCTCCGTCAGCTGGTGATAGGTCTCGTCGATCTCGGGCCAGTCGTGAAACGTGCACTTGCTCTGCCAGTAGCCCAGCGCCCAGAGCGGCGGCAGCGAGGGGCGCCCGGTGAGCTGCGTATAGCGCTCGACGACCTGGGCGAGGCGCGGCCCGTCGATGACGTAAAGATCGATCTCCCCGCCGGGGCTGTCGCAGCGGACCTCGCCGGCGACGGATTTAGCAAGATCGAAACGGAGCCGGTGGGCATTGTCGTAGAAGACGCCGTAGGCATGGCCGCGGCGGCCGGTGCTCAACAGGAGCGGGACCGGATACTGCGCGGTGACGTTGCCCGATTTGATCTGCTGGCCGGCCCAAAGATCCCGGATCGTTCCGCGCCGGTCCAGGCGTCCCGTGTTTTCGTTGTCCTCCCCCAGACCCAGGAGTTTCTCGTCGTCGCCCACGCGGTGGGAGAACGACCAGCATGCGCCGGCGGCGCCGGCGGTCGCGCGTGCGTCGGCGAGGATCGGCGTGCCGTCGCTGCGGGCCGCGACCTGGAATCCGAGCGTGGCGCGATCGATGCGGACGGTGAGGGCGGCGGTGCTGAGCAGCACCGCGTCGGCCTCTTCGCGGAGGGCGAGGGGAACGCGCGCGGCCGGCGCCTCCGCCATGGCGAGGGACGGCAGGCGCGAGAACTCCCCGAAGGGCTTGAACCAGATGCGGACGATGTGGTCGTCCAGCGCCTCAACCCGGACGCGCGCGGTTCCGGTTCCGGTGACGATCATCGGCGCGGGGGGCGGCGGGTCCGCGGGAGCGGCGGCGGTGTCCGCGGCGGCCAGGGATTCGATTCCGCCAAGGGTCAGCAGCACGGCGATGCCGACGGCCTGCGAGGGAATGGACCGGAGTTTCATGGGAGGTCGCGGGGTTGAGGCGGGTTATTGGCGCGGGCGTTTGAGTGGGATGCCGCGCCCTCGCCGGGTTCTGTCCGCCGAGCGGCGGCAAAGGCGTCACGCCTCCAGGCGCCCAACATGTCCATTGAATGGCAAGGAGGAAAAACCTCAAGCCCGGGGATCCCTTGGCAGCGGTGGCGCCCGCACCGAGACCGCGCACCGCGCCGGCGGCCAATTCCGTGCAATTCACCTATGATGGCGCCGGCCGCCTTCAGGACAAAGTCGTGGCCCTCAGCCAGGCCCAAACATCCATTCCCCCCGGCGTCG
This sequence comes from uncultured Verrucomicrobiae bacterium, assembly GCA_963827125.1. Lineage (GTDB taxonomy): Bacteria > Verrucomicrobiota > Verrucomicrobiia > Opitutales > Opitutaceae > Fen-1467. Next base: position 945,907 of record CAWHAC010000006.1, read on the forward strand.
TCCAATCCAAATACTCCGCAACGACCAGCTACGGCTATGATTTCTTCGGCAATCTGGTTCTTGAGGTCGATCCCCTGGGCAACGCCATCTCCATGACCTACGATGCCATGGGCCAGCTTCTGCTCAAAGACACCGCCGGCCTGCGCACCGAGAATTTCCAATACGAGCCCGGTGGGAAAATCTCCCAATACACCAATCCCCTCGGCGGAATCACCAACACTTCCTACACCGCAGGCGGCCGGCCCCGCCTCCAGGCAAATCCCGACGGCTCCGTGCTCCAGTGGCGCTATTACACCGACGGCCGCCTGCAACAGGAAATCCTGCGCAACGGCTCATCGTGGACTACAGTCTACGACGACATCAACCGCACCGTCACCCGCACGCTCACGAATTCGACCGGCGCCGTCCTTGCCACCGACATCAGCGCCTACGACCGCCGCGGCAACCTTGTCTCGCACACCGACCCTGAAGGCTACGTCAAAACGACGACCTACGACGGTCTCAACCGCGTCAAGACCGCCACCGGCCCTGCCGCAATCGCCGGAAGCGCTCAGCAATCGACCACCTTCATCTACGGTGCCAGCGCCAAGACCCTTGGCACGCAAAACGCCTTCGGAGAGCAAACCGTCACGACCTCCGATGCGCTCGGCCGGCCCCAGCTAATCCAGGTCCTCGACGCCAGCAGCAACGTCATCCGCACAACAGGGTATGCCTATTCCTCCGACAACAACGCCGTGACCGTGACGGAAGGCACCGGCGCGGGCGCGGTTACCCGGACCACCTGGACCGACACGCTCGGCCGTCCGGTCCTGACCGTGTTCGGCGACGGCTCGTCCACGAGCAATGTCTACGACCTCGATGGCAACCTGCTCTTCACAACCGACGCCCTCGGCCAGACCACCGGCTACGCCTACAACGCGCTCAATCAATTGACCACGCAGACCCTGCCCGATGGAACCGCGACCGGCTTCACCTACGACGCGGCGGGCAACCTGCTCACCCGCGCCATGGCCGGTGGCTCGCTCATCCAATCGCAGACCTACGACAGCGCCGGCCGCAAGCTCACCGAACAGCTCTCCTCCGGCAACGCCGGCACCCGCCAGTACAGCTACGCCTATTATCAGGCGGGCTCCCCCGCGGTCGGCCTCCTCCAGACCGTCACCACGCCCCGCGACACCGTCACGACCGCGTACGACGACTTTCTGCGCCCGCAGACCCTGACAACGTCCGGCACCCTGCCCGAAACCAACGGTTCGACCATCTACGGCTACGACCGCCGCAACCTCGTCACCTCGATCAGCCAGAGTTCGGTCGCCAACGCCGCGGGGCCGGCCACCCAGGTGAACCGCACCTACGACGGCTACGGGCACCTGCTCACCGAAACCGTCGCCGCCGGCGGCTCAACCTACGCCAGCGTCACGCAGACCTGGGACGCCGCCGGACGCCGCGCCTCGCTCAATGACGCCAGCTCGAATCTGCCTGCGCCGCTCTTCGCCTACCAGCACCGCGCCGACGGCCTGCTCGAGCAGGTCACCGCGAATAATCAGAACTACGCCTTCAACTTCGCCGACAACGGACTGCTCACGGGCCGCGTGAATCCTTTCCGCAGCCTGTCCGTCGACTCGCGCGACGGAGCGGGCCGCATCTTAGGGCAGACTCAAGTCGTCAGCGGCACCGCCGCCCTGGTCGAGGACATGTTCTGGCAGGCAAACAACACGCTCACCAGCTATTCGGCGACGCGCGGCAGCACCGGCGCTTGGAACGACACCCGCGCCTATTCCTATAACGCCCGCGGACAGCTCTTGATGGAAGGCTTTGCAGCGACGCCCGGCGCGATGAGTGCATTCAATTACACGTTTGACGGGACTGGCCAGGGCTTGGGCGTGCGCCTCGACGCCAAGATCGGCACGGGCTCGCCGGTTTCCTGGGAGACAAGCGCGACAGTGGACGGCTTTGGCCGCGTGACGGCGGACAGTCAACTCAACGCCTCGGGAAGCGCGGTGCCGTCCACTGCAGTGCCGGCCAGCGGGGTCGCATCTGGAGCGGATCATATCGACATCTTTGTCGACGGTATTTCACAGGGGCGGGCCAATTACCCGGGAAGCGGTGCGTGGTCCACCAATCTGAATTTGGCAGGCGGCTCGCACACGCTCACTGCCAATGCCGTCGATCCGAGCGGTCTGTTCACCGCGACTGCGAACAGCACTTTCACCGTTAAAAACGGGAGTTCTTCTGCTGCGGTCGGCCCGGCCATTAGCGCATTCGATGGCGATGGTAATGTGGTCAGCCGGACTTGGAGCAGTGGGTTGACCCAGACGCTGAGTTGGGATGCATTTGGACGCTTGATCAAAGTCTCGCAGCGCGACAGCGCCAACAATGGCTACGACTGGACGGCGGTTTACGATGGACTCGGCCGGCGGATTTCGACGGCGCAGCAACCCGTCGCCAACAATAATTCCAGCGGCGCAGCCACCGTGACCACCTCGATCTACGATCCCCAGGTGGAATTTCTAGAAATCGGTGTCTCGGTAAATGGAGCCAAGGCATGGAAAGTCTTTGGCCCTGACCTCAATGGGCGCTTCGGAGGTCTGCAGGGAACCGGCGGTTTGGAAGCCGTGATCCTGGACGCGGACGGCACGACGACCGGCGTCATCAATGACCAGTTTGGCAATGGCGTGGCGACGGTGTCGGGCACGGGCAGCGGCGCCTCGGTGACGTGGAACACGACGCGGGTGGGGGCGTACGGGCCGTTGCCCGGGATCGTGCCGCAGACGCTAGGCGACGTGACGCAGCTTGCCGCGGCCACGGCCTGGCGCGGTCACAGGATTGATCCAACGGGCTTCTACTGGCTTGGCGCTCGGTACTATGAGCCGACCAGCGGACGGTGCCTTAGCGCCGATCCGATGGGGCACTCGGCAAGCCCGAGCCTGTACGATTACGCCAACGGCGATCCGGTGAACCACACAGACCCGGACGGAAGACTTCCCGTTATTACATTCGCCGACGGCCACAAAGCCGTAGCGCAGACTGCGCAAGACTTCATGAATATCATTCGAGCGGCGCCAGACAACAGTATAACATTGATCCGGTTCGACGCTAACGGGCTTGGTGAACACGGCAACTCAACGACGCAATGGATAAACGACCCGGCGTTTTTGAATGGGGACGTGATACATTACATTGCTCCATTAAAGAGTTTAGTAATAGGAGAGGGGCCGGCACCCACGGCATCGCTCGACGTCAAGTTGATTGGGGAAAAGCTCGATACTTCGGGTGTGATTTATCTGACAGGTTGTAACACGGCGGAAGGCGATGATAATATCGCAAGCGCTCTTAGCGCAGCACTTAGCCCTTATCGGCCCGACGTAACTGTAATCGGAAACCAGGGGCAGGTTGGGAGCCTGGGGGGATATGTTTTGCCTGACTTGGGAGCTTTAGCCCCTGATTGGCTTAAGAATATTATCGAATATAGATATCCCCAATCGTATAAGGACGGCTCACCAGTGTGCAAAAAGAAATGAGGAGAAAAGATGAGAGCTCTAAAAACTGCATTGATTGTCGTGGCCTGCATTGTATCGGCATACCGTATTAGCGGAATGCGTGACCATTATTATGTACCTATTTGTATATACGGTATTATTTTGATTGTGTTGATGTGGTGTGGCCTTCTTGAAAAGACGAAGTGGGCGGCTCATCTAATTTGGTTCCTAATCTGCGTTTCTGTGGGTTTGGCTATCTATGAGTGGGGCAAGTACCAGAAATGGAGAGCTGACGAAGCGGAGTTGCAGTTGCGATTGTCCGAGAAGGAACGGCGGTGAGGTCATGCTCTGGAAAGTTTTCGGCCCTGACCTCAACGGACGCTTCGGCGGATTGCAGGGTACGGGCGGCCTGGAGGCCGTGATCCTCGACGCCGATGGCACGACGACGGGCGTCATCAGCGATCAGTTTGGAAACGGAGTCGCGACCGTCACGGGGACCGGCAGCAGCGCTTCGGTGACTTGGAACACGACGCGGGTTGGAGCGTATGGGCCGCTGCCGGGCGTCGCGGCTCAGACCCTGGGCGATGTGACGCAGCTGGCCTCGGCGACCGCCTGGCGCAGCCGCCGGATCGATCCCACGGGCTTCTACTGGCTCGGGGCGCGCTACTACGAGCCGACCAGCGGAAGGTTCCTCAGCGCCGATCCCATGGGACATGTGGCGAGTCGATCGTTGTATGACTTTGCGAACGGCGATCCGGTCAACTACTTCGACCCGACGGGGCGAATTTTCGGGACCGGCTTATCGACGGGCGAATTTTTTGGTGCTCTGTGGCAGGGCTCTGTTGGATCGGCGCCGGTCCAGAATTTCTCAAATGCGTGGGTTGCGATCTCCAACACAAACTCACCAGTTACCGGTGCTCGGATCTACGCTGGCATAGGAGTGAGCATCCTCGACGGAGACTTCTTTGATCAGCCAACAAACATGATCCCTGGCTCTCACTCGGTGAGTATCAATGGAATCGGCACTAATGAGCCGGGGAGGAAAGCCATCTACCAAGACGTCAACGCAGCCCTTGGCGTGGATAATACCGTAGGCATCGTGAACGATTCGCACTTTGGGATGGTGGGAGACTTTGTGCAGATTATCGGTGAAGAGCTCGGAGCAATCACCAAGCCGTCGATAGATACGGCCAATATCCTGAGCCAGATGGACAGGAACATCGCAGTCGTCGCACATAGTCAGGGGTCCAGCGTTTTTGCCGGTGCGACAGCTCTCTTGTCAGACGACGTGCTATCTCGAATCGATTACCAGGGTTTCGGACCGCAGGTGTACATCGACGCCAGCCAATATGGTCTCGATTCTGCAATAAACTCGATCATGGGAGGCGATCCAGTACCTTTCTTGAGCCCGAGGAATTGGGGCTTCAATAATGCAGACGGAGACTTCTGGAACGTTTTACCGTGGGACGGGAACAACGGCATCGATGCCCATAGCTGGCTGACAAACTATAACCAGTATCTCCAGAACCCGTGGGACACAGGCGGGCAGAAGAAGAATTGTCCCTCTCATTGGTGAGGAATGATAATGAAAACAGTACTTCGATCCTGTTGGGGGCGCCTTGTGTACCTCGTCAGCGCGTCAGGAGCGGCAGTCGCTATGAGCACTGGTTGTTCGCGCATGCAATATGCGAAAGAAGGCGATCCATTGTGGCCCCTAGTGGGCACGACGTGGGTGTTACTGGCTGACTGTTATGTCGTCCAGTACGTCGATCCTAGCGATGGGCTAAATGGTCCAATGCTGACCTGCAATATCAAGAAGCCAGGAATCGGCTCTCGAGAACTTCCCGTCGAGGTGAAAAGCGAGTTCGTAGGACGCGTGTATGGGACAGAGAAAATCATCGGTATCGTTTCCAAGGGAAGCGCGATCCGGATTTCCGGAATCAAGTGGCTTGTTTCCGTCGAGGACAAGATACCCATCTTCGAGGTGGAACAGGTCGGAGAGGATGAGAAAGGCAAGTCGGGTACGAAATACGATGTAATCTGGCTCTTGAATCGGAGGCACCTTGAAGCCGGCTTCGATGAATCAATCGCGCAGCGTGTTCAAAAACCGGTCGTTTATTGAACGCCCCCGGTTCCTTCGGGAAGCCTCGGCAAACGACCTCCTCCTCCGCTCCTGGTCGCCGCACCTGTCGCCCCGAATTTGAACGCAGCAGCGCGTTCCTGTTTGAGCGGAACGCCTTTCCCCTTACACCGATGGGTAACGTTTGCCGCACCGTGTCCGACGATCACCGACGCGCCCCGTCCACCGGTCCAAAATCCATCCGCCCCACACGTCCAAATCGTCCGCCAACCCGCATCGTCATCGGCCTCGACGCGCACCGATCGCAGCCCATCGCCGACATCTCCGACGACACCGGCCGCACGCGTTCCAACCCGCTTCCCGACACCCAACCACGACATTGCCGGTCCCGAATCCACGCCACCGATTCCGTCCTCCTGTCGCCACACTTCCCGGTCTCAAATCCGCCCCGTTCCTCGCATCCAACCCGCCTGTTTCCGTCCCCCTTCTCGCCCGTCTTTTTGCGCCGCGCTCCGACCCTCCAATCCCTGAGAAATGCCCAAGACACCAACCCCGCTCAAGAAGAGCGGCGGAAGTGCGGGACCAGAATACACGAACGGAGCGGGTCGCCGGTAGGAAGGAACTGCTGAAGATCGGGACGATCCTGCTGCCAGAGCGAAAGCGGCTTGAAGTGCGGGAAGAAAAACGGAAGACCTGCTGGACAAAGTGCGGCGCGAAAAACGGACCAAGTGCGGCACGAACTGCTACCGCAAAAACGGTAGGAGCGCGGCATCGACGCCGGACCCGGCGCGGCGTCGAATGCGGCGTCCCGAGCGGAGCCGACGCCGGCCGCGGCGCGGTTGACGAGGGCGCCCTAGGGTAGGAGGACTCGTATGCAACAAACACCGACAAAAAACACGCCCTGACTACGCCCGGCTCGCCGCCACACTGGACGGCAGCGCGCTGGAGAAGAAACTGGAGGAACTCACGCACCGGCCGCCGCCCCGAAAACAGAAGCGGTTGGCCGACGTGCTCAGTCCCTACACGGAGCGCCTGCTGAAACTGCACGGGCTGGGCTGGACGTACCGGCAGCTGGCCGAGGAACTGAAGGCGAGCGGCCTGCCGGTCAGTGTCGGCACGCTGCGCGAGTACCTGACGAAGACGGCTCACGCACGGAAGCCGAGCGGCCGGAGCGCCGGGGCGGCAATCCGAAGGGGTCGCGCCGAGGATTGTTGATTCCGACTTGCATCAAGGGCCAAGCGGAGGTGGTCGTGTCGTGCCTTTTACCTCGGCAACCCAGCCATCCAAGTGACGCCACTAGCGTTACCGAGCCGCGCGTAAGCGTTCGATCGGCGACCTCTTATACGTGAGCCATGCGACAGGGTGATTTGTCGCAATGGCGAGCAATACGACGGAATTGGTCGAGACCGGAGGAAAGCACGACGAGCGCGAATTGATATCTGCGCCGCGTATCTGAGCGCACCCTGGCATGAACCGTACGAGCAGATTGAGATTGCGGTCGACCGGGTGGCTGCGACTGGTGAGCAACAGCTTCCGTCGAATTCTCTTCTCTCAAGCGCTGTTTCGCGTTTGGCTGTCGGCAGAGTCGTTTTCCGGCCGTTTGCCGGCAACAGTGTTTCCCTACTTTCCCCATGACGAATAAAAGAACCAAGCCGTCCCGCACCCAGTACTTCTCCGGCGCTCTGCTGCTCTTTATGGAGAAGAACCAAATCAACCAGGTGCAAATGAGTGCTGCGACCGGGATTGCCGTCAGCCGGATCAACAACTATCTGCACGGCAAATACCGCACGATCCGTCCCGATCATCTGGAAGCGCTGACCAAGTCTGCGTCCCGAACGGACGCTGAACGCGGTGAGTTGATCCGCACCTACCTGCTCGATTTGCTGCCGGAGGGTCTCCAGGGCGAGATCCGGATCGAAGGTGTCCGCGATGGTGGCCGGGTTCCGGTCCGGAATGCTGCCAAGCTGGGAAAGCCCCTCCTGCCGGCCACTACAGCTGCCGCGCTGAACGAATTGCAGAATCTGGGTGCCCGCAGCGCCAAAGCACGGAGTCGGCTGGAGGAGTTCGCCGAGATCCTGCGCGAGGCTCACGGCGCCTGAACAGCGCGCAGGTGTGGAGGTCGGTTTCAACCCGGCTTGCGTTGCGCAAACGGTACGATGCCGGGCCTAATGGGATTGTGCTTTCTTGCGAACGACCGGGCAGAGGAGAACCAGCGGCAGCATCAGGGCGATGTCCATCCAGACACCGGGTTCCGGGACGGGCAGGACGCCGCCGGTGAATTCGAGGTCGATCTGGTCCGGATTGTTGTACAGCAGGGTCCAATCCCCGGGATCTGATCCGCCGAAATTTGAGAATGCGCCGGTCAGGGTGCCGGTAAAGCCAACGACCGTGAACATCTCACCGGCGGCGGGCGTGAAGCCGTTCACGACGTTGACATTGAGGGTGCCGTCCAGATTGACATTGCCGGTCACGTTGAAGGTGCCGTTGAAACCGGGGGCGATCGTCTCGATCAGGGTGCCCGTGCTGCCCTGGATGTAGTTGCCAGTCTGTGACAGGATCCCGGCCCCGGTGGCGCTGGCGTCGAGAACAACCGTTCCGGCGTTCTGAAGACTGGCCGCGACCTGCAGGGAACTGCCTCCATTGACCTGGAGGGTGCCATGGTTCGTCAGGCCTCCCGACCCGTTGATCACAAGGGTCTGGCCCGGGGCATTGGCCAGGATCTTCCCGGCCGGTCCGTTGACGAGGGTCAGGCCGCCGTTGCCGATGACGCCATAGCCCTGGATCGTGTTGTCGGCGTTGGTCAACGTGAGGCTGCCGACCTGCTGTTGAACATAAACCTGTCCCCAGTTGTCCCCGCTGTTGAGGGTGATGGTCCCGCCCCCGGTGAGCGTCGTGTTGCCGTTCAGGCCGAGGAACGTGTTGCTCCCGCTTCCGGCGGTGAACGCCATCGCGCCCTTGTTGACGATCGCGCCGTTCACGCAGGTCGTGGTGCCGAGGCCGGCGGTCCAGGTGAAGTCCGGCGCCAGGGTCAATGCGCCCTGGGTGAATCCATCGAGCACCGCGGAGTTGGTGGTCCCGAAGCCGGGGCCGTTCAGCGTGCCGCCCTGGATGGCGCAGCCACTGATGATGTTCACCGTGCTGCCGGCCGAAGTGATGTTCCCTCCCTGGTTGTCGACAACGGTGGCGATCACCAGCGTTCCGCCGTTGGTCGCCTCGATGAGCGCGCCGGAGTTGGTGACTCCGCCGCCCCCATTCAGCGTCAGAGCGTTGCCGTCCGAATTTGCATTGACGGTCTTTTGGTTGATGAAAGTCAGGCCGCCGTTGCCGATGACGCCATAGCCCTGGATTGTGTTGTCGACGTTGGTCAACGTGAGGCTGCCGACCTGCTGTTGAATATAAACCTGGCCCCAGTTGTCTCCGCTGTTGAGCGTGAGGGTCCCGCCCCCGGTGAGCGTCGTGTTGCCGTTGAGGCCGAGGACCGTGTTGTTCCCGCTTCCGGCGGTGAAGGCCATCGCGCCCTTGTTGACGATCGAGCCGTTCACGTAGGTCGTGGTGCCGAGGCCGCCGGTCCAGACGCAGTCCGAGGCCAGGGTGACCGGACCGCTCGCGGTCGATCCATCGAGCAGCGCGGAGTTGGTGGTCCCGAAGCCGGGGCCGTTCAGCGTGCCGCCCTGGATGGCGCAGCCATTGATGATGTTCACCGTGCTGCCGGCCGAAGTGATGTTCCCAGCCTGGTTGTCGACGGCGGTGGCGATCACTAGCGTTGCGCCGTTGGTCGCCTCGATCAATGCGCCGGAGTTGTTGACCCCGCCGCCCCCATTCAACGTCAGGGTGTTGCCGTCCGAATCTGCATCGACGGTCTTTTGGTTGATGAAAGTCAGGCCGCCGTTGCCGATGACACCGTAGCCCTGGATCGTGTTGTCGACGTTGGTCAACGTCAGGCCGCCAACCTGCTGTTGAATATAAACCTGGCCCCAGTTGTCCCCGCTGTTGAGGGTGACGGTGCCGCCGCCAGTGAGCGCCGTGTTGCCGTTGAGGCCGAGGACCGTGTTGTTCCCGCTCCCGGCGATGAAGGCTATCGCACCCTGATTGACGATGGAGCCGCTCACGAAAGTGGAAGTGTTCAGCTGTCCCGTCCACACTCCGCCCGCGGCGAGGGTCAAAGCGCCGAGGGTGGATCCATCGAGCACCGCCGAGTTGGTGGTTTCGAGGTTTGCGCCGCCCAGCGTGCCGCCCTGGATTGTGCTGCCGCTGACGATGTTCACGGTTCCGCCGTTCGAGGTGATGTTGCCGTTCTGGTTGTTGACGGCCGTGGCGATCAACAGCGTTGCGCCGTTGGTCGCTTCGAGGAGTCCGCCGACGTTGGTGATCCCTCCGCCCCCGTTGAGGGTCAGCGTATTGCCGCTCGAATTTGCATTGACGGTCTTTTGGTTGATGAAAGTCAGGCCGCCGTTGCCGATGACGCCATAGCCCTGGATCGTGTTGTCGACGTTGGTCAACGTCAGGCCGGCTGCCTGCTGGTCAACGAAGATCTGGCCCCAGTTGTCGCCGCTGTTGAGCGTGACGGTGCCGCCGCCGGTGAGCGTCGTGTTGCCGTTGAGGATGAGGTTGGTGTTGTTCCCGCTCCCGGCGATGAAGTTCATCGTGCCCTGATTGACGATGGAGCCGCTCACGAAAGTGGAAGTGTTCAGCTGTCCCGTCCACACTCCGCCCGGGGCGAGGGTCAAAGCGCCGAGGGTGGATCCATCGAGCACCGCCGAGTTGGTGGTTTCGAGGTTTGCGCCGCCCAGCGTGCCGCCCTGGATTGTGCTGCCGCTGACGATGTCCACGGTTCCGCCGTTCGAGGTGATATTGCCGTTCTGGTTGTTTACGGTCGCGGCGATCAACAGCGTTCCGCCGTTGGTCGCCTCGAGGAGTCCGCCGGCGTTGGTGATCCCTCCGCTCCCGTTGAGGGTCAGCGAATTGCCGCTCGAATTTGCGTCCACGGTCCCCGCGTTGATGAAAGTCAGGCCGCCGTTGCCGATGATGCCATAGCCCTGAATCGTGTTGTCGACGTTGGTCAGGGTGAGATTCCCCGTTTGCGGCTGAAGGTAGACCTGACCCCAATTGTCGCCGCTGCTGAGGGCGAGGGTTCCGCCGCCGGTGAGCGTCGTGTTGCCGCTGAGGACGAGAGAAGTGTTGTTTCCGCCTCCGGCGTTCACACTTATGGAGCCGCTGTTGTCGATGGCGGTTCCATTGATGATTAGTTCCGCCCCGGGATTGACGTTCAGCGTGTTGAACGGGTTGATCTGCAGATCGGCCACGTTTCCGACACCGGCCAGATTCACGACGGTGGGAGTTCCGCTCGTGCCGTTTGTAATGAAGGTGTTGGTTGCGCTTGTCGGCGCGCCATTGTCCCAATTACTGGCGGTGTTGAAGTCTCCCGAGCCGGAAATGATCCAATTCGTCTGGGCGTTGACGACCGCAGCCAAAGAGCCCAGGAACAGCATCACGAGCACCAGCGAGCGCATGCGGCAGCGCCAGGTGGAACATCCAGGCAAACGAAATCCGCTGCTATGGTCAGGTCGGTTGATTATTGGAAATGGGTCGTTTCCAGCGGCCAGATGGAGTATTTGAAGTCAGAGCATTGCCCGGGATCGATGGCAACAGAATAGTCTGCACCAATCACCCCGGAAACCGTCTCCCCGCATCAAAATCCGGATCCGCAGCTGCATGTCTTCACGCCGGCTCCGGAGAGGACGGGAGAACCGAAGTCCGGCGGGTCTCCGGTCCGTTCTTCTCCCGGAGGCGCAGCGCCGCGACGAGGGAGCCGCGGCTCCAGATCACAGCGCGCCCGACGGCGCGCCGGGTTGTGGATGGCCCGGCGCTAGCGTTTCAGGAGGAAGCGCAGCGCGGCGTGATAGCCCTCAAGTCCCAGCCCGGTGATCACCGCAAGGCACGCCGGGGCGGTCAGCGACCGCTGCCGGAACTCCTCGCGCCGGTAGATGTTCGAGATATGCACCTCGACCGCCGGCACGCCGGCGCCGAGCAGCGCATCGCGCAGCGCAACGCTCGTGTGCGTGAGCGCCCCGCCGTTGATGATCAGCCCGGAAAACTTCCGCTCGGCGAGGCTCGCGATGCGGTCGATGATCGCGCCCTCATGGTTCGATTGGAAGAACTCGAGCTCCACCGCCTGGCCGGCCACCTCGGCGCGGAGGGCCTGTTCGAGGTCGGCGAGCGTGGCGCGTCCGTAGATCTCGGGCTCACGCTGTCCAAGCCGGTCGAGATTGGGACCGTTGATGATGGCGATTTTCTTCATGGCGGGGGGAGATCCTGACAGGAGGTAGCCTTGGAAACGGGGAAAAGAAAAGCACCGTTTTGCGGAGAGACGGTCAAAGGGGGTTGCCGGTCGCGATGAAATCCCAGGGCAGGCGGAACCTCTTTGCCAGTTCCGCGGCGAGCGCCTGGATGCCGTGGGTCTCGGTGGCATAGTGGCCGCAGGCGTAGAGATTGAGGCGGTGCTCCTGCGCGTAGTTGAAGCATTTCTCGCGCAGTTCGCCGGTCACCAGGGTGTCGACCCCGGCGGGCGCAAGCTCGGGCACCGCATCGTGGCCGCTGCCGCTGCAGAAGGCGACGGCGCGGGGAGTGGCGGAGCCGAACTCGATGGCAACCATCCGCGGATACAGCGCCGCCAGCTTCCGGCGCAGTTCACCGCGCCGCATCGCGCTGGCTGCGATGCACCCGACCGCCTCGCCCTCGTGCTCCAGGAACCACCGGCGGGGCCTGAGCCCGAGCTGGCGGGCGAGAAGCGCGTTGTTGCCGATCTCCCGATGGGCGTCGAGCGGGAGATGGCTGGAATAAAGCGCGCAGTTGCCCTGGAACAGGACGGAGAGCCGCCGGCGGACGGGGCCGACGACCGGCTCGGGCGGCGGCCAGAACAGGCCATGATGAACGAGGAGAAAATCAACGCCGGCGGCCACGGCCTGTTCAAAGGGCGCCAGGCCCGCGTCGACCGCGGCGCCGATGCGGGTGACCCTGCCGTTGTTGGCGACCTGCAGTCCGTTGCAGGCGCCGGGAAAGTCCTGGAAGGCGGCGCGGCGCGTGCGCCGGTCGCAGTAGGCGACGATCTCGTCAAGCATGGGCATATGCCCTGTTGTAACCGGCCGCCCCGCTGATTGAAGGCGAAAAAACGCATCCCCGAAGCGGAGACGCCTTTCGACTCCCCCCTGCGAGTCAGGATGCCTATCGACCGGCATGCCGCCGACGGACTGAGCCGGACTCATGCAGTCGGGGTGGAGCGGCTTGTCCACAAGACGCTCTGAGCGCGTTGGGGACAACGCGCACGACCTCAGATGACATGAAGCAGTCGGGGCGGTTTTCGCAGGCGCATTTCTCAGGGCAGGCGACCCCGGCTAAAAATTCGCCGCCGTCCGAAGCAAAACACGTTCTGCCATGGGTGCAGAATGGGTTCGGCTGAGGGGTCTGTTTGCGGAATCGTCACGGCGCGGACTGGATCCGCCGGATTTCAGCCACCCAGCGGCGGTGAGGGCCGGAAAGGGTGATGAGGTCGAGTCCGGCCCATGGCACCCAGCCCAGGGCGGCGTTGGCGTCAAGCCGGCGGCGCTGCGCTGCGGTGAGGCGGACGGCGTGAATCGACTCCGTGATCTGATGGTTGGTGATCCTGCGTCTTCTTCTGGCCAACAATTGTCCGGCGCTTACGGCGGCGGCATCCAGGCCGAGATCTTCCGGTACGGGCAGCTCATACAGGCCGGCGAGGCGCCGGGCGCCGCTCGCTGCGCGATGAAGAAGCAGCCGCCCGTTGTCCTCGCACCATGCGCGCGCGACGATGTCCCTGCCGGTCTTCCTGCGGGCGAGCCGCGGAAAATCCGCCGGGCTCTTCAGATGCGCCGCCGCGCAGAACCGCACCACGGGACACATGGCGCAGGCGGGATTGCGGCGCCGGCAGACAAGCGCACCGAGCTCCATCATCGCCTGGTTGTGCGCGCCCGGGCCGTCTCGGGGGACCAGGGCGTTGGCGAGCGGCATGAAGTGCCGGGCGGCGGTGGCGCTGTCGCGAAGGGCCGCCGGGTCCGCGGTCAGCCGGGCGAGGACGCGCACAACATTGCCGTCGACGCACGCGGCGCGCGCGCCGAAGGCAATGCTCGTGATGGCCGCGGCGGTATACGGGCCCACGCCGGGAAGATCGCGCCATTGCTCCGGCGCGGCCGGCGGAAAGGGCCGGGCGGCGAGCGCCTGCGCCAGCCGGCGCAGATTGCGGGCGCGCGAGTAATAGCCGAGCCCCTCCCAAAGCTTGAGCACCCGGGCCTCGGGCGCGGCCGCCAGCGCGTTGAAATCCGGCAGGGCGCGCATCCACCGTTCGTAGAAGGGCAGAACGGTGCCGACCTGCGTTTGCTGCAGCATGAATTCGGAGACGACCGTCCCGTAGAGCGAAGGCTGTGAGCGCCAGGGGAGCCGGCGACGGTTCCGGCGATACCACGCGTGCAGGGCGCGCAGAAAGGCGGTGCGGCGGGAGAGCAGGCGCTGGGCTCGATTCACAGATCGAGCTGATTAGGCGGCGATGCGCCGCCATGGCAAGGCGGCACCGCGGAGGGCGGCGCGATCGCTGCGGCAGAGGCCCGGCCGGAAATGAGATCCACGCCGCCCGGAACCCAGGGAGGCGTTTTGTGCAGGCCATGGATTCTCTTTGCGCTTTTCGCCCGGTTTTGCCGCTATTCCAGCGATGAAGCCATGGCAGGACGAGGCCGGCGAACAGCCGAAGAAGCTGGCGACCTACACCATCAAGCTCGACGATGCGCAGCTGGAGAAGCTGCGGGCGGTCTGCGAGGCCCGCGGCTGGGAGCCGTTCGACGTGGCCTACGCGCGCTTCGCATTCCGGGGGCCGGAGGTGAACGTCACGGCCTACGACAAGCGAGGGATGGTGGTCATCGCCGGGAAGGGAACGGAGGATTTCGTGCTCCACATGCTGGAGACGGAGGTGACCGGCGCGCCCCGCCTGGGCTACGACGAGGTTTTGCATCCGGAGCGTTTTGAAGCCCACGCGGGCCTGGACGAAAGCGGCAAGGGCGACTTCTTCGGTCCGGTCATCGCCGCAACGGTCATCGCCGAAAAGCCCGCAATCGACGCGTGGCTCAAGGCGGGCGTCAAGGACAGCAAGCGGCTGTCCGACCCGCAGATCCTCAAGCTCGACGGCCTGATCCGCAAGACATCCGGCGCGGTGGCGAAGACCTGTTTCTGCGGCATGCCCAAGTACAACGAGTTGATGATGCGGCCGGGCGCCAACCTCAACCGCCTGCTTGCCTGGCAGCATGCCACCGCGCTCAACCTGGCCCTCAACGAGAAATGGGTGCCCTGGGGGCTGCTGGACCAGTTCTCCGTGCAGCCGCTCACCCAGCGCGAGCTCGCGAAGAAGAACGTCAGGAATTTCGAACTGAAGATGCGCCCCCGCGCCGAGGAGGATCCCGTGGTCGCGGCTGCCTCGGTTGTGGCGCGCGCCGAATACGTCCGCGCAATGAAGCATCTGTCGCAGCGGTTCGGCGGTCCGCTGCAAAAAGGCGCGGGCGCGAGGGTCAAGGAGCAGGCGGCGCAGATCATCCAGAGATTCGGCGCCGCCGCGCTGGGCGATTTCGCCAAGCTCCACTTCCGCACCGCCTACGAAGTCGTGGCCGCCGCGGGGAAACTCGGCGAGCTCCCGCTGCCGAAACCGAAGGAACGGGTGGAATGGAGGCGGGTCCCACATGCACGAGGAACGGGTCCCGGGTCGCCTGCAGAATGAGACTGACACGTGGAAGCGAGGCGAGGCGGCGCCGCTTGTCCTCAAGCAGTTCAAGCGCGTTAGGGACAACGCGCTCCACCATTGAGACGCAGCCTGAAGAAAGGCCGGCCTGAACATGCCCAAACGTCGTCAACTCCGCGCATTCGACCTGAACCAGATGGAAGGTCTGGCGGAGCTGATCGGCGTCGACGAGGCGGGACGCGGCGCGCTGGCGGGGCCGGTGGTTGCCGGGGCGGTGCTGGTGACCAAGGAGTTTCTCGAAGGGGTCTGGGCGGTCACGCGCGGCGGGCGGGTGAACGACTCGAAACAGCTCACCCCCGAGCAACGCGCCGGGATCTTCGCCGACATCGAGAAGCTCGTCCTGGCGGGGGAGGTGCGCGCGACGTGCGGCGAGGCGTCGGTTGCGGAAATCGAGGAGCTGAACATCCTGGGCGCGACAAAGCTGGCCATGCGGCGGGCGTTGGAGGGCCTCCATCCGGCATCCGCATTCGCGAGACACGCCGAACCCGACCTTTTTTCCAGCGTCGAAGAAGTCCGGGCCTTTCGGCCGCAGGTCTCCTGCCGCATCCTGATAGACGGGCTGGCATTGCGCGGATTTGCGTATCCGCATGCCGGGATTGTCCGCGGGGACGCCCGCTCGTTTTGCATCGCGATGGCGTCCATCGTCGCCAAGGTGACGCGGGACCGGATCATGGAGGGGCTGGAGACGCAGTATCCCGGCTATGGCTTTTCCCAGCACAAGGGTTACGGGACCGACGAGCACCGCGGCGCGGTCATCCGGCTGGGCCGGTGTCCGGCCCACCGCGGGATGTTCCTTCGGAAGCTGATGCGCGGCCACGTGAATCCGGCGCAGATGAGTCTGTTCGAATGACGCTGTGATGGGAGGCGGCCGCCGGCCGGGGCGGGATCGATGCCGCCCTTTCCCCCCGGGATCAGGGCCGTGCCAGCGGCAGCGTGACGCGCATCGTCGTGCCCTGCGGGCTGGTGGCGAGCACGGCGACACTGCCATGATGGCTGTGGAGAATGCGTTCGACGATCGCGAGCCCAAGTCCGGTCCCGTCGGGCCGGCCGCTGAGAAACGAGTCGAAGACCCGGCCGCGTATCGCCTCGGGGATCCCGTGCCCCGTGTCGGCGATGTCGATGTTCACCACCGGGGCACCGTTCCGGGTTTCCGTTGCGCAGCGCACCGTGATCTCGCCGCCGTTCGGCATGACCTGCATCGAATTCAGCAGCAGGTTGAGGAGCACCTGTTGCAGCTGGCCCTTGTGTCCGTCGACGACGGGCGACGGATTCGGGGGGGAAAAAGACAGGTGGATCTTGCTCTGGGCGAGTTTCAACCGGATGAGCACGATCGTGTCCTCGATGATCTCGACCACCGCCCATCGCGAATGCAGGTTGGAGGGTGCCTTGGCAAAATTGAGGACGCGCGTGACGATCGCTTCGAGCTGATCGAGTTTTTCGCTGATGACGCGGGTGTCCTTGCGGCGGGGGTCGCCCGGAGGGAATTCCAAAGCGAGCGTGCCGTACAGGAGTTTGATGACCGTGAGCGGGTTCCGGATCTCGTGGGCGATCTCCGCGGCGATGAGACCGAGAGTGGTGAGGCGGTCGTTCTTGCGCAGCGATTCCTCGCTCTGGAAAACGCGGGTGTAGAGCCGGGAGTTCTGGATGGCCACCGCTCCGAGGCTGGCCAGGGCGTCGAGCAGGCGTTTCTCGTCGTTGTTGAAGCGGTGCGGCTGGTCGGTGAACGCGCCGAGCACGCCGATGGCCTCGCCTTCAAACAGCAGGGGGGAGGCCAGCAGCGAATGCAGGCCGCGATCGCGGGGCAGGTCGATGACGTCGGCGTATTCCGGGCTCTGGACATTGTGGAACTCGATCTGCCGCCTCGTGTGCAGGACGGAGGCGATGAGGCAATGGTCGAGCGCCAGGCTTTCCCCGGGCAGCGGCGCGGGCCCGGCGCGGGTGGAGGAGCCCGGGGGCGCCGGCAGCGACACGGAAACGAGTTGCGCGGTCCCCTTGGCCGCATCGTGCAGGTACAGCGCGCAGAGGCGCGCACCCATGATCTGGCGCGCGTCCCGCGTGACGGTGTCGAAAAGCTCCTGTTCCTCGAGTTTGGACACCAGGGACTGGCCGATCGTGATGAGCGTCTCCAGCTGGCGGGCCTTGCCCTGAAGCTGACGGAGCTGCCAGAGGCGCCGTATGACCGTTGTGGCCTCGGCGGTCAGGCGCTCGAACAGTGCAAGGTCAGCCGCCGTGAATCCGCCGGTCCGATCGCTGTCGAGGTTGATGACGCCGATGATCCGGCCGTTGGCTTCCATCGGAGCCGCCATCTCACAGCGCACGTCCGCCCGGAGCTGGACATAGCGGGGATCGGCGGCGACATCGGGAACGAGCTGCGCCTGCTCGTGAAAGGCGACCCAGCCGGTGATGCCCTGGCCGATGCGCAGGGCGACATCGGCGCTGTCGGGAGGCAACCCTTGCTGAATCTCCATCTCGAGCCGGCCGGTGTCGGCGCTGAGCAGGGCGATCGAGCCGCAGGTTGCGTTGAACAGGCTGCAGACCTCCCGGAGAATGACATAAAGCGCCGCCTGCGGATCCTCCATCTGGGCTCCCACCGAGGCGATCCGGTAGAGCACGGGAAGGGCGCGGGAATCGGCAGAAGCGGGAAGGCGTGGTTCCGCCGCCGCCGGCTCCATGGCGGGCCCGCCGGAAGCCGGAGGGGCGGCCTCCTGAACCGGCGCCGGGACCGGCTGCCGCGGGCCGGGGTCGGGAGTCTGGAGACTGAAGGCCCGCGGCCGCCGGGCCTTTGGCCGGCGCGCCGGAGGGGAAGCGCCGGCTGGAGGTGAAGGTTCCACGTCGGGCAATTAAGCGGTCGACGCGACAATGACGAGACCCGAAACCGTTCAGACGACCGGCTGGTCGACCAGGGCGGGCGCGATCACGCGGGCGAGGGCCTCGCGCAGGGCATGCAGGCGCGCCGTGTCCTCGGTGGGCTCGTGGTTGGCGCTTTCGATGTAGAACGTGTCGAGGGCGACCCCGCGCTCCGTGTTGATCCGGGCGAACGTGATGTCGAAGCCATGATCGAAGATGACCTTGGCGAGCCGGTAAAGCAGCCCGATCTGATCGCGCGCCTGGATGTCGACGATCGTGCGCATCATCGCGAGCTCATGGTAGACCTCAACGGTCGGCGGAAACGACGTGTGCAGCATGTTGTTCTCGGTTGTGTACCGGTTGTCGCCCAGCTTCCGGGCCTGCGCCACGATTTCCGGATAAAGGTCCTTGTTCTGGATGAGCGCGGCCTCGATGGTGCGCGCAAAAGTCTCCATCGCCACCTGATTCTGGACGACGCCGCGCCCGGGCTCGACGACGTTGAAAGTGTCGATCGCGATATGATCAGTGCGCGAAAGGACCTTGGCGCTGAGGATGTTCAGGCCCGCCACGCTGAAGCCGCCCGCCAGCTTGTAGAAAAGTCCGGCCCGGTCCCACGTGACGACGTTCACGATCGTCAGGCTGCGGTTGAGATCGTCCTTCCAGTCGATGACCGGCCGGAGGGAGCTGACGGAGTCCGCCTCGTTGATTGATTCGAGCAGGCGGTTGACCATCTGGATGTGCAGGACGATCTCCTCGGTCTCGGTGTGGAGAAAATAGCGCTCCGGGAGCAGATTGAAATGCGCGGAGATCTCATCCTGACTGATGCCGGGGATCTGTTGGGTGATCAGTTCCTTGTGGATCATCTGTTTTCGCTCCAGATTTCTTTTTTCGATGGCGTCGCCGAGAAGGAGGCGATCGAGGGTGGTGCGGAATAGGGTGGAGTGGAGGGTATCCTTGTAACCGTTCCAGAGCGAGGCGGCGGTGCCGCGGGCATCGCAGAAGGTATGCACGTAAAGATAGCGAAGCTTCTCGGCATCGCCAACCAAATCGGCAAAGGCCGTGGCGGACTGCGGATCATCCAGGTTATGCCTCTGCCAGAATCGCGTCATGATCAGGTGATTTCTGATGATGAACGCAACGACCTCGCGGCTCCGGGGATCAAAATTGAGGCGTTCGAGAATGGGGACGGCCAGCTGGACGCCGCCCTCGCTGTGGTTCTTGATCCCGGCGGCCTTGCCGATGTCATGCAGGAACAGGATCAGGTAGAGCAGGGTGGGATCGGAGGTCTTGTGGAGTTCCTCGCGGTATTTGAGGGTGATCGGCTCGGCCTCGGTGAAGACCCGGTCGAGCTCCCGGATGGCGTTGAGCGTGTGGATGTCGGCGGTGTAGCGGTGATAGAACTCATGCTGCACGAGGCAGGTGAGCCGGTCGAACGGGGGGATGAACCGGCCCAGCACCCCCAATTCGTGCATCAGCTGCAGGGTGGGGAAGACATTCCCGGCTTGTTCGAGAATCGCGCGGAAGCTGATGTTGGCGTCGGGCGATGCCCTGACCTGCCGCGTGAGCAGCGGCAGCGATTCCCGGATCAGGGCCGTGAGGTTGAAGTCCGGCGCCGCTCCGAGTTGCTGGCAATGGCGGAATACGCGGACGAGGCGCGCGGGATCATCCTGGAAGACCCCGGGCGTGGAGGCCGCCAGCTCCCGGCCGCGCAGCGTGAAGCCGTCGATCAGCTTCGCGCGCTCGACCCGGCGGAGGCGCAGCATCTCGCGGAAGGAAGGCAGCGAACCCCCGTCCTCCTTGATCGCCAGCGCGAGGCGGCTCTCGACGATCTTCGAGATGCGATGGATGGCCTGAGCCTGGCGGTAGTAATCCGCCATGAAATCCTCCACGCGCTGGAGGGGATTCTGCTGGCGGTAACCGAGGTGCTGGGCCACGCGGGCCTGCATCTCGAGGTCGAGGAGGTCGGTGGGGTGCTTGTTCGTGAAATGGAGCTCGTTGCGGACGCGCAGGAGGAAGTTGTAGCCGCGCTGGAAGTCGGCCAGTTCCTTGCGGCGCAGATAATTGAGGGTGTGCAGCTCCTCCATGTGCTCGATGCCCAGTTTGACCCGCGCCATCCAGAGGGCGTTCTGATAGTCGCGCAGACCGCCGACGCCGTTTTTGATGTCGGGTTCCTGGAGGAAAACCGTGTCGCCGTATTTCGCGCGGCGCGAGGCCTGGTCGGCAAGCCGGGCGGCGATATAGCCCCGGGTATCCTCCGTCATCGCGAAACTGCGGTAGGCCCTGGCGAAGGTCTCGTAGAGCGGGGCCGAGCCCGCGACCAGGTGGGACTCCAGGAGGGAGGTTTTCGTCTGGATGTCGCGGCGGGCTTCTGCAAACGCCTCGTCGATGGTGCGCGTGGAATGGCCCACCTTGAGGTCGCAATCCCAGAGGATGTAGAGGATCTCGTTGACCAGGTGTTCCTGCAACGGCTTCACGGGGGCCGGCCTGGTTTTCGCGGGAAACAGGAACATCACGTCGATGTCGCTCAGCGGGCTGAGCTCGTGCCGGCCGTATCCTCCCAGAGCGATCAGGCTGACGGGGGTGGGAGGTTCGCCGCGGGCGCGGCGGTAGGAATCGAGCGCGTAGTCGAAAAGCCGCCCCAGCATGACGTTCGATCATCGCCGCGCGGGCCTCGACGAGCTTGAGTCCCGCTTCGCCGGCGTCGTGATGCATCCGGATCATCGCGCTCTCCAGCCGCAGGAACGTCTTGCATGCGGCCAGACGCGTGGCGACGGGCACTTCGCCCTGGAAGTTCAGACGTTCGCGGGCGTGCTTGTGGATGCGTCCAACCATGGGATGCGTCCAGTGAGCAGCAAAGCACGTGCCGCGAAAAGCCGGAAATGAGAAAAACGCCCGCCCTGCCGCAGCCTGGCGAAGACGGGGACGACCCGGATCCGACAGGCTGCCCTTTACCACCATCCCGGCCGGCCTGAGCGCGGAACAGCAGCGGGCGTCACTGCGCGCCGGCGGAAACGGACGCGCGCGCCCCGGCCCCGAGATGTTCGCCGAGAAACGTCTCGATGCGGGAATAGAGTTCCACCTTGTGGGCGAGGTGGCGGACCCCTCCCGCCTCGTTGACGAATGTCTTCGTATCAGCAGGCACGTTGTTCTGTTTCAGGATCGAGACCAGGTCCTTCGATTCGCTGATCACGAAGGAGGAATCGTATTCGCCGTTGACGATCAACACGGCCGCGCGGATCTGCGACGCATGGCGCAACGGGGCCAGCGCGTCAAACTTCCCCGGATTTGCGCCCGGGTCGCCGAGCTTGCGCACGTACCGCGAATAGAAGGGGTCGGAGAATTCGTAATATTTGTTCTCCTTGATGTAGGCCGCCCAATCGAGCACCGACGGCGAGATCGCTATCGCGCACCGATACAGGCTGGGTTCATAGGCCGCTCCGGACATCGCGAGGTAACCGCCGAAACCGGCGCCGATGATTGCCACCCGATCCCGATCGACGAGACCTGTTGCGACCAACGTCTTCGTCGCGTCGATCACATCTTCATACATCTTCCGGAAGTCCCATTCGTCCTCCGTCGGGAACATTCCCCGGTAGCCGGCTGATCCGCGGTGATTCGGCTGCAGGACCGCATAGCCCCGGCTGGCGAAGAACTGCGCTTCCGGATTGAAGCCCCACGTGTTCCTGTCCCATTGCCCATAGGGAGGCAGCACCACAACCGGCGGCGGGTTCTGTTTGGTGGCTCCCGCCGGCATCGTGAGGTAGGCGTCGAGCTTATGGCCGTCCCGGGTCTTGTATTTGATCAAACTCATCGGCTGCATCCGGGCCGGATCGATCCAGGGTCTGGTGTTTTTGATGGGGCCGAACGTCTTGGCCTTCAGATCCGCCCAGTAATAGCCTGTGGGGTGGGTGTCGGAATACGCTTGAATCAGGAACCCGCTTCCATCCGCGCTGTTGCCCACAATCTGCACGAACACCTGACCCTGGAAGACGGGCAACTTGTCAAACATCTTCTGCAATCCCTTGAATCCCTCGTCAAACCATACGACCTTGGGAACAACGCCGGAATAATAGGCGCCTAGGATCCCGCGGGACACGGGATCGCGATACAGCCAACCGTCGAAATCATATGAAGGGTCCTGGAGAAGCATCCCCTTCGGTGTGCCGTCCGCTGCGTTGAGCACCTCCAGGGGGCGCGGCTTCCCGTTCTGGCGCGGGGCAACGACGAGGATTTCCCCCGGGTTCTCTCCGCTGTCGACGATGTCCATCTCTTCGAGATCCTCGGGACAATTCACCCATTTCTCTCCATCGAGGCGATGCAAGGTGAGCACACCTTTCGTCGAGGATGCGGCAAAAGCCAGTTTCCCTTCCTTGTCCGCCCAATACCCGATGTCGAATCCGTCCGGCGTCTCCAGAATCGGGTGCGTGCCGACAATGTGGCGCATGTTCCCCTCCCGGGCCTGATCATAGTCTATAGGCTGCATGATGTCTCCGTTGAGATCCAGGAGGTTTCCCAGCTGAGCCTTCGTATCGAGCGTAACGACTTCACCATATTGGCCGGAATTGTCGGTATGCGGCCCGATTCTGGCCAGAGGATGGGTGCGGTCATGGGGCGGCACCACGATGAGCGAGCCCGTGATGTTCTGCAGTATCGGATACCCTTCCGCGAGAGACCCCGGATGGGCCGCGCAAAATGAGTAATTGGAGCTCTTTTCGAATGAGATGAAGAAGATGAGCAAGTCATCGGTCAGCCAGGTGACCGACGTAACATCGCTGTCGCCCCTGCCCCCCCGCATCTCCGTCTTTTGCGTCTTCAGATCGTAGACCATGAGGCTCGAGTTATCCTCTCCGACGGCCACGATTGCGGCGACCTTGGTGCCGGCCAGATTCACGGTCGGATTGCGCAGATAATCCAGGCGGAAGAAATCCATCGCGGGGATGGGCTGGCTGGAGGGCACCGGCGTGGTCCGGTCCAGGTCCAGGGTTGAAGCCCATGAGAGGCATGGGAGGCAAAGGGCCAGCGCCATAGCGCCGAACCCGGGGAGCAGTTTTTTGTAATGGTCCATGGTCGGGGGTTTCTTGAAGTGAATTTGCGGGCGGGACCCAGGCCGCCGGCGCGCTCTCGTGCGGCCGTCAGCCTGGCGATCTGCTGATGAGGAGGCGGATTCTGACGTGAAGATTTGTTCTAAGCGCCCGTCACGCCTCTGTGATGACGACAGCGCGTGAGCTGCTTCACCGCGTTGCCTGACCGGACGTGTGCCACTGAAGCCGGCGGGTTGGCTGGCAGACGAGCAATTTTGGGACAAGAGGAGCGCTGTCAAGCCCCTCCGTCGAGCGGCGGAGCGTGAAGAAGAAGTGCAAAGGCGGCTCGGGAACATCAGCTGAATTAATGCATAACACCGCAGGCGAAGACATCCCTTCAGGATTTCGCCGCCCGCCCGCTGCCAGCCCGGCATCGAGGAGCCGGAGGGCCGGGTCCGGGAGGGCTTTTGCATTGGCGCGGCCCCGGTGATGATGCCGATGCACGGCGGGCCAGAAGAACAATGCGGCCGCATCACGGGTCTGGCAGGCGGGCGTGCGCGCGGCAGGAAAACCCTTTCCCGTGGAGGGGTGCATCTGCCGATTGACGGTGGCGCGAGTGGCATGGGCATCTTGCCCATGTTGCCTGGCGCGCGTCCACGGACAAGATGCCCGTGCCACAACTGCGCGCGCCAGACGCTGCCGTCAATCGGCAGATGCGCCCCCCCCGCGGAGGCCGCACCCACTAATCGCTTGCCCCGGTTTGGCGCCGCTTCTTAGCTCGCCCGCTTCACCCGTCTCATCCTCCCATGTCCGAGATCACAAAGAGCTACGAGCCCCACGACGTTGAAAAACGGTGGCACGCCGCATGGCAGGCCGCCGATGCGTTTGCGGGCCGCGCCGTCCCGGGCCGTCAGCCCTACAGCATCGTCATCCCCCCGCCCAACGTGACGGGCATGCTCACCATGGGCCACGTTCTCAACAACACGCTGCAGGACATCCTCATCCGCCGCGCCCGGCTGGAAGGTCGGGCCGCGCTCTGGGTGCCGGGCACCGATCACGCCGGGATCGCCACGCAGACGGTTGTGGAAAAGGAGCTCCGGAAGCACAAGCTGCACCGCCGCGATCTGGGGCGGGAGAAGTTCCTGGCGAAGGTGTGGGAGTGGCGCAAGGAGAAGGGCGACATCATCCTGGAACAGTTGCGGCGCCTCGGAGCGTCCTGCGACTGGAGCCGCACGGCGTTCACAATGGACCCCGAATACTCGCAGCGGGTGCTGCATGTTTTCGTCGAACTGTTCCGGCGCGGTCACATCTACCGCGGCAAACGCATGGTCAACTGGTGCCCTGCCTCGCTGACCGCCCTCTCCGACGAGGAGGTGATCATGAAGCCTGTGAAGGGCCTGCTCTATCGCGTGCGCTACGAGCTCGCGGGGCGCCCGGGGCAGTTCATCGAAGTGGACACCACCCGCCCCGAGACCATCCCGGGCGACACCGCAATCGCGGTCCATCCGGACGATCCGCGCTACGCGGGGCTGATCGGCCTGGCCGCCTGGCGTCCCCTGGAGCGCGCCCAGATTCCGATCATCGCCGACGCCGCGGTGGACCGGAAGTTCGGCACCGGCGCCCTGAAGATCACCCCGGCGCACGACAAGGCCGACTTCGAGATCGGCCAGCGCCACCGGCTGCCCGTCCGCGATGTGCTGAACCCGGACGGCGTGTTGAACGACCTCGCCGGGCCGGAGCTCGCGGGCCTGGACCGGTTCACCGGCCGCAAGAAGGCCGTCGATCTGCTCCGCGCCGCCGGCGCGCTGGCCAAGGAGGAGCCCTACGAGAACAACGTCGGCTACTCCGAGCGCGCCGATGTGCCGGTCGAGCCGCGCCTCACGATGCAGTGGTGGCTGCGGTATCCGCGGGTCGAGGAGGCCAAGGCGGCCGTGCGCAACGGACACATCAAGTTCTATCCGGAGCGGTGGGCGAAGGTCTACCTCCACTGGCTCGACAACATCCAGGACTGGTGCATCAGCCGCCAGCTGTGGTGGGGCCACCGCATCCCGGTGTGGTACCGGAAGGGCATCGACCGGGAGAGACTCACGGACGCGGACCTCCGCGATCCTGCGAAGGTGCACGTTTCGCTCGGAGGCCCGGCCGATCCGGAGAACTGGGAGCAGGAGGATGACGTGCTCGACACCTGGGCGTCCTCGTGGCTCTGGCCGTTCGCCACCATGGGCTGGCCGGACCGGGACGCGATGGATCAGGCCGGCTTCGATTTCTTCTATCCGACAACGACCCTCGTCACGGCCCCCGACATCATCTTCTTCTGGGTGGCGCGGATGATCATGGCCGGCCTCGAATTCGTCCGGCCCGGCGAGCCGCTGGAGCGGCGCATCCCGTTCCGGAACGTCTATTTCACCGGGATCATCCGCGACCACCTCGGGCGGAAGATGTCAAAATCGCTCGGCAACTCGCCCGATCCGCTCGACCTGATCGGCCGGTACGGCGCCGACGGCCTCCGCTTCGGCATCATCTCCATCGCGCCGCAGGGGCAGGACATCCGGTTTGCCGACGAACGCATCGAATTCGGCAAGAATTTCTGCAACAAGCTGTGGAACGCCTGCCGCTTCCGGCAGATGAGCGGCGGGCCCGGCGACGGCGATTCGCTCAGCGCGATCGTCGGCCGGCTCGATCCGGCCCGGTTCGACGCCGATGACCACGCCATTCTCGACCGCCTGCTCGCGGTGACCCGCGAAGTTGAGCGCTGCTTCAGCGCGTTTGAATTCAGCGCGGCGGTCCAGGCGCTGTACGGGTTTTTCTGGAATGATTTCTGCGACTGGTACGTCGAGGTTTCGAAAGCCAAGCTCCAGGCGGCCGACACCCAGGCGAACTGCCTGGCCATTCAGGACCTTGTGCTCCGGCAGACCCTGCTGCTGCTGCACCCGTTCATCCCGTTCATCACCGAAGAACTCTGGAACCAGCTCGGCTTCGGCGCAGAGGGCACGTTTCTGACGCGCGACGCACGGGTGGACGATGCCGCGACCCTGGCGGAGGCCCTCGATGGCCGGGGAATCGTGCTGGAGGAGCTCCAGGTCCGGAGGGTCGCGGCCTTCAAGGAATTCGTCGCCGAGATCCGGCAGCTCAAAGCCTCGCAGGGCGTGGCTTCGAGGCGCGACGTTGAGGTTTACCTTCCCCTTTCGGAGTTCAAGCCGGCTGTGGATTTCGCGGTGCGGGACCTCAATTCCTACCTCCGCCTTGCCGGGGTCAGCCAGTTCAGGCAGGGCTCCGCTCCCCCGCCGGAGGGCGCTCCGGCCGTCGTGACTCCGCTGGGCACCGCTTTCCTTCTTCTTCCCGCTTCAGGAGATTCATCGTCTGAAATCGGGCGGCTGACGAAGGAGCTGGAGAAGCTCGACCAGCATATCGCCGCGACCGAGGCGCGGCTCGCGAACCCCGCGTTCACGGGCAAGGCGCCGCCGCAGGTGATTGAAGGCGCGAAAAAACAGCTGGCCGGACTCAAGGCAAAGAAGGCGGAGACCGAGCGCCTTCTCGGCGGCCTGTCATAGCCGGCACCCGGGCAGCCCTCGCGCCGCTGCACGGGCCCCAAAAACGGGAATTGCGCCGGCGCGTTTCACGCTGTTTGTTCACGGCCTCCCCCACCCATGAAAACGACCACGATGTTGATTCTTCTGGCGGCAGCCTTCGCCGGCTTCGCCCAGGCGGCCGATCCGGGGCCGTCGCGCCCTTCCGATGTGCAGGCTTCGACGGAGGTCGCCGAACTCGCCAGGGGTTACGCCGCCGCATTCGCCGGAATCGCCCACAGCCCCGTCTACCTGATCCATTCCCGCGACGAGAACGTCCACCGTCCTGGCCGGCATCAAGTCGGTCAAGGCGGTGGAGGGAGTCCTCGTGGTCCGGGACGAACGGGGGATGACCTATGTGATGAATCCGCGGGATGTGGTCATGATCACCGACGCGGCTCCGAAGAAGGAGCAGGAGCCCTGAACCGGGCCTGCCCCGGCGGAGGCAGGTTCCGCCCGGGGATGCCCGGGCCGGGCGGGGATGATCCGCGCAGGCCCCCGGGGACGGCCCGCCGGCAGCCGGGTCCGGCGGCGAAGATTGGGAAAAAGAGCATCGACAGCCGCCGGGAATCCGCTAACCTTTTTGGGTTAACTCTCATACCATGGTCTTCCGCCCAGCCATCCTCCCTGTGATGATTATTATCGGCCGCCAGCCGGGGCATGGCGACATGGCGTAAGCGCGAGTGAAACTCTAAGTCGTCTCAATGCCCCGGGCCGTGACCCCCGGGGCTTTTTTTATGGAAACATCCCAGCTCAAGATCTACGATACAACCCTTCGCGACGGTACCCAAGGGGAGGGGATTGCCCTTTCCGTCACCGACAAGCTCCTGATCACCGAACGGCTTGACCAGTTTGGCATCGATTACGTCGAGGGTGGGTTCCCGGGATCCAATCCCCGGGACATCACGTTCTTTGCCGAGGTGGGGAAGCTGAAGCTGCGCCACGCCCGGATCGCCGCCTTCGGCTCAACGCGACGGGCGGGCGTGACCGCCGATCGCGACGCGCAGCTCAAGGTCCTCCTCGACGCGGGCACGCCGGTTGTGACGATCGTAGGCAAGACGTGGCTGCTTCATGTGCTCGAGGTCCTGCGGACGACGCTGGAGGAGAACCTTGCCATGATCGAGGAGTCCGCGCGGTACCTGGCCGCGAACAGGCGCGAAGTCATCTACGACGCCGAGCATTTCTTCGACGGCTACAAGGACAACCCGGATTACGCCATGCGGACACTGGCCGCGGCCAAACGCGGAGGCGCCGCCAACCTGACGCTCTGCGACACCAACGGCGGAACCATGATCGACGATTTCAAGGCCGTGGTGGCGCATGTCGTGCGCGAGTTCGGCGCCGAAAACGTCGGCGTGCACTGCCACAACGATTCCGGGCTGGCCGTGGCGGCGTCGCTCGCAGGAGTCACCGCGGGCGCGACGCTGGTGCAGGGGACGGTCAATGGCTATGGCGAACGCACCGGGAACGCCAACCTGATCACGATCCTGCCAAACCTTTTCCTGAAAATGGGCTGCACGGCATTCTGCCGGCCCAGCCTTTCGCAACTGCGGGATCTTTCCCATACCGTGGACGAGCTGGCCAATCAACGGCCCAATCCAAAGGATCCCTTTGTGGGCGTCTCAGCCTTCACTCACAAGGGAGGTCTCCATGCCAACGCAGCGCAGAAGGTGGCGCGGAGCTACGAACACATCGATCCCGCCGCCGTCGGCAACCGCACGCGCGTGCTCGTGTCCGACATGGCGGGCCGGAGCAGCGTCGTCATGAAGGCGCGCGAACTCGGGTTTGACGTCAACGAGCAGACTCCGGCGGTCAAGGATGTGCTCGATGAACTGAAACGGCTCGAGTTCGAGGGCTACGAGTTCGAGGCGGCCGACGCCTCGCTGAAATTGCTGCTGGCCCGCTGGCTG
The DNA here is from genome assembly GCA_963827125.1 of uncultured Verrucomicrobiae bacterium. Classification (GTDB taxonomy): domain Bacteria; phylum Verrucomicrobiota; class Verrucomicrobiia; order Opitutales; family Opitutaceae; genus Fen-1467. The sequence continues at coordinate 974,603 of CAWHAC010000006.1, forward strand.
AAGAAGCATTCCCCGGCCTTCAGCTTCGAGGGATACCGCGTGATCGTCGAGCGTCGCGGCCCCGAGGAGTCCGTCGTGGCTGAAGCGACCGTGAAGCTGAAGGTGAACGGCAAACCCACGCATACGGTCGCCGAATGCACGGGGCCGATCGGCGCGCTCGACAAGGCTCTCCGCCTCGCCCTCGAACGGGCGCATCCGGCCATCAAGGATACCATGCTGAGCGACTACAAGGTGCGCATCCTCGACAGCAAGCGGGGCACGAATTCCCGCACGCGCGTGCTCATCGAAACCACGGACGGGCAGGAAATCTGGGGCACGGTCGGCTTGAGCGACAACATCATCGAGGCCAGCTGGGAGGCGCTCCGCGATTCCGTCGAATACAAGCTGTTGATCGAGGAGGAGAAGAAGGCGAAGTCCGCCGTCCCGCCGGCCGGCTGATACCGGAAAGCGGATACCGGATAGCGGAGACCGGATACCAGATGGTCGATCAGTTCGGAGGAATCTGATCCGGCTTTCCGGTCTCCGCTTTCCGGTCTCCGAAATCCGGCATCACAACAGCGGCGCGAACAACCGGCTGAGATCTTCCGCCACGTTGCCCAGCAGGCGCCGGCGCTCGTGTTCCGCCGGCATCGGCGCGCTGTGGGCGATGAGCTCCTCGGCCCACCCGCGCATCGCCGCCACCTCGGGCTCGGAATAGACGAAGACGCCGATCTCGAAGTTCACGAAGAGCGAACGCAAATCGAAGTTGGCGGAACCGATCAGGCCGATGCGGTCGTCGACGATCATGCCCTTGCTGTGCATCATTCCCGGCTGGTAGAAGAGGACCTCCACGCCCGCGGCCTGGAGTTCCCGCAGGTAATGCCGCCGCGCCCGGTCGGCGATCGGGTGGTTGGAACGCGCCGGCACCACGAGCTTGATCTCGTGCCGGGTCCGCGCCTTGACCAGCAGCGAACGGAAGATCACCTCGTCGGGAATGAAATAGGGCGTGATGATCCAGATGCGGCGCTTCGCCTCCTGGATAAACGAGATGATGCCCTCGTAGAGCGGATCGCCCGCCACGTCCGGGCCGCTGGCCACCATCTGCAGGTCGCAGGTTTCGCGCGCGTCGGTCTCCGCCGGTCCGACCGACTGGTGAAGCGCGTCGATCGACTGCCGGCTCGCGAAGCACCAGTCGGCGAGAAACACCTCGTTGAGCAGCTCGACGGCCGGGCCCTCGATGACGGCGCCGAAATCGCGCCATCGCTCCGGGGAGGGTTCCGGCCCCATGTATTCGTGTGCGAGATTGTGGCCGCCCAGAATGGCGCTCCGGTGGTCGAACACCGCGATTTTGCGGTGATTGCGCAGGTTCGCCGAACCGCGCCATTGCAGGGGCATCACGGGCATGAAGCGCTGCACCTCGCCGCCGGCCCGCCGTATCGGCTCGACAAAACCGCGGCTGCTCCACAGGCAGCCAACGGCATCGAGCAGCAGCCGGACCTTCACGCCCTCGCGGGCGCGCCGGGCGAGCAACCCGACAATCCGCCGGCCGGTGTCATCGCGACCGAGGATGAACGTCATGACGTGGATCGTATGCCGGGCTTCACAGATGCGGCGTTCGAACTCCTCGCAGGCCTGTTCGCCTCCGGTCAGCAGGCGCACGGCGTTGCCGCCCACGGGCGGGGACGCCCCGCCGAGCACCAGCGCATGAGGCACCGTTCCCTTTGCGGCGGCGGAATGCACGGCCGTTTCCCGGGACGGCACGGGCGCGAGGGGGGACTTGCGCGCCACCAACCGCCGGAGCTTGCGGCCGCCGAGCAGCAGATAAAGCGGCACCCCGATGTAGGGGACCAGTACAATGCCGAGGAGCCATGCGAGGGTGTTTCCCGGCTGTCGTTTTTCGCTCATCAACCGGGCGATCAGAAAAATCGCGAGCAGGAAACCCGCGACGGTCAGCAGGTGGCGCAGGATCTGGCCATAGATCGGGCTTTCCGGCGGCATGGGGATACGGTGAGAGAATCGCCGGTCCCTGGGAAGGCGAATTCGCGGGGATGCGGAAACTTCCTGGTGGGAGGTCGCGATGGTTGGGCCCGTGGCCGCGAGCGCCCGCGAGTGGAGAGGGACACCGTCGCAATCTTGGTAACGTAATACGTTACAAAGATGGTTCGCTGATGGCGGGCTCGCGCCGGGCCGCAACCCGCGATGAGCGCACAAAGTCCGACGGTCATCATGGCAAGCCGCCCGACCAGCCATGCATCAATCCGGGCGCGGCCGGCCCTCCGCTTTTGATTGCGACCGCGGCCGCGGCTGGTGTAACTCACGCTTCTTTGCCCTATGGTCTCGCATTCCAAAGCGACGCTTCAGCTCAAACGCCGGCTCGGCGCGGCTGTCCGCACGGACCGCGGCGCGTGCTGGGAGGCGTCGTTTGACAGCAGCAAGCTGTCGTTTCTTCCCGAGGCGGTGGTGCGGCCCCGCCGCCGGGAAGACGTCGGGGTTGTGCTCACGCTGGCCAACCGCCATCGCATTCCCGTGACCGTGCGCGGCCGCGGCACAACCCTTACGGGAGGTGCGGCGCCTTTGCACGGCGGCTGGGTGATCGATCTCACCGGCCTGCGCCGGGTGCGCATCGATGTTGAGACGGGGCTGGCGTACGTGCAGGCGGGCGCGACAAATGCCGCGGTGCGTGCGGCCGCCGGGGCGAAGGGCTGGTTCTATCCGCCCGATCCGTCGTCGGAGAAGTATTGCACGATCGGCGGCAATATCGCCTGCAACGCGGGCGGAATGCACGGAGGCAAATACGGCGTCACCCGCGACTATGTGCTCGCCTTGAAGGGCTTTCTTCCCACGGGGGAATGGGTGGAGTGGGGGACGGCGACGAGGAAGTTCTCCGCGGGCTTCAATCTGCGCGACCTCTGGATCGGAAGCGAAGGCCTGCTGGGAGTCGTGACCGACGCCGTGCTCAGGCTGGTTCCGCTTCCTCCGGTGCGCTGGACGCTGCTGACGTCGTTCGCCGACGAGGTTGCCGCCCTGCGCGCGGCGCGCGAGCTTTTTGCCAGCCGGGTGCAGCCGGCCATCTGCGAATTTCTCGACCGCGCCAGCGTCCAATGCGCCGAGCATGCCACGGGCCGGAGCGTCTTTGCGGGCCAGGCGGGGCGCCCGGTCATCCTGCTCGAACTCGCCGGCACGGCCGGCGAGGTGGCTGCGCAGAAGAGCGTGTTGCTCGGCTGGGCCCGGCGGCAGGCGGCGGTCTTTCGCGCGGCGCGAGACCGCGACGCGGCGGAAAAGCTGTGGGCCGTGCGTCGGGAGTGTTCCGCGGCGATGTTCAAGCTTGGCGACTCCAAGCTGAACGAAGACACCGTGATCCCGATGCGGCAGTACGAGCGCTTCGCGCGCTTCCTCGACCGGCTGCGCCGCCAGTCCGGCCTGCCCATCCCCACGTTCGGCCATCTCGCCGACGGGAATCTGCACGTGAACATCATGTATCACCGCGACGATCTGGCCGAATGTCGCGCCGCCGAGGCCGCGGTGCAGCGGCTGATGGAAACAGTGGTGTCGCTGGGCGGGGCGATCTCCGGTGAACACGGCATCGGGCTTGCAAAGACCCCGTTCCTGCGGCTGCAGCACAGCAAGGCGCAGGTGAACGCGATGCTCGCGGTGAAACACGCGCTCGATCCGCGCGGCATCCTCAACCCCGGCAAAATCTTCGAGGTGTTCCAGGTCTGGAAGCACCCGCGGGTGGACGTCCACCTGCCGTGGGACTACTGAGGGCGGCGGAGCCGGGGCATCGGGCAGCGAGGGCCGCAAACCGCCGCCATCCACGATGGGGTGGCCGACTCCTGCGCAGTTGATCCTTTTCATCCGCAGATTCCACCGGCGGGCCTAGAGCGGCTCCGCTGCAACCGAATGCGACAATGAGATTGCGCCCACGAATCGACACGAATCTGTCCAGAGCGGCTCCGCCGCAACCGAAGGTAGGGGCGCGATCTTGTCGCGCCCTTCAAAGGGACGCAGCAAGCCTGCGCCCCTACGGGACACACTTGCCTCGCGGCACAGGGAAACGGTGCAAGAAAAAGAGGGTCTGAGGAGATAGCAGGCAGATTATGGGAACCCGTAATCTGCGGATGCTGCTTCAGGCCCCTCTGCGACAGGGGACAGACTGGAACCGGGACCGTGGCTTTGCCAGCCCGGCTTTTGCCCGCGGAACACTCAATCCGCGGCCAGGCTCACGGTGATGAAGCCGCTTCCAAATCGTGAAGCTTCGGCCCCATGACGTTGCCGAGGCGGGCCCCGGCCGTATACAGGGCGGCCCCGAAACACACCAGGGCGAGCAACAATATGACGAATGCCCGGAGGTGATGCGCTTCAAACCGTTTCAGTGAACGCGCAAAGGCGACCAGCCCGAGCACGGCCGCCACCACGATCACAGCGTCCACGCTTGCCCGCTGCCAGTAGCTGCCGCCAAGGTGCAGCCACATCCCGAATTCATCGAAGGTGAGACCCATGGCCACGCCGTACATCAATGCCGCAATCTCCGCCGCGCGCCCGACGGGCCGGACGAAAACGCTGTAGCCGCACACCGCCGCCAGCAGAAAGATGCCGTAGTTCAGATGATGGACATGGGTGCCGCTCAGGAAGAAATAGAGATTCGGCATCTGCCTGGACATGATCAGGAGCACGAACACCCGCGCCAGTACGAAGGTCACAATGAAGCCGAACAACGCCAGGCGCGCCAGCCGGTGTGCAGTCTCCCGATGGATTGTGTGTTCAGCGGCCGGGTGGAGTCCCGGCGGGACGGAACTCCGGCACGGTCCGGCTTCGGCCGGCGTGTTCACTCTGGGGTCGTCACTCATGGTGCGGTACTCGCGAGAAAGACATGTCGCTCTAGGATGCGCGGGGTTTTGAATAAAACCATTCGAGCATCTCGGGCGAACTGCCCTCGTCGACGTTTTCCTGGTGAAGAACGTTGATGCCGTCCGCTCTCGGCAGGATCTCCCGCAATACCCAGCGCGACTCCGCCCGGCCGAAAGTCCAGTAGTCTTCCAGCGGGCGCACGTCGGGATCGCGGTATTCCACCCGGCCCGCCTGCGTGATGATGATCTGCGCGTGGGCGCTCACCAGGGCGGTGAACTCGTCAAGCCGGCGGTCGTCCTGGTTGTTCACGTGGATGAGTTCGACCTTGCGCACGCAGAGATTGCGGTACTCGACATGCCGGTCGTTGCGTTGATTGGTCGCATTGACGTTGCGCAGGTGGCTTTCGAGTGCGGGATCAAGGTCCAGACCGGCAAACGCCTCGGGCCGTCCGTCCTGCCATGCCAGCATGACGTTCAGGTAGACGCGCCGCACGGTGCCGAGCATCGCCTCGCGGTCCCATGCGGGATCGGTCTGCACGAGGAAGTTGAGCAGCCGGTCGATCCGCTGGGCCTTGATGTCAACCTCCGCGGGGCGGTCGGGACCGGCCGGGCCCGCCTGGCCGGCGGTCTTGTCGTAGACCTGGGCGAGGCCCGTGTCGGTAAATTGTTCGAAGAGGTTTTCTTCCGCCAGGACATTGGACTCCCGCGTCTGCTCGATCTCGCGCAATCGCCACCCGCCGTTGTACCAGTGGAACGTCCAGAATTCCTGGAAGCGCGCCGGGGCGCAGTCGCCGCGCAGGAACGACTGGTCGCGGTCATCGACATAGTAGTCGCGCGCGGAGGCCGTGATCAACGCCGTGAACGAACGGTGGTCGGGCTTCTCCGTGTAGTTCACGTGCACGATATCCACCGCTTCGACCAGGAGTTGCTCGATGCGGTTCACTTCGTGCGTCTGGCGCATGCCCTGGAGCTGGGCGACGTGTTCAGCATAGAGATCGGGCATGAGCAGCGGCTCCATCGGAGCGTATTCGCGCGCCTCCCAGCATTGCTGCAACTGGCGGAAGACTTTCTCCGCGTGCTCCTGCAGGCGGCGCTCGGTCCACGCGTCGTCCACCCTGCTGATGAAGGCGAGGAGCTTCTGGGTTTTGGCCAGTTTGCCCGCGATCTGGCTGCGGCTGAAACAGAAGTCGAGGTTCTCTTCGCGATCGGTGGCATGCTCCCGGATCTTTGATATCACAACGAACACTGCGACGATGCCGAACACCACCAGCACGGCGACGGGATCGGCGTTGCCGCCCGAGCCTCCTCCGTGGAAGCCGCCCCCGCCAAACCCGCCGCCCTTGTTGTGCACAGCGGCGCCATTCGCGAAGAAAGTGTGCGGTTCATCGGTTTGCAGGTTGTAGACCCGCACGTGCGCCGACACGCGTTCGAGCGCCAACAGCGTCGCCGGCGCCAGCTTGTGGCCGTCGTAGACCACGATGCGATCGCCGACGCGCAGGGCCTCGGCGTTCTTGAACACGCCGGCGCCCACGTAAAACGGATGCTCCTCCGTGACGTGCAGTTCGCGCGTCCCGGTTCGCACAATCAGGTAGCTGTCGACCTCGTGCACGAGCACCGTGCGCACTTTTGCCGGCACGACAGACTCGTCGCTGTCGAAGGCGAGGACGGTGTCTCCGGGCCGCACGGCGCTGATGGCGCGCGTCGAACCGTCGGCGAGGGTCACCGGCGTGTCGGGCAGGAAGCAGCCCTTGTTGTGGACGAGGAATCCGTCGGCAAAGAAGGTCCCCCCGGGGCTGACGACCAGATTGTACGCCGGAGCGGTTGCGGGCTGCCGCATCACGCGAACCAGGGCAACCGGGCCGTTGGCGGTGCCAAGCGGGGTGTTGATCGCGAGGTGATCGGCGCGTGTCCACGTCCCGGGCGCGGTTTGCACAGGGTGCTCGGCGGTCACGCGCAATGTGCGCCCGCCGGCCTGCAAAGCGAAGAATTCCTCCGGCTGCACGGCGGTGATGGCGCACACCGCGGCCTGGACCGGCCGGCCTGCGGCGTCGCGGCTGATCACCGTGTCGCCGATTTGCAGGCGCTCGACCGGCACCGGGCCTGCGGGCGTGGCAACGAGCGTGCCGGCGGCAAGACAGCCGCCACCGCCCCGCGCCCGGGCTGCGGGCGACAGCCCCGCGCAGCACGCGAGTGCCGCGAGGGCAAACGAGCGAAGCGCCGCGTGCATCGTCAGTGCAACACCGCCACGATGCCCCCGAGGACGGCGGCCGCGATGACGATGCTCAGGCCGACGATGCAGCCTGCGACAACGAGGCCGAAATATTGCGCCACGGCCAGGTTGCCGCGCGCGATTTCCTTGCCCTCATCGAGGTTGGGGGTGAGTCGGTCGACGAGCCGTGGGAGATGCGTCGCGGCAAGCAATATGAGGCCGATGCCGACCAGCCCGCCCACCGCGACGATGACCACGGTCCAGCCCAGCTGAACCAGAATAGTGTGATCCATGCAGTGATTCTGGCGAAGATCGCGCTGTTTGGAAACAATTATCCGATTACACGACAGGGGGTTTTTTCGACAGCACGGGGCGGGGCGATGGGGTCTTGCCGGGACAGGGCCGGACAAGGCGTCAATGCCGGCAGTGTTCACCAAAGCCACCGGGAAAGCCGGCCAGCTCAGCGGTTGATCGCGCTTGCGAACGTCCGGATACTCCAATGCACTCCCACGGGTTGAATCCCTGCACGGCGCGCCAGATCCGTTTGTGAGCGACTTGATCCAAGATTTGCGGTTTGGAATCCGGACGCTGTTGAAGAGTCCGGGGTTTGCGATTGTCGCCGTCACGACTCTGGCGATCGGCATCGGCGCCAACGCCGCGATCTTCAGCTTTGTGGACGGAATCCTCCTGAGGCCTTCCCCGTACGCGGATGTCGCCCGGATGGTGCGCGTTCTCGAGAAGCCGCCCGGTTGTGGCCGCAACGGCATCTCGACCCTGAACTACCTCGATTGGGAGCAACAGAATACGGTCTTCGAACACATGACCGCGCAGGTGTGGGGCACCGTCACCCTGACCGGAATCGAGAATCCGGAACAGGTGGCCAGCGAGAGGGTGTCCGTACATTTCTTCGACGTGTTCAAGGACACGCCGGCGTTGGGCCGGGTCTTTGCCCCGGGCGAGGATCAGGTCGGCCAGGATCATGTCGCGGTGATCAGCCACAAGTTCTGGATTTCCCGGTTCGGAGGCGATCCCGGCGTCCTGGGCCGCACGCTCTCGCTCGATGGCGAGCCGTACACGGTGATCGGCGTCATGCCGGCCCGCATTTTTGACGGGACGGAGACCAAGATCTGGCGGCCGCTGGCCTTCGGGCCCGAGAACATGACCCGCGATTTTCACTGGTTCGGCGCCTGGGCTTTGCTCAAGCCGGGGGTCACGCTGGAGCAGGCGCGCACGCAGATGGATGCCCTCGCAGCGCGAATCTCACACGACTACCCCAAGTCGAACAAAGGATGGGGCGTGGGCATCGATCCTTTCAGCGAGGTGCTCGTCAATCCCGGATTGCGGCAGTCTCTCTACGTTCTCATGGGCGCCGTCGGAATGGTGCTGCTGATCGCCTGCGCGAATCTGGCCAATCTGAGCCTTGCCCGGGGCATTGCGCGGGAGCGCGAGGTGGCAATCCGGGCCGCCTTGGGAGCGGGACGGTGGAGGCTCATGCGCCAATTCCTGACGGAGAGCGTGGTGCTTTCCCTGTTCGGCGGCGCGATGGGGCTTCTGGTCGCCTATGGCGGCATGCAGGCGCTCAAGGTCGGGATCCCTCCGGGAATTTTGCCGCCCAACGTCTATGTTGCGATGGACGCCCGGGTTCTCCTGTTCGTCCTCGGCGTGTCCGTCCTGACGGGTGTCGTGTTCGGAATCTTCCCTGCGATCAAGGCGACCCGGCCGGATCAGGCGACGGTGATCAAGCAGGGCGGCCATGGGGCGAGCGCGGGCCGGGCGCGCCAGCGGCTGAGGGGCTCTGTGGTTGTGGCCGAGGTGGCCCTCGCCTTCATGCTGCTGACCGGCGCCGGATTGCTGATCCGCAGTTTCTTCAAGATGCAGGCGGTCGATACTGGGTTTGACTCCACGAATGTGATCACCGCGTATCTGCCGATCTCCGGCAAGCGCTTCCATTCGGCCGACGAATTCCGGATCTATCTGCGGCGCATTGCCGGGAGAGTCCGGGAGATCCCGGGCGTGCGCGACGCGGCCCTCACCTCGGCGCTCCCGATGCAGGGTTGGGGCTATGGCATGGCGTTTCAAATCGTCGGCGCGACTGTGGTCGACCCGGCGAATCGCCCCGACTGCTTCTTCAAGATGGTCGGATCCTCGTATTTCCGGACCCTCGGGATCCGGCTCACGCGCGGCCGGTTCCTCGACGAGCACGACGTCAATGGCGCCCCGCCGGCCACCGTGATCAACGAGACCATGGCAAAAAAGTTCTTCCCGAACGAGAATCCGATCGGCAAGCGGAACCTGGTCGAGGAGATCGCCTTCGCGAAAACGGCCCTCGGTCCCGAGATTCCCTGGGAAGTCGTCGGCGTGATCGCGGATGAAAAGGTCGGCGGACTCGGCTCGGACAATGATTACAGTCCCGGCATGTACGTGACCCACGACCAGAGCCCGCAGACGGGGCAGGCGCTGGTCGTTCGCGGGGTCATGGCGTCGAGTTCCATCCAGCGCCTGATCCCGAAGGCGATCCACGAAGTCGACCCCGACCAGGTCGTGGAGGACCTGAAGACCCTGGAGCAGATCAAGACCGAGTCGGTGGGGGCCGACCGGTTCCGCGCCCTCCTTTTGACCATCTTTGCCTGTGTGGCTCTCGCGCTTTCCGCAACCGGACTCTACGGCGTCATCTCGTATTCCGTCGTGCAGCGCACGCGGGAGATCGGCATCCGCGCGGCGCTGGGCGCGAATGCCGCGAATATTTTCGGCCTCATCCTGCGCTCCGGGATGACGCTGACGGCCATCGGGCTCGTCCTGGGAATCGCGGGTGCCTTCGGCCTGACGCGGTTTCTGTCGTCCATGCTGTTCGGCATCGGGAGCAACGACCCCGTCACGCTGGCAGTGGTGGCCGCCGCCTTGGCTGCCATCGCCCTGCTCGCCTGCTACATCCCGGCCCGGCGCGCGATGAAGGTGAGTCCCATCGTCGCATTGCGGTGCGAATAGGTTCCTGGCGCGATTCCCGACCCGTTCCCTAACCCGATCTTTCAGCCACATGAGGCACAAGAGTCACAAAATCACTCCGGTGAGCGGAAGGGGTCACCGCCGCAGGTCCTGGATCGAGACGGCTAGGCGGCGCGACCATCGCGGACGTGGAGGCGATCATGGCCGACCCGGTTTCCCGCACGCGGGCGGTTATCGAACGGGTGGGGGCCGCGATCCCCAAGAGATTTCCGGCGACATTCGCCGGCACAGCGCTCGCCCGTTCCCGAGCGTCTTCAGCGTTCAGTCCAGGCGCTCGCGCCAGTAGTCGGGATGCCGTTTGCAATGCGCCACCGCGACGAGCAGCAACCGGTTTGGTCGCTTCTTCACCAACGGGCAAGCACGCGGCTGGCGCGGGCAAAGACCTGCGCGGCGGGCACGCCCTGCACCCGGCCGCTGTCCAAGTCGTCGAGGCGGCGTTTTACCGCGTCAGCCCACGCCGTTTCCATCTCGGGAGTGAAGCCGCTCGGCCACAACTGGGCGTTCAGGCGTTCGCCGACCTGCTGCCGGGCCTTGCGGGGGAGTCGGCGAATCTCGGCCTCGACCTGTTCAACGGTATTCATCCGGCCGGTGACGATGTGGATTTTCCAGTCGCTGGCAACTGCGCAGAGGGATGGCATTGAGCCTGTGGTCGGAGATCCTGCCGGGCCAAATCGGCCATAGCTACAACATCCAAAAAAGTCGCTGGCACTGACCTGCCCAGCTCCCCGCACGGCTCTTTTCGCCCCCAAAATCAAGGGATATATGTACAACCCGACCCCGTCAGACTTCCTCCTCGTCGTGCAGATCCGCCGCAAAGCCCCGGATAATGCAGGTTGCATCGGAAGTTGAATCCTGCCCGTAGGCGGCCTCGTGCTGTGGTTCCTCCCGGAGAACCCCGACGAGCAGCTTTGAGGATCCATGATCGCGCGATCAGCGGCTCTGCGCGCGGTTGATTGCCCGACCATCACCCTAACCCATTTCAACTGCGAGATGATACTAGGGTTGAGACCAAACTCTTCCGCCTGGGCTGTCATGCCGGCTGCGGCCTCCTTTGCTGAAGCGCCGGAGGCCAAGGAGCAGCCGGCCGCGCCCGCCGGCGGCCGCGGGCCGCCTGGAACGTTCGGATTGAAACACGCCGGCAATACGCCATATTGCCCTTCCGATGAGCAATCTCTCGTTCGAATGGGACTCCAAGAAGGCGACATCAAATGCCGCCAAACATGGCGTTTCGTTCGATGAGGCGCAGACTGTGTTCTCCGACCCGCATGCCCTCTTGATACCCGATCCAGACCATTCAGCGGTTGAAAACCGGTTCCTCTTGATGGGCATGAGCGCCACCCTTTGCGAGCTGGTCGTGGTGCATTGTCTGCAGAAACAGGGCTCGGTCGTCCGGATTATCTCCGATCGAAGAGCTGGCACAAAAGAGAAACAACCCTATGTAGCGAGGCTGCCATGAGACCAGAATACGACTTCACGAAAGCGAAGCAGAATCCCTATGCGAAGCGGTTGAAAAAGACGGTGACCATCCGCCTTGAGGATGAAGTCATCAGCTATTTCAAGGCGATGTCGACCGACACCGGGATTCCATACCAGAATCTGATCAATCTCTACCTCCGAGATTGTGCCCAGACACAAAAGCGCCTGTCGCTTGATTGGCGCCCACACAAGGTGGCATGATATGAGAGGGACTTTGCCGAACCCGGAGAATGACAATGGACAAACTTGACGAAATCTCACGCAAACGGAAGAAGGCGCATCAGAAGCTCGTTTCACTGAAGTCCCGGGTTTACGAGCACTTTCTCCAGATGGAGCAGGCCGCCTATACGGAGGGCGTTCTCCCCAGGAAGACCAAGGAGTTGATTGCCATCGGCATCTCCGTGGTGACGGACTGTGAGTCATGCATGCAGTGGCATATTGACCAGGCCGCAGCTTGCGGCGCCACGTCACACGAGATTCTTGAAGCCATCGAGGTCGGCATAGAGATGGCTGCGGGGCAGGCAACCGTCTCAGCCCGATTTGCACTTGATGTCATGGAGCGGGCATTTCCAAACGAGAAGCCTTGAGCCCATAAACAAGCCGCCCAAGTGCGCTGGAGCCGACGGCCACCGCGCTTTGAGTTTGGAGCGGCAGATGCAACCTGGGCATCATTGTTGCAGGCGGGAGTCAGGCTCCGGCGCTGGTCCCGCCAGAACTCAGGTTGACATTGCCCGCCGGAGCCTGTTGTCATGCGCCCTTTATGATTCCGGTGTTGATCAGCATTGGTACCTTTGCGCTCATCCTTGTTGCGGCCCTCCTCATCCTTGTGGTGCTGGCGCAGCGTGCAAAATCGGACGGCGGCATGGCGGCGATGGGCGGCGGCATGATGGAGTCGGCCTTCGGGCCTGACACGAGCAACGTCTTGAGCAAGTTCACCATCAGGGCCACCATCGTTTTCTTTGTTCTGAGCTTCCTGCTTTATCTCGGGTACGTCAGGGTCCGGAATCATGGAGACAATGGCAAGGCGGCCCTCCCCAGCGTCGCGGCAGCCTCCGCGCTTCCGCCGCTGCCGCCTGGAAAAGCCGCGCAGCCCGCCGGTCCCGGCGCCCCCGCTCCCGCCGCCGCTCCCGCTCCTGCAAACGCCGGCGCGCCGGCTGGCGCCGCGCCCAAGGCCCCCTGACCGGGATCTGCCGGCCGGCATGTTTCAAGACTTGGCTGTTGTCGGGGGCATTCGCTTGCGCTCAACCCCGGTGCCGCGGAGAATTGGAGGATATGCAGACCTCAGCCCGGATGTGCGGCCCAAGAAAACAGATGGCCGGGATCCCGCGCCGGCTTCGGGCGTTTCCGGCGGGGGTTTGTGAACCCTCCCGGCGGGGCCTTGATCCTCGCGCTGCTGCGCTTCGTTGCGGACTCAGCATCGTTTCCGTGGCGCTGTTCGTCCTGACGCCGTCCGCGCGCGCCCAGAAAGGATCCCAGCCGCCCCCCAACTACGTGCAGATGGGTCCGCCCGACCAGGCGGAGGGTCGCGAGATCATCGAACAATTCCGCCGGCAGAGAATCGCTGGAGAATACTACCTCGAATTCGAATTGCGGGTGTTGCCCCGACATGGAGCGGAGCGGGTTCTGACGGGAAGGCTCTGGGGCGGCCGCAATGCCATCGGCCCCATCTCGCGGGTCTGTGTTCAGGTTCCGGCGGCCGGCCCCGGGACTGACGAGGTGAGGCTGCTGATCCAGAACGGACCCGATCCGCAGGTCTGGCGCTGGACGAAGAGTTCCGGCGCGCCTGCCGCGCCTGCGGGCGCCGCCGCGCTTTTCGAACCGGTGGCTGGCACGGACCTGACTGTGTTCGACCTGCAGATGCTTTTTCTCTACTGGCCCGGGGCTGTCTATGAAGGTCTTGCCCGGATGCACGGCCGGCCGGCCCATCAGTTCCTGTTTCACCCTCCGCCTGACGTCGCGCAGCGCAACCCGGACCTGCGCGGGGTGCGCGCCTACCTCGACACGCAATATACCGCGCTTGTGCAGGTCGAGTTGATCGGGGAGAATAACCGCGCGTTGAAGACCGTCGCCGTCCTCGACCTCAAGAAGACAGGCGACCAGTGGATCGTGGAATCGGTCGATGTCCGCGACGAGGCAACCCGGAACAAGACCCGCTTTGTCGTCACGGCTGCGGCGCTCAACCAGCACTTTCCCCCCACGGTGTTCGATCCGGCGGGCTTGCCGGAGCCGGCCGCAGCTCCCGGCGGGCTGGTGCAGCTGACGCCATGAGCCGCATCACCCCCCGGTTGAGAGGCGTCGTGTTCGATCTGGACGGGACGCTGGTGGACACCATGCCGTTCGTGATTGAAGGTCTGGCAATGGCGGTGGCGCCCTACCGGAGCCGCCCGGCGCCGGAGGAGGTGATGAGCAGCCTCGGGGGGCCTTCCGACGCCTGCGTGCGGCGCCTGCTTGGCGGCGGAAGGCATCTCGCCGCGGCGCTCGCGGCCTATCTCGAATACTTTCGCCAGAACGACCATTTGGCGCGCCCCTTCCGCGGGGCGCGGACGCTGCTCCGGCAACTGCTGGCGGCCTCCGTGCCGATCGGCCTCTGGACAGGCCGCGAGCGAGGCTCGACCCTGGAGCGGCTTCGGGCGCTGTCCTGGGAGCATTGTTTCGGTGCGGCGGTCTGCGGCGACGATCTTCCTTCGCACAAGCCCGATCCGGAGGGCCTGCTGCAGATCGTCCGGTCATGGCAACTGGCGCCGTCGCAGGTTGCTTTTGTGGGCGACTCCGACCAGGATTTGGAGGGCGGAACCGCGGCGGGCGTCACGGTGGTGGCGATCGACAGCGGCCGGCGGATCGCCCCGGGACCGCCGCGCGCGGGGCTGGTGGTTGTGCGGAGTCCACCGGCGGCCTATGCGCGGGTGCGGAAACTGGTGCTGGAGCCGATGCAATTGCAGACCTGCCGGAGGAGTTGACGGGCGGCCGGTCGCGGATGAGGCCCGCCCGCGCCCGCGGCCACAATGGCCTGGGGCGGAGTGATGCAGCCGGATGCGGGGCGCGCCCGCAGCTCTATTTCAAGACCTGTTCCGTGACCGCGTCGAAGAGGTGCGCCTTCTCGACCTCGAATGACACCTTCAGGCGGCGGTTGGGATCAAAGCGGTCGCCCGCGCGAACGCGGGCAATGAACGGATTCGCGCCGGTGTCGAGATACAGGTAGGTCTCGGCGCCCATCGGCTCGACCACTTCGATCTGCACCTCGGCGGTCCGATCGGGATCGCCCCCGCCCGCCGTCAGGGCATCCGTCACGTTCTCCGGACGGATGCCGAACACGAGCGGCCGGCCCACGTGGCCGGCGGCTTTTTTCGAGAGCGCCTCGCCGAGCGCTATCCGCAGCGCCCTGCCGGGATTGCCGGCCTCGACGAAGACCAGCCGGCCGTTGTCCGGCTCGGCCGTGCCCTTGAAGAGGTTCATCGCCGGACTGCCGATGAAGCTGGCGACGAAGAGGTTTTCCGGGCGGTGGTACAGGGCGAGAGGCTCGGCCGCCTGCAGGATGCTGCCGTCCTTCATCACGCAGATCCGGTCGCCCATCGTCATGGCCTCCACCTGGTCGTGCGTCACATAGATCATCGTGGCGCCGAGGCGGGCGTGGAGCTTGGAGATCTCCGCGCGCATGGACACCCGCATCTTGGCATCGAGGTTGGAGAGCGGCTCGTCGAAGAGAAAGACCTTCGGCTTGCGCACGATCGCGCGGCCCACGGCGACGCGCTGGCGCTGGCCGCCGGAAAGCGCCTTGGGCTTGCGGTCCAGGAAGGATTCAAGCCCAAGCAACGCGGCGGCCTCGTGCACGCGCGCCGCGATCTCGGCTTTCGGGAACCCCCGCAGCTTCAGCCCGAACGCCATGTTGTCGCGGACCGACATGTGGGGATAGAGCGCGTAATTCTGGAAGACCATCGCGATGTCGCGGTCTTTCGGGAGCACCGGGTTGACGATGCGTCCGTCGATGGCGATCGTGCCTCCGGTGATCTCCTCGAGCCCGGCGATCATCCGCAGCGTGGTGGATTTGCCGCATCCGGAGGGCCCCACGAGGACCACGAACTCCCGGTCCTCGATGGTGAGGTTGATCTCGTTGACCGCGCGGACGCCGGGGCCGCTCTTCTCGGGGAAGATCTTGAGCAGGTTTTCGATGACGACTTTGGCCATGGGGGAAAACCGGCCCGGCCCGGACGTCTCACGCCGCGTTCTCAACGGCGCAACCCGACCCGGGGCCACCGGTCCGGGCCGGACCTATTCAATTCGGCCATGGATGTCACGGATAAACGCGGAATCGCGGTCTTTTGGGGCGCATCTCCCGATTGACGGCGGCGACTGGCGCGCGCAGTTGTGGCACGGGCATCTTGCCCGTGGACGCGCGCCAGGCAACATGGGCAAGATGCCCATGCCACTCGCGCCACCGTCAATCGGCAGATGTGCCCGGTCTTTTGCCGGGGGATGCCCCAAAACGATGGCCCAAAAAACCGCGGGGATCTGGAATCCAGACCGAAACAAAGGTTGTCCGCTGATGCACTGCCGCGTAATCATGCTGCCCGGCGACACAATGAACCTCCCGCCTGTTGCGACAGCTTTGTGGCTGATTCCGGCTGTATACACCGCCCATATTGCCGAGGAGTATTGGTTGGACTGGCGCTCATGGGCCTCAGGGGTGTCTCGCATCGATCTTCGCTGGAGTGAGTTCTTCGCAGTCAACGCCGCGTTCATGATGTTTGCCATGATGTGCGCGGTGCTTGGCGCGAAGTGGCCTGCCATCAGCCTGGCTCTCCCCGCTCTGGCGATCATCAACGGCGTTTTTTTTCACATCTTGCCGACGATCCTGCTGGGCCGAATCTCCCCGGGCGTGTTTACTGCATGCCTGGTGGTGTGTCCGGCGGGCGCGCTTGCGTACGTGGCTGCGCAACGGGAGCATCTGCTGTCGCTTCGCGTAGGTATTACCTCCGTGACACTCGGCGCGCTGGCGATGCTCACGCCGGTTGCCATCGCCCGTCTCAGGTTCGGAAGAGGGCGAAGAAGGATGCGGGAGGAGCGGTAGCCGGCACGCGCACGTTCCGCGCATGCGGAGGAGTTCGAGCTCAGCGGCAGGACGAAATGAAATGGGCCCTTTGCCGGACCAGGCGCCGTCCCCGGGCGACCGGCGGCCGGTTTCATGGCGGGAGAATGGCCGGGACAGCCGCCGGAGCGGCCGAATGCCCCGGGCACTGGTCCTTCCGATTTTCGTTGCCCTTGGCGCAAAGGTGCGCCTGTTGTAGGGGCCTTTAGCGGGATTCCCCCTCGCAAGCTCCAGCTTTTTTCCTCGCATGGCCTCCAACCGTCTTCTCGCTTCGACGCCGTTGACGTTCGAACTTCCCAGTTTCCTGGTCGACCGGATTCACGAATGCCGTGGCCGGCTGGGCCTCAAATCCGCCAGCGATGTCGTGCGCCACGCCCTCGCCGGCTTTGACTTTGCCGGCTTCCAGGCTCCCGCGAGGGAGCAATGCCAGATCTCGGTGCGCCTGGCGCCGGATCAAAAACGGATGCTGCTGAAAACCGCCCGCCAGAAAAAGGTGAGCGCCGGCGAGCTGCTGCGGGCGGCGCTTGAGGCGCTTTCCGCCGGCGGGAATGGCGCTCCAAAGGCCAGGACTGTCCCGGCCGGGAAAGCCGCCAGGAAACCGGCGGCGCGCGGGAGGTAGGGCGCGTTTTGACAACGGACTGCGGGGTCCGGTTCGTCCGAACGACCGGCGATTCAAAGGAGCCGCAGTCCGGGGTGGGGTGTTCAGCGCCTGGAGAGCGGCGCGCAGTCGCCGCCGGCGTGGTCCGGTCCGGGGAGATCATGCCGCCGTGCCGCCTGTTGATCCCGTCTGGGATCGAAAGTCTTGTCCCGTCCCGCAGCCCGCGTAAGGTGGGTTCAGTCAAGGATGGATTGATATGAGGATGTATTTCATGGGGATTTGCGGGACGGCGATGGGCAACGCTGCGCTGCTCGCGCGGGCGGCCGGCCACGAAGTGCTGGGCTCGGACCTCGGCGCCTATCCGCCGATGAGCAGGGTGCTGGAGCAGGCGGGCATCGCGATCCACGCCGGCTATGATCCGGCGCGGCTCGAGCGCCTGGCGCCCGACCTCGTGGTCATCGGCAACGCGATGTCCCGCGGACATCCGGAGGTTGAGTGGCTGCTCGACACCCGCGCGTTTCCGTACACCTCGCTGCCGGCGCTGCTCCATGAATCGGTGCTGCGCCACCGCCGGAACATCGTCGTCGCCGGCACACACGGCAAGACGACGACGACCGCGCTGACAGCGTTTCTCCTGCGGGAGAACGGACGCGATCCCGGCTACCTCATCGGCGGGGTGCCGCAGGATCCGCCGGAGGGGAGCCACCTCGGCGCGGCGGGCGATCCGTTCGTCATCGAGGGCGACGAGTACGACAGCGCGTTTTTCGACAAGCGGAGCAAGTTCATCCATTACGCCCCGCGCGTTGCGGTGCTGAACAACCTTGAGTTCGACCACGCGGACATCTTTCGCGACCTTGCGGATGTGCAGCGGACGTTCGGCCATTTCACCCGGATCGTGCCCCGGGGCGGTTTCGTGGTGATGAACGGCGACGACGCCAATCTCCGCGCGCTGGGCCCGATGTCGTGGACCCGCGTCGTCCGCGTGGGCCTCGGCCCGGGAAACGACCTGCGGATCACGGGCTTCGCGGAAGGCGCGGCGGGCGCGGTGTTCGGATTGGAATGGCGCGGGGCGCCGTGGGCGGAGGTCCGGTGGTCGCTGCCCGGGGTTTTCAATGCACGGAATGCGGCGATGGCCGCATGCGCCGCGGGGCTTGCCCTGGAGACGGCGCCGAAGGACGGGAAGGCGGCGGCGGGCTCCGTTCCGGACCGGCCGGATTCCGCGGCGATCGATCCGCGCGGGATCAAGCTCGACGCCCTGGCGCGGTTCCGCGGCGTGAAGCGCCGGCAGGAGGCAAGGGTAAGCACGGCGGCGGTGACGGTGATCGAGGATTTCGGCCACCATCCCACGGCGCTGGCCGAGACCCTGACATCGTTGCGCGCGCGGTTTCCAGGGGCGCGGCTGACGGCCGCCTTTGAGCCGCGCAGCAACACGGCGCGCACCCGGGTCATGCAGGCGGGATTCGCCCGGGCGCTCGCGCGGGCCGATGAGGTCTATCTGGGCGCGGTCAACCGGGCGGAAAAGCTTGCCGAGGGCGAACGGTTCGACGCCGAGGGGGTGGCCGAGCAGCTCGAGAGCCAGGGTGTGCACGCCCAATGGTTCGCCACGAACGGCGCCCTGTGCGAATGTCTGGTGCGCGACACGCTGCCGCCGCAGGGCCCGGCGCGCGTCGTCGTGTTTTTCAGCAACGGGAGCTTTGACGGGATCATCGACCGGTATGCCGCGGCCGTGAGGGCCTGAAGCGCGCTGTCCCGGCGGATGATCGCGACGAGTTCTTGCAGACGGGCGGTTCTTGATTGAACCTCCGCGTGGCGCGTCGCATTTCGGATCCTGATCAACGACAACCCCTGTCTTCTTCACCATGAAATCCTGGCCCTGTTCCCTGTTCCTTCTTGGTGCCCTGATCCTCGCCGCATCTCCGGGTGCGCGCGCATTGTCCGACGGCGATGCGGCCAGCGGCCGGCTGATCGCCCGGCGCCTGGGCGATTCCGTTGTGGGCGTGAAAGGCTCGGTGATCATGCGGATCACCCTTGACGAGCGCCTGCTCCCCTCCGCCGAGCGCAAGATCGAAATCAACGGCACGGTGGTTTCGCCGACGGGTCTGACCGTGGTCTCGTATAGCGCCATGGATCCCGCCGCGCTCTTTGACAACATCCGCAAGCAGATGGCCGCCAACGGCCAGTCGGTCGAGGTCGGCAAGTCGGAATTCAAGAACCTGCGGCTTCAGATGGAAGACGGCACGGAAGTCCCGAGCAGGATTGTCTGGAAGGACATGGACCAGGATCTGATGCTTCTGGCCCCGGACCACGCGGCGGGGGCGGGCAATCGCGTCTTCACGTTCGTCGACTTGAATTCGGTGGTCGACTCGGCGTCGGTGCTGAGAACCTACTTCCATCTCTCGCGGGCGGGGGACGCGTTCAAGCGCGTGCCCTTGATCCGGGAGACGACCGTGGTGGGCATCATTGAAAGGCCGCACCGGTTGTTCCTGGTCAGCACCGATGCGATTCTGGATACGCTGGGCTGCCCGATCTTCGATCCTCAGGGGAGGGTGTTGGGCATCTGCCTGAACGATCTCGATAATGGGGTGAACCTGGGGAAAGTGGTCGTCCCGGCGTCCGACCTTGCGGCCATCATCGACAAGGCTTCGTCGCGCTAGGGCCGGGCCAGCAGATCGTAGCCGCGGCAGCCGGTGATCTTCACCTCCGCGAACCGGCCCACCGGCAGTGTGCGTGGAACGAAGATCCTGCCGTCGATGTCCGGCGCGTCGGCCTCCCCGCGCGCAACGCCCGGCTCCTCCACCAGCACCCTGACCGTGCGGCCGATCCGGCTCCGGCCGGTTTCCGCAGCGATCCGTTTTTGCAGCGCCATCACCCGGCGCCAGCGCCGTTCCTTTTCCTTTGCGGAAACCTGACCCCGCAGGCCCGCGGCTTTCGTCCCCTCCTCCCGGGAGTAGCGGAACACGCCCAGGCGCTCGAACCGCGTCTCGCGGATGAAATCGCACAGCTCATCCAGGTCGGCTTCCGTCTCGCCGGGGAAACCGACGATGAAGGTCGTGCGCAGGGCGATTCCGGGGATGCCGGCGCGGATGCGCCTGACCAGATCGCGGATGGTGCGTCCGTCCGTTTCGCGCTGCATCGCCTCCAGCATGCGGTCGCTGATATGCTGCAACGGCAGGTCGACGTAGCGGGCGACTTTGGGGCATTCGGCAATCGCGAGGATGAGTTCGCCGCTCCAATGGGCGGGATGTGTGTAGAGCAGGCGGATCCAGAACTCGCCGTCGATCGCCTGCAGCCGGCGGAGCAGGGTCGTCAGCGCCGCGCCCCGCGATGAATCAACCGGCGTGCGCGGATTCGGCCGCTCCTCCCAGGTGTCCATCCCGAAGAAGGTCGTGTCCTGGGAGATGAGATTCAGCTCCCTGACGCCGCCGGCGACCAGCTGCTCCGCCTCGGCGACGACGCTCTCGACGGTGCGGCTGCGGTGCCTCCCGCGGATCCGGGGGATGATGCAAAAGGTGCACGGATGGTTGCAGCCCTCGGCGATCTTGACGTAGGCGTAGTGGGGCGGGGTGAGGCGGAAACGCGGCGTGTCGTAATCCGGGATGAAGGTGGATTTCGGGGTGACAAAGTCCTCGGGCTGCGACCCTTCCCTCCGCGGCCGGCCATACAGCCGGCTGATCATGGGCGCCACCCGCGTAATCTGGTCGAGGCCGATGAAGGCGTCGACCTCGGGCAATTCGCCCGCCAGGTCGCGCGAGAATCGCTGTGCCATGCATCCCGCCACGATCAGCTTCTGGTCCTTCCGGCGCTTCCTGAGCCCGCGTTGTTCGTGGGCCGCCAGGATGTGCGCGATGGATTCCTCCTTTGAGGAGTCGATGAATGCGCAGGTATTGACAATGACGACGTCGGCGTCCGCAGGGTCGGGGACGACCTGCATGCCCGCCTCGTGCAGGTGGCCGACCATGATCTCGCTGTCGACGAGGTTTTTGGCGCAACCGAGCGAAATGAGGCTGACCGTGATCATCGGTGGACGCGGAGGCGCCGGCCCCGGGGGCTGGAGGACCGACGGGTTGCCGGGCGCCGAAAAAAAAGGCCGCGGCGCTCGGCCGCGGCCGGGAAGTGCGTGATTCGCCTCAGGTCTTGGCAGCCTTGGCCTGCCTGGCTTTTCGCTTCCGCCGTTTGAGGAGGGCGACGTGGCGCTGGCGTTTGATCACCTTGTTGTACTGTTGGCTCATGGGATGAATGGGAAGGGACGGAAGTCTCAAATCCCCCCGCCGGGAGTCAAGCGTGAGAGCGGGTCTCCACCCACGATTTCCCCTCCGGAGGTCGTCCAGCGGAAGATCAGCGCGCCCTCCGGACGGCGGAGCTGCCTGAACAGTTCCGGAGCGTCGCGCTTCTGAAGCCTGCGTTCGGCCACCCCGCCGGCCTCGCAACTCAGGACCCGGGCGAAGCCCTTGTAGAAGCGCGGCTCGCCGATGATGCGGGAGAATCCCGCGCCAAGGCCGTCGGCGGGGGCCGGCCGGCCGCGTTCCAGGGCGAGGAAACTGTAGGGCAGGCTGCGCAGGTCGATGCCGGCCCGCTGCCCGAACCTCACCCAGTTGGGGTCCGTGAAGAGGCCCGCCGGCGGGGAGGCGAAATGGTGGCACCAATGGCGCGCGTTCTCCGGCGCCTGCAGGCCGCACGGGCTCTGGTGCGTGCACGGCGCCACCAGCCGGAAGCGGTCGCGCAGCTGCTCGCGCACCTCGATGAGCGCGCGGCTGACCTCCCGGGTTCCCGGTTCGACCCAGAGGATCGCAGCGGCGCGCGAGGCGAGGCCGCGCAGCGCAAGCAGTTCGGCGGCGGAAAGCTCGTTGAGAACATGGCTGATCACGAGGACGCCCACGGGCTCGCCGCCGGCGAGGAAGCCCGGCGTCAGATGTTCCACGGCGAGGCCGGGAAACGCGCGGCGGGCGGCCTGCGTTGCGAAACCGGCGGCGAGCGCCGAATGATCCCAGAGGCGCAGCACGGGCACCCGGTCCCTCCCGAGCCATGCCACCACGCGCCTGCCGGCCACGCCGCTGCCGCATCCCCAATCCAGCACCGCCGGTCCGGCGCCGGAGGGTCTCCAGCCCCGATGGTCGAGCTCGCGGAGGACGGCGTCCCATTTCCAGCCGATGCGTTCGGCGTAGGTGAAATCATAATACGCCAGCTCGTCCGCCGACCTCCAGTAGGGGCCCCGGCCCGCCGGGCCCGACAGGAACAACCCGCGCAGTCGCTCCAGGGCGGTCCAGTCGATTTCGTCCCAGGTCATGGCGCGCGGCGGGGGTTCACGGCGGAACCGGGCCGGGGCCCCCCGCGGCCGGTGCGTCCGGTGCGGCCGGTGCGTCCGGTGAAAGCGGGAAATCAAGGCGGGCGGCGAGGCGCTGGGTGCGGATTCCGTAGAACCCGGCAAATTCCCTCACGCGCGCGGCCGCCGCATCCCGGCCGGCCGCCCGGGCGCGGCGCACCGCCGCGATCATGAGGTTCTTCGCGGTGTGCTCGGTGGAGATGAACTCAAACGCCCGGGTGTCGTAGCCGGCCCATTCGAGGAGCAGCACGCGCAGGGCGTCGGTGACGAATTCCGCCTGGCGCTCATGAAAGACGCCGTGGCGCAACGCAGGCGCCAGCACCGCCGGAGCCGCGAGCTGCGGGCTGAGTTCCTTGTGACAGCAGGGCGCGACCACGATGAGCGCGGCGCCGGCCGCGATGCCGCGGGCGATGGCGTCGTCGGTGGCGGTGTCGCACGCGTGGAGGGCGATCAGGATGTCGATCGGTTCGAGGACCGCGCCGGCGATCGAGGCGGCTGTGAATTCCAGACCCGTGCAGTTGCAATCGCGGGCGGTGCGGTTGCAGAGCTCCACCAGCCCGGGGCGCAGCTCGATGCCGCGGACGTGCGCCGGCCTTTCTGAAACCTCGTGGAAATGCTGCCATGCGGCGAAGGTGAGATACCCCTTGCCGCACCCCATGTCGGCCACCTCGACGGGCCGTTCCGCCGGAAGCGGCGCCTCGCGCACGAGCGGGGCGAGCAATTCGACGAAGCGGTTGATCTGCCTGTACTTTGCCGCCATGCCCTCGCGGACCAGACCCGTTGAAGTCATCACTCCGAGGCCGTGGAGCCACGGGGCGTCGGGGGCTAGCGGGCGCGCCTTCTGGCGGTCGTGCCTGTCGGAGGGCGGCGCCGAGGTCTCGTGGGCGGACACCTTCAGCCGCACCTGGCCGCCGGTCGAAAACTCAAGCTGGGCGTCCTGAATCGCGGTGAACAGATTGGCGGTGCCAAAGTCGCGGCCGATCAAGGGTTCGATCCGGGCGAGGGCCTCGGCCGGAGGAAGGTTCTTTGTGATGTCGCGCGTCGCGTGGCGCCAGACGAAAGACCAATGCAGACCGGCGCGCAGCGCCACGGGGCGCACATACAGGTTGCGCAGCGTGTCGTCGGAGCCGCGGTGGCGACCGAGCGTGAGCTTGATGAAAGTGCCATTGCCGGCGCTTTCGCGCAGCAGGCGGAGGAACTCCTCGGGAGCGGATCCCATGGGCAAAAGCGAGAGGCACAGGGGCATCGCACGCGAGAAAAATTGCGCGCCGGGAGTCCGGCCGGTCCGCGGCGGGAAGACGCGCAGCCCTGACCGGAATCCGGCGGCGACCGCCGGCGCCGCCAGCGGCTGAAGATCCGCGGCGGATGCGCCTTCGGGCCGGAACGCCGCAGGGGGCAGGGCAGGGCCGTCGCCGCCCGCGGGTCAATCTTCCCGGCGGGCCCGCGGCCGGGTGCGCGCAACCCCGCCCTTTTCATTCCAGGCGCCGGGCTGCTTCCACGAGCTGCGGCTGGGTGGGATTCAGCTTCAGGCCGGCTCCAAATTCGGAGCGCGCCCCCGGCGTGTCGCCCCGCTTCTCGAGAATCTGCCCCAAACGCCAGTGTGCCTCCCACAAGGGCGGTTCGTCTTCATCCGGCGTCGTGGTGAGATATTGCCGAAGGGCGGCTGCACCCTGGTCGAGCCGCTGGCCGCTCATCGCCGCCGCGCGGCCGAACTGATAATCTGCGACCCGTGATTCAGGGTGGCGGCGGCGGATTCCGTCAAGCATGGCGAAAGCCTCGTCGAATCTGTGTTCGGCGACGCTGAGCTCGACCAGGGCGAGCGCGCCCCGCAGTTCGTCGCGCTTCCGGATTTCCAACGCCTGGGCGCGCGCCTTTTCCATGCCGCCCCCGGCCAGGGGAGGGGCCTTCCGGCAGAACGTGAACAGCGCATAGCGGGCCTCGATGTCGTCAGGATCCAGCGCAACCGCCTTTTCGTAGGCTGCCAGGCATTTCCGGGCCAGGGAGAGCTTGGAAAACAGGCCGGCTTTTTGCGCGGAAAGGCCGTAGGCGTCTCCGAGCGCGTGAAAGTATTGCGATGACCGGGGCGCCAGCGCCGTCGCCTTTTCGAGCCACGGCACGGCTTCTTCCGGTGCATCCCGCATCAGCGCCAGATCGCCGAGGTGGTAGGCCGCGCTGGCGTTGTCGGGCTCGGCGGCAATCACCTGTTCAAATGCGGTCCGGGCCTCGGGATAGTGCCGGGCTTTGTAGAGCTCCTCCGCCCCGGCCAGGGAAGCGGCGCGCAGCGCACCCGCCGGTCCGAGGAGAAAAATGACGAGGATCAGGGAAAGGCGGCGGACCATCGGGGAGAATCGGCTTTGAGGGACGGTGGGAGACTTCCCCGTGATTGTCCAGAACCTCGCGATCCCGGGGTGCTCCGGGCCGTCGGACGGGCGCTGCCGGGCCCGGGCGGTCGAACCCCATCGTGCCCCGTTGCGCCGCCGGGCGCCCCGCGCCACGCCATGCGCGGGAGGCGCGGGGAGGCCCGCCTACCGGCGCATGGAGCATCCGGCGAGCGGGCAGCGTTCACAGGGGGAAAGGTGAACGCCCACGGCCGCCCGGGGTCCCAGCCCGACGAGACCGGAGACGGACTTGAGCGGGTGCATCATGAGCGAAGGCAGCAACGTGATGCCGGCGGTCCCGGCGGGCGCCAGCCGGAACAGGACCCGCTGTTGCGAGAGATTCATCTCGCAAAAGCCCGGGCTGCAGCGCGCGGTGAACGACTCGTCCGGGCCGAGGTGCGAAGCCAGCTGCGCCATGAGCGCTTCGGCGGCCAGCTCGGCGGCCCACGAGCCGATGACATCGAGAACCCGCCCCGCGAAAGCATCCCCGGCTTCGGAGCGCCTCCGCGCCTGCCGCGTGATCCCGTCGCCTGCGGTGACCATGAACACCGCGACGCGGCGGGCGCCCTGGAGGGCCTTGGCGAAATCCCCGGCGATCGTGCAGCCACCGATGTCGATGGAATGGTCCGTCCGGGCGGCGAGCCCATGGATTGCATAGGCTCCGCGAGGATCGAGGAAGGCCCCGGCTTCGCGCGTGAATTCCGCGACCGCCCCGGCGAGGTGCGCGGGCGGGGCCGCCCCGGGCGGGTGGCCGAGGCTGCGGAGAATGTCGGCCGGCCGCAGGGTGATCTCCAGCTTCGGCAGCGTCACGGCCGCGATTTCATCAAGCCGCCGGCTGCGCCGGGGTTGCGTCCCGCCCGTCGAAATCCTCGACCGGCAGGAGCCGCGAGGGGCCCTTGACCGCGCGAATCTTCGCGATGGCGGCGCAGGAGCGGACCATCGCGGCGCGGCGTGCGGCGTGCGTCATGAGGATCAAGGGCACCGTCTGGCCTTCGTGCCCTTCCGGCTGGATGATCGACGAGATGCTGATCCCGGCCCTTCCCAGGATCGCCGAAATCTCCGCAATCACGCCCGGGCGGTCCACAACGTTGAGGCGGAGATAGAAACGGGACGAGGTCTCGGCCAGCGGGATGACGCTGCCCCCGGAAGCGTGCGGGACGAATGCCGGCACGCGCTGCAGCGTGCCGTGCCGGAGATCGAGCGCGGCGTCGGCGAGATCGCTCAGCACCGCGCTCGCGGTGGCGTCCTTGCCCGCGCCCCGTCCGTAATAGAGCGTGTCCCCGATGGGAAAGCCTGAGACGAAGATCGCGTTGAAGACGTCGTTGACGCTTGCCAGCACATGGCTGTCGGGCACGAGCGTGGGGCTCACCGACACGCTGATGCGGGGAGAGGCCGGCGGGCCTCTCTTTGCGCCCCGGCCTGCCGGCGGGACCGTCTTCACCATGCCGAGCAGCTTGATCGTGTACCCGAGCTGCGCGGCAAACCGGACGTCGAGCGGCGTGAGTTGCCGGATGCCCTCGACATGGATGTCGCGGGGGTCCACCCAGAATCCGTGGGCCAGCGAGGCGAGGATGCCGGTCTTGTGCGCCGCGTCATGCCCGTCGATGTCAAGCGTGGGATCGGCCTCGGCGTACCCGAGGCGCTGGGCGTCGGCGAGCACGTCGGCGAAGGCGGCGCCCTCGCGCCTCATCCGGGTGAGGATGTAGTTGCAGGTGCCGTTGACGATGCCGAAAATCCGGTCGAACCGGTTGCCGACGAGGCTTTCGCGCACGACCTTGATGATGGGAATGCCGCCGGCGACGCTGGCCTCGTAATAAAGGTTGGTCTTGAACCGGCGGGCGGCGGCGAACAGCTCGGGGCCGTGGGCGGAGAGGAGGGCCTTGTTGGCGGTCACGACCGGCTTGCCGCGCTCGAGCGCCGTGAGAATCATCGAGCGGGCGATGCCGGTGCCGCCCACGAGTTCGATCACGATCTGGACGGCGGGGTCGTCGACCACGTCGCGCCAGGCGAGCGTCAGGACCTGCTGGGGAATGGCGTAGGGGCGCGGTTCGTCGAACGCCTTGACCGCGACCTTGCAAAGGGCCGGCCGGATGCCGAGCCGGGCGGCCATGAGGTCCGCATTCTGCTGGAGGGCGTGAAATACGCCGCTGCCCACGGTGCCGCCGCCGATCATGCCGATGTTGACCTGGTCCATAGGGTTGGAGAGCAAAGACGGAGAAGCCCTTCCCGACAATCCCGATTCGTCGGAAAAGACCGCCGTGTGGGCGCAGGAACACGGGTCCGCCCATGGCGCAACTGAACGATTGATTGTGGCGGCAAATCCGTTACGATCGCAAAGTGTATGCAGAAACCCCTGTTGTTTGGTGCCATTCTGGCGTTGCTTGGCGGCTGGAGTTTTGGCGTGGCGGAAGAAGGCAATCCTCCGGGAGGGACCGCCTATTTGTTTGTTTACTACACGAGGAACGGCGAGGACGGATTGCATCTCGCGTGGAGTGCTGACGGGTACAAATGGGAGGCGCTTGGCAGGGGCCAGAGTTATCTGGCTCCCACGGTGGGCAAGGAGAAGCTCATGCGCGACCCGTGCGCCGTGCGCGGGCGCGACGGCGTTTTTCAGCTCGTGTGGGCCACGGGATTGAACGGGAACGACATCGGCCATGCCTCCACGCGCGATTTCCTCCACTGGTCGCCCGAGCAGGACATCCCGGTGATGGCCGCGGAGCCGGCTGTGGAGAACACGTCGTCGCCGGGGGTGTTCTACGATGCGAAATGGCAGCGGTGCCTTATCTTCTGGGCTTCCGCGATCAAGGGCCAGTTCGCCGACACCGAACGCGCGGCGGGGAAGGATTTCAACAGCCGCATCTTCTGCGCGACCACGAAGGATTTCGCCTATTTCACACCGATGCGGCTGTTTTACGATCCGGGATTCCCCGTGCTCGATGCGACCCTCCTGCAGGCGGAGGGGCGCTTCTGCCTCATCGCGAAGGACGAGACGGCAAGGCCTTTCAGAAAGAACCTGCGCATCGCCTTGAGCGACAGCCTTGACGGGCCCTACGAGGTGGCGGAAGAAGCGTTTTCTCCAAAACGCCTGGCGGCCGGCGCCCCGACGGCGGTCAGGATCGGCGAGGAATACCTGGTCTATTTCGAGGCGTATGAGGATAAGCACTACGGAGCGATGAGCTCCCGCGACCTGAAAACCTGGCGCAACGTCACGGGGAAGATGGTGTTTCCCGACGAGGAATCGCCCGGGCGGGTGGAGCGGATGCACCATGCCACGGTGCTCGCCGTGCCGGCTGCGCTGGTGGAACAGCTGCGGGCGGCGCCCCTGCCGTCCGCTCCGGCTCCGGCATCGCCTCCCGCCGCCCCGGCGCCTGCCCCGGCCCGCTGAAATCGATGGAGAACCGGCGCCCGCTTGGCGCCGGAGGGCGCGGGCGTTCCGCGCAGGTTCCCGGAGGCTTGAACGCGGGGACGCGCCGGGGCGCAGGCGGAGAGCCTCCGCGTTGGGTTGCGGCGGGAACGCAATGGTGTTTGATCGCCAATGAGAATGAACAGAACCGCTTTCCTCATGGGCCCCGCTCTCCTCGTCGCGGCATTGCTCGGCGCCTGCGGGCGGGGGGTGAATCCCGCCGCGTCGCGATGGACGTCGACGGAAAGGTACGGGGAGCATTCCGCGGGCGGCTACGCCGTGTGCAACGACATCTGGGGCGATGGCGCGGGTCCCCAGACCGTCTGGGCCGACTCGTTCGCGCACTGGGGCGTGCGCGCCAACCACCCGGACACGGCCGGGATCAAGGCCTATCCCCATGCCGGCCGCAACGTGCAGCGGAGGCTCGATGCGATCCGCCAGTGCATGAGCCGCTTTGCCGTCGCCGTTCCGGCCGCCGGCAGCTACAACACGGCCTACGACATCTGGTGCGAACACCACGCCTACGAGATCATGCTCTGGGTGAACTGGCGCGGGAAGACGGGTCCGATCGCGCGTTCGTGGGATGCCGCCGGCAAGCCCGCCGTCGAGGTGACTGGCGTCACCGTCGGCGGCCACACCTGGGATGTCTACAAGGGCAGCAACGGGGCAAACGCGGTTTTCACCTTTCTGTGCACAAGCCCCATGACGACCGGCGAGGTGGATATCAAGGCGGTGCTCGACTGGATCAGGGCGCGGGGCTGGTTTGGCCGACCTGAGGGCGGCGACGTTCTGCTCGACGAGGTGCAGTTTGGCTGGGAGATCACCGCGTCGCCGGGAGGGCTCGACTTCGCGGTCAATGATTTCGCGGTCGAGGCGAGATAGCATCCGGCCGGCAATCCGTTCCCGGATCCGGCAATTGGAGACGCGACGCCATCGTCGCGTTGCCCGGTCCATCTCGTTCCGGCGGCGGGGGTGCCGCCGCTCCAGGGCCGGAGCGGCTTCTTGGGCGGTGTCACGCCTCCCGGCCCGGCTGGGCGGGGGCCGGCTTCAATGTGACGCGGAGGCGGACGCCGGGGGGATCGACATTCTCCACGGTCACCGAACCGCCGAAGAGCGCGAGGATCCGCTCGGCCATCGGCGGCCCCAGGCCGAGATCTCCTCCCGCGGAAACCGATTCGCCCACCGAGAAGACGTTGAAGAACCGCTCCAGGGCCTTGGGCGGAATCTTGCGTCCGGTCGCGGCGATCTCCAGACGGGTCTCCGCCGGCGTCGCATCGCCGGACAGTCTGACGGTCTCGCCCTCGGGACAGAACAGCACCGCGGTCTCGATCAACGAACGCAGCGCCCCGGCGAGAAGCTCCTCCTTGCCGAGCACCAGGGAGGCGAAATCCGGCGGGTCGTCGAGACACACGCCGCGCGCCCTGGCGAATTCAGTCGCCCTTGCCAGGGCGTCCGTCAGGACGAAATTCAGCGAGACGGGCTGCGGCGCGTAGTCCTTGCCCTCGACTTCGATCTGGGTGAGCACCAGCGCATCCTCCAGCATCTTGAGCAGCCGCTGCCGCGACTCCTCGTACGCCGCCCGGAATTGGATTACGGCGGGAATCGACTCGCCCTCCATGAAAACCAGGTCGGTGACGCCGATCAGTCCGGTGAGCGGCGTGCGCAGTTCGTGCGAGATCAGCATCAGGAAATCGCTCTTGGCCTTGTCGAGGATGGCCAGGCGGCCCTTGGCCTCGGCGAGTTCGCGCGTGCGGGTCTGCACGAGTTCCTCGAGCCGGGCGTTGTGTTCCTGCAGTTCGAGCTGGAGCCGCCGGAGCTTCAGATGCGTCGCAACGCGCGCCAGGACCTCCGATCCGCGGAACGGCTTGGTGACGTAGTCCACGCCCCCGCACCCGAACGCTTTCAGCTTTTCCAGGGGATCGCTCAAGGCGCTGATGAAAACCACCGGAATGGAGGACAGCCTGGAGTCGGCCTTGAGCTGCTCGCAGACCTGGTAGCCGTTCAATCCCGGCATCGTGACGTCCAGCATGATCAGGTCCGGCGGCTCCCTTGCCGTTGCGGCGAGCGCCGGTTCTCCGCGCAAAAACCCGCGCGCCCGGTAGCCGCCATCAATCAAAATGTCTCCCAGAAGCTGCAGGCTGCTGGGCGTGTCGTCCACGATGATGACGTTCCGCAAGGGGCTTCTTGTCCGGTTCCATGACAATGGCAGGGCGACCCTTGTCCACCGGACAACGTGGTTGCGGGGGAATTCCGCTTGAGGCTGTTGGCGGCTGAAGCACTTGTACCATTGAGTACAGACAAGCAATCCTTCGGCCCGATCTTGTGGCGGTTTAGCAATTTGTTTGTCCTTAGGCGGATGAGATGCGTCAAAAAACCGCTAGACGATCGCCACCGGCGCCTTTCCAGCTTTAATCGGGTCGCCGGGGAAGAAATTGCCGGCAGCTCGCGCCGTGCGCGAACCCCGGGGCATGGCGCCCGGCACTCCGCATCGGTGAAGGCTCAAGGATGAGATTTCTTCTCGCCGGATCGGCTGGCACGGGGTCAACATGGGTTCGGATGGAAGCCCTGCCACCATGTTCGCCACGACGGTTTTTCGCACGCCGGCGTCTGGTCGTGAAGGGGCGCTGATCCGCCCCGGAAGACCCCTGACAATACCCCAGCCATGAACGAAGAGTCCAAACCCAGTTCAAGCGCCCTCGTTGAAGACGTCTTGGGCAGAGCCGCGCAGGCTGCCGCCATCTTCAACCAGCTTGACCAGCAACAGACGGACAGGATCACCGAGGCTGTTTACAAGGAGGGCCTGCGCAACCGGATCAGGCTTGCGAAGATGGCCCACGGGGAAACAGGAATCGGGCGCTGGGATCACAAGGTGCTCAAGAACGTGATCGCCACCCAATACGTCTATGAGGACATCAAAGACCTGAAGACGGTGGGCATCATCAGCGAGGATCCGCTGACGGGGATCTCGGAGATCGCGCAGCCCATCGGCCCCATTCTGGCGATCATCCCCTGCACCAACCCGACCTCGACCGCGCTCTTCAAGATCCTCATCTCGCTGAAGACGCGCAACCCCATCATCATCAGCCCGCATCACAGGGCTCTCGCCAGCTGCAGGGAAACGGTGCGGATTTGCTATGAGGCCGCCCAGTCCGCGGGGGCTCCCGACGATTGCATCATCTTTTTCGAACGCGCCTCGCGGGAGGACACCAGGGCCCTGATGTCCGACAGGCGGCTCGCCCTGATTCTCGCCACCGGCGGGGAAAGCGTCGTCAAGGCGGCCTATAGTTCCGGCACACCCGCCCTGGGCGTGGGGGCGGGCAACGTGCCTGTGTTTATCGAGCGCACGGCGGACGTGCCATTCGCGATTGGAGAAATATTCAAGTCCAAGCTTTTTGACAACGGGACGATCTGCGCCAGCGAACAGGCGCTCGTGGTCGAGAAATGCGTTGCCGGGCGGGTTCGTGAAGAGCTCCTGGGGAGGAAGGCGTTCATCCTGTCGCGGGAGCAGATCGATGCTGTGGGGAAGGCTGTCTACGACGCCGAAAAGCGCGTCATGCGCGGCGAGATCATCGGGAGAACCGCCATGGAGATCGCCGCGCTGGCCGGCGTGGCCGTCCCCGAAGGCACCGCGCTCCTCGTGGCGCCGCTGAATGCCGTCGGCAACGAGGAACCCCTCTCCTGCGAGATCCTCGCGCCGGTGATCGCCCTCTACGAGGCCGATTCCTTCGACAAGGCCGTCAACCTCTGCATCGATCTCAATTTCCATGGCGGCATCGGCCACACCGCCTCCCTTTTCTCGAACGACGAGGCCGTGATCAAAAAGTTCT
Organism: uncultured Verrucomicrobiae bacterium; assembly: GCA_963827125.1. Classification (GTDB taxonomy): domain Bacteria; phylum Verrucomicrobiota; class Verrucomicrobiia; order Opitutales; family Opitutaceae; genus Fen-1467. The sequence continues at coordinate 1,006,726 of CAWHAC010000006.1, forward strand.
CCGTGTTGATGAACGCCGGGCGCGTGGTGGTCAACATGCCCTCGTCGCAGGGAGCGGTCGGAGGCATGTACAGTTGCATCCCCGTCTCCTTCACGCTCGGTTGTGGCACGGGCGGCAAGAACATCACCTCGGACAATGTGAGCGCCATGCACCTCCTGAACATCCAGCGCATCTGTCGCCGCCGGGTGAACCGGCGCATGATGCAGTTTGATGACAGCCTCTATTTCGATGAGACGGTGACCCCGGAAGCCATCGAAAGGGCATTTAACAAGAACTGCTGAGGCCGCCGCAATGCCACGACCCACGAACATGAGCGCAAACATCCAAATCTCCGGAACCGACGACGCCCTGGTGATCAAGTTCCTGCTTCAAAAGATGGACACCAATGCCTCCACCGAGGTCGAGAAGGACGTGATGGATGCGGTGGCGGGGAATCAGGGGCGGAAGATCGCCTTTGACATGGCGCCGGTCACCTATGTCGCCTCGTCGTTCCTTCGCATCTGCCTGAGGGCGGCGCGGCAGGCCGGCCCGGGGCGTTTCTCCTGCCTCAACCTCGATCCCTCCGTCAAAAAGGTATTCAAGATCGCCGGCTTTGACGTCCTGGTCGACTGACCGGCGCGTCGGATCGGGCCTGGCGCAAAGGTACGATCTGCCCACATCGGTAACAGATTCTCTAGGGACATCGGTAACACTTTTTGGCTGGGACCGATCTGACGCGGTCAAACTTTGCACGTTGCATTTTCCGGGCGGGGGCGCCGGCGAATGGCGGATTGCCATCTCCGGAGGAGTCTGGCGCACTCGCATCCCATCAGACTTTTCATGAAACACTCCCCTGAACACCCGGACTGGCGGCCTGAGGACGCGGGGCCGGAGTTCGCGGTGCGCATTGTTTCGGGGAGGGCTGTGCCGGCTGCGGCGCACCGGGCTCCCCGCCCGCCGCGCCGGCGCCAGTTTTCGCCCGAAGAGTACGCGCAGGGCGTGCTGCGCGCCGACCGGTCGCTGCTCGCGCAGACGATCACGGTGATCGAGAGCAATGCCGCCGCGCGGATTGCCGAGGCGCAGAGCATCCTGGCCCTCCTGCGGCCGCATACCGGCCGGTCGGTGCGCGTGGGCGTCACCGGGGTGCCCGGGGCGGGCAAGAGCTCGCTCATCGAGGTCTTCGGCACCTGGCTGTGCAGGCAGGGCAAGAAGGTCGCGGTGTTGGCGGTGGACCCGAGCAGCAGCGTCAGCCACGGGAGCATCCTCGGCGACAAGACGCGCATGGAGCAGCTGGCGCGGGAGCCGAACGCATTCATCCGGCCCTCACCCTCCGGCGGCGCGCTGGGCGGCGTCGCCCGCAAGACGCGCGAGACCATCCTCGTGTGCGAGGCGGCGGGTTACGATGTCATCCTGGTCGAGACTGTCGGGGTGGGGCAGGGCGAAATCGCTGTCCGCTCGATGGTGGATTTCCTGCTCCTGCTGACGATCACCGGCGGCGGTGACGACCTGCAGGGGATGAAGCGCGGCTCCCTCGAGCTGGCGGATGCCGTGGTCGTGGCGAAGGCCGACGGGGAGAACGTCGCCCGGGCGCAGGTCACGCGCCGGATGCTCCAGGATTCGCTCCACTACTTCGCGCCTCCGACGCCCGGCTGGCCGGCGCGCGCGCTGACCTGTTCGGCGCGCACCGGCGAAGGCGTGCCCGCCTTGTGGACGATGGTCGGGGAATTCGTGAACCTGACGCGTGAGAATGGCGCGCTGACGGAACGCCGCCGGCGGCAGAATCTCGCCTGGGCGCAAACCATGATCGAGGGGGCGCTGCACGACCGTTTCTACCGGCAGCCCAAAGTTGCGGCGCGCCGCGAAGCCTGGGAACAGGCGATTCTCAACGGGCAGATTCCCGTGACTGCGGCCGTGCAGGAACTGCTGGCGTTGGGAGAATGCTGGAGCGGGTCAAGTTGAAGTGCAGCCGCGACGGAACGGCAATGTCGTTGGCAATGCGCCCGCCGGTGGAAACGGCTGCAGTTTCAGGAAAACCGCTCTGGAACATCCCGAGGTTGGCGGGTGAGCTGATGCGGAATAAAGTTTCTTCGGCGTGGCCCGCGGCAGTAACGCAGTGTTAGAGCATATGGGTGAGATCATTCTCGGTGACCTTCGAGTGATTGCTTGGAAGACAATACTTCACGCACCGCTGCGACCACGGATTCCGGCTTTTCGAGCGGAATACCGTGGCCGCAATCAACCCATACCTGCTTTGAACCGGGACAAAGGCGGGCAGGGAGATCCTGCGCCGGCAGTTCTGGCAGGTGTCTGCCATCATCGCATGGCGGCCTGGTCGCAATGCTGCTGCACGGAATCGCCTCTGATGTGAGAACGCTGACGCAGGGGAATCCCTATCCCGTTATCCTGGTTATGATGAGAGCTTGCGAGATTTGACTATCTCGTTTTTTCAACCTGTTCCTGTTACCCCCCCTGCTTATCGGCGGCAGGGCCGGAAAAGTGATCGGCGAAGGCACGCAACTCTTGTGCGATTTTGTCACCCGACATGGGCACGCCGTGACCGGACGCCAGCACATGCGGTTCGAGCCCCGCGAGAGCCGTGACGGACTCCTTCGCAACTCGCCAATCCCAGGTCGAATACCACGGCGGGCCGGAGACTCTCTGCTTGTTTAGCCGCAAACCCCACAACAGAAATCCCCAGACGGAGTTCAAGTTGACGGTCACGATGGCGTCGCCCGTGATCAAGACCCGGTCACTGGTTCGGAAGAATGAAACATGGCCCGGCGTGTGGCCCGGCGTAGGAATGCACTCCCAGCCTGGAAGGTTGGGAACAGCGGCGCCCGGATCGAACGCCCGCACAACCTCTTTGATGCTTGCACTGGAGAGCATCGCCTCGACCCGCTGTCGCGGCATCGCCCGTAGTAACGGGAGGATGATCCAGCGGTCGAGCGGGTTGGCATACTTTTCGATTGTCGAAAGATCTTCTATGGCCACGTAGGGCAATTCATCAGGATGCACGTAAACCGGACAATCCCACATATGCGCTAGCTCGACCGCTGAACCCGCATGATCAGGGTGGTTGTGGGTTAGTAGGATCGAAGCGGGACGCGTGTTCGCCCCGAACAAAGACTCCGCGGTCTTCCGGATCAACTGACCGCAATTCGCCAATGCAGTATCAACCAAGACCCACGACGATCCAGACCGTACGAAATAAACGTTGGCTCGACTGATTCCTCGCCCCGTCTCCATGCAATATACGTCTGAGGCAACCTCCCGGCACATTCCGATGCCGGCTTCTTTCTGTCCTCGTTCCATGACGTTCTTTCCGGATCGGTCGGAGTCCGGGGTTGGGGCACTAGTAACCCGATCGATTTTCTCATTCATCTTTTCTACTTTATCTGACGAGTGGTCGGAGTCGCCGCCCGACGTTCAACGATCTCCCGCCTTGGGCGACGGCGCGACGGGTGCGCCCCCGGCCTCCGTAGCTTCAGCGGAGGAGGCAGCAGCCGGCGTGCGAGCCGAGGGCGTTGCCCGTTCACCTCAGATATCTGGTTCGGCCCCCTCTTCTGCTGACGATGTTCTGGATCTCTTGTGGATCTCGGCGTCCGTCGAGGACTGCGAGCACGACGGTAGTGTCTGCCTCGATCAGGAAATAGATAATATAATACGATTGCTTGAGGATCGCGCGTCGTACAGCCCCATGTTTCTTCGGAAATGCCTCTGGATTCCATCGGATCCATTCGACGGTCTCTTCGTACTTCTGTAGAATATGCTCGGCGCCGTCTGATCGCCACGAAGCATAGTGCATGGCCGCGGCGCGAAGGTCGGCGTCGACCTCTGGCAACGCATAGACCGGCAGGCTTCTCACGATGTCCGAAGGCGACGCATCAACTCTTCGTGGGGAATGGGCTTGCTCTTGCCGGATCGATACGCAGCCAGCCGAGCATCGAGGATCTTTTTGTGGCTCTCAGGAACCGGCATATCCTTTTCGTCGGCCACGGAAAGCCACAAACGCTCAGCAATCTCGAGGCGCTTACGCCTGGGAAGTCGAAGGAGGGACGAGACCGTCTGTGATGGCATGGCGGGAATCGTAGGCATACGGTTGATCAGGGCAAGGTCGGGCTTTTTGCCGAACGCTACCGGCCTGCAGCGCCGGACGGCGGCGCGACGGGTGCCTTCGTAGCTTCAGCGGAGGAGGCAGCAGCCGGCGTCCGCTGACCGGCATTCGCAGCGGCGGCTTCGCCCAGATTTTTACCACAAAGGCACGAAGACACAAAGAGAAACCGGGGACACCGCCGGAGCAACGGCCATTTCTGAACCGCAGATTTCGCAGATGGCGCAGATGCGGCAACCGAGGTGGAAAAAAAGAGCTGGTCGGGGGTGATTCGACCCGTACAATCGCCGCGAAAGCCGGCGGGACGGAGGCTTCTCCGTCTCTGCCAGCCGCCGGCCCCCGCATTCGCGGCGACTGTCTCCGGTCGCTTGCGCTTCTTTCCGGTTTTTCGGCGCGGCAGGTCATCGGGCGAAAGAGTTCACTGAGGATGAGCCAAAGGGCACCGCAGGGCGACGTTTTATCGCGGACCGACGTTCTCTTTTCTGAGTGGCGAACGTCAGAGACCTGCAGTGGTCGAAGGCTGGCGTGACGGCTGCCCCGCAGCAGGCATGCCAGCCGAGGCCATCTGCAGTGGCGACTGGTTCGCCCAGATATTCACCACAAAGGCACGAAGACACAAAGAGAAACCGGAGACACCGCCGGAGCAACGGCCATTTCTGAACCGCAGATTTCGCAGATGGCGCAGATGCGGCAACCGAGGTGGAAAAAAAGAGCTGGTCGGGGGTGATTCGACCCGTACAATCGCCGCGAAAGCCGGCGGGACGGAGGCTTCTCCTTTTCCGCCAGCCGCCGGCCGTCGCATTCGCGGCGAGCGTCTCCGGTCGCTTGCGCTTCTTCCCGGTTTTTCGGCGCGGCAGGTCATCGGGCGAAAGAGTTCACTGAGGATGAGCCAAAGGGCACCGCAGGGCGACGTTTTATCGCGGACCGACGTTCTCTTTTCTGAGTGGCGAACGTCAGAGACCTGCAGTGGTCGAAGGCTGGCGTGACGGCTGCCCCGCAGCAGGCATGCCAGCCGAGGCCATCTGCAGTGGCGACTGGTTCGCCCAGATATTCACCACAAAGGCACGAAGACACAAAGAGAAACCGGAGACACCGCCGGAGCAACGGCCATTTCTGAACCGCAGATTTCGCAGATGGCGCAGATGCGGCAACCGAGGTGGAAAAAAAGAGCTGGTCGGGGGTGATTCGACCCGTACAATCGCCGCGAAAGGCGGCGGGACGGAGGCTTCTCCGTCTCTGCCAGCCGCCGGCCCCCGCATTCGCGGCGAGCGTTTCCGGTCGCTTGCGCTTCTTCCCGGTTTTTCGGCGCGGCAGGTCATCGGGCGAAAGAGTTCACTGAGGATGAGCCAAAGGGCACCGCAGGGCGACGTTTTATCGCGGACCGACGTTCTCTTTTCTGAGTGGCGAACGCTCAAGGCCTGCCATGAGGCATGGCGGGCGCGACTCGTGCGCACGCACGAGGCGTGACCGACGGCCGAATTGGCAGCGGCGATTTGTTCGGCGAAATCATTTTTCTGATGTGACTCCGAAGTCCAGGGCAATTCTTTCACAGAGAAACCATGCTTCGCGGGTATTCAGCTTTTTTGCGTTTTCGAGGTAATAATGCGCGTCATGCGCTGGGCCGACAGCCTGCACTATGGCGCTGGCTTCATATGCAAGATCTCCAAGGCTTCGATTCGTTTGTCGCTCCCAAGCCTGCTCGTAAATCAACCAAGCCTGTCGGAAGCGAGCTGGGCATGATTCGGTATCGATCTCGCGGAGAGCATTTGCATATCTTCGCGGAGCATCTGGCATGAATCGGTGTTCGCGATCTATCGCGAGGTATTCGGTACGCAGTTGGGCTCGCTTCGCGAAGACGGCGCCAATGGCGCTCCGTTGTCTTGCACGCTGCCAATCTGCGTAAAGGAATATGGCGACCAAGGCACAGACAAGGGCGCAGATCGCAACAATGCGGATTCGCAATAGTCGTCTGGCAGATGCTGGTTCAGTATTCATAGCCGGGTTTGATCTAATGCCGAACGTCAGAGACCTGCAGTGGTCGAAGGCTGGCGTGACGGCTGCCCCGCAGCAGGCATGCCAGCCGAGGCCATCTGCAGTGGCGACTGGTTCGCCCAGATATTCACCACAAAGGCACGAAGACACAAAGAGAAACCGGGGACACCGCCGGAGCAACGGCCATTTCTGAACCGCAGATTTCGCAGATGGCGCAGATGCGGCAACCGAGGTGGAAAAAAAGAGCTGGTCGGGGGTGATTCGACCCGTACAATCGCCGCGAAAGCCGGCGGGACGGAGGCTTCTCCGTCTCTGCCAGCCGCCGGCCGTCGCATTCGCGGCGAGCGTCTCCGGTCGCTTGCGCTTCTTCCCGGTTTTTCGGCGCGGCAGGTCATCGGGCGAAAGAGTTCACTGAGGATGAGCCAAAGGGCACCGCAGGGCGACGTTTTATCGCGGACCGACGTTCTCTTTTCTGAGTGGC